>JACNKQ010000034.1 GCA_014381945.1 Actinomycetota bacterium
GGGAGTGCGGCGGGAGGGGGGGGCGGGGGGGGGGGGGGGGGGGGGGAGGGGGAGGGGCGGGGGAGAGGGGGGGGGGGGGGGGGGCGCGGGGGGGGGGGCGGGCGGCGGGGGGGGGGCGGAGGGCGGAGGAGGGGGAGCGGTCGTCGTGGGGGGCGGAGCGGGAGGCGTAGGGGGGGGAGGGGTCGTCGTAGTAGGCGGAGCGGTCGTCGTGGTGGGCGGCGCGGTCGTAGTAGGCGGCGCGGTCGTCGTTGTCGTCGTAGTGGGCGGCGCGGTCGTAGTAGGCGGCGCGGTCGTCGTTGTCGTGGTGGTGGGCGGGGCTGCGCCCTCGATGTGGAAAGTGCCGTCAGACCGGTCGGTGAGCAGGCCGACGACCTCGACGAGGAAGTCGCCGCTGATCAGATCTGCCGGCGGCATCCACTCGAAGGAGGCGAGGTCTGCGTCGATGCCCCCGGCAGCCAGGGTGTCGCCAGCGAACACCGTGAGTTGGGCGCAGTACAAAGAGCCCTGGTCCCAACCCCAGTGGTCGGTGATCTCGATGTGCCAGGTCCCTGCCATCGACTGGCCGGCGAGCGCCGCCATCGACTCGAAGGGACGGTGGCGGCCATCGAACGGGGCAACGCCGGTCTCCACGCTCTGCACGGCATCGTCGGCAAACACCGTGAGAGTGCCGGAACAGTCGTCTGCGCCCGATCCGAAGTCGTTGCGCCAGCCTCCGTTGTGGAATGCCAGACGCACGGATTCGCCGTTCGGGGCTATGAGGCGGACCTCGAGGTCGGCCGTGTAGGTGTGGTCCAGGCGCAGGCCCACCTCGATGGCCTTGGTCGTCCCGGCCCCGGCAATCTCGAATGGCAGCACGAGGGTCTCGTAGTCCTCGATCGGCAGGGCCGATGCCCCCGGGGACTCCTCCTCGCGGATTCCGGCGCGACGCACAAGGACATCTACATCACCCTCGACGTTGATCGCCGACCAGTCGATCAAGACCTGTTCGCCACGTGTGAACGACTCTCCGCCATTTGGTGCCTTGACCTCCAACGATGGAGGCGGCGCAGTCGTGGTCGTCGGCGGCGCAGTCGTGGTCGTCGGCGGCGCAGTCGTGGTCGTCGGCGGCGCAGTCGTGGTCGTCGGCGGCGCAGTCGTGGTCGTCGGCGGCGCAGTCGTGGTCGTCGGCGGCGCAGTCGTGGTCGTCGAACAGGGTGGCGCAGTGGTGGTCGGCGCAACCGTCGTGGTGCTGGTCGTGCTGGTCGTGCTGGTCGGCGCAACCGTCGTGGTGCTGGTCGTGCTGGTCGTGCTGGTCGTGCTGGTCGGAGCAACCGTCGTGGTGCTGGTCGTGCTGGTCGTGCTGGTGGTGCTGGTCGGAGCAACCGTCGTGGTGCTGGTCGTCGAGCACGGCGGCAACGTCGTGGTCGTTGTCGTGGGTGGGGCTGGGGCGGCGGCCGTGAACGGGGAATCCGACCTGTCCGACAGGCTTCCGGCGACGACCGAGGCCGTCAGGGGGCCCTCAATCCCTCCCTCGGGCACGATCCAGGTTGCAGAACCCACCGCCGGATCCACGCCGGTGGCCACCTCGGCGACCTCGGAACTGATGGACAGGTCGACGCAGTAGACCTCGCCCTGGTCCCAGGTCCAGCTGTCGTGGATCCGAAGTGTCCAGGTTCCCGTGGCCGACCTACCGGTGAACACCGAGAGCGCATCGGCGGGCCGGTGGCGGCCGGCGAACGGGGCGGTCCCAGCATCTATTGCGGTGTCGGCGTCGTCTGCGAAGACGGTCAGCGTCCCGGAACAGTCCGCAGATCCCTCACCGAAGTTGTTGCGCCACGAACCCACGCCGGAGGCCAGCGAGATCGTCGTGCCATCAGGGTGGATCAGCGATATATGGAGGTCGGAGTCGTATGTGTGGTTCAGGCGCAGACCCAACTCGACCGTGCCGATGTCGCCGGTATCGGACACCACGAGCGGAATGTCGAGCGTTTCGTGGTCGAGGATCGGAAGGGCGTCGTCGCCTGCGAACTCCTCGGTCACCTGTGCCCGTCGTTCGATCGATACGTCGACGTCACCGACCGGTCCCTCCACGGTCCACTCGACAACCACCTCGTCGCCGGGTACGAACGACTCCCCGCCGTTCGGCGTAGTGAGCGTGAGGCTGCGTTGCACCTCCTGAACGTCGAGGAAGACGGCATCTAGGCCCGTCAGTCCGCCGGCGGTGGCTGCTGCCCTGATGCGCTGCACGCCGTCGACCTGGGGCGTCCAGTCGAATGAGGCTCCCGTGGCCAGGACCGTGCCCGTCGAGTCAGTCCAGGTGACGGTCGACGAAAGGTCTGCGCCGTCGGAACCGGTGGCGGTGGCGGCCAGGGCCACCGGGCTTCCCTCGGTGATAGTTCCGTCCGGAACTGTGATCGAGACTGCAGGTGCCGCCGGTACCGATGCGCCCACCGCTGCAGCGGCATCGACCCGGCCGCCCGAACCCGAGACAGTCGACAGCGCATCGATCCAGGTGGACGAATCGATCAGGCGCTCCTTTACCTGGAGTGCTGTGAGTTCCGGCGCCACCGAGCGCATGAGGGCGGCGACGCCCACCACATGGGGCGTGGCCATCGAGGTGCCGCTGAAGGAGGCGTACCCGCCGCCGACAACCGAAGAGAGGATCGCCGAGCCCGGCGCCGCCACATCGACTCCGATCTCGCCGTAGTTGGAGAACGAGGAGCGGGCGCCGTTGATCTGCGTGGAGGCCACCGTCACAACGATGTCCTGGGGATACGACGCCGGGTAGGTGGGCCAGAGGTCGTTGTCGGAGTTGCTGTTGCCGGCTGCAGCCACGAAGAGGTGGTCGGCAGCAGCGGCCTGGTCGAGCATGCCCGACATCGCCCCACTGGAGCCGCCGCCGCCCCATGAGTTGTTGGATATCGAGGCGCCGTTTGCAATGGCGTAGGAGAGCGCAGAAACGGCATCCGACGAGTAACCGCCACCGGATGCGGACAGGAACTTGAGGGCCATGATCTGGACCCCCGGTGCCACGCCGACTATGCCGACGTCATCGGCGACCCCTGCGATGGTGCCCGCCACGTGCGTGCCGTGGTTGTTGTCGTCGTTCGGGTCGGAGTCGTCGTTGACGAAGTCCCAGCCGTGGACGTCGTCGATGTAGCCGTTGCCGTCGTCGTCGATGCCGTTGCCGGCGATCTCACCGGGGTTGGTCCAGATGTTGGCCTCCAGGTCGGGATGGTCGAGGTCGACACCGGTGTCGATTACTGCCACCACGACCGACGGGTCGCCCAGAGAATGCGCCCAGGCACCGGGGGCATCGACCCCGTTGGCACCGGTGAGGCCCCAGAGTTCGTCGAGCCTCGGATCAGAGGGCAGGTCGGCGACCCGTACCACGACGTCAGGGCCGGCCCACTTGACCACCCGGGAACTGCCCAGCAACGCCAGGGCGTCGTCGAGGTCACGCAGTGTCTCGACCAGGTACAGGCCGGATCCATCCAGTGATGGTCCGGTCAGGCTGCCGCCGACGGCGCCGAGCACGTCTGCGACGTCGCCGGCCGATGCCGCCTCGGTGAAGCGGACCAGCAGTCCGAAGGGGTTCCGCTCGGTGGAACTGCCGGCTGCCAGGACCGCCTTTGCAAGATCGTCAGAGGCGAGTCCCGTGGGAAGGGGGCCCAGGAAGCCGAGGAGCGCCTCTCCATGGGCAGAGAGCGGCAGCACCGATCCGTCGTCGTAGAGGGCTGCTGCGTTCGGTTGGGCGATCGGTTCGGCTGCCAGGGGTGCGACCGTCACCACCATCGAAAGGACCGCGGTGACCAGAAGCCCTGTCAGGCCCCTTGCAGATCCACGGGAAATGGTCCCGTTCATATGACTCCCTACTGCCCTGCCCCGGTCGGGTCCGCGGCCGCTTGCCGACAGCAGATCACACCCGTCCGAAAAAGGACCGAAACCCACTCAGACTGTACTCCCCCGGTGTGACGAAGCCAGATCGCAGAGCGCAGCCTGACAGGGCGCCGGTGCAGTCCCCCGCCAGTGGCCGCTCAACCGCCACCGGCCATGGCTGCCACCAGGTCGTCGGACAGTGGGCCGCTCTCACCTCCGGCGGCCAGCACGACCACGATCAGGTCCATCTCCGGTACCACCGAGATCTGCTGGCCCAGGAAGCCCACGGCGGCAAGGGCGTCCTCCCCCAGCCACCAACCGGCCCCGTAGCCGGCGAACGAGGCGCTCGGCGTCCTGGCATGGTCGACCCATCCCTCGGGAAGCAGCCCCTCGTCCTCCCAGACGCCGCCCCGCAGGTAGAGCAGCCCGAAGCGGGCGAAGTCCTCGAGGGACATGTTGGCGCCGGTACCGCCCAGCCAGATACCGGTGCCGTCCAATTCGAGCTCGACGGACGTGATGCCGAGGGGCCCGAACAGGCGGTCGTCCAGCCAGGCCTCGAGCGCCCCACCGCCGCCGAGTTCGTCCGCCATCAGCGACGCCACGATGGCCGTGTTGCCGGTGTTGTAGTTGAAGGTCGACGCGGGTTCGGCCGCCAACGGCTTGGCCGACGCATAGCCGGAGGCGTCGGCGTTGCCTTCGCCGACGACGATTGAAGCGGCGTCACCGCCCACCTCGTTCCACTCGAGGCCGCTCTGCATGCGCAGCAGGTCGTCGATCGTGATCTCCGAGCGGGGATCATCAGCCGGCCACTCGGCCAGCCCGGTCGGGGCGTCGACGTCGAGCCGGCCGTCGCCGACGAGAAGCCCCACGGCGGCATGCGTGACGCTCTTGGCGACCGAGAACGACCAGTGGGGCGTCGAGGCGTCGTAGCCCTTGTGGCTGTCGGCCAGCAGGAGGTTTCCGGCCTGCACGATCGCCACGGCATTGATGGCCCCGTAGGTGCGACTCGCATCGTGCAGTGCCTCGTCTACCAGCGCCAGGACCTCTTCCGCCGACCCTGCCGGCAGGTCCGCCCGCGGCCACACCTCCGTCGGCCAGGCCACATACCGGGACTGCGCCGGATAGCTTTCAGCGACGACCGGCTCGGGCAGCGTGGTGGGAGCGAGGGTCGTGGTCGTCGTTGTGGTGGTCGTGGGAGCAAGCGTCGTGGTGGGCGCCAACGTCGTGGTCGTGGTGGGCGCCAACGTCGTGGTCGTGGTGGGCGCCAACGTCGTGGTCGTGGTGGGCGCCAACGTCGTGGTCGTGGTGGGCGCCAACGTCGTGGTCGTGGTGGGCGCCAACGTCGTGGTCGTGGTGGGCGCCAACGTCGTGGTGGGCGCCAACGTCGTGGTGGGCGCCAACGTCGTCGAGACCAAGGGCACCGGTGCGGCCGCATCGTCAGCACCACAGGCAGCCAGCAGCACGGCCGACAGAACGCTGGCGACAAGCGGGCGCCGGATCGTCATCCGCCCATTCGAGTCGAAGGCCCGTCGGCGCTGCAACCCCACCCGAGGTGCTAGGAAATCGTGCAGGCGACCAACGACCCGAGGAGCCACGCCGTGCAAAGAGCGGTGATCACCGGTTGGGGGAAATGCGTTCCGCCGGTGCGCCTGACCAACGCCGACCTCGAACGGCTCTGCGACACCGACGACGACTGGATCTTCGAACGAACCGGCATCCGGAGCCGGGCCATCTCACACGTGGAGGGCACCGACCTCGCCGAACTGGCCGCCCGCCGGGCCCTCGCCTGCGCCGGCCTCGAACCCCCCGACCTCGACCTGATACTCGTCGCCTCGACCACGCCCGAGTTGCTCTGCCCGAGCGTCGCCACGATGATCCAGGAACGCCTCGGCGCCGCCAATGCCGCCGCCTTCGACCTCAACGCCGCCTGCTCCGGCTTCGTGTACGCCACGGCGACCGTGACCGGGATGATCGAGTCGGGCTTTGCGAACCGGGTCCTGGTGATCGGCGCCGAGAAGCTCCACATCGCCATGGACTACCGCGACCGCTCCCACTGCATCCTCTTCGGCGACGGTGCCGGTGCCGCCGTCTACGAGGCGTCCGAGTCCACAGATGGCGAATCCGGGGCGGGAGTGATCTCCGTCGACCTCGGGGCCGACGGCACCAAGGGGGGCACCATGGTCGTCCAGGCCATGGGCACCCGGGGCGAACCCTACGGGGGCCAGCCGCCCGAGAAGACCCGCCTCCACTTCGAGGGCCAGGCTGTGTTCAAGATCGCCGTGCAGGGCATCGCCGGCTCAGCCATGCGTGCGCTCGAGCGGGCCGGCATGACCGCCGACGACGTCGACCTCGTAATCCCGCACCAGGCCAACGCCCGCATCATCGAGTCGGCGACCCGGCGGCTGGGCATCGAACCCGAGCGGGTCTTCGTCAACATCGAGCACCTCGGCAACACCGCCGCAGCGTCGATTCCGATGGCGATCCACGACGCCCTCCAGGCGGGCCGGATCGCACCAGGCGACATCGTCGTGCTGACCGCATTCGGCGGGGGCGTCACCTGGGGATCGATCGTGCTCCGCTGGGGCTACCGCACCGAGCCGCTCGGCACCCACGAAGGCGAACTCCCCCCGACCGACGCCACCGTGTTCGACCTGCTCCAGTCGAACCTCGACTTCTACGCCCCCCTCCACCCCGACGCCTGAGCGCCGGAAGCGCCACTCAGTTCCTCGGGACAACCTCGCTGCCCGGCTCCTCGGGCTCGTCGTCGACCATCTCTGCAGGGAAACCCGGCGCCCGGATGTCGAGGCCGGTGGCCTCCTCCAGACGGCGGATGATGTTGGGCGACCACTCCCGGTCGCCGTAGCGCTCCCGACCGTCCTCGAAGATCTCCAGCAACAGGGGCGACACCTCGAGCGGCATCCCGAGCCGGTCGGCCAGGCCGTCGAACAGACCCATGTCCTTGACCACGAGGTCCATCGTGAAGCTGATGTCGCGGCTGCCGTTGAGGATGACCTGGCCCTCGGTCTCGTGGACGAACGAGTTGCCCGACGACGCCCGGATCGCCTCGTAGGTCGTGGCGAGGTCCATGCCGGCCGCTGCAGCCGTCGTGAGCGCCTCGCAGAGCGTGACCAGGTTCGCCGTGGCCAGGAAGTTGGTCACGACCTTGAGGATCGACGCCGAGCCCAGCGGGCCGGTGTGCAGGATGTGCCGTCCCATTGCGGTCAGCACCGGCAGGACCCGCTCGAACGCCTCCCGTTCGCATCCGGCCAGGATGGAGATGTTGCCGGTTGCGGCACGGTGGCAACCCCCCGAAACCGGGCAGTCGATCGGCATCGCCCCCACTGCCTCGACCATGGCACCCATCCGACGAACCTCCGCCTCGTCGGTCGTGCTCATCTCCATCCAGGCCTTGCCTGCGGAGAGGCCGACGATCACCCCATCATCACCCTCCATCACCAGAGAACACGCAGCAGGTGACGGCAGGCAGGTGATCACGGCATCGCACCGCTCGGCCAGTTCCCGAGGTGAATCGGCCCACCCCGCTCCGCCGTCGAGGAACGGCTGGGCCGCAACGCGATCGAGGTCGCGGACGATCAACTCGTAGCCGTTGCGCACAAGGCTGCCCGCCAACTTGCCACCGACGTTGCCCAACCCGATGAACCCGATGCGCATGACGCAGGCCCCCTTGTCTGACCTTGTCCGACAACGACGCCGCTTACAGTATCCGCGACCGTCGCACCGTCCCAGACCCCCCGATCTCGCCTACCCTGCGGGAATGCTGCGTTTTCGGCTTCCCCGCACGAGGAACCACCTCCTGCGGGCAGCCGGCCTGATCGTCGGCGTGGTGGCCGCGGGAACGTTGGGCTACGGCCTCTTCGGCCTCGACCCGGTCGACGCCTTCTACCAGACGATCATCACGATCTCGACCGTGGGCTTCCGCGAGCTCGTCGTCGGTGAACCGGACGCCGCCTGGAAATTGTTCACCTCGGTGCTGATCCTCGTGGGAACCGGCTCCATGCTGTACGGGGCCACCGCCGTGATCGAAAGCATCGTCGAGGGCCGGATCACCGGCCAGTACCGGAGGTACCGAATGCAACGATCCATCGACGAGCTTTCCGGGCACCTGGTCGTGTGCGGTCTCGGAAGGGTGGGCAGTTCCATCACGGACTTCGTGCAGTCCATCGGCCAGGAGGTGGTTGCGGTCGACATCGATCCCGACCGGCTCGAGGACACCGGCTTCCTCCACGTGGTCGGCGACTCCCGACAGGAGCATGTCCTACGTCAGGCGGGCATAGACCGGGCATCGACCCTGATCACGGCGTTGGGTACCACAGTCGACAACCTCTACGTCACCCTGTCGGCACGCGGCCTCAACGCCCGGCTGTTCATCGTCTCGCGCTGCGACGACCAGGAGGCGCTCACCAAGATGCTCCAGGTCGGTGCCGACCGGGTGGTCAACCCCTACGAGATCGGGGGCTCGCGCATGGCCAGCCTGGCCACTCAGCCGAACGTGGCCGACTTCCTCGACGTCGTCGTCCACGACGGTGCCTTCGAGGCCTGGCTCCGCGAGATCATCATCCCCGACGGCTGCGCCTTCGAGGGCAAGACCATCGACGACCTGGCCCTCCGGCGCGAGACCGGGGCGGTCGTGCTGAGCGTGCGCGACGCAACCGGCCGCTTCCACACCGACGACGTGGCCCGACGGCCCTTCGAATCGGGTGACGTCATCGTGGCGATCGGATCCGATGCCAGCCTCGACCGGCTGGCCGACCAGGTCAACTGCTGACCCGCCGATCGCCGAGCCTCAACCCCTAACCTCCGCCCATGGTCGAACCCGACATCCACCGCTTCGACACCCGTGCACTGCACGCCGGCCAGCAGCCGGACCCCACCACCGGGTCCCGGGCGGTGCCGATCCACCAGACCACCTCGTTCGTCTTCGACTCGGTCGACCACGCCGCCGGCCTGTTCAACCTCGAGGTAAGTGGCCACATCTACAGCCGCATCTCCAACCCGACCGTCGCCGTCCTCGAGGAGCGCATCGCCGCCCTCGAGGGTGGCGTGGGCGCCGTGTGCACCGCCAGCGGGCAGGCGGCAATGCACCTCGCCATCGCCACGCTCCTCTCCACCGGTGACCACATCGTCGCCAGCCGCAACATCTACGGCGGCACGCACAACGTCCTCAACCTCACGCTGCCCCGCTTCGGCATCACCACGACCTTCGTCGATCCGCGCGATCCGCAGGCCTTTGCCGACGCCATCCGCCCCGAGACCCGCCTGGTGCTCGCCGAGACACTCGGCAACCCCGGCATAGAGGTTCTCGACGTGTCAGCCGTCGCTGAGGTCGCCCACGCACACGGTTTGCCGCTGGCCGTGGACTCGACCTTCGCCACCCCCTACCTGCTGCGTCCCATAGAACACGGCGCCGACATCGTCATCCACTCGGTGACGAAGTTCCTCGGAGGCCACGGAATCGCCATCGGCGGTGTGCTCGTCGACGGTGGCCGCTTCGACTGGGAGGCCTCCGGCAGGTTCCCCACGCTCACCGAGCCCTATGCCGGCTACCACGGCATCACGTTCACCGAGGAGTTCGGTCCACAGGCCCTGTCGATGCGTGCCAGGGCCGAGGGCCTGCGCGACTTCGGCGCCTGCATGAGTCCCGCAAACGCCTTCTACCTGCTCCAGGGAGTTGAGACCCTGTCGCTGCGAATGGACCGCCACGTTGCCAACACCCGACGGGTGCTCGACCTGCTCGACGACCACGACGCAGTCGAGTGGATCCGACACCCTGAGCACCCCAGCCACCCGGACTATGAGTTGGCCGCCCGCCTCTACCCGAAAGGCGCCGGCGCCATCCTGTCGTTCGGCGTTGCCGGTGGCCGCGAGGCGGGCCGTCGCTTCATCGAGTCCGTGAGGCTCGCCTCGCACCTGGCCAACGTCGGGGACGCCAAGACCCTGGTCATCCACCCCGGGTCAACCACCCACCAGCAGATGAGCGCCGACGACCTCGAAGCCGCAGGGATCAGCGAGAACCTGATCCGACTGTCGGTCGGCCTCGAAGACCCGGATGACATATGCCAGGACCTCGACCAGGCCCTGCGGGCCTCACAGCGCTGAGTCGGCCGTGCACCTGGTCGTCGACGACAATGTCGTCCATGCTGCAACAGGTGCAGTGCCACTCGAGGGCCGATCCGACCCCCTTGTCGTGCTCCTTCACGGCTCCGGCATGGACCGGTCGGTCTGGTCGCACCAGACACGGTTCCTCGCCCACCATGGCTTTCGGGCCGTGGCCGTCGACCTTCCCGGCCACGGGCGCTCCGAGGGACCCGCACTCGACTCGATCGCTGCGATCTCCGACTGGGTCGCCCATCTCTCCACAGCGCTAGGCGGTCCGGCACACCTGGTCGGGCATTCGATGGGTGCCCTTGTCGCCCTCGACGCCGCCGCCCGACACCACGATGCCGTCGCCTCGGCTGTTCTGCTCGGAATCGCCGCCGCCATGCCCGTCCATCCCGACCTCCAGGCCGCCGCCGACATCGACGACCCGAAGGCGGCGGCCCTCATCACCGCCTGGGCACACGGCCCCCGACAGCACATTGGCCTCAACCCGACGCCGGGCCTCTGGATGATGGGAGGCGTCACGGCGATGCTCGAGACGAGCCCACCCGGTGTGCTCGCAACGGACCTCGCCGCCTGCGCCGGCTACGGCGATGCGCCCGCTGCCGCCGCTGCCGTGTCCTGTCCGGTCACGCTGGTCCTCGGTTCGCAGGACCGCATGACCCCCCGAAGGGCGGCACGGGCACTCGAGGAGGCCTTCAACGAGCCGCCCGGAGTCGTCGAGTTGGCGAACTCGGGACACATGCTCATGTTGGAGGAACCAGGGGCGGTCAGACAGGCGATCCTCGCCCACCTGGCCGCCTGCTGAAACGGTCGGCCCCGAGGATCAGTTCTGCGGCAGGTCGCGGAAGGGGGTGCCCTTGGCCGGACCCGGCTCCTTGGCAAGGCCGAGCACGCGCTCGCCGATGATGTTGCGCTGAACCTGGTCGGTGCCCCCGTAGATCGACGGCGCCGGCGAGAAGAGCGTCATCTCCTGGACGATGCCCCCGGTGGAACTGTCGGTGTGGTCGAGCATGCCGTCGGCACCGTTGACGAGGTTCCCGACCTCGCGGCTCTGGCGGACCAGTTCACTCATGGCCAACTTCGCCATGTTGCCCTCGCCGCCTGTACGGCCGCCACCAGCCCGGGCACGCAGCATGTTCCAGCGGTTCACCTCGCCCAGGATGTGCAGACGCATCATCGCCTGCCGAACGACCGGATCACCCAGCACGCCCCGGTTCTTGGCAAGGTCGACCAGCAGGTCGGTGGTGATCCCCCGACCCCCGGAGCCGTCGGGCCCCCTGGGCGGCCTTTCGAGCAGGTCCCCGACCCGGTTCTCGAGTCGCCCGGCCTTGGGGCCACCGGTCACCGCAACGGGCCGTTTGCCCCCGCCACCCAGGCTGGCCCGTTCGACGGCGAGCGTGGTGTTGGCCACCGCCCACCCGTTGCCGAGCCCGCCGATCACATCATCGTTGGACACCCGGGCCTCGTCCAGGAACACCTCGTTGAACAGCGCATCGCCGGTCATCTCGCGAAGCGGACGGACCTCGATGCCCGGCTGGTCCATGTCGATGGCGAAATAGGTGATGCCCTGGTGCTTGGGCTGGTCCGGATCGGTGCGTGCGATTAGCATGCCCTTGTCTGCCACCTGGCCACCCGAGGTCCACACCTTCTGGCCGGTGACGATCCACTCGTCGCCGTCGCGCACCGCCCTGGCCTGCAGGCCGGCAAGGTCTGAGCCTGCCCCCGGCTCCGAGAACAGCTGGCACCAGCCAGCCGATCCGTCGAGGATCGGTGCGACCAACCGGTCGACCTGATCCTGGGTGCCGTGCATGGCGATGGTCGGTGCCGCCAGCATGTAGCCGAGGCCCATCGGCGGACCCAGCACGCCGACGTCGGCCATCGTGGCGTTGAAAGCGGACATCTGTGCGCTGCCGTAGCCCCGCCCGCCGGCGGCCTCCGGAAGGGCAGGGTGCGCCCAGGCGTCGGCGGCGAGACGGATCCACCAGTCCCGGACCGTCAGGTCCGGGTCCCAGTTCTCGTCCAGCCAGCTGGAAAGTTCTCCTCGGACCTGTTCGGCGGTGATTTCGCTCATGGCCCAAGTCTCGCGCAGGCCCGTTCGCCGCGGCGCAGCGGGGGCCGATCGCTAGGGTGGCGCGTCCGTATCCGAAGAGGAGGCACGGCCCGTGCGTTGGTCGACCCTGTTCATCCCGACACTGCGCGACGCCCCGGCCGACTCCGAGGCGGTCAGCCACCGCCTGCTGGTGCGCGGTGGCTTCATCCGACAACTCCAGTCAGGCCACTACTCGATGCTGCCGCTGGGTTGGCGCGTCCACCGCAAGGTCGCCGAGGTCATCCGCCAGGAGATGGACGCCATAGGCGCCCAGGAGCTGCTGCTGCCAGCCATGCACCCTGCGTCGGTTTGGCAGCAGTCGGGGCGCTGGGAGTCCATGGGCGACGAGATGTTCCGCCTGGTCGACCGCAGGGGCGCCGACCTGGTCCTCGGCATGACCCATGAGGAGGTCATCGCCCTCATCGGGCTCGAGCTCTCCTCCTACCGGGACCTGCCGCAGATGTGGTACCAGATCCAGACCAAGTTCCGCGACGAGCCCCGCCCCAAGTCGGGCCTTCTGCGCGTTCGTGAGTTCGCCATGAAGGACTCGTATTCCATCGACATCGACGACGCCGGCCTCGACCGCTCGTTCGACCTGCACCACCTCGCCTACACCCGCATCTTCGCCAGGCTCAGCCTCGATGCCCATCCGGTGGAGGCCTCCTCGGGAGCCATGGGAGGAAGTGCATCCATCGAGTTCATGGTCGAATCGCCTGCCGGCGAGGACGATGTCGCCCGCTGTGCCGATTGTGGCTATGCGGCCAACGTCGAGCGCGCCTCGGCGGCCACCGCACCGGTAGAGAACCGGCCCGGCGGTGCGGCACCGGTGCGCTTCCCGACGCCGGGCGTTCACACGATCGCCGCCCTCGCAGAAGTCGGCCATCCGCCCGAGCACCAGGTCAAGACGCTCGTCTACGAGGTCGACGGGGACCTTGTCCTGATCCTGCTGCGCGGCGACCACCCGTTCCTCGAGCAGAAGTTCGCGGACGCCACCGGTGCGGGCGACCTGCGCCCCGCCGAGCCCGACCGCATCCGCGACGCCCTCGGTGCCTCACCCGGGAGCCTCGGAGCCGTCGGCGTCGATGGGCCGACCATCTATGCCGACCTCGCCCTCCGGGGACGTTCCGGCATGACTACGGGCGCCAACGACGACGGCTTCCACCTCGAAGGCGTAGACGTCGGGCGGGACATAACGGTCGACCACTGGTTGGACCATCGGGGGATCCTCGATGGCGAACCGTGTTCCGACTGTGGCGCTCCCCTCGAGGTCGTCCGCTGCATCGAGGCCGGGCACATCTTCAAGCTCGGTCGCAGGTACGCCGAGGCCATGGACATGTCGGTCCTCGACGCCGAGGGCAACTCCCGCACCCCGACGATGGGCTCCTACGGCATCGGCGTCGGTCGTGCCATGGCGGCGGTCGCCGAGGTCCACCACGACGATGCCGGGCTCGTCTGGCCGGTTGCCATCGCCCCCTACGAGGTCGTGCTTACTGTCGTCAAGGTCGACCACGAACCCTCGATGGACCTCGCCGGGCGTTGGCATGACCACCTCACGGCAGCGGGCATCGACGTCCTGCTCGACGACCGTGACGCCAGGCCGGGCGTGAAGTTCGCCGATGCCGAGCTGATCGGCATCCCGCTGAGGGTCACGATCGGTCCGAGGGGCCTCGACAGGGGAAGCGTCGAGTTCACCCGCCGCTCGTCCGGCGAAGGCGACGACGTCGCCATCGACGACCTGATCGATCTTGTCGTCGACGCCGTGGTGACCGGCCGCCGGCTGGGCGCCTGAAGCACCTGCTGCAGGCAGCCCACCACTAGATTCCACGCAACCGTCGCATCCAGGGAGACCCCATGCCCCGAACCATCGATCGCAGCCAACCGATCCGACGCTTTGCCAAGGTCGTCGCCGCCGTCGACCTGCCGGGCGTTCCGGAGGGAACGGTCGGCAAGGTCCGGGTGGCCAACGGCGTCTCCTGGTACCGGTACTGGGTGTCGTTCGACAACGGCATCGACCTCGGTGGCGTCAGCCACGACCAGTTGGCGCAGCGACGGGACTGGCCGCAGTTCCGCATCGACCGAGAATCGACGAAGCTCCACCCCGACTCCGTGGGCGAGGACGCAGCAACCGGCGAAGACGGTGCCGACGGACCCGCAACGGGCAACAGCCACGGCGTTCCCGAACACCTCCTCGAACGCAGCCGCCTGGCCCGCGAGCGGCTCGGAGCCTGACGCCTCCACCGAGGCCGCCCGCTGCCCGCTATCCTCAAGGGTCCCCCTCTTCCCCCTGTAGTCCAGACTGCCCCCACGGAGACTCCTGTGTCCTTCAAGCCCGGCGACAAGGTCGTCTACCCACACCATGGTGCCGCCATCATCAAGAAGAAGGTGAAGCGCGAGGCCTTCGGCGAGAAGCGCGAGTACCTCGTACTCCAGATGGCGCACGGCGAGATGACCCTCTCGGTCCCGGTCGACATGGCCGAAGAGGTTGGCATGCGCTGGCCCATCGCCAAGGCCGACGTCGAGGACCTCTTCGAGGTGCTCCGCAAGCGCGACGTCCGCGAGCCGGCCAACTGGTCCCGGCGCTTCAAGAACCACCAGGAGAAGCTCAAGAGCGGCGACGTCTACCAGGTCGCCGAGGTCGTCCGGAACCTCGCCCTCCGGGAGGCCGCCAAGGGCCTCTCCGCCGGCGAGAAGACCCTCTACACCAAGGCCCACAGCGTCCTCGTATCAGAACTGGCCTTCGCCCTGAACATCTCCGAGGACAAAGCAGCCGACAAGGTCGCAGGCACCCTCATCTGAACATCAGGATCAGCGTCTCGGGTACCATCGGCACAGGCGTCCCGAACTGACGCCGGCTTCGAGACACAAGGGAGGCACCAATGGTTGAGCGACGCATCGTCGTCGGAGTCGAAGGATCCGGATATGCCCGGGCTGCCCTCATCTGGGCCCTCGAGGAGGCAGCGTTCCGGGACGCCTTCGTCGAGGTTGTGACGGCCTACTCCCCCACCTATGTGCCGGCCGCCCCGGACCTCGGCTACGTCCCCCTCGACTCCTTCGACCTGGTCGCCGAGATCGAGCGAATGCAGGGCGACGTCATCGAGTCGGCTCTCGACGCTGCCGGCCACCCTGCCGTCGAGGTCCGGCGCAGCCTTGTGAAGGGCAGGGCCGCCGACACCCTGATGCGTGTATCCGAGGGTGCGGACATGCTTGTCGTCGGCAACCGCGGTCGCGGCGGTTTCGCCGGCCTGCGGCTCGGTTCGGTCAGCCAGGCCATCGCCCACCACAGCCCGTGCCCGCTTGTGATCGTACGCACCGGGCTCGCCGATGACGCAGGTGACGATGCCGACTGACCCCTTGCACGGGACGACGCCGCAAGAAATAATTCTCGCCATGGCTCGCACTCGTCGCAAATCTGCGCGAACCTACGGTCAATCCGACGGACCCGCCGGAGAGCAACCGATGGGGGACACATGACAGGGACCTTGGAGGCCACCGAAGCAGGAGAAGACGGCGGAGGCGGTGGTTCGGGAACATGGCCGGAGCCGGTTGACGAGATCGCCCAGGTAGCGGGACCGGTCGGGGGGCTGTGGATCGCGCACAACGACCGCGGTATCTGCGGCAGCGCCTTCGCCAACCTCATCACCTTCGCCCGCTTCCGCGAAGAGCTCCACGACCGCACCGGCCGACCCGCTGCCCGGGGCGACGACTTGCCTGACGACCTCTACGACGCCATCGAGCGTGCATTCGCCACCGGGCGCCGCGACGAGTTGACGTTCGACTTCTCGGGCGCCACGCCGTTCCAGCGATCTGTCTGGGAGGCATGCCTCGGGGTTCCACCCGGAGAAACCCGCACCTACGCCGAGATAGCCAAGGTGATCCACCGTCCCAACGCGGTGCGTGCGGTCGGAACTGCACTAGGCGGCAACCCGATCCCGGTGCTGGTCCCCTGCCACCGTGTCCTTCGGACCGACGGCAGCCTGGGCGGCTACGCCTTCGGTGAACTCGTGAAACAGAAGCTGCTCGACCGGGAGGCCGAGAGGGCCGCAGCAGCCTGAACCCGGGGATCTTCCACACCCGTTCAGGCGTGTGCAACGTGTAGGGCGACCTATCCAGAAAGGGCACGCGCCGATGAACCAGAACCCCGACCCCGACGAGGGCCGGATCACCACAGAGGACCGGGGCCGGATCCTCCTCATGGGCATCGACAGGCCGGCCAAGTTGAACGGCTTCACGCCGGAGATGAGCCGGCAGTTGGCCGTCGCGTATACACGCCTCGACGAGGACGACGACCTCTGGTGCGGCGTGCTGTTTGCCCACGGCGACCACTTCACAGCCGGCCTGGACCTGCCGATGTGGACCGAGCGCATGAAGTCGGGTGACCGCCGCAGGGGACCCGACCTGGTGGACCCCACCGCACTCGGCCGCAGGTGCCGCAAGCCGGTCGTCTCGGCGGTCAAGGGCTACACCTACACGCTCGGCATTGAGATGATGCTGGCAGGAGACATCGTGGTCGCCGCCGCCGACTGTCGCTTCCGTCAACACGAGCCGCTGCGCGGCATCCATGCCGCCGGCGGTGCGACCATCCGCTTCGTCCAACGGGGCGGTTGGGGCAACGCCATGTACCACCTGCTCACCTCCGACGAGTTCGACGCCACCGAGGCCCACCGGATCGGACTCGTGCAGGAGGTCGTTCCCACCGGGTCGGAGCTCGACCGGGCGCTCGAGCTCGCCGAGGTCATCTGTCAGGGTGCTCCGCTGGCGGTCCGGGCCACCAAGGCTTCTTCGCTGCGCTACGTCCAGGAGGGCGAGGAGGCAGCGATCGCCGCCCTCGGGCCCGTCCAGTCCGAACTGGCCGTCACCGAAGACGCCGCCGAGGGGGTGGCCGCCTTCCGGGGGCGGCGCGATCCCGTCTTCGGGGGCCGCTGAGCCGATCTCCCCGAGCCCGGGCCTACGGCCAGGGAACCTCTGCCAGTTCGTCGCGCAGTTCGTACTTGAGGATCTTGAGCGTGGCGTTGCGGGGCAGGGCGCCTCCGTAGACGACCAGTTGTTCGGGAACCTTCTGGCGCATCAGCCCTGCAGACCCGCAGGCACCGACCATGTCGTCGAAGGTGAGCGGCTCTGCGCCGTCGGTGGTCTCGACGACGGCACACACCCGCTCTCCCCGTTCGGCGTCCGGGAGCCCGATCACGGCGACGGCGTTGACCGACGGGTGGGCGAACAGCACGTCTTCGACCTCCTTGGCGGAGATGTTCTCACCCTTCCGGATGATGATGTCCTTGACACGGCCGGTGAGGGTGAGGTGACCGTCCTCGCGCATGACACCGAGGTCGCCGCTGCGGAAGCGGCCCTGTTCGTCGAATGCATCAGCATCCAGCGATGCGTCCCGGTAGCCCCTGAACAGCTGGGGTCCGGCGATGAAGACCTCGCCCTCCTCCCCCGGGTCACAGGTGGAGCCGTCGGGCCGCACGACGCTCACCTCGGCGCCGAAGACCGGTGCCCCGTCGGTGTGGGCAAGTTGGTCGTCGGTGTCGTGGGGTGACCCCTGGCAGATCATGGGGCTCTCGGTCATGCCGTAGCCGTGCGCAACGGGTATTCCCATCTCCGCCTGCACCTCGAAGAACACCTCGGGTGGCTTGGGCGCACCGCCGCCCGACAGAAGGCGCAGCGTCGGGATGATGGGCTCGTCCGGGGTCTGGCGCTGGACGTTGAGGAACATCGTGTAGAACGCCGTGCTCCCCCCGGCCATTGTCACGCCGAGGCGACGGTACGCCTCGATCGTGGGCAGCAGGTCGAACTTCTCCACCAGCACAGCCGGGAACCCGCTTGCCAGCAGGCAGACCAGGTAGTCGGGACCGCCGATGTGCGAGTAGGGGAAGGCGATCGATCCGACATCGTCGGCCTGCATGCCGAGCGCCCCGGCGAGCCCTACTCCCCCGGCCATCAGGCTGGCGTCGCTGTGCATGACCCCCTTTGGGTCGGAGGTCGTCCCGGACGTGTAGTAGATCCACCGGATCGGCTCATCATGGGAATCGGGTATGGGTGGCAGTTCCGACGGGTCTCCCTCTGGGAGTGAGTCGTAGGCGACCAGGATCCTCGGTGGCGCCTCGAGGTCGGCGGTCGCCCGTTCGACCATTGCCGTGTAGTCGAAGCCCCCCCATTCGCCTGGCATGAGCACCAGATCAGCTTCTGTCTGTCGGATGCAGAAGCCGACCTCACGCTCCCGATATATGTGGAGGATCGGGTTCTGGACGGCTCCTAGCCGGGAGAGCGCCAGCGAGGCAACGACGGTTTCGATGCGGGTGGGCAGGATCCAGGTCACCGCCGTACCCGCACCGACGCCCATGGCGGCGAAGCCGGTCGCAACGCGCTCGGCTGCCGCCTTCACATCTGCGAACGTGAGCGAGCGCCCCTCGGTGTCGATCAGCATCTTGCGATCTGGCGTCGACGCCACACGGCGTTCGAGCAGTTCCCAGAAGGTCCGGGCATCGTAGATGGGGTCGCTCACCGCAGGCCTCCGCTGACCGCAACCAGCTTCAGTCGCCCCCCTGGCAGCTGTCGTTGCGGAGGGTTCCGTTGCTACCGATGGTGCTGCACCAGAAAGAACGCCGGTCGATCATGCCTTCGACCCGGGCACCGGTCATGTTGGCCGACTTGAGGTCGGCCTCGACCATCATGGCCGCAGTCAGATCGGAACGGGTCATGTCGGTGTGCGACAGGTCCGTGTGGAAGAACATCGCAGCAGGCGCCCTGACCTCGCTGAGCGTCGCACCGGCCAGGTTGGTGTTGGACATCGATGCACCTGCCAGGTTGGCGCCGGTCAGGTCGGCGCCGACCATCAGCGCCCCGTCGAGGATCGCTCCCTCGAGGTTGGCGCCCATCAGGTCTATGCCGGGGATGACCGCACCGGCAAGGTCCTGTCCAGAGAAGTCGGCGCCGCTGCACGAACCGTTCGGAACCAGGACACACTCCTGGCCGTCGGCATCCGGTTCCTCCACGGACTCGGTTGTCGTGGTGACGGTCGTCGTGGTCGTGGTCTCGTCTTCCGTGCCGGTCGTGGTCGTGGTCTCGTCTTCCGTGCCGGATGTGGTCGTGGTGGCTGTCGTCGTGGTCGTCGGTTCCGTGGCATCGTCACCGCCGCCACCGCACGCCCCGAGTACCACCAGGGCTGCCGCCAACAGGAGCCACCTGCTCCAACTTCGCCTGATTCCGCTGCCCCCCATTACCGAATCCCCTCTGATCGCCCGCTTGCACATGGTCATCTCGTCATCCATCCTCGGAGGATGTCGCACCCTCGGACGCGAAGTCGTAGGTGTAGGTGACGCCATCGACCTCGACCGTGACCCCTGAGCTGGTCTTGGTGGACACCGCACTCGTGCCGTCGGCGGACTCGACCGTCATGGTCAGGCCGTCGGACGAGATGCTGGACGTGGCGCCGCTTTCGGAGGTGATCTCTGTGGACCCGTCGGTCGCTGTGGCAGTCGACACGGCACCCATCACCGCTCCCGCTGAGTCGAACGTGCGGGTGCCGATGGGCGACTCGACGGTCATGGAGCCGTCCGTGCCCATGGTGACGACGAGTTCATCACCGTTGCCCATGACGACGTCGATGGTGCCGTCCTCCGGGTTGGCGGTAAGCGATTCGATTCCGCCTGCGCCCTCCACGTAGTCGTAGGCAACCTGCAACTCGCCGGTATCGCCCGTCGACACCCTGGCCATCGAGCCGTCCTGCGATTCGATCAGCTTCCCGTTGGTCGTGATCGCGACAGAACTGGTGGATCCATCCGCGTGTGTGACCGTCTGGGCACCGTTGGGGGCGGTCACGATCTCGGTGCCGTCAGGAAGGACGGTCCGTGTCGAGCCGTCGGCCAGACGAGTGGTGTCCTGTTCGCCACCGTCGCCCTCGACGTGGGTCGAGACCCTGGTCTTCGGGTTGAAGGCCGTGACGCTGCCGCCGGCATCGCTGGCCACGATCGTGCCGTCGGACTGCTCACGCGTCTTGTAGACCGCTCCGCTCGAATCAGTGAAGGTCGTAATCCCCGTGTCCGGGTTGAACCGTTCCTCAGAACCGTCCGAGTACACGATCAGCACCGTGCCGTCGGCGAGCACCATCTCAGTCTCTGTCGCCCCCGATGGGCTGGTGCGCACGGTCACCGAACCGTCGGCCGTCCGGGTCTCTTCCCAGCCATCGCTGTGGATGGTGAACCGGCCGCCGTCCTCTTCGATGACGGTCGTGTGGTTGTTGCCCCATTCGTCGGACCAGGTGCTGGATCCGTCGGCGCGGACCATCTCGGTGGATCCGTCGGCATTGCGGACCACGAGGTCGCCGCCCTCGTTGAGGCTGCCGACATCGACCGTGCCATCCGGATGGCGGTATTCGAAGCTCCCGTCGGGTCGTTCGACCCTGACAGAGCCGTCCGACTCTCTGGTGGTCCTGATCCCTGTCGCCGGGTCGACCGTGGTCTCATAGGTGTAGCCGGTGGACTCGGTCCAGACCTCCCGGCCGTCGGCGTATGCGGTCCAGGTCGAACCGTCCTCGTAGGTGGTTACCTCGGCGGCCTGGTCACCAGACCCGATCGTGGATGTGGACGAGGTCTCGCCGAACGGATCTGTGTACTGAGCCTTTCCGTCCGGGAACACGACCCACTTCGAGCCGTCGGAGTAGGTCCAGACCTCGGCGCCATCGCCGCGTGTCCTGAACTCCTCCCAGGACCCGTCGGGATATGCGGTCCTGGAGGAACCGTCGAGTTGCACCGTCTCGACCGTGCCGTCCGACCAGGTCATGGTCGTGGAGCCGTCGCTGTTGGCCACCGCGGTCGGCGGGATCCATTCATCGATGGTTCCATCCACATCGGTCCAGATCGTCCGTCCGTCGTCGCACCAGGTGAAGCTGGTGCCGTCGCTGTAGGAGTCGGTGGAGCAGCCTGTGTCGTCGTCGTAGGTGTAGACGGGCGGCGCCCAGGACTCGGTTTCACCGTCGGTGTCCTGCCACCAGCCGGTGCCGTCGTCGCACCATGCGCTCTTGGAGCCGTCGGCGTTCTCGTCGATCTGGCAGCCAGTCTCATCGTCCCAGAACGAGCTGTGTTCGGAGCCGTCCACATCGACCCAGGTGCTGCTGCCGTCCTCGCACCAGATGTTCCTGGAGCCGTCGGTGCGCTCCTCGGAGGTGCACCCGGTATCCGGGTCGTAGGTGCTGGTCCACTCCTCGTGGTAGCCGTCGGCGCTGGTCCACGAGCCGGTGCCGTCCTCGCACCAGACGTTGCTGGAACCGTCGGCGTTGAGCGTCTCGGAACAACCCGTCGCCTGGTCCCAGGTAGAGGTAGAGCCGTCGGAGTTGGTCCAGAAGTTGGAACCGTCGTCGCACCAGGAGTTGGTCGATCCGTCAGAGCGCTCCTCGGTGGTGCATCCGGTATCCGGGTCGTACACCGCCGCCGACCACGTGACGGTTTCGCCCGAGTGCGGGTCGGTCCAGGCACCCGAGCCGTCGTCGCACCAGACGTTGGTCGATCCATCCGAGTAGCTCTGGGTGGTGCAGCCGGTCTCGTCGTCACGGACCTCGTTCCAGGTCTGCACGAGTCCCTGGGAATCGGTCCATGAACCCGAGCCGTCTTCGCACCAGACGCTGGTCGAGCCGTCCCATTCGGTGGTTGTCGAACAGCCTGACTCGTGGTCGTAGAGGCTCACCGACTTGTTGCCGTGCTCGTCGGTCCACTCGTTGGTGCCGTCGTCGCACCACTTCGAGAAACTGCCGTCAGAGCGGGTTTCGACACTGCAGCCGGTGGCTGTGTCGTAGGTCGACTTGGAGGTGTTGCCGAACTCGTCGGTCCACACGTTGGACCCGTCGTCGCACCACTGGCTGGTGGAACCGTTGGTATAGGTCTCGGTGGTGCAGCCGGTCTCCTCGTCACGGACCTGCGTCCAGGACTCGGTGCGGCCGAACTCGTCGGTCCGGGAGCCCGAGCCGTCGTCGCACCAGGTGTCGGACATACCGCTGCTGTAGGTGTTGGTGCGACAGCCGGTCTCCTCGTCGTAGACCTCCGACCATTGTTCGGAATTGCCGCGTGAATCGGTCCAAGAACCGGATCCGTCTTCGCACCAGGTATTGCTGGAGCCATCCCAGTTGATCGTGACACTGCAACCGGTCGCCTCGTCGTAGGTCGTGGAGCTGGTGTTGCCGAACTCGTCGGTCCACATGTTGGAGCCGTCGTCGCACCACATGTTCACGGTCCCGTCGGAACGCTCCTCGGTCGTGCAGCCGGTTGTGTCGTCGTAGCTGCTCATCCAGGACTCGGACCGGCCGTATTCGTCGGTGTACGAACCGGAGCCGTCGTCGCACCAGGTGTCGGCCGAACCGTTCGAGCGGGTGGTCGTGCGGCAGCCGGTCTCTTCGTCGTATTCCTCGTTCCAGGTTTCCTCGTTGCCGAACTGGTCGATGTTCGATCCCCGACCGTCCTCGCACCACATGTTGGAGCTGCCATCCGAGTTGGTGGTCATGCTGCAGCCGGTCTCCTCGTCGTAGCTCGACTCCGAGGTGTTGCCGAACTCGTCGGTCCACGAGTTGTAGCCGTCGTCGCACCAGACGTTGGCACTGCCGTCGCTGTAGGTCGTGGTGCTGCAGCCGGTCTCCTCGTCGAATTCCTCGCAGCGGGTGCGGATGGAACCGTCCCATTCGGATTCCGTGTAGCAGCCGGTCTCCTCGTCGTAGCTGCTCTCCTGGCGGTTGCCCGAGGCGTCCTCCCACCAGTTGGAGCCGTCGTCGCACCAGCCGCTCTCGCTGCCGTCGTCGCTCACGGTGATCGAGCAGCCGGTGGCCTCGTCGTAGCTCGACTCCGAACGGCCGCCGTCGCTGTCGGTACTCCAGTTCGATCCGTCGTCGCACCAGGCGTTCTCGCTGCCGTCGCTGTACGTCGTGATGGTGCAGCCGGTGGCCTCGTCGTAGGACTCGCAACGCGTCTGGACCGACCCGTCGCCCCGAGTCTCGGTGTAGCAGCCCGTGGACTCGTCGTACGTCGAGCCGGAAGTGTTTCCGTCGCTGTCGACGTACCAGTTCGATCCGTCGTCGCACCAGCCGCTCTCGCTGCCGTCTGAGTAGGTCTGGGTCTCGCAGCCGGTGTCAGGGTCGTACTCGCTGGAGTATCCGTCGTCGTTTTGTGAACCGCGGGATCCGTCGTCGCAGTTCCAGTCCTCGCCGCCGTCCCAGGTGTTGACCCAGCAACCCGTGGCCTCGTTGTACTCGCCCGACTGGTCGCCGCCGCCACCGCCATCGCCACCGCCGCCGTCGTCGCACCACTCGTCGGTGATGGATCCCGAGGAATCCCATTCGCTGTAGCAACCCGAGGGACCATCGAACCAGTAGCCCGAGCCGTCGCCCGAGTTGCCGCCCCAACTGCCGTCGTCGCAGTTCTGGTCGTTGTTGCCGTCGCCGTAGTCGTTGACCCAGCAGCCCGTGTCCTCTTCGTAGACGCTGCCGTCGCCTCCCGGATCGCCGCCGTCGCTGCCGCCGCACCAGCTGTCGACCGTCGCCCCCGAAGAATCCCACTCGTTGTAGCAGTCCGAGCCGGCGTCGTACCAGGCACCTGCACCGTCGGTCGAGTTCCAGCCCCAACTACCGTCGTCACAGTTCTGGTCACCGCTGCCGTCGCCGTAGTCGAAGATCCAGCATCCGGAGCCCTCGTCGTACCACGAGTTGTCCCCGCCTCCGCCGTCGTCGCTGCCCTCTGCGCACGAGTCGTAGGTGGTAGCTCCCGTCGAGTCCCAGTCGACCTGGCAACCCGAGGGCCCGTCGTACCTGTAGCCCGATCCGTCCGTCCAGTTGGACCCGTAGCTCCCGTCGTCGCAGGACTGGTCCCACGCACCGTCCTCGTATGTCGTGATGTCGCAGCCCGAGGCGTCGTCGCGCGAATACTGGGGCCACTCGTCCTGTGCCGCAGCCGGGGTGGCCAGCACGGAGGCCAGCGGTGCGAGCACCGCAAAGACGAGAATCGACAACCGCCGCAACACCATGGAAACTCCTTGGTCAGGTTGTACGGACATTACTTCGTGGTGCCCGATGTATGACATCAGGAGCGTAGACCCTGTCGACTCCTACACTCAAGCAACCGGGATGTGGCGCAGCCAGGCAGCGCACCTGCTTTGGGAGCAGGGGGTCGGCGGTTCAAATCCGCCCATCCCGACGGAACCGGCGAGCCGTCGAACAGTCGGCGGCGGGTACCGGGGCCGGCACTGTTCATCGAGGCCGACCCCACCGGCACGCGATCGACCCCCGGTGGCGGGTACCGGGGGCCGATCTGGGGTCGACACCGGGCGTTGCCGCTTCGGCGGGAGTGCGGCAATGGCCCGTTGATGCGCCGGCCCGTTCTGAGGGGCCCTACCGCCGGAAAGCCGTGACGGGGTCCGACGGAACGGACCCGTTGTTCGACACGGAACCTACTCCCCCGGATGCGGTTTGTCTCGTGGGTCGCCCCGTGCACCACCACGCCCCGACCCGAACGTCGACCGGCATCGGCCCGTAGGCTCCGGCGCCGTGGAGTTGCTGATCGTCCGACATGCCCGTCCTGAGGCTGAAACCCGCCCGGAAGGCGAGGGCGCCGACCCTCCCCTCTCCGGGATCGGTCGACTCCAGGCGCAGGCGACGGCCGACCTGCTCGCCGGGGAGGGCGAAGAGTCCATCGACCACATCGTCACCAGCTCGATGCGCCGGGCTGTCGAGACGGCCGCCCCCCTTGCGCTGCAACTGGGTCTAGACCCGGAACTCCTGGCCGACCTCGAGGAATCAGATCGGCACCGCTCCGAATACGTTCCCGCCGAGGAGATGGACGACGACCACGTGATCGTGCGCGAGTTCCTCGAGGACCGCGAGTCGGTGTTCGGCGGCGACTATCCGGCCTTTCGACGACGTGTCACCGACGCCTTCGACGGTATCGTGGAACAGAACCGGGGACGCACCGTCGCCGTGTACTGCCACGGAATGGTGATGGGCGTCTTCCTTCAGTCGATCCTCGGCTACGACGACCCGTTCGCCATCCTCCACGACTACTGCGGGATCCTGCGGGTGACCGCCTCGTCGAACGGGCTGCGGACCGTGCGCTGCGTAAACGAAGCCGCACACGTCCGACACCTGTTGGGGTAGGCAAGCGGCTCGGGGTAGGCAAGCGGCTCGGGCGTCCGGAAGCGACAGAGCCGGCCCGTGAGGACCGGCTCTGGTGGCATGTACCCCGTACGGGATTCGAACCCGTGTTACCAGGTTGAGAACCTGGCGTCCTGGGCCTCTAGACGAACGGGGCCGGTGACAGTGCCCACGGCCGATGCGACCATCGGGTCCGTGGGCGGCGCTCAGTGTAGCGATAGCCGTTCAGGCCGCGTCTCGCTCAGGAAATTGCTCGGGGGGAAGGACTTGAACCCTCAACGACTGGACCAGAACCAGCTGTGTTGCCAATTACACCACCCCCGAAGGTGGGCCCCGGAGGGCGGCATCAGCGTAACGTCACTCACCTTTCGATCGGCTCGCCTTTCGCCCGACGAGCCTCCGCTCCCCGGGCGCCGCCCCGCTCCGACCTGCTCCGTCCCGGGTCAGAGCCTCGCCCGGGCCACGTCGATGCGCCGCAGTACCTCGGAGCGTTCCATGCACTCGGCCATGGTCTCGAACAGCGGTGGCCCGACCATGCGACCGGTCACCGCCACCCGGACAGGCGCCTGTGCCTTGCCCAGCTTCAGCCCCAGCCCCTCGCCCACCGTGAACACGGCCTGCTTGACCGCCTCGGCCTCCCAGGGGCACTCCCCCAGGGCAGCCGCTGCGCCGCCGAGCATCTCGGCGGCCAGGGGTCCGTCGACCATCACCTTCCGCCACGAATCGGGGTCGTCGACGGGGTCGTCCAGGAACAGGAAGTCGACGAACCGGACCACGTCGCCGAGCGTCCGCAGCTTCTCCTGGACCAGGTCGACCATGCGGTCGAATACATCAGGGTCGAAGCGTTCGGGCTCCCATGGTGCCTCCGCCAGCCACGGGCCCGCCCGTTCGATGAAGTCCGACTTGGCGAGCCCCCGGAGGTGGGTGGCGTTGACGTGCTCAAGCTTGCGCAGGTCGAAGAATGCGGCCGCCTTGTTGACGTCCTCGATCCGGAACAGCTCGACGATCTCACCGATGGGCCGCACCTCGACATCGTCGGGCGGGCCCCAGCCCAGCAGCGCCAGGTAGTTGACCATCGCCTCCGGTAGGTAGCCCCGGTCCCGGAAATCGCCCATCGCCACGTCGTCGCGCCGCTTGGACAGCTTCTGGCGGGACTCGTTGACCAGCAGCGGCAGGTGGGCATAGGCGGGGTGAGGTGCGCCCATGGCGTCGAGCAGCAGGAGCACCTTGGGCACGCCCGAGAGCAGGTCCTCGCCGCGGATGGCGTGGGTGATGTCCATGTCGGCGTCGTCGACGGCGTTGGCCAACAGGAACATCGGCGAACCGTTCGATCGCCAGATGACGAAGTCCTCGAGGTCGGAGGTGTCGAAGGAGACCTCCCCGCGGACGATGTCGTCGAAGGCCACGGTGCGGCCCTCGGGCATCCGGAAGCGGACGGCCAGCCCGTCGGACAGGGTCGTGCCGGCGACCTCGTTGTTGTCGGCGTCGCAGAGGTAGGCCAGATCCCTAACCAGCAGGTCCTCGACGACTTCGCGGTGGCGGTCCCGTCGCTCCGACTGGTAGTACGGGCCCTCGTCCCAGTCGAGGCCCAGCCACTCGAGTTCGGCGAGCAGCGCCTCGGTCAACTCGGGACGGTTGCGCTCGGCATCGGTGTCCTCGATCCGCAGTACGAAGGTGCCGCCGGTCGAGCGGGCGTGCAGCCAGTTGAACAGGGCCGTGCGGGCACTGCCGACATGGAGGTAGCCGGTGGGAGACGGGGCGAACCTGACTCGGTGCGTCACCGGGCGCAGGGTAGCGGCGGGCGCACGCAGAGGCAGGTCAGCCGATGACGGCGTGACGCAGGATGCCCGCCACCGTCGCGACGAGGGCATCGTGGTCGACGCCCCACCGTTCGAGGCCGGGCCGGTGGTTGGCCACGTGGGCCAGCATGGCGATGATCACGCCGGCCGCCGCCTTCGGGTCCATGTCGCTGCCGTGCGCCTCGACCAGGTCCATGAGGGAGTTGGTGGCCCCGTTGAGCAGCCATGTGCGCAGGTCGCGGAAACGGAAGTCGCCCTCCATCGAGGCCAGGTCGAGCACCTTGAGGATCGCCCGGTGGTCGGTCCAGAAGGTGAGGAACCCGTCGACCACCTCGAGCGCGGCGGCATCGGGGTTGCCGGACCAGTCGCGCTCTGAGATGAGGAGTCTCAGCTCCTCGTGCCATGCCTCGGTCAGGACCGCTGCCTTGACCAGCACCGCCGCCTCGGCGTCGGGGAAGTACTGGTAGAAGGTGGCCGGCGAGGTGCCGGCGGAGCGGGCGATGTCGATGACCTTGAGGTCCCGGTAGCCGCATGACTCGAGTTGTTCTGCGGTGGCGTCGAGGAGACGTTGTCGGGTGGCGAGCCCGCGGCGCCCCGGCATGCGGCCGTCGGCGGCCCGTTCGTCGAGCCCCGCCGCGAGCCCGTCCCTGGGGACGGATTCCGGTTCGTTCGTCGGGTTCTGGCTCACGTGCCCACCTTAGGCCTGACGGCCCGTCAGAGCGGGAGTCAGGGCAGCATGCGGGCGGTATCGGCCCCGAGGTCAGCCGCCCGTGGAGCGATCAACCTGGCCCGGGGTGGCTCGGCGTGATGCTGCCCGGTTGGCACTGGATCGCTTCGGGCCATCCACCGGGCAACGCCGGCCAGCGGCACGTCGAGCACCACGCCGGATCCGCTGTCGAGTGCTGCAAGCACGGCGACCGCCGCCACCAGCCCGGTCGACGGGTCGGCGACGGCGTCGGCCACGAAGGCGAGAGGATCCTCGAGGAACAGGCCTCCCGAGACTGCGGCGTCGTCGCCGAACGCCACGCCCCCCGCACGGGGGCCTGTCCGCCCGTAGCCGGTGATCGACAACCAGACGGCACCCCGTTCGACCTCCCGGTGTGCGTCGACCCCGAGTTGGGCGAGCGCCCGGGGCCGGCTGCCCTCGATGACGACGTCGGCGGCGGCCACCAGTCGGGCGAGCGATTCGCGTCCGGGGCGCCTCCGCAGGTCGAGTACCACCGAGGCCTTTCCGCCGTTGAGCAGGTCGAAGAACTCCCCCGGCCCCCGGCGGGCGGCGTCAGGCCGGCCGGTGGCCTCGACCTTCACCACCCGACAGCCCGAGCGTCTGAGGAGGTCGCCGCACAGGGGAGCCGCCCACAAAGAGCCGAGTTCCACGACCAGGGGGACATCCGGGCGCTCGAAGCCGGCACCTGCGGCGAGGGCGGTGAAGGGTCCGTCGGGTGCCGTCCCGGGTACCCCCAACGGCACGCCCAACAGGTCGGCCCTCTCAGCCAGCCACGCACCGGTGCACCCGGCGACCGCACGGCGGACGGCACGGTGGTCGTCTATGTCGATCGCCTGCTCCAGCAGTGCCGGCAACGCTGCCACGTCATCGGGTCGGGCCAGGTTCAGACACACCGGTCCATCGGCAGCTTCGAGCAGACGGGCGCTACCACCAACCGAGGTCGCCCCCCCACGACCCAGCCCGGCAATGGCTGCACGTTCGCCCAGCAGCGCCGGCCCGTCCACTGCAAGGCCACCGAGGCGGTGCAGCGCCTCCGCTGCCGCCTCGAGGCCGGTTGCGACCGACCCCGGGACCTGTCGGGGCGGCCCGTCGGCTGCCCCGGTCAGCGCCATCGCACCCGAGGCGGCCCAGGTGGCTGCAGCACCGTCGACCTGTCCGACAGCCTCGACCAGCGCTCTGCGGAGTACCGGAAGGGGCCCGGCGCGATTCGTCGACATCGTGGACGAATCGTACGGCAGCGGCGATTCCGGGGCAGGAGTGGCGCGTACGGTGTCCGGTGACCGATCATCGGACCCCACCCACCATCTTCGAGGAGCCGTAATGCCCGAACTCACGCCCGGGAGCCGTTGGGCCAGCCAGGTGTGCACCACCGAGGTGATCGTCGTCCGGGCCCCCGATGGCGACGTCGACCTGGAATGCGGTGCAAGCCCGGTGGTCGCCGCCGGCGGGAGCGGTCCGGACGGCTCTCCCGACGCCGGGGCCGCCGATGGCTCGCTGCTCGGCAAGCGCTACGTCGACGGCGACGACACCCTCGAGCTCCTGTGCACCAAGCCCGGCGACGGTTCCCTGGGGGTCGGTGGCACGCTGCTGGGCCTCAAGGAGGCCAAGCCCCTCCCCGCCTCCGACTGAGGGATCGGCCCCCGCCCCCGAGCAGAACAGACAGACTGCCGTGAACCTCATGATGCTGCTCGAGATGGCGGCCGGTGGCTTCGCCGACCGTGTGGCTGTCGGCTCCCGTGCCGACGGCCTGACCTTCGCCGACCTGTTCGGGCGGGCGGCCGCCACCGCCGACCGGCTCCGTTCCGTCGAGGCCGGGCACCTGGTGCTCGCCGACGTCTCCTCCGAGGCGCTTCCGGCGCTGCTCTTCGGTTCCTCCTGGGCGGGGATCCCCTTCGTCCCCCTCAACTACCGGTTGCCAGACGGTGAGCTGCGCATGCTCGCCGGACGGGTATCGCCGGCCCTGGCCGTCGCCCAGCCCGGCACGACCGGTCGGCTCGACGGGCTCGACGGGCTCGGGGTCGTCGACCGCGACGTCATGTGGAAGGAACTGCAGACCACCCGTTCCGTCGAACCCGACTGGAGGTTCGAGGGCGAGGACGTGGCCGTGCTGCTGTTCACCAGCGGCACGACGGGGGACCCCAAGGCGGCTGTCCTGCGCCAACGCCACCTGGTCTCCTACATCCTCGGATCCGTCGACTTCGGCTCGGCCGGTGAGGAGGAGGCGGCCCTTGTGAGCGTCCCGCCGTACCACGTGGCCGGAATCGCGGCGATCCTCTCGAACGTCTTCGCCGGACGCCGCCTGCTCCAGCTCCCGACCTTCGAGCCCGGCGCATGGATCGACCTGGTCCGTGCCGAGGGGGTGACCAGCGCCATGGTCGTGCCGACGATGCTGGCCCGGATCGTCGAACACCTCGAAGCCGAGGGCCCGGGCTCCCCCGGGCTCCCCACCCTTCGTGCGCTCTCGTACGGGGGAGGCCGCATGCCACAGCCGGTGATCGAAAAGGCGCTCGACCTGCTCCCCGACACGAGGTTCGTCAACGCCTACGGGCTGACCGAGACCAGTTCGACGGTCGCCCTGCTCGGACCCGACGAGCACCGGGCAGCGGTCGCCAGCGACGACCCGGACGTGCGGCGGCGCCTTGCGTCCGTGGGCCGGCCGCTCCCGGGCATCGAGGTGTCGATCCGCGACGGGGCCGGCGCAGAGGCCCCGGACCGCGAGCCGGGCGACATCTGGCTCCGGGGCGAACAGGTCTCCGGCGAGTACCGGGGGCAGGGCTCGAGGCTCACCGCAGAGGGCTGGTTCCCCACCAACGACGGCGGATGGCTGGACGACGAGGGCTTCCTGTTCGTCACCGGCCGCATCGACGACGTCATCGTCAAGGGCGGCCAGAACATCTCACCGGGCGAGATCGAGGAGGTGCTGTTGCGGCACCCGGCGGTCGCCGACGCTGCCGCCATCGGCCTCCCCGACCGTGAATGGGGCGAGCGCATCGTCGTGGCGGTGGTCGCGTATGTCAGCGCAGACGTTTCCGCCGATGAACTGTGCGCACTCGTGCGCCATGAGTTGCGTTCGAACCGCACCCCCGACCACGTCGAGTTCCTCGAAGGGCTGCCCTACAACGACACCGGCAAACTCCTGCGGCGCGTCCTGCGCGAGCAGTTGGCGCACCTCGGCGACGCCTGACGGGGCCGTCGGAACAGGCCACACTGTTGTCATGACACCCGTCGTGTGGTCGGCCGATGAGGCCTCCGAGCGGCTTTCGGGTCCGACCGCCGACCTCGACGCCGGTGCACTCCGGGGCGTGCCGGCGATCGTGGTCGACGATGCCCACCTGTTGTCGGCCGATGCCCTCGACCCGCTCGGGCTGCTCCCGGTGGTGTCGATCGGGATCGTTGCGCCCGGTGGCGATGCCCCCGGATTCGACGCCGTCGCCGGCGACCCGGCTTCAGCCCTCCTGCTGGCCGAGGCGGTCCACGGTCGGCCGAACGCTGCGACCGCCCTCGCCCAGGTGCTGCGGGCCTCCGAGGGGCTGCCGATCGAGGCGGCGCTCCTACTCGAGTCGACCGCCTACGCCACGCTCCAAGCGGGGCCCGAGTTCGCCGCCTGGCTGTCCGGTCGGGGCCGCCGTGTCCGACCCGACGAGCCGGAACCGCCGGTGCTCGTCGACGACAACGGCGCCCGGGTGCACCTCACGCTCAACCGCCCCCGCCTGCGCAACCTGTTCTCGGCGGCCATGCGCGACGCCCTCGTCGAGGCCCTGCGGGGACTCGCCGCAGGCGACGACCGGCCCATCGTCCTCGACGGGGCCGGTCCGGCGTTCTGCGCCGGTGGCGACACCGCCGAGTTCGGCAGAGTCGACGACCCGGCCACCGCCCATCTCATCCGCACGACGGCCAACGCCGCCCCCTGGATGGACCGGCTGGCCGACCGCCTCACGGTTCGGGTGCACGGGGCAGCGGTTGGAGCCGGTGTCGAGCTGGCCACCTTTGCCCTTCGGGTGGAGGCCAGAGCCGATGCCACATTCTGCCTGCCCGAGGTCTCGATGGGCCTCATCCCCGGGGCCGGTGGGACGGTCAGCGTTCCCCGCAGGATCGGCCGTCAGCGAACGATGGCCTGGTGCCTCGAAGGTGAGGCGATCGACGCTGCGACGGCGCTCGACTGGGGTCTCATCGACCGGATCGCCTGAGGCGAACCAGGCGCAGGCCCGATATCAGAGCCGCTCCAGGATCGTGACGTTGGCCTGGCCGCCGCCCTCGCACATGGTCTGGAGGCCGAAGCGGCCGCCGGTGCGCTCGAGTTCGTGCAGCAGGGTCGTCATCAGCTTGGCGCCCGTGCAGCCCAACGGATGCCCCAGGGCGATGGCGCCGCCGTTCACGTTGACCTTCCCGTGTGGCACGTCGTGTTCGCGCATCCAGGCCAGCGGGACGCAGGCGAAGGCCTCGTTGCACTCGAAGAGGTCGAAGTCGTCGATCGACATGCCGGTGCGTTCCAGCGCATAGGCGGTGGCGGCGATGGGGCCGGTCAGCATGTAGATGGGATCGTCTCCGCGCACGCTGACGTGGTGGATGCGAGCCCTCGGGGTGAGGCCGTGCTCATCGACCGCCCGCTCCGATGCGATCAACAGCGCCGCAGCACCGTCGCTGATCTGGCTGGCGACCGCAGCGGTGAGCCGCCCACCTTCGACCAGCGGTGCCAGAGATGCCATTTTCTCTAGGGATGTTCCTCGGCGGGGACCCTCGTCGTGTTCGACACCGGCCATCGGCACGACCTCGGCGTCGAAGCGGCCCTCGTCGATGGCCGTGACCGCCCGCTGGTGGCTGGCAAGGGCCAGGGCCTCCATGTCCTCGCGGGTGATGTCCCACTTCTGGGCGATCAACTCGGCGCCCCGGAACTGCGACACCTCCTGTGTGCCGTAGCGGTCGACCCAGCCGGTCGAGCCCGAGAACGGGTCCTCGTGGCCGTAGGGCACCGCCACCTCCATGGCTGCAGCGATCGGGATCATGCTCATGTTCTGGACACCACCGGCAACGACCAGGTCCTGCACGCCGGCCCAGACGCCCATGGCGGCGAAGCTGACGGCCTGCTGGCCGGACCCGCACTGGCGGTCGATGGTGGTTCCGGGAACCGCCTCCGGGAGGCCGGCTGCCAGCCAGGCGGTGCGGGCTATGTCGCCGGCCTGCGGGCCGATGGTGTCGAGGCAGCCGAACACCACATCCTCGACCGCCATCGGGTCGACGCCGGTGCGTTCAAGCAGGGCGCTGATCACATGGGCGCCGATGTCGGCGGGGTGGACCTGTGAAAGGCCACCGCCCCTCTTGCCTGTCGGGGTTCGTACGGCATCGACGATGTAGGCCTCGGCCACGGGTTCTCCTCGGTTCGCTCGACTACAACGACTCGACTACAACGACTCGACTACAACAATACGCACCCCGGTCGCAGCGGGAACTAGCGGGGCCCGCGGGGCAGGCCCAGCACCCTTTCCCCGATCACGTTGCGCTGCACCTGGTTGGTGCCGGCGTAGATGGTGTGGGCCCTGCTGTACAGGAACGTGCGCTGTAGGCCGTCGAGTTCGTAGCCGAGGCCGAGCGGATCCTCGGGCGACACCGTCGCGGCATCGCCCGCTGATCCGGCGACCATCCCGCCAGCGCCCCGGATCCTCATGCCGAGCTCGCCGAGACGGCGGTGCCAGGTGGCCCAGAAGAGCTTGCCGATCGACATCTCCGGGCCGGGTGCACCACCGGTCCCGAGGACGCTGAGCATCCGCAGGTTGTTCCAGCGCATGATCTCGAGCTCGCTGTGGGCGCGCATCAGGTCCTGGCGCAGCACCGGGTCGTCTATTGCTCCCGTGTCCGCCGCCAGGGCGGTCAGCGCCTCGAGTTCCTGGCGGAAGCCGGCCTGCTGGCCGAGCGTCGACGCACCACGCTCGAAGCCGAGCGTGCCCATGGCGACCTTCCAGCCGTTGCCCACGCCGCCCACGACCAGGTCGGCGTCGGTGGCGGCGGTGTCGAAGAAGACCTCGTTGAACTCCGAACCGCCGGTGATCTGGACGATGGGCCGGACCTCGACCCCCGGCTGGTCCATCGGCACCAGCAGGTAGGAGAGCCCCCTGTGGCGCTCGCTGTCCGGGTCGGTACGGACGACGACGAACGCCCACTGGGCGAACTGGGCGAGGGATGTCCAGACCTTCTGGCCGGAGACCAGCCAGCGTCCGCCATCGAGGCGGGCGCTGGTGGACACGTTCGCCAGGTCGGAACCCGCATCGGGCTCGGAGTAGCCCTGGCACCAGAACTCCTCTCCGGCGATGATCCCCGGCAGGAACCGCTGCTGCTGTTCGACGCTGCCGAACGCCAGGAGGGTCGGGCCCAGCAGCGTCAACCCGATGTTGGGGAGCCGCCCCGGGGCACGGGCCTCGGCATAGGCCCGGTGGAACACGACCTGCTCGAACAAAGTGGCGCCGCGGCCCCCCATCTCCCTCGGATAGTCGAGCCCCAGCCAGCCGCCCGAGGCCAACTCCCGCTCCCATGCGATGAGGACCTCGGGTGCGATGTCGTCACGACCCATGCCGCCACGCCCCCTCAGGCCCGCGAAGTCTCCGACAAGATGCTCTTCGAGCCAGGTCCGGGCCTCGTCGGCGAAGGCGATCTCCGACGCGCAAAACGAGGGGTCCATGCCGCCGACCGTACTGCTCAGCGCAGGCTGGAAAGCAGGCGGGACAGGGCCGAGCAGAGGCCGTCGAGCCGGTTCGCGATCTGCTCGTAGGCGTCGCGGTTCTCGCCGTACGGGTCGGCGACCTCGTCGGCCACCCGGCCGGTGGTCATGTGGCCGCCGCGGGCACCGTCGAGGCGTACCGCCCAGGCCCTGAGGCCCTCGTCGGCTGCGGGTGGTCCCACCTGTCCGCTCAGGCGGGCCGCCTCGCCTGCGAGGAACGTCCGTCCACGGGCCGTCGGGTCGAGCCGGCCCACGACGGCCTGGTGCTGTCGGGTCATGGCCACGATCAGGTCGGCCCCGTCGATGATCTCGGCATCGAGGTGTCGGCTGCGGTGCCCGGTCATGTCGATGCCCCGGCCGGCAAGCACCTCGATCCCGTGTCCCGTCGCCGGCCCGCCGCCCATGGCATGTGTGCCGGCCGAGGCGACCGGCTGGTCGGCCCCGTTGGCGGCGAGGTGGTGGCGCAGCAGCGCCTCGCCCATGGGTGAACGGCAGATGTTGCCCGTGCAGACGAACAGGATCATGGGTCGGGACGCTAACGGGCTGATCCCGCAGCCCGGCCGCCCGACAGGATCGACGGGAGCACCGGGACGTAGCGTCGCTGTTCGACGACGACCAGGGGAGTGAGAAGCGATGTCCGGACCGATGACCGGCGTGAAGGTGGTCGAGTTGGGTATCTGGGTGGCGGGCCCGGCGACGGGTGGGATCCTCGCCGACTGGGGCGCCGACGTGGTCAAGATCGAGCCCCCGTCCGGGGACCCGGCCCGCCTGTTCCGGAAGATCCTCGGTGGCGACCTGCCGAGCAACCCGCCGTTCGAACTCGACAACCGCTCGAAGCGCAGCATCGCCCTCGACCTGACCGACGCCGACGGCCTCGGGATCGCCCTCGACCTGATCGCCGAAGCCGACGTGTTCGTCACGAACCTCCGGATCGGCGCCCTCGAACGTCTCGGCCTCGACGCCGAAACGGTCTGTGGGCGGCTCCCCCGCCTCGTCTACTGCCACATCACCGGCTACGGCCGCGAGGGCGACGACGCCGACCGGGCCGCCTACGACATCGCCGCCTTCTGGTCCCGGTCTGGTATCGCCCACCTGCTGACCGAACCCGGCGGCGACCCGCCTTTCCAGCGGGGCGGCATGGGCGACCATTCGACGGGCATCTCGGGGGCTGCCGCCGTGTCGGCGGCCCTGTTCGACCGGGAGCGCACCGGCGAGGGGCAGCTGGTGTCGACGTCGCTGCTCCGGCAGGGCGTGTACACGATCGGGTTCGACGTGAACACGATGCTCATGTGGGGCACCCCGATGCGTCTCGGCACCCGTAGCACGATGGGCAACCCGTGCATGAACAACTACACCGCCGGCTGCGGAAGCCACTTCTGGATCGTCGGACTCGACGGCGAGCGGCACTGGCCGCCGCTGGCACGCGCTGTCGGCCACCCTGAGTGGATGGACGACGAGCGCTTCGTCACGGTCCGCGAACGCGCCATCAACTCCACCGAGTTGATCGCCCTGCTCGACGAGGTGTTCGCCACCAGGACCATGGCCGAATGGGAGGAGGCGTTCGACGCCGAACCCGAGTTCTTCTGGTCGCCGATCAACGACCTCGAGTCGCTGCTGGGCGACCCGGCATTCCAGTCCTCGGGGGCGATGGTCGAGGTGCCCGACGGTTCATCGAGCACGCTGATGGTCGCCTCGCCGGTCGACTTCGCCGGCACCCCCTGGGAGGCCCGTTCGACGGCCCCCGGGATCGGTGAGCACACCCGGGAGGTATTGACCCAGATAGGCCGCAGCGAAGGAGAAATAGAGGCCCTGCTGGCCGCCGGCACGGCGACCGATGGCGAAGGCGGGCTCGCCTAGGCGAGCCCGGCCCGTAGGGCGGCGGCGATTCTGTCCCGGGCCTCTCCGGCGGCGGGGACCACGTCGGCAAATCCGACGAATCCGTGGATCATGGTAGCGAAGTTGTCGTACCCGACAGCGACGCCGGCGGCGGCCAACGCCTCGGCGTATCCGGCGCCCTCATCCCGGAGCGGGTCGTGTCCGGCGGTCGACACGTGGGCCGGCGGCAGCCCAGACAGGTCGGTGGCCCGGATCGGGGCGGCGTAGGGATCGTCGGTGAACGGCAGCGACCCGACATAGTGCCGTGCGAACCAGTCCATGCCGTCACGGGTGAGCAGGGGGCCGTCGGCGTTTTCGTCCATCGAGGGCCAGCGGTCGAAGTCGAGGTCGGTGACCGGGTAGACGAGTGACTGGAAGGCGATGGCCGGGCCGCTGCGGTTGCGTGCCATCTGGCAGACGACGGCCGCCAGGTTGCCGCCGGCGCTGTCGCCGGCGACGGCGAGGCGCCCGGGATCGACGCCCAGGTCGGTGGCGTGGTCGGACACCCAGCGGGTCGCCGCATAGCAGTCGTCGGCGGCGGCCGGGTACGGGTGCTCGGGCGCCAGGCGGTAGCCGACCGACGCGAACACGGCGCCGGTGCGGTTGGCGAGCCCCCGACAGGAGGCGTCGTGGCTGTCGATGCTGCCGAGCACCCAACCGCCCCCGTGGAAGAACACGACCACCGGACCCGGGTCGGGATCGTCGGCACCCTCGGGCCGGTAGACGCGCACCGGCAGGGGGCCTTGCGGTCCGGGCACCTCCAGGTCCTCGACGGAGGCCACCTCTTCGCCCGGCGGCGGATCCCGCTGTTCGAACACGGCCCGCACCTCCTGGGCCGTCATGGAACCCAGGTCGTCGAGCACCATCGGAAAGGCCTCGAGGATGGCTGTGAGAACCGGGTCGATCGTCATGGTCTACGTCTCGGAGTTGAGGAAAAGGTTGCGATTGCGGATTGCGGGTGCGCTCAGGCGCCTTCGGCGGCCCGGCGGTCGTCGTCGTACTGGTACTGGGGCTCCGGGCTGCGTTCGCTCCGGGTGTCGCCCTCGGCGCTGACGACCCCGTTGCTGAGGCCGCTGCTGGCGCTGTCCTTCCATGAATCGTCGTCGGACCAACGGACACCGGTGTCGACGATGGTGCCCGGCGCATCGATGGTGGCGAAGGCGGCGAACGCCCGCCGGAGCAGGTCACGTTGGAAGTCGGGTTCGTGGGGGCGGCCGGCGGTGTAGCCGAGCGGCATGTCGACGAACGCCGCCCGGGGCGGGTTGGCCGCAGCCGTGATGCTGTGGGCGGCGGTGAGGCAGAGGGTGGGGACGCCGGCTTCCTCGAGCGCCCGTGCGACCAGACCCACGGTCTGGTGGCAGACCGGTCAGACGGGCACCAGCAGCGCCAGGTCGACGTCCATAGCCGCGACAGCTTCGACTACCTGTGGCACCAGTTCGGCCTCGGCACGGCGCACCGAGTAGATGCCGCCCATGAAGGCGACGGCCTCGGGGGCAAGCCCTCCGATGACACCCTCGTCGACGAGTTCGTGGAGTCGGTCGATCGGGAACACGATGTTGGGGTCCTCACGGGCGGGCACCAGGTCGTAGGCGAAGTGCGTGAGGCGCACGTCGACGGCCGGCTCGTCGGTGCGGACCATGCGGATCCCGGTGTCGTCGTTCCAGTGGAAGGCCACGTGTCCCCGGCGATAGGCGCCGCCGGAGGCCAGCAGGGCGACGCTCGACTCGGCGACCGGCTTTGCCAGCGGCGTCCAGGGCGGCGGGTCGGGGCGCTCGGCCCAGCGGTAGGGCTCGTAGCCCAGGGCGTCGTACTGCTCGCGGGTGCGGGCGATGTAGTCCACGGGTGCGCTGCTCACGGGGCCATCATCGCATGTCAGAGGCCGGGGGCGAGCCAGGATGCCTCCCGACACGACGAGTGTTTACACTCAGAGTGTCTGCTCCTACAATCAGGGCATGTCGGAAGCCCGCACGCTGCGCGTCGAGGACCTGGCCGCCGAGGCCGGCACCAGCGTCGACACCATCCGCTACTACCAGCGGCTGCGTCTGCTCGCCCCGCCTCGCCGCGTCGGGCGCCACTCCGAGTACGGCGACACCCATGCCGCACGGCTGGCCGAGATCCGCCGGCTGGCCGACGACGGCTTCACGCTCGCCCAGATCCGCGACCTCGGCGACAAGCCGACCGACGACCTGGGCCGGCTCGCCGACGGGGCGCGTGCCAGATCGCTCTCCCGCTCCGAGGTCGCCGAACAGGCCGGCGTGCCGGAGGGCCTCGTGGTCCTGCTGGTCGACAACGGGCTGCTCCAGCCCCTCGAAGGCGACGACCCGGAGCAGCGCTTCGACGATGGCGCCGTGGCGATGGTGCAGGCCGGGCTCGCCATCAGCAACGCCGGCATCCCGCTCGACGAACTCGTCCACCTCGCCGCCGACCATGCCACCAACGTCGACGAGGTCGTCCGGCGGGCCGTCGAACTCTTCGAGGCACACGTCAAGGCGGATGCCGACCCGGACCAGGACCTGGCCGAGGTGGTCAGGACCCTGCTGCCCGCCGTCGTCCGGCTTGTGGCCCAGCACTTCCACCGCACCCTCGTAGCCCGGGCCCGCGAGCGCATGGGCGACGGCGACCGGCACGCCCTGGCCGACGCCCTCGTCGCCGCCGACGACCTTGAGGTCCGCTGCGAATGGCCCTGAACCCCCTTTCCCATGAAACCGACGATGTCCTTGCGGCCACCACCGTCGAACTCGACGCCTCGACTGCTGCGGCCGACCCGCTCGCCTGGCTGGCGGCCTCCCCCGGCGACGCCTGGTACTGGGAGGTACCCGAGGACGACATCGCCTGGGTCGGGCTCGGCCGGGCGGCCTCCGTCCAGCCGGCCGGCAAGGAGCGGTTCGCCGATGCAGCCCTGGTGGCCGAACGGATCCTGGACCGGCTCGTCGTCGAAGCACCCGACGGCGCGCCCCTCCCCCGCCTGGCAGCCGGCTTCGCCTTCGACCGGAATGAGCCCGATGAACACTGGCGGCCACTCGGCTCCGGGCGCCTGGTCCTGCCTTCTGTCCAGGTGCTGCGACACGACGGGCGCTCGTGGATGACCGTCATCGACGGTCGTCCGGGCCCCGGTCCCTCGACGCCGGCTCCCCTGCCGCTGGAGCATCTCGAGGTCGACCCCGCCGACTGGTCCGACGACACCGGGCGCGAGCACTACCGCCGCTTGATCCGCCTGGCCCTGGACGCCATCGGCCGTGGTGATCTCGTGAAGGCCGTTCCGTGCCGTTCGATCAGCATCGACCTCCGGCCGGACCTTCCCCTGCTCCTGGCCACCCTGCGCAGCCAGTACCCCGGGTGCGCCACCTTCTGCGTGGGCGACGGGGCGACTGCCTTCGTGGGGGCAACCCCCGAACGGCTCGCTGCCCTCCGTGGGGGCCGACTGCACACCGCCGCCCTCGCAGGGTCGGCGCCCCGCCACGACGACCCGACCATCGACGCCGCCCTCGGCCAGGGCCTGTTGACCAGCCCCAAGGAACGCAACGAGCACGCCGTGGTGGTCGATGCCGTGACCGCAGCCCTCGAGGGGCTCGGAATCGACCCCCGGCATCCGATCGAACCCGAACTGCTGAGGCTCCACGGCATCCAGCACCTCCACACCCCGATCGACGCCGACCTGCCCGACGGCATCGGCCTGCTCGACCTGGTCGGTGCCCTCCACCCGACACCGGCCGTCTCCGGCCACCCCGCCGACCTCGCCTCGGGTCTCCGCAGTCGACACGAGGGCATGGAGCGCGGCTGGTTCGCCGGCCCCGTGGGCTGGCTGGACGCCGCAGGCGACGGCGAGTTCCGGGTGGCTCTGCGGTCGGCGCTGGTCGGGCCCTCCGGCACGGTCCTGTACGCCGGTGCCGGCGTCGTCGCAGGCAGCGATCCGGACCGCGAGCTGCTCGAGACCGATGTGAAGTTGCGGGCGATGCTGGGCCCGGTGCTGGCCGCATCGGAGGGATCGTGAACGCCGACCCCGTCGCCGTCCAGGCGGCTCTGCGGGCGTTCTTCGCCCAACTGGTCGCCGGCGGCGTCGCCCACGTCGCCGTCTCTCCGGGCTCCCGTTCCACGCCGCTGACCATCGCCGCCGACCGCACCGACGGCCTGGACCTGTCGATCCACCTCGACGAACGGGCCGGCGCCTTCTTCGCCCTGGCCCTGGCACGCACCACCCGGCGACCCGTGGCGCTGGTCTGCACGTCGGGCACCGCCGCCGCCAACTACCTGCCTGCCGTCGTCGAGGCCTTCCACTCCGGCGTGCCGCTCCTCGTGGTCACCGCCGACAGGCCACCCGAACTGCAGGGCCGTGGCGCCCCCCAGACCATCGACCAGCAGAACCTCTACGGCACCCACGTCCGCCGGTTCGTGGAAGCGGCGGTCGCCGGATCCGAACCGCCTGCGGCTGCTGCGGCACTGGCCGTTTCGCTGCTCGGGTCGGCCGTCGGACCTGCGACCGGGCCGGTCCACCTCAACTGGCCGCTGCGCGAGCCGCTTGAGCCACCGGACACCGATCCTGCACCGGTTGACCTGCTGGCCGTACCCGGTCCGGCAACCTGGCCGCGCCCGCCCCCGCTCCCCGACACGCCCCGTGGCCTGCTGGTCGCCGGACCCATGGGCCTCGACGAGGCCGGCATCACCGCAGTGGCCGACCTCGCCGTCCGCACGGGCTGGCCCGTCGTGGCCGACCCGGCCTCCGGGCTTCGCTGCGGACCACACGTTGAGACGGCGCCAGTGGTGGCCTGCGGCGAGCACCTCTTCCCCACACCGTGGGCCGACCGGCACGTACCCGACGTGGTGGTCCAACTCGGCGCCATGCCGACCAGCAGGGCCTACCGGCTCTGGATGGAGCGGAACCGCCCGACGACGGTCATCACCGTCGACCACCTGGGGCGCCATCCCGACGCCGCCCTCGCCGTCACCGACCGGATCGACCACGAGCCGGGGGCATGGGCCGTCACGGTCGAGGCACCGGTGCACGACAGCACCGACTGGACCTCGGCATGGACCGGCGCGGAGGAGGCAGCGACTGGTGCCGTCGCCGACTTCGCCGCAGCAGCGCCGTTCGACGAGCCGTCCGTGGTCGCCGCCATCGACGCCCTGACCGGCCCCCTGAACCTGGTCGTCGCCAACTCGATGCCGATCCGCGACCTCGACGCATTCCTCCCCGCATCGACCCGGCCCCTGCGCGTGCTCGCCAACCGCGGCGCCAACGGCATCGACGGCCAGGCCTCGACCGCCTTGGGCGTGGCCGTCGGCTCGCCCGATCCCACCGTGCTGCTGACAGGCGACCTGGCGCTGCTCCACGACCTCTCGGGCCTCACCGCCGCCAGCCGGCTGGGCGCCGACCTCACCGTCGTCGTGGTCGACAACGACGGCGGCGGCATCTTTTCGTTCCTGCCGATCGCCGACTCCCCGACCGTCGACCACCATCGGCTGTTCCACACGCCGCACGGCCTCGACCTGGCCCACGTCGCCCCGCTCTGCGGAGCCTCGTACACCGTGGCCACCGACCGATCGACGCTCGACACAGCGTTGGCATCCACCTTCGGGCAGCCGGGGCTCCACATCGTGCACGTCCCGGTCGATGCGGCCACCAACGTCGGACTGCACCGGGAAGCCGCCGCCGTGGTCGAGGCGTTGCTCCAGGAGGTCGGACCGTGACAGCCGACCTGCACGTCGAGGTCGAGGGCGACGGCCCGGCGCTGCTGATGCTCCACGGCTTCACCGGATCGACCGCCGCCATGTGGCCGCTCGGCCGCACAGTCACCGACCGGCGGATGGTGCTCGCCGTCGACCTCCCGGGCCACGGCCGTACCGGCCTGCTGGACCCCCCCGACCACCGCTTCGAGTCCACGCTCGATGCCCTCGTCCACATCCTCGACCAGCGGGACATCGACGAGGCCGACGTGCTCGGCTACTCGATGGGGGGGCGCCTCGCCCTGGGCCTCGCCGTCCGCCACCCGGAACGGATCAGGTCCACCATCCTCATCGGAAGCACCGCCGGCTACCCCACGGATGCCGAGCGGGCGGCACGACGGCGCTCCGACGCAGCGCTGGCCGACGACCTGGTCGAGCAGGGCCTCGAGTGGTTCGTCGACCACTGGATGGCCCTGCCGCTGTTCGCCTCCCAGCAGCGTCTCGGAGACCTCTTCCTCGCCGGGACCCGTGCCCAACGGCTCTCCAACGATCCCGACGGGCTGGTCGCCAGCCTGTTGGGCTCCGGCACCGGGGCACAGCCGTCGTTCTGGGGTGGGCTCCACGGTGTCAGCGGACCGGTTCTGCTCGTCGTCGGCGAGGAGGACGCCCGCTACCGGCGCCTGGCGTTCCGCATGGCGTCAGGACTGCCGAATGCGACCATCGAGGTGGTCCCCGAGGCGGGCCACGCCGCCCACGTGGAGAACCTGCCAGCCGTGGCGACGGCGGTCGCCGAGTTCCTCGCAGGCGTGGACGGCACGTGAGCAGGCCCGAGGTCACCGGTGCCCGACTGGTCCGCCGAACCCTGCGGATGCACCGTCCCGTGGCGACCGCACACGGCCCGGTCGGAGACCGTGAGATCCTGCTGCTGGGCCTCTCCGACGCCGACGGCAACATCGGTTGGGGCGAGGCCGCCCCACTTCCCGGCTTCACGCCCGAGACCGCCGACGAGGCCGGCCAGGCCATCCTCGACTGGCTGGCCGAGGACGAACGAATCGAGCCACCGGCCACGCCGACCGCCAGGGCCGCCGTCGACGGGGCGCTCCTGCACCTGGCGGCCCGTGCCGCAGGCCTCCCGCTGCACCGGCACCTGAACCCCGACAGCCCCTCGTCGTTCGCCGTGTCGGCCCTCGTCGCAGGCGCCACACCCGACGACCTGGCCGCTGCCGGCCGGGCCGCCGTCGAAGCCGGCCACCGGACGCTGAAGGCCAAGGTCGGGGTGCTCGCCTTCGACGTAGACCTCGACCGGGTTGCAGCCCTGCGGGACGCCGTCGGACCCGGGGTGGCGATCCGCCTCGACGCCAACGGCGCCTGGGACGTCGACGAGGCCCTGGGCCACCTCGAGCAACTCGCCGGATTCGACATCGAGTTCGTCGAGGAACCGGTGGCGGGGATCGACGCACTCGCCGCCGTGCGGGCCGGCTCCCCCATCCCCATCGCAGTCGACGAATCCGCCACGTCGCCCGAAGGGGTCGCCGCCGTGATCGCAGCCGGCGCCACCGACCTCTTGGTGCTCAAGCCGTCGGCTGTCGGCGGGATCGTCGTGGCCGCCGAACTGACCACCATCGCACGGGAGGCGGGCCTCGGGATCGTCATCACATCGCTGCTGGACGGTGCCGTCGGCGTCTCGCACGCTGCCCACCTGGCGTCGGCCCTCGGCGCCATCGACCCGGCCCCCGGCCTCGCCACCTCGGCCCTCATCGCCGAAGACGTCGGCGAATCTCCGAGGCTCGAAGGTGGACGCCTGATGCTCTCCGCCGAAGACGGTCGCTAACCGAGCGAACGGCCGATGGCGTCGCGCATCTTGTCGGTGCCGGTGACCTCGCCGAAGGCGGCCTCGGATTCGCGGGCCGCCGCTGCGTAGACGCCCTTCGCCATGAGGGACCGCTCGGCTGCCCGCCTCCGCCAGTAGACCTCGGCCCGCACACGGTGGGCGCCCTCGTGTTCGGGCTCGGCTGCCACGGCCAGTTCGACCAGGTGGCAGGCCAGGCGCAGGTCTCCGGACCCGGCCAGGTCGAGCGCCCGGTCTGTGAGCGCCTCGACCGACCCGGCCATGGCCACCATCTCGGCTGCCAGGACAGCGTCGGGCGACGGCTTGAGGTGGGCCGGGTTGCCGTCCCACCAGCCGCCGAACTGACGGTAGACGTTGCGCACCACGAACTCGGGCTCGTCGTACTGGGGTGCCAGCCATGGCCGGTCGGCGAGGTGTTCGGGCACCCGGACCGAGTGGATGACCTCGTCGATCGTGGCGCCCTCGTTCATCATCTCCAGGGTGGCATCGGCCAGGTGCTCGAGGGCGTCGGCCATGTCGCCCAGCACGGTCTCGACCCGCGCCCGGCCGACGATCGGCAGACCGTGTGCCGGATAGACCTTCTCGGCACCGGCGGCGAGCATCTGGCGCAACGCAGCGGCCCACTCGATCGGATAGCGCTGCACCTTCTGCGGGTTGCCGGCGTTGGGGAACACCCAGATCACGAAGTCGCCGGCATAGACGGCCCGGTCCTCGGGGTCCCAGACCCACGTGTGGTCGTCGGTCTCGCCCCTGGCGTGTCGGAGTTCGAGTCGCCGGCCGCCCACCTCGACCTCGACCCGGTCGCGGTAGGTCAGATCCGGTTCCGCGACGTCGTCGGGCAGGAAGCGCCGGCCCTCACCGCCGAGGCCGATCTTCGCACGCACCCCGCCGAACTGGCGCCGGTTGATGGCCAGGTTCCATCCGTTGGTGAGCCTGTAGCGCTCGAACCGGTCCTGGACAGCCTCGTGTGCAGCCACCCGTGGGCGGGCGTGGCCCCGGGCCTCGGCATCGGCCACGAACGCCCCGCTGCCGCCCACGTGGTCGACGTGGCCGTGGGTGTAGACCAGCGTGTGGAGCGGATCGTCCGACCATGCCCTCAGGGCCCCTACCACTGCGACCCCGGACTGGGCGCCGCTGGCGTCGATGCACACCAGGCCCTCGTCGGTGCGCAGCGCCCAGCAGTGCGAGAACGACTCGACCACGGCCAGGTTGTCGCCGACCTCGCTGAGGAGTTCGGTGACGCGGTTGTGGGGAGGCTCGGCGGTGCCGGTGTCGATGATCCGGTTCGAGAGTTCGACAGGATGGACGACGGTCATGGTGGCTCCTGGCCTTGCGGGAAGCGGGTCTGACAGTAGTTACAGGAGAGGATCAGCCCAGCGCCCGCCGGATCAACCGGTCGGCCCGGTCCAGGTCCTCGAACAGCAGGAAGTGCCCGCCATCGACCACCTGCGGCTCGACGCCGAGCACCTCTGCCTGTGCGTCGAACCACTCGGAAGACAGGTCGGTACGGCTGCCGTAGAGCACCGAGGACGGGCAGCGGACGTCGGCCAGGCGCTCGAAGGAGTAGATCGGACCGTGGGGACGGCTGGTTCCGAAGATGGTCGCCTCGGTCTCCGGATCGCAGGCCAGCTCGATCCGGCCGTCCGGCCGGTCGACGAACCCCCAACGGACGTAGGCGGCCAGCACCTCGGGGTCGAGGGCGTCGAGCGGCGCACGGGAACCGTACGAGGCCACCACCGTCGCACGGTCGTCCCAGACGCGGCGCCGGCGCCTTGCTCCCGCTACCAACGGGCTCTCACCGTCCCCGAACGGAACCCCCAGCCTCTCCCGCTCCCCGGGATCGATGGCGATGGCCTCGCAGAGCACCAGCGACCGGACCCGGTCCGGCGCCTCGGCGGCCACCACCGCAGCCACGCCGCCACCGAGGGAGACACCGAGCATGGCGAAACCGTCGATGCCGAGGTGGTCGACCACGTCGAGCACGTCACCGGCCATGGCGTCGTTACCGAGCAGCGCCCCGTCGGTGACGGTCTCGCTGGCACCGTGGCCCCGGAGGTCAACGCCCACCAACCGGAAGCCGTCGGCCAGTCGGGCTGCCAGGGGGTGGTACATCCCGGCGCAGAAGCCGTTCGGGTGCAGGACCACCAGCGGGAAGCCGTCGCCACCCCAGTCGAGATACGCGATGCCGGGCCCGTCACCACCGATCCGACCGGTTTCCGGCTCCCGAAAGTGGGCGACCGTCCCGCCGTTCGTACCATCTGTCATCGTGACGCATTCTGTCGCCCAACGCATCCTTTCCGCGAACCGGGTGCTGGGCCTGCTTTGCCTGTTGGGCCTGTCGGGCCTGTCGGGCCTGCTGTCGGGATGCGCCTCGCCGGGGGATGTTGCAACGGTGCAGCGCCTCGTGCCCCGGGTGCTAGCCGAGCATCCCCACGACCCGACCGCCTTCACCCAGGGCCTCGAGGTCGTCGACGGACACCTGTGGGAGAGCACGGGCATCTACGGAGAGTCGACGCTCCGGGTCGTCGATCGCGCCACCGGGCGCCTGCTCGGATCGGTGGCGCTGGATCCCGGGCTGTTCGGCGAGGGGTTGACCGCCCTGGGCGACGGGCGCATCCTCCAGCTCACCTGGAAGGCCGGAAGGGCGTTGGTGTGGGAGGCGGCCACGCTCGAACGGTCCGCAGTCTGGGCATTCGGCGGACAGGGATGGGGCGTCTGCCGGCTCGACGACGACACGCTCGTCATGTCGGACGGCTCCGCCACGCTGACCTTCCGGGATGTCGATGGCTTTGCACGGAGCGGTGGCGTCGAGATCCACCTAGACGGCGAGCCTGTCGACCGGCTCAACGAGCTCGAGTGCGTGGACGGCACCGTCTGGGCCAACATCTGGCAGGCCGACCGGATCGTCGCCATCAACCCCGCGTCCGGAAGGGTGACGGTAGTCGTCGATGCCTCGGGACTCCCCGTGGACCGGAGTGGGCTCGGCAGCGACGACGTGCTCAACGGGATCGCCCACGATGCATCGACGGGCCGCTTCCTGCTGACCGGCAAGCGCTGGCCGACGCTGTTCGAGGTCGAGTTCGTACCGGAGGCGTGAGGCTGGGCCTCGAACCGCTGGTGCACGTCAGGCGAAGTGCTGCTCGATCTCCTGCTCGCTCCAGAAGCCGACCCTCGGCCGGTCGGGACCGTGGGCGGCGTAGTGGGCCAGGCGTTCCCTGCCGTCGTCGTCGAACATCTCGACGGCATCGAAGACGCCGCGCCCGCCCACGGCCCGCAACGCCCGGTCGCCGTCGGTCCTCGGACGCGGCAGGTGGGATGTAAGGACCAGCAGGCGTGCATCCTCTTCGGAGGCTGCCAGTACGTGGGCCCTGCCGATGGTCTTCCAGAGGACGTCGTTGCGGCGCATGCCCGGCCGCGAGGTGGTGAAGGTGCCCGCCACGTCCACGTACCACTGGTGCCCCCGGGCCCGGTCGGTGACGAGGAACGGGTACCCGACGCCCGTCCCGCGCAGACTGACACCGGCCTTCACGATCTCGAAGCCCGCCTCCTCCAGCAGGGCCTCGGCGATGTCGGCGGCCTTCTTGCCGGCCTCGGCCGCCCGGTCCAGGACGGCCTCCTGTTCAGCCTGCTCGGCGAACAGCGCCTCCTGGCGACCCGTGGGGGCCAGGTCGCTGCGGCGCCACGTGGCCGTCAGGCCCTGGGCGACCCGCTTGCGCTCGGTGGCGACCCGCTCTGCTGCCAGGGCTACGAAATCGGGATCCAGGTCGTAGCCGACGCCCCGCCTGCCGGAACGGACGGCGGCGACAAGGGTGCTGCCCGATCCCATGAAGGGGTCGAGCACCACGTCGTCCCGGTAGGTGTAGAGGTCGATCAGGCGTCGGGGCAGATCCACCGGGAACGGTGCCGGGTGGCCGACGCGGGTGGCCTGCTCGGCGTCGATGCGCCAGACGTCGAGGGTGGCCTCCATGAACTCGTCGGTGGTGAT
>JACNKQ010000071.1 GCA_014381945.1 Actinomycetota bacterium
ACCCACCGAAACCCACGGCGGCCTGAGTCAGGCCGCCCGGGGCACACCGCCCGAGAACCCACACGAGCCACAACCAACGCAGCCACCGGGAAGGCCCAGCCGCCCTAGGGCCCCACCGCACTGTGCAACACCGGCGAAGGCTCGACCCGCCACCCCACCACGGCACCGTGCAACACGGGGGCGTCCCACTGGCTCGGTCGGGTTCTCGACAACCGACTCATCGAGTGGGCGGCGTACAGGGTCCTGCCGGCCAAGTCCCGGGAGAACCAGAAGCAGGATCCGTTGTGCTGTCCAAGCAGGTACACGATCCATCGAACCGTGTGGAACTCCGGCGCATTGGAAGAAGCGCGGGCAGAAGCGCGGGCCGAAGCGCGGGCAGAAGCGCGGACAGAAGCGCGGACAGAAGCGCGGGCCGAAGCGCGGGCCGAAGCGCGGGCCGAAAACGCAGGAAGAAAAGCAGGAAGAAAAGCAGGTCCGGGAGGTCCCGGCTCCGGAGTCGGACTGGCCGTGAGCGGGTTCGCTCAAGGCGCAGAAATTCTCCCCATGGCAATCGGGATCAGGGTCGACCGGCCTTCGGGCTGTCGACGCGTGTCGTCCATATGGCGCCGGCTGCCATGCCGGCAGTGTCTGTGCCGAACCCTGGGGACGTGATCACGAACAGGGTGTGTCCGTCGTGGCCTCCGAGCATGCAGGCGAAGGCGTTCTGGGGGGTGGCATGGCGCTCGAGTATCTCGCCACCTTGGGCGACCCGGACGACCTCCGGCGCTGCAGCGTTGGCGAACCAGATGGTTCCCTCTGCGTCCAGTGTGCAACCGTCCGGTGCCGTACCCGGCACCTCGGCCCATGTGCGCCGATCAGAGAGGGAACCGTCGCCACCGATCGTGAACGCCGTGTAGCGCTGCCCCATGGTCTCGCCGACGATGAGGGTCGAACCATCGGGGGTGATGACAGACCCGTTGGGGAACCTCAGGCCCTCGGCGGCCACCTCGACGCTGCCGTCGGGCCTGACCAGCGCCAGGTCGGCGTCGGCCGGTTGCCCACGCTTCTCGAGGTCGAACCCGAAGTTGCCGACGTATGCGTTGCCCCGGGCGTCGACGACCATGTCGTTGCAGTTCCATGCGGCGATGTCGGACAGGTCGGCATGGACCGAGACGGAACCATCGGCGCCCATCCTCAGGACCTGGCGCCGGGTCATTCCGACGATCAGGAGCGTTCCGTCCGGGAGCCAACCCAGGCCGGACGGCTGCTCGTCGTCCAGGTCCAGGATCGTCTCACGTGTTCCGTCAGCCGACACGGAGTAGACCCGGTGCTGATAGAAGTCGGAGTACCAGAGGCGACCGTCGTGCCAGCGGGGACCCTCGCCGAAGTCGAGGCCGGCAAGGAACTGCTCGAAACCGGACATGGGATCCTTTCGTGTCCGCTTCTGATCGTAGGCGACGGCGACCGGCAGGGGCCATGCAAGCCGGCCACGATTGCGGGTAACCTTGCCGGGCGCTACCACATACCCTCCACGATCTGAAAGACTGCGGCGATGCGACGACACATGGTGACTGCGGCGGCCCTCGTGGCGATTCTGGCACTGGGTGCCTCAGGCTGCGGCCTGCTCGAGACGAACGACGACGAGATCGAGCAGATCCGGTCCGAGATCGTCCAACTCCGTGAAGACGTGATCGACCTCGAGACCGAGGTGTCCGTGCTGGCCGCAGCGCCCCTGCAGACGACCGCGCCGGCTGCTGCCACCACGACCACCACGGCGGCTCCCGGATCCTCCGACACCACAACCACCACCGAGGCAACCGGGTCATCCGATTTCACCACGACAACCGTGCCAACGGCTGCCGAAGAGCCGGTCCCGGTCATCGACGAGGAAGCCGTCCTGACCTTCGCCTACGAATGGGGCCCGAGCGACGAGGCCGCCACCCTCCAGACACTGCTCGGTGTCACCTCCGACGGCTGGTACGGCCCGGGTACCCAGGCAGCCCACATGGCTGAGCTCGAGGCCCGGGGCCTGTCCACCGACAACGTCCCGAACGCCCCAGTAGCCACGACCACCACGGTTGCAGGTGAAGAGGCCACGACCACCACGGTTGCAGGTGAAGAGGCCACGACCACGACCACCACGGTTGCTGCCGAAGAGGCCACGACGACGACCACCACGGTTGCTGCCGAGTAGCCCACGACGTGAAGCCGGTTCAGGCTTCCACGATCACGCCACCGTCAAGTTGATCTCGTGGTAGCCCTCGGCGCCGTTGGGTGCGGGTGCGACCGATACTCCGGGCTGCAGCGTGCCGTCCGTGCCGACCGCCCGCACGCGTATTCGGTGCCTGCCGGGCTCAGCCTCCCACAGGTGTAGCCACTGCACCCAGGCCTCGCCGGTCTTGACCGGCTTGCCCTGTTGTGGAGCGTCGCCCTCGCCGAGTTGACAGGTTTGCCACGGGCCGTAGTCGATCGAGACCTCGACCGCAGCGACGCCTACATCGGGGTACCAGGCCACACCGGCCACGGGCACGGTGCCGGCTTCAACCCGCCCCGTTGCGGGAACGTCGATGCGTGAGGCGATCTTGACCGGGGCGTCCCTGGACCATCCCTTGTCGATCCAGTAGCCCTCCCGCTCGAAGCTGGTGAGCTCGAGGTGGGAGAGCCATTTCACCGCCGAGACGTATCCGTAGAGCCCCGGAACGATGAGCCGGACGGGAAACCCGTGGTCGAGGGGCAGCGGTTCGCCGTTCATGCCGAAGGCGACGAGCGCAGTTCGGCCGTCGGTGGCGACATCGAGCGGGAAGCCGGCGGAGAACCCGTCGACCGACCAGGCCATGATCTGCTCGGCCCCTTCCTGCGGGCCGGCGAGTCTGAGAACGTCAGCGAGCAGGACACCGGTCCAGTTGGCGTTGCCGACCAGCGACCCCCCGACCGCGTTCGAGACACAGGCGATCGTGACGGTGGCGTCGAGTATGTCCATGGCCAGCAGGTCGTCGAGCGTAAGGGTGATTGGCTGGTCGACCATCCCATCGATCGTCATGGACCAACCCACAGGGTCGACGATCGGGACGGTGAGGGCGGTGTCGATCCGGTAGAAGTCGCCGTTCGGCGTGATCCAGGGGGAGAGTCCCGGCACGTCGGGAAGTCCGGGCGGTGGGAATGTGGTCGTGGTGCCGGCCGCCACGGTGCTGGTGCTTGCCGCCACCGTGCTGGTACTCGAACCCGGTCCGGTTCCGGAAGTGGTCGACGGGAGCGCCACCCTGGCACGTGCCTGCTGAGCGGATCGGTCCGCAAAGAACCGTCCGGCGCCGACCAGGGCGACGGCGGTGCCCGTCATCCCTCCGGCGTAGGCGAGAAACCCCCGGCGGTCGGCGTACCTGACGCGGGGGTCCTCGAGGATGAGGGGCCCCCGGGGAACCTCCTGATCCTGCTCCCGATCCTGCTTCCTTCCCTGACGATGGGGGATGTCGTTCATGGCGGTTCGCAGCACCCGTGCGGCAGCCAGGGACACGGCCACCACTGCGAAGGCGAGTAGCCAGGCGGCAGCGGTCCCCGTGACCGGACTTCGTGCCATGGCCCAGCCACTGAGCACGCCGAATGCCGGAAGTCCCTTCTGCAGACTCGCCATGGACCTTCTGGCGAGCAGTGCGCCGATCAGGAGGGCGACGATCGTGATCCCGCCGAGCAGCATCGGTTTCTGTGCGGTTCCGAGAATGCGAATCGATGCACGGACCAGGGCGCCGGGGGCCACATCGACCACCAGGTCGCCGACGGCAACCACGGGGGAGATGAGTTGTACCGAATTGATTCGGGTGGACAGACCGGCGGCGAATTCTCCGAGGGCCAGAGCGAGGCCCGCCACCACGAGGCCGGCGACGGTATTCCGGAAGTGCGCTCCGCCTTTCATGTGGCGAGCGTAGGTCCGACCGACCCCGCCTGAAGGTGCGCCTGCCGGGAGGCGACGCATCGGCACCCAGCCACGTGCCGGGCCCAGGATCTTCGGATCAGGTGCCGCCCAGTCCGGACACGACCCGATCGATGATCTCGTCGAGGATCGCCGGTGAGGTTCCGAAGTTCAGTCGGACGTGGCCCTCGCCACCGGACCCGAACCGGGGCCCGGACTCGCAGGCGACACCGGCCCGCTCGCGCAGCCAGGTCGACGGCCGCTCGCCCGGCGACCATGCCGACAGGTCCAGCCAGGCCAGGAACGTGGCGTCGGGAAGGTGGATACCGACGTCGGGGAGTTCCACACGGAGACGGTCGACCAGTCGGTGCCGGTTGGCGTCGAGCACCCGCTTCAGGTCGTCGACCCAGTCGTCGCCGGTGTCCCAGGCGGCGATCGACGCCTCGCAGCCGAGTCGGTTCGGCAGCGTCAGCAGGTTCCCCGGAACCGTGGCAAGGCCATCGGCCAACCGCTCGTTGCCACACACCGCCACGGCACAGCAGAGGCCGCCGATGCCGAAGGTCTTGATCCCAGAGGTGACCGCCACGGTGCATGACTCGGCGCCGGGGATGGTCAGGGTCGGGACGTGCACGGCCCCGGGGTGAACGAGGTCGAAGTGGATCTCGTCGGACACGATCACGAGGTCGTGTTCGAGCGCCAGATCCACGATGCGGGCCAGTTGGGCTGCGGTCAGCGCGCGCCCTGTCGGGTTCTGCGGGTGGCAGAGCACGAGCAGTCGCGCCGCGGGATCCGAGGCCAGAAGCGATTCGAGGGCGTCGAGGTCGTAGTTCCATCCGGAACCGGCGTGTCCGGCCGTGGTGTCACGCACGAGGTTCCAGCGCAGCACTTCGCGTCCCGACGACGAACCGAGGTTCTGGAAGGGGTGGTAGACGGGGTCGGAGAGGATGAGTTTCTGCCCCGGCGAGGTGAAGGCCTCGACACAGGCCCAGACCCCCTGCACGACGTTCGTCAAGGGACGGGCCAAAGCCGGTTCCGGTGACCAACCGTGCCGTCGGGCGACCCACCGGCAGAACGACGCCACCATCGGTCCGGTCGTTTCGTGGTAGCCGAAGGCGGCCGTATCGACGAGTCCGTGCAGTCGTTCGGCGACGGCCGGCGGCTGGCCGAAGTCGTGTTCGGCGACCCAGGCGGGGAGCACGTCGGCGTCGTACCTGGACCATTTGACCAGATCGGCGGCTCGCCGGGCGCCACGGTTGACCGGTCGTTGCGAGGGCATCGCTGCGGGCACCGAGTGATCGTAGGCGCCCCACCGGCCGGGCGCCGCACTTGCGTTTCAACAAAGTGTTGAGTTTTCCGGACGCTTCGGCCATGATGTCCCCTCAGTGGAACGAGGACTGGTTGCCAGAGCGGCACGCATTGCGGGCCCGAGGTTCGTCGCTCTCATGGTTCCCCTGGCCGCCGTTCTCGCATCCTTCGTGATCGGTGCCGTGATCCTGCTGATGCTCGGGGCGGATCCGATCGAGGGATATCGAGCGCTCGTCGATGGAGCCTTCGGTTCACCCAAGGCGCTCTCCCACACGGCGATGAAGGCCATGCCCCTGTTGCTCGTGGGTGTTGGCATCTGTATCGCCTTCAGGGCCTCGGTGATCAACATCGGCGGTGAGGGACAGATGATCGCCGGGGCGATCGTCTCCACGGTCGTCGTTCTGAACGTCGGCGACCTGCCGCCACTCGTCCTGGTGCCTCTGGTGTTCTGTGCCGGCGCCCTCGGGGGGGCGATCTGGGGAGCGATTCCCGGGGTGCTCAAGGCCTACAGCGGTGTCAACGAGATCCTGTCCACGATCATGCTCAACATCGTCGCCGTGCAGTTCATGAACTTCCTGCTGCGGGACCCCATCATGGACCCGGCGCAGAAGACGAGTGGGCGCATCCCCCAGACAGAGCGACTTTCGGCCAACGCCGACCTGCCGATCCTGCCTGGAGCGAGTCGCCTCCACATCGGAGTCCTGGTGGCACTGGCGGTGGCGGTGTTCGTCTACGTACTGCTGTGGCGGACAGCTCTCGGCTACCGACTACGGGCGGTCGGCCACAGCGCTGCCGCGGCGCGCTACGCCGGGATGCCGGTCAAGCGCACGATCGTGGCGGCGCTCACCTTGAGCGGCGCCATGTGCGGCATTGCCGGAGCGGTCCTGGTGTTCGGCAGCGAGTCCCACCGATTCGTCACCGACGGATCGAGCGTGGGCTTCACCCAGTCCGCCGGATTCAACGGCATCGTCACGGCCCTCTTCGGCGCCCTTCACCCGCTGTGGACGATCCCCTCCTCGTTTCTGTTCGGCGGCCTGCTCGTCGGCGCCGAGACGATGCAGCGGGCGGTTCAGGTCCCCAAGGCGCTCATGGTGGGCCTGAATGGTCTCGTGGTGGTGTTCGTGGTCAGCAGTGAGCGACTCCGCAGGGTGTTGCGTGAGCGGGCCGACCGGGAGACGAACCGGCGGGCGGACCACTCGGTTGACGACCCTGCGACCGGCGCAGGCAGGTCGACGGACTCGAGCGTGTCCGGTCCGCTCGGGACGGCGACCCCATGAGCGACTTCTTCACGCTTGCGTCGCTCGTCTTCGTGGTCGGGTCCGGTATCCGGCTGGCGACCCCGATGCTGCTGGCCGGACTCGGCGAGGCGATCGGACAGCGCAGTGGAGTGCTCAACCTCGGGGTCGATGGCGTCATGCTGCTCGGCGCCTTCGGGGCCTACTACACCATCCTCGAGACGGGCAGCGCCGTGGCCGGCATCCTCGTCGGTGTCGCAGTCGGGTTGATCATGGGCCTCGCCTACGGGGTCATCACCGTGACCTTCGGCGCCGAGCAGGGCATCAGCGGCATCGGCATCTACCTGTTCGGCCTCGGCGTCAGCGACCTCCTCTTCCAGAAGCAGGTCGGTACCCCACTCCCGATCCGGGGCTTCTCCGACTGGCACATTCCGTTCCTGTCGGACATCCCGAGGATCGGGGAGATGTTCTTCCAGCATTCGGTCCTCGTCTACATGACGTTCCTCCTCGTGCCAGTCGTCGCCTTTCTCATCAATCGCACCACCTTCGGACTCGACCTGCGTGCAGTGGGCGAGAACCCCGCTGCCGCCGACAGTCTCGGCGTGAGTGTCGCCAGGGTCCGGTACTCGGCGATCATGATCGCCAACCTCCTCGCCGGGCTCGCCGGTGCCGTCTTGGCGATCGAACTCGGGATCTTCCAGCAGAACCTGACCAACGGTCAGGGGTTCATCGCCATCGCCCTCGTCTACTTCGGTGCGTGGCGCCCCACCGGTGTCATGGCCGGTGCGCTGCTCTTCGGGCTGGTGTCGTCCACGGTCCTCCAGTGGAGGACCCTCGGCATCGTCTCGGGAGCGGCGTCGAGCCTCATGGCGATGGCGCCCGCACTGCTCACGATCGTTGCGCTCGTGGTCATCAGCCGCACCGTCGGCCAGCCATCGGCGCTCACCAGACCGTTCGACCGGGGGAAGTGACCTCGACCGACCGGATTGCCGTTCGGCGCACCGTCGGCAACCACCCACCAGGAATACACCAAGGAACGAGGAAGGCATCATGAGAAGGTTCAAACTGCGCAGCAAACGTCAAGGGGGCAGGATCATCCTGTCGGCCCTTGTGGCGACGCTCGGCCTGCTGGCCGGCGCCTGCGGGTCCGATGGCGGTTCGGGAGGAGCGGCGACCACGACGGCGTCTCCCTCCACCACCGCCACACCCACGACAACGGCGTCTCCCTCCACCACCGACGCGCCTGCGACGACGGAGCCCCCGGCGGAGTTCCGGGTGGCGATTGTTGCGCCGAGTGCGTCGAATGATCTGGCGTTCACGCAGAGCATCGTGGATGGGGTTGCGGCTTTGTCGGGTGTGACCGAGGTGCATGTCACCGATGGGACGTTCATCGTGGATGAGGCGGCGGCTGCGGTGCGGGCGTATGCCGAGGACGGGTATGACCTGGTGATCGCGCACGGTTCGCAGTACGGGGGGGCGTTGGAGTTGATCGCTCCGGACTTCCCGGACACGGCGTTCGCGTGGGGGACGTCGGGCAACACGTTCGGGTTGGCCAATGTGTCGGCGTACACGGCGGCGTCTGACGAGGGCGGCTATGTGATGGGTGCGATGGCGGCGGCGTTGTCGGAGAGTGGTGTGGTCGGTGTGGTGGGGCCGATCGAGGTTGGTGACGCCAAGTTGTATGTCGACGGGTTCGTGGCGGGTGCGGCTGCGCAGGACGCGGGTGTGGAGGTCAATGTCAACTACATCCAGTCGTTCAGTGATGTGGCGTTGGCTGCGGAGGCTGCGCAGGGTCATGTCGCCAATGGTGCGGATGTGTTGACGGGCACGGCGCAGATGGTGGTCGGTGCCACGGGTGTGGCGGCCGAGCATGGCGCGAAGTGGTTCGGGACGCAGGCGAACCAGACGCCGTTGGGTGCCGACATCGTGGTGGCGTCACAGGTTTACAAGTGGGAGGTGGTCCTCCAGGGCGTCATCGACGGGATCAAGGCCGGCGACCTCGGTGGTGAGGCGCACGAGATCAATCTGGCCAACGGTGGTCTGGTGATCGAGTTCAACGACGCCATCGACATCGGCGATGTCAAGGCGGTCGGCGAGGCCGCCATCGCCGGACTCGGCGACGGCACCCTCACCACTGCGGGTCCCCCGGCGGAGTTCCGGGTGGCGATTGTTGCGCCGAGTGCGTCGAATGATCTGGCGTTCACGCAGAGCATCGTGGATGGGGTTGCGGCTTTGTCGGGTGTGACCGAGGTGCATGTCACCGATGGGACGTTCATCGTGGATGAGGCGGCGGCTGCGGTGCGGGCGTATGCCGAGGACGGGTATGACCTGGTGATCGCGCACGGTTCGCAGTACGGGGGGGCGTTGGAGTTGATCGCTCCGGACTTCCCGGACACGGCGTTCGCGTGGGGGACGTCGGGCAACACGTTCGGGTTGGCCAATGTGTCGGCGTACACGGCGGCGTCTGACGAGGGCGGCTATGTGATGGGTGCGATGGCGGCGGCGTTGTCGGAGAGTGGTGTGGTCGGTGTGGTGGGGCCGATCGAGGTTGGTGACGCCAAGTTGTATGTCGACGGGTTCGTGGCGGGTGCGGCTGCGCAGGACGCGGGTGTGGAGGTCAATGTCAACTACATCCAGTCGTTCAGTGATGTGGCGTTGGCTGCGGAGGCTGCGCAGGGTCATGTCGCCAATGGTGCGGATGTGTTGACGGGCACGGCGCAGATGGTGGTCGGTGCCACGGGTGTGGCGGCCGAGCATGGCGCGAAGTGGTTCGGGACGCAGGCGAACCAGACGCCGTTGGGTGCCGACATCGTGGTGGCGTCACAGGTTTACAAGTGGGAGGTGGTCCTCCAGGGCGTCATCGACGGGATCAAGGCCGGCGACCTCGGTGGTGAGGCGCACGAGATCAATCTGGCCAACGGTGGTCTGGTGATCGAGTTCAACGACGCCATCGACATCGGCGATGTCAAGGCGGTCGGCGAGGCCGCCATCGCCGGACTCGGCGACGGCACCCTCACCACCGGATCCTGAGCAATGTCCCGACCGGGGGTGTCCACGCATCAGATGGTGTGTGGACACCCCGGGCCGGTGGATCCGACCACGGAATGGACACCATGACCGAAACCAGACTGCTCGAACTCTCGGGCATCACCAAGCGCTTTCCGGGCGTCCTCGCCAACGACGACGTCGACCTCGATGTACGCGTCGGCGAGGTTCACGCGCTGCTCGGCGAGAACGGGGCCGGCAAGAGCACCCTGATGAAGATCCTCTTCGGCCTCTACGAACCCGACTCGGGGCAGGTTCTGATCGAAGGTAGGCCTTCGGGCATCTCCTCTCCCGCCGATGCGATCAGGGCAGGGGTGGCGATGATCCACCAGCACTTCATGTTGGTACCGACCCTGACCGTCGCCGAGAACGTGGTCCTCGGACTGGCGGAGAGCGGGTGGCGCCTCGATACGGGCAGTGTCGCCGAACGCGTCCGCGACCTGTCCGCCAGGTACGGCCTCGAGGTCGATCCCTCGGCACTGGTCTGGCAACTCTCCGTTGGGGAGCGTCAGCGGGTTGAGATCATCAAGGCGCTGTACCGGGACTGTCGTCTGCTGATCCTCGACGAACCGACGGCGGTCCTCACCCCACCGGAGGTGGAGGACCTGTTCGTCACCCTGCGCCAGATGGCCGACGACGGGCGCGGCCTGATCTTCATCTCCCACAAACTCGACGAGGTGATGTCGCTCGCAGACCGCATCACGGTGCTCCGCGACGGCCGGGTGAGCGGCGAGACCACGCCGGGGGAGACCTCCAAGGAGGAATTGGCGAGGATGATGGTGGGTCGGCCGGTCCAGTTGGTGCCCGACAAGCCCCCGCTCGAGATCGGTGGCGTACGGATGGCGGTCGAGGATCTGCGCGTGGTCGGGGACCGGGGGACCGAGGCAGTCGCCGGCCTCAGCCTCGAGATTCGGTCAGGCGAGATTCTCGGCATCGCCGGTGTGTCGGGGAACGGCCAGCGCGAACTCGCCGAGGCGATCGCCGGTCTGCGGGCCCCGGCCGCGGGTCGGGTGCTGGTCGACGGTCGGGATGTGACCGGTGCGCACCCGAGCGAGGTCCGATCGGCGGGTCTCGCCTATGTGCCCGAAGAGCGGATGCGTGACGGCGTCGTCGGCGAGTTCACGGTCGCCGAAAACGTGATGCTGGTGGACCACGACCGTGCGCCGTACTGCCGGCGGGGCATGCTCCGGTTCGGCACCATCGGCGAGCGGGCCCGCGACCTGGTCGCACGATTCGCGGTCAAGACGCCGTCCCTCGAAACGCCGACCCGAAACCTTTCCGGCGGCAACATCCAGAAGCTGATCCTCGCTCGGGAACTCTCCGGTTCACCGGCGGTCCTGATCGCCGCACAGCCGACCAGGGGCGTCGACATCGGGGCCGCCGAATACATTCACCGACGCCTCGTCGAGGAACAGGGCAGGGGGACGGCGATCCTCGTGATCTCCGAGGACCTCGACGAGGTCATGGCGCTCAGTGACCGCATCGCTGTCATTTTTGAGGGGCGTCTGATGGGAATCATCGACCGCTCGGAGGTCGATGTGGCGCAACTCGGCCTGATGATGGCCGGGAGCAGCAACGCTGCGTAGCAACGTGGTGAACGGGCCATCGTGAAGGCTTGAACCAAGGGTGCGCCCCGGTTTGCGCTGCGCCCCACTGCGGCGACCACACGAGCGCTCCGGTCCTGGTACCCGACACAGGTTCCCTGTTCACCCTTCGCCGCGTCACGGTCCGTTCCCCGCCCGGTCAGGAGCGGTGGACCGGGCGGCCTGCCAGCCCGAGGGCAGCCTCCATGAGCGATTCCCCGAGGGTCGGGTGCGCATGGATCGTCCCCGCCAGGTCCTCGACGGTGGCCGCCGTCTCCACGGCGAGGGCCGCCTCACCGGCGAGTTCGGCCACGTGCGCCCCCACCGCCTGGACGCCGATCACGGTGCCCGCCTCATCGGCGAAGACCTCGACGTATCCCTCCGTGTCGCCGAGCGTCCGTGCCCG
>JACNKQ010000046.1 GCA_014381945.1 Actinomycetota bacterium
GGTTCGGGTATGCCGGATATGGGCGGTTCGGGTTCGGGTATGCCGGACATGGGTGGCATGTACGACCCGTCGATGTATGACCCGTCGGACACGGGTGGTGTGACGACGACGACGATGTACGACCCGTCGATGTATGACCCGTCGGACACGGGTGGTGTGACGACGACGACGATGTACGACCCGTCGATGTATGACCCGTCGGACACGGGTGGTGTGACGACGACGACGATGTACGACCCGTCGATGTATGACCCGTCGGACACGGGTGGTGTGACGACGACGACGATGTACGACCCGTCGATGTATGACCCGTCGGACACGGGTGGTGTGACGACGACGACGATGTACGACCCGTCGGAGGCGACGACGACGATGGCACCCGTGGAGACGCCCGTGGAGACGACCGTGCCGCCCGAGACGACGATGGCGCCCACGACGACCGTGCCGCCCATGACGACGATGGCGCCCGAGACGACGATGGCGCCCGAGACGACGATGGCGCCCACGACTACGTACATGGACTACACGACGACCACGATGATGGCGCCTGTGACCACGACCATGTACCAGTTGCCCTAGGCGGCCCGTGATGCCATGTCTGAGAATTACCTTCACGGTGGTCGTCGTAGCCCTATTCGCCGCTGCCTGCGGCGGGGGTGGTGGCGGTGACGAGACCCCTGCACCGACCAGCAGCACGACGACGGTTGCCACGACCACCACCGGAGCGCCGACGGCGACATCCACGACGACCGAGGCTCCTGAGACGCCCACGACAACCGAGGTTCCTGAGGCGCCCACGACGACGTCCACGGCGGTGCCAACGACGACCGTCCCCAAGGACGAGTACGTCCCCACCGACTACGCCACCGAAGGCGTGCTCGATGTCTCCGAGCTGGCCGAGGACGTGACACCGGTCGGTGTCATCGCTGCGGCGGTACTGCTCGCCACCGGCGACATCGAAGCGGCCCTGGCGGACGGGCTCGTCACCCCGGCCGAGGTCGAGGTGGCCGCCGACGCCATCGATAACGGCACGCTAGACGATTGGATGGAGCAGGCCGGCTGAGTGGGCCCGTTCCCGATACCCTCGGCGCCATGAGTGAACTGACGCCGGAGGCCCCTCAGGACGATCCCGAACTCGATGCGCTCGAGGCCGACGTGGCGGTCATCGAGGCCGCCATGGAGAAGGTCGACGACGGCGACCTGGCCGGATACGAGGAACTCGTCGCCGGGCTCGGCGATGGTCCCACCGAACCGACTCCGTCAGAGCAGGTCGGGGATGGTGCCGTCGGGCACGAGCTCGACACGGGGCCCGAGGGCCAGCGCGCCGTCTGACCACTCGATCCACCGGCCCGCCAGGTTTGCGACCCGGCTCCACGGCTCCCCGCACGCCTTCTCCAGCGCATAGATCACGCCGCCGTGGGTGATTACCAGGGCCTCGTCGACCGTCCGGGCCACGATCCTTCCCAAACCTGCACCCACCCTGTCCATCAGCGCCACATCTGACTCGTAGCCCTCCGGCCGAGTCCCCGAGTCGAGGTGACCGGGCCAGCCCGCCTCGATCTCCTCACGGGTCAGGCCCTGCCACGGGCCGGCGTTGCGTTCCATGAGGTCGGGATCCGTCGGCACCGGACCGAGTCCGAGCTCGGCGGCGATGACAACGGCGGTGTCTGCGGCCCGTCGCAGCGGCGAGGCGGTCACCGACTCGAAGGCCCCGAGAACCCGGGCAGCCGTCTCCGCCTGACGCAGGCCCCGCTCGCTCAGCGGCGGGTCCTCCTGACCCTGCCACCGGCCGACGGCGTTCCATTCGGACTCCCCGTGGCGGATCAGCAGCAGGCGTGGCACGGACGCCGACCGTACCGGCCTTGGGAGAGGAGGGGGCGCCTCCCTACACTTGCGGGCATGGCCGTACTTCGTCTCTTCGCCTCCGTGCGCGTCGCCGCCGGAACAGGCGAGGCCGACGTCCCCGGATCCACCGTCGGCCAGGTCGTGGGAGCCGCCTGCGATCGCTTCGGTACCGAGTTCGCCGACCTCGTCCAGAACTGTCGTGTGTGGCTCAACGGCGACCCGGCAGCCGGCGACGACCCGGTCGCCGCCACCGACGAGGTGGCGATACTGCCACCGGTGTCCGGAGGCTGCTGATGCGCCACCTGGCCGTGCTGTCGATGCACACCTCACCGCTGGTCCAGCCCGGCTCCGGGGACGGGGGCGGTATGACCGTCTACGTCCGTGAGGTCGTGTGCTCCCTCGCCAGGGCGGGCGTGCAGGCCACCGTGTTCACCCGCCGGACCGACGACACGACCCCCGAGGTCGTCGAGGTCGAACCGGGCTTCCGGGTCGTGCAGGTCGAGGCCGGCCGCCACGATCTACCCAAGGAGCAACTCCCGGAGGTCGTCGACGTGTTCGCCGACCGGGTCTCCGAGCATCTCGTCGACGGCGGGTACGACGGCCTGCTCGCCAACTACTGGTTGAGCGGACAGGCGGGGCACCGGCTCAAGCACGAACTCGACCTGCCCCTCATAACGGTCTTCCACACCCTTGCCCGGGTCAAGGCCGAGACCGGCGACTTCGAGCCGCAGCGGCGCATGGACGCCGAATCCGAGGTCATCCGCTGTTCCGACGTGATCCTCGCCAACAGCGTCGAGGAGGTTCGCCAACTCGTCCACCACTACGGCGCCGTCGAGTCCCGGATCGAGATCGTGCCGCCCGGTGTCGACCACTCCCTGTTCTCGCCGGGCTTCCAGGACGACGCCCGCGACGCCCTAGGAATCGGACCCGGCGAGCTGCTGCTCTTCGTGGGCCGGATCCAGCCGCTGAAGGGGGTCGACGTGGCGGTTCGCACCCTCGCCGAGCTCGACCGGCCCGGTGCCAGGCTCGCCGTTGTGGGTGGGGCCAGCGGCGTCGACGGCCCAGCCGAGGAACTCCGGGTCCGTCGGCTCGTCGACGAGCTTGATCTCACCGAGCGGGTGCTCTTCGTTCCGCCGCAGCCGCACGGGCAGTTGGCGACCTGGTACCGGGCGTCCGACGTGGTCGTCATGCCCAGCCGTTCCGAGTCGTTCGGGCTGGTCGCACTCGAGGCCGCGGCCTGTGGCGTTCCGGTCGTCGCCGCCTCGGTCGGAGGCCTTCGCACCCTTGTGCGCCACGGCCGTACCGGCTACCTCGTCGAAGGACGCGATCCGGCCGACTATGCGGCCCACGTAGCCACCCTGCTCGACGACACGTCAGCCGCCGCCGAGATGGCCATGTGCGCAGCCGAGCACGCCTGGTCCTACACGTGGGCAGCCACCGCCGCACGCCTGCACCGCGTCTGCGACGACCTCTCGCTGCGGGCCCTGGTCGACTGCTCCTGATCTTCGGGCCCGGCTGACCGGCAGGGCCCCGAACCAGGATGCCCCCGATGGACGAGTCGCCACCGCTCTCCGCAGACGAGCAGGATCGGCTGGTAGTGCTGATCGACGCCTGGCTCGGACACCAGTTGGCGGAGAACCCGGTGCTCGCCGCCGTCGACCGGGATCCCGAAGTCGGCCCGTCGGAGCAGCGTTGGCACATGCGGGTACTGGGCGACGAGAAGGACACCTTCACCCTGCGGTTCACGTTGCGCCAGCGGATGCTCCACTACGAGACCTACGTGATGCCGGCGCCCGAGGAGAACCACGGCGCCTTCTTCGAACACCTGCTGAGCCGGAACCGGAAGCTGGTCGGGGCCGCCTTCTGCATCGGCGAGGAGGACGCCGTGTTCCTGGTGGGTGCCGTGCCGGCCCGGTCGGTCGACGAGGCCGAGCTCGACCGGCTGCTGGGGACCCTGTGGACGGCGGTCGAGCAGTGCTTCGGTTCGGCGGTGCGGATCGGGTTCACCTCCCGGTTCAACGGCTGAAGTTCTTTGTTGTCTTTCATGCTATTTCGATCTAATCTGGTCCCCAGGCCCGGTGGCCGGTCTGTCGGGGATCGATCGGGGAAGTGCGATCCCGGGTGTACCGACCACCGGGCCGACACGCGGGTCGGGACATCGAGGCCACCGGGCCTCGGACAGGCAACGTCCGGTGGCCGGTCTGTCGGGGATCGATCGGGGAAGTGCGATCCCGGGTGTACCGACCACCGGGCCGACACGCGGGTCGGGACATCGAGGCCACCGGGCCTCGGACAGGCAACGTCCGGTGGCCGGTCTGTCGGGGATCGATCGGGGAAGTGCGATCCCGGGTGTACCGACCACCGGGCCGACACGCGGGTCGGGACATCGAGGCCACCGGGCCTCGGACAGGCAACGTCCGGTGGCCGGTCTGTCGGGGATCGATCGGGGAAGTGCGATCCCGGGTGTACCGACCACCGGGCCGACACGTACTCCCCCCACCGGGCCGACACGCGGGTCGGGACATCGAGGCTCATTTCGTGACGGTGCAGCGTCCGGCCCGTTCGCTGATCTTCGCGGTCACGGCGATGGGCCTGCTCAACAACTCGCTGCTGATGAGCTCGACCCCGGAGATCCTCGAGACCTTCGGGGCACCCACCTCGCGGGCCGGCCTCCTTATCGCCTGCGGCACCGTGACCGGCATCGTGGCGGCCCCTGCCATGGGGTTCCTGGCCGACCGGTTCGGCCGCAAGCGGGTGCTCATCCCCTGCCTGGTCGTGTTCGGCGTCTTCGGGGCACTCGGCGGACTGGCTCCGACGCTGGGCTGGTTGCTGGCCGCCCGTGTCTTCCAGGGCGTCGGCTCGGCCGGCCTCATCAACCTCGCCGTCGTCATCCTCTCCGACCACTGGCGGGGCCTCGACCGGGCACGCCTCATCGGTCAGAACTCGGCGGTCATCACCGCCTGCCTCGCCGTGTTCCCGTTCCTCGGTGGTCTCACGACCGACCTGGTGGGCTGGCGCTGGATGTTCGGCTTCTACTCGATGGCCCTCGTCGTCGCCGCCGTCCTAGCGGTCCGCCTGGTCGATGCCTGGGAGCCACGCCCCGTCACCGTCGGTGCCCAACTGAGCGGCGCCTGGTCACAACTCCGCCGTCCGGCCATGGCGACCGTCGTCTGCCTGGACGGCATCATCTTCCTCGTCATGTTCGGCCTGTTCCTGACCGTGATGCCGATCTACCTCGACGAGGCGTTCGGCCTCGGACCGACCCAGAGGGGACTCGTCGCCGCAGCGCCCGCCATCACCTCCACGATCTCGGCGCTGGTTGTGGCCCGTGCCCGCAGCCGCCTCCCTGCGGCCCGACTGATACAGGTCGGCCTCGCCGTGTTCGGCCTCACCTTCCTCCTCATGGGGATCGGACCACTGTGGCTCCTGGTGGTCGGCGCCGCCATCTACGGGCTCGCCGAGGGCCTCACGATCCCGACGCTGCAGGACCTCGTCGCCGAATGGGCACCCGAACAGGTCCGCGGAGCGGTCATGGCGATGTCGATCGGCGTGCTGCGCCTGGGCCAGACCTCCGGCCCGCTCGCCTTCGGGCTCGCCCTGGGGCTCTGGTCGGGCCAGGTCGTGTTCGTCCTCGCCGGACTCGGGGTGTTCGCCCTCGCCGGGATCGTCGGCGCCAGCCGGGTGATCGAGACCGGTGGCCCGCCGGCCACCCGGTAGGTTCGCGGCGTGACGACGAAACTCCAGGTGGTCGGCGGCGGGAAGATGGGCGAGGCCCTCCTCGGTGGCCTCGTGGCCGACGGTTGGGCGGCGGCCGGCGAACTCCATGTGGCAGAACCCGACGACTCGCGCCGCGACGCCCTGGTCGCCGCCATCCCCGGTCTCTCCGTCGGTCCCGATCCGGTCGCCGGCGCCGACACCCTCGTCGCCGTCAAGCCCGACGTGGTTCCCGTAGTGTGCGAGGTGCTTGCCGGTCTCGGCGTCACCCGGGTGCTCTCCATCGCCGCCGGCGTGCGCCTCGCCACCTTCGAGTCGGTCCTCGGCGAGGGTGTCCCTGTCGTACGGGCGATGCCCAACACGCCGTCGCTGGTCGGCGTCGGCGCCGCCGCCATCGCCGCCGGAACCGCCGCCGGTCCCGACGACCTCGAATGGGCGGCCGGCATCCTCTCGGCTGTGGGCACGGTCGTCGTCGTCGACGAACCGCTGCTCGACGCCGTCACCGGCCTGTCCGGTTCCGGTCCGGCCTACGTCTTCCTGCTCGCCGAGGCCCTCATCGACGCCGGAGAGGCGGCCGGCCTTCCACGGGAGACCGCCGCTGCGCTCACCGGGCAGACGCTCCTCGGTGCAGCGACCCTGCTGCACCGGGGCGACGACCCGCCGGCGACCCTGCGCCAGAACGTCACCTCGAAGGGCGGCACCACCGCCGCCGGCCTCGCCGTGTTCGAGGAATCGGGCTTTCGCGACCTCGTGCGCGAGGTCGTCGCCGCCGCCACCGAACGGTCCCGCGAACTCGGGGACTCCTGACATGCCCCCCAACGACGGCACCCTGCGCCACGACACCGTCTCGTTCCTCTCCGACTACGGCCTCGACGACGAGTTCGTCGGCGTCGTGCACTCGGTGCTCGGGAGCCACGCCCCCGGGGTCACCGTCATCGACGTCACCCACGGCATCCCCGCCCACGACGTACGGGCCGGATCACTGGCCCTGGCCCGCAGCGCCCCCTACCTGTGCCCCGGCGTGGTCCTCGCCATCGTCGATCCCGGCGTCGGCGGCGAACGACGGGGCGTGGCCGTCGAGGTCGGTGGCGGACAGTCCGTTCTGGTAGGCCCCGACAACGGCCTTCTGGCGCCCGCCGTGGCGATGGTCGGAGGCGCCGACCGGGCTGTGTCCCTGACGAACGCCGACCTGCACCTCGACAGCCCCGGCACCACCTTCGACGGACGCGACGTGTTCGCCCCCGTCGCCGCCCACCTCTGCAACGGGATCGACCTGGCCGAACTGGGCGAGGCCATCGACCCGGGGCTGCTGGTGCCCGGGGTCGTACCGGTCTCCGTGCAGGAGCCCGACGGGCTGCACGCAGAGGTGCTCTGGATCGACCGGTTCGGCAACGTGCAGCTCAACGTCGATCCGGCTGACCTGCCCGGCGACCGGGTGCAGGTCCGCATCGGCGATCAGGTCCGCACCGCCCAACTCGTCACCGCCTTCGACCAGGTGCCTCCCGGTGGACTCGGCCTGCTCGTCGACTCGGCGGGACTCGTGTCGCTGGTCGTCGCCCGGGCGTCGGCGGCCTCCGAACTCGACATCTCCGACGGCACCGCCGTGGTGATCGCCGACCTCGACGGCACAGATGCCGGGGTCTCGATACCCGTCACGCTGGGCCGGGTCAACGGCTGATGCGGTTCGGAACCACCATCGCCGTGGCGATCCTGCTGCTCGCCCTGCTGGGCGCCGCCGTCATCCAGTTCGCCGTGATCGGCGGCTGACCGGTTCCGATCGGGCGACAGGCAGGAACAGCGACACCGAGACGAAACCGACCTCGGAATGCCATGTGAACGGCTTCACGAGCGCGTAGGTTGGAGACATGGCAGCCCCGCTCGACGGCGTCCCCGATGGAGAAGCAGGCTCACTCCCCGAGGCCACCGTCGTTCGCCTGCCCGTCTACTTCAGGGGGCTGGTCGAACTCGCCGAGGACGGTACCACCACCGTCTCATCCCAGCAGCTCGCCGAACTGGCGGGCGTCAACGCCGCCAAGGTCCGCAAGGACCTCTCCTACCTCGGCTCCTACGGCACCCGCGGCGTCGGCTACGACGTCGGCTTCCTCATGCAGCAGATCGGACGCATCCTGGGCGGCAACGAGCCCGCACCCGTCGTCATCGTCGGTGCCGGCAATCTCGGCAAGGCCCTCAGCCGCTACGACGGATTCGGGGCCAGCGGCTTCCCGGTGGTGGCCATCGTCGACGCCGACCCGGCGGTCGTCGGACGCAAGTCCGCCGGCGTCGTCGTCCACCACGTCGACGAACTCCCCAAGGTCGTCAAGAAGGCGGGCTGCCTCGTCGGCATCGTTGCCACCCCGGCGGCCGCAGCCCAGGAAGCGGTCGACCGCCTCGTTGCCGCCGGCGTCCGGTCGATCCTCAACTTCGCCCCCGTCGTGGTGACAGTTCCCGAAGGCATCGGCCTGCGCAAGGTCGACCTCGCCACCGAACTCCACATCCTCGGCTACTACGAACACCGCCGGGGTGCGAGCCGGGCCACAGGGTGACCCGACCGATAGTCGCCCCAGGGTTGTCAATCCACCACCCGGTCGGGAATGCTGGTTCCCCGACGGAACGCTTCGGCGCGCTGTCGCCCAACCCACCCAACCCGCCCACCCGCAGGAGAACCTGACCCGTGTCGGTCGTCGTCGTCGGCCTGAACCACCGCACCGTTCCCCTCGACCTGCTCGAGCGCATGACGGTCGCCGAGTCGCTCCTTCCCAAGGCGCTCGCCGACCTGACCTCCCGCGAGCACATCACAGAGGCGGTGGTGCTCTCGACCTGCAACCGGATCGAGGTCTACGCCTTCGCCGAGAAGTTCCACGGCGGCTACCAGGACATCCGGCAGTTCTTCGAGGACACCTCCCACGTGCCCCCCGAGGAGTTCAGCGACCACCTCACCTGCCTCTACGACAACGATGCCGCCCGCCACCTCTTCGCCGTCGCCTCCAGCCTCGACTCGGCCGTCATCGGCGAACACGAGATTCTCGGCCAGGTCCGCAAGTCGTGGGAGACCGCCGCCGCTGATGGCGCCGTCGGCCCTGTCCTCAACCCGCTGTTCCGCCACGCCCTCGAGGTCGGCAAGCGGGTCCGTACCGAGACCGCCATCTCCCGCAACATCACCTCCGTCTCCCAGGCAGCCGTCGCCATGGCCACCGAACGCCTCGGCGGCCTCGACGGACGGCGTGTGCTGGTAGTCGGAGCCGGCGAGATGGGGGAGGGCCTCGCCCGGGCGCTCCACGGTGGCGGCGTGTCCGAGATCCTCGTTGCCAACCGCACCTGGGAACGGGCCGTCGAGGTGGCGGCCCGACTCGGCGGTGTCGCAGTCCGCCTCGATGAACTGCCCATGCACCTGGCCGAGGTCGACGTGCTGCTCACCTCCACCGGCGCCTCTTCGGTGATACTCGAGCACGGTGACCTGGACGCCGTCGTCGGCCGGCGTGGCGGACGCGACATCCTGATCGTCGACATCGCCGTGCCACGCGATGTCGATCCGGCTGCCGCCGAACTCGATGGCGTCACCCTGCTCGACATGGACGACCTCCGGGCGTTCGCCGAGATCGGCCTTGCCGAACGCCGACGTGAGATCACCGCAGTACAGGCCATCGTCGATGCCGAACTCGACCGCTACGTCGACGAATCCACCGCCCGTTCGGTGGCGCCGATAGTCGCCGCACTCCGTGCCCGCGGCAACGATGTGCGCTCCGGTGAACTCGAGCGCCTGGTGGGTCGCCTCGGCGATCTCGAAGACCGGCAACGAGAGGTCGTCGAGGCCCTTGCGGCCGGTATCGTCGGCAAGCTCCTCCACGAGCCGACCATCCGGCTCAAAGACGCTGCCGGCACCGCCCGCGGCGAACGCCTCGCCGAGGCCCTGCGCGACCTCTTCGACCTCTAGGCCACAGGGCCCGATGGCCGAGGGGACCGGTGTGCGAATCCTGGTCGCAACCCGGGGCAGCCCACTCGCCCTCTGGCAGGCCGATCGCGTCGCAGGCCTGTTGCGCAGCGCAGATCCCGGCATCGACATCGGGATCGTCGTCGTTGCAACCACCGGCGACCTCGATCGCACCACGCCGCTCGAGCAGATGGGCGGCCAGGGCGTGTTCGTGAAGGAAGTGCAGGCGGCGGTGCTGGACGGTCGTGCCGACATCGCCGTCCATTCGGCCAAGGACCTCCCCGCCCACACCCCGGACGGACTCCTACTCGCCGCCATCCCCGAAAGGGGCGACCCGCGCGACGCACTCGTGGGTTGCCGCTTCGCCGACCTGCCCGAGGGCGCCAGGGTCGCCACCGGTTCCATCCGACGCCGGGCGCATCTTGCCCACCGGCGCCCAGACCTGCGATTCGAGCCGTTGCGCGGCAACATCGCCACCCGCCTGGCCCGGGCGCCCGATTTCGATGCAATCGTCATCGCCCAGGCCGCCCTCGACCGGCTGGGCCTCGTCCCCGCCGTCGTCGACCCGCTCGACCCCGGGATCCTGCTGCCCCAGGTCGCCCAGGCCGCCCTCGGCGTCGAATGCCGTGCCGACGACGCCACAACCGCCGCCCTCCTCACAGGGATCGAGGATCCGGCCGTTCGACCGGCCGTCGATGCCGAGCGTGGGTTCCTCGATGAACTGGGAGCCGGCTGCGACCTGCCGATCGCCGCACACGCCCGGGTGCTCGACGACGGTTCTGTCGAGTTGACCGGTGCACTGTCCTCGTTCGACGGCAGCACGCTGCTCCTCGAGACCCGCCGGGGAACCGACCCGGAGGTGCTCGGCCGGGCCGTGGCACGCCACCTCCTCGACGAACGGGGCGGCGCCGCCCTGCTGGGTCGATCATGAACACCGACCAGCCGCTGTCCGACCGGACACTCGTCGTAACCCGGGCCACCGACCAGGCCGGGACCCTGTCTGCCGCCCTCGCAGAACGTGGCGCCCGGGTCGTCGAACTCCCCGTCATCGCCATAGCCGACCCGGCCGACGATGGAGCCGCACTCGCTGCGGCCGCCACCGACGTGGATTCCTACGACTGGGTGGTCGTGACCTCACCCAACGGTGCCCGCCGTGTCGCCGACCGGCTCGACGGGACGATCCCGCCCGGCACGCGCTTCGCTGCGATCGGGCCCAGGACCGCCGTGCCGCTGCTCGCCGCCGGCCTCACGGTCGACCTCATCCCCGGCCGGGCCGTCGCCGAAGGACTCCTCGAGGAGTTCCCTCCGCAACCGGAGCAGGGGGGACGGATCCTGCTGGCCCGTGCAGAGGTCGCCCGCGACGTCCTCCCCGACGGCCTCAGGGCAGCCGGCTGGGACGTCGATGTCGTCGTCGCCTACCGCAGCGTCGAGCCCGACACGGACCCCGACGTGCTGGCGGTCGCCCGGGGGGCCGATGCCGTCGTGTTCACCGCCGAGTCCACCGTCCGCCGCTACACGGATCTGGCGGGCGGGCCCACGCCGGCCTGTGCGATCTGCATCGGACCCATCAGCGCCGCTGCCGCACGTGAACTCGGGTACACGGTTGTCGCCGCCGAACCCCATTCCGTAGAAGGCCTCGTGGACGCCGCCTGTGCCTGGGCCGCTCGCTGAGGGACCGCCCCACGGCGCTCCGTAGGCTTTCCATGTGATGTTCCCCGAGCGTCGGCTGCGCCGCCTGCGCCGCACAGAGCCCCTCCGCCGACTCGTCGCCGAGACGCGCCTCAGCGTCGACGACCTCGTGGCGCCCCTGTTCGTCCGCGAAGGCATCGACGAACCGCAGCCCGTGGCTTCCCTGCCCGGCGTCGTCCAGCACACCCGTGCCAGCCTCCGGACCGAGGTGGCCGCACTGCGCGACCTCGGAGTGCCGGCCGTGATCCTGTTCGGCATCCCCGCAACCAGGGACCCCGAGGGCTCCGAGTCCTGGAACCCCGACGGCATCGTCCAGGTGGCGCTGCGCGACCTGCGCGACGAGGTCGGTGACGAGGTTGTCCTCATGGCAGACCTGTGCGTCGACGAATACACCGACCACGGCCACTGCGGAATCCTCGACGGCCACGGCAGCGTCGACAACGACGCCACCCTCGACCTCTACCAGCGGGCCGCCGTCGCCCAGGCGGACGCCGGCGCCGACGTGTGCGCCCCCTCCGGGATGATGGACGGACAGGTCGCCGCCATCCGGGCCGCCCTCGACGGATCCGGCCACGCCGACACGGCGATCCTCGCCTACTCCGCCAAGTACGCATCGGCGCTCTACGGGCCGTTCCGCGATGCCGTCGACGTGCAGATCGTCGGCGGGGGAGACCGCAGGGGCTACCAGCAGGACCCGCCCAACGCCCGCGAGGCGCTCGAGGAGATCCGCACCGACATCGCCGAGGGCGCCGACATGGTCATGGTCAAGCCGGCCCTCGCCTACCTCGACGTGATCGCCCGCGTCCGGGACGATGTCGACGTGCCGTTGGCCGCCTACCACGTGAGCGGCGAGTACGCGATGGTCGAGGCTGCAGCCGCCAACGGCTGGATCGACGGCGACGCCGTCGCCATGGAACACCTGCTCGCCATCAGGCGCGCCGGCGCCGACTTCATCCTCACCTACCTGACCCGACGGGCGGCCGAGGCGCTCAACGGGTGAGCAGCGCAGAACTCTTCGACAGGGCCCAGCGGGTCATCCCGGGTGGCGTGAACTCGCCGGTCCGGTCGTTCCGATCCGTCGGTGGTACCCCCTACTTCGTCGAACGGGCCGAGGGCCCCTACGTCTACGACGCCGACGGCCGCCGCTACATCGACTACGTCCAGTCGTACGGGCCCGGCATCCTCGGCCACGCACACCCGAAGGTCGTCGAGGCCGTCACCCGTGCCGCCGCTGCCGGCACCTCCTACGGTGCCCCCACCGAGGCCGAGGTCGTGCTTGCCGAGATGGTCGTCGACCGGGTCGCCGGACTCGAGTCGGTCCGCTTCGTCTCGAGCGGCACCGAGGCCACCATGTCCGCCATCCGCCTGGCCCGGGGCGCCACCGGCCGCGACCGCATCGTCAAGTTCGCCGGTTGCTACCACGGCCACGCCGACGCCCTCCTCGCCGCCGGCGGCAGCGGCGTAGCCAGCCAGGGGCTCTCCGGCTGCGACGGCGTCACCGACGGGGCGGTCGCCGACACCGTCGTCGCCCCCTACAACCGGGTGCCCGAACTCGACCACACGGTGGCCGCCGTCATCGTCGAACCGGTGGCAGCCAACATGGGCCTCGTCGCCCCGGCGCCCGGCTTCCTCGAGGGGCTGCGGTCGGCATGCGACGCCTCCGGTGCGCTGCTGGTCTTCGACGAGGTCATCACCGGCTTCCGCCTGGCCGTCGGCGGCGCCGCCGAGTACTTCGGCGTCACCCCCGACCTGTGGTGCTTCGGCAAGGTCATCGGCGGCGGGCTCCCGGTCGGCGCCTTCGGCGGACGCTGGGACGTCATGGAGCACCTCGCACCACTGGGTGGCGTCTACCAGGCCGGCACCCTGTCCGGTAACCCGTTGGCCATGGCCGCAGGACGCGCCACCCTCGAACTGCTCGACGCCGACGCCCACGCCCGCCTGGCCTCGACGGCCACCCGCCTGGCGGACGGCCTCGCCGACGCCTTAGCCGGTGCCGGGCTGACGGCGGTCCTGCCACGGGTCGGCCCGCTGCTCGGCCTGTTCTTCGGCGAAGTTGCACCGACCGACTTCGACGGGGCACAGGCACTGGCCGACAACGGCGTCTACCCGGAGGTCTTCCATGCCCTCCTCGAACGGGGGGTGGCCCTGGCCCCGGGCGCCTACGAGGCGCTGTTCCCGAGCCTGGCCCACGACGACGATGTCATCGATGCCACCGTCTCGGCCGCTGCCGAGGCTGCGGCCTCAGTCCGGGCCGAGTAGTTCCCGATAGCGGCGGATCAGGCCCGACGACGGCTCCTGTCGGTCGCTGCCGCCCGCCAGCAGGTCACCGAAACGGGTCGCCAGGTCCTTGCCCAACTCGACCCCCCACTGGTCGAACGGGTTGATGCCCCACACCGCCGCCTGTGCGACCGTTCGGTGCTCGTAGAGGGCCACCAGTTGGCCGAGCGTCGACGCCGACAGCTCGGGGAGCAGGATCACGGTCGAGGGCCGGTTGCCGGGGAAAGCCTGGTGGGCGACCAGGTCGGGAGCGACGCCGAGGGCCGCTGTCTCCGCTTCGTTGCGGCCGAAAGCCAGGGCCTCGGCCTGGGCCAGGAGGTTGGCCATCAGGGCCTCGTGGTGTGCGCCCCGCGGATCGACCACCGGCCGGGCCACGCCGATTAGGTCCACAGGCACCACGTCGGTGCCCTGGTGCAGCAGCTGGAAGAACGCATGCTGGCCGCCGGTGCCGCCGGCGCCCCACACCACCGGCCCGGTCGGCCCACCGGTCGGGGAACCGTCGGCCGTGACCCGCTTGCCGAGGCTCTCCATCATCACCTGCTGGAGGTGGCCGGGGAGGCGCCGCAACCCGTGGCTGTAGGGGACCACGGCGAGGCTCGTCGCACCCAGGAACGAGCGGTGCCACACGTCGAGCAGGCCGAGCAGCACCGGAACATTCGTAGCGACCGGTGTCTCGTCCAGGTGCCTGTCTACGACATGCATTCCGGACAGCATCCGGCGGAACTCCTCAGGGCCGATGGCGACCATTAGGGCCAGCCCGACCGCCGACGGCAGCGAGAAGCGGCCACCAACCGACTCGGGGAGGGGGAACACGAGGCCGGGGTCGATCCCCCGGGCAGCGGCTCTCCCCGGTGCGGCGGTCGCAGCGGCGACATGGCGTGAGAGGTCGTCGCCGACGCCCTCCCGCAACCAGGCCGTTGCAGTGTCGGCGGCGACCATCGTCTCGGGCGTCGTGAACGACTTCGAGCAGATGACCACGAGCGTCGTCGCCGGATCGAGGCCGTCGAGCGCGGCGGTCAGGTCGGCACCGTCGAGGCTCGACGAGAAGCGCACCGTCACATCGGGGTGGGCCAGGTGGGCGAGCGCCTCGTGGGCCATGGCGGGGCCCAGGTACGACCCGCCGATGCCCAGGCTCACGACGGCCCCGACCGGCTCACCCGATGCACCGGTGTACGAGCCGTCGCGGATGCCGGCGGCCAGGTCGGCCATCCGCCCCAGGGTCTCGTCGCCGTCCGACGCACGTAGCGCCGTGTGGGTGGCGGACCGTCCCTCCGTCGTGTTGACCGTCTCTCCTGCCAGCATCCGTGCACAGAACCCGGACACGTCGCGTTGTACGGACAGGTCGCACAGCAGGCCCATGACCTCTTCATCGACCGGGTGACGGGACCAGTCGACCCAGAGGTCGCCGACCCTTCCGGCGAAGTGTTCCGACCGGGAGGGGTCGAGTGCGAAACGCTCCCGGAGCGAGACGGCGCCCGCCCGCCCGGCGAGGTCGGCCAGCGCAGCCCACGCAGGGGCACCGCTCGGAGAGGATCCTGAGGTCACGGCAGCCATTCTCCCCGCAGATGGGGGCCGAGCGGCGCCAATCCGGCCGAAGTGCCCAAACGGCCTATGCCGCCCCGACCCTGGTGAAGCGGTCGGGCACCAGGCGCACGACCGCTGCAATGGCCCCGTAGGCCGCTTCGGCGGTGCCCCGCTCCTCGTCGCGCAGCAGGTTCGCCATGACCCGGAGCGCCCATTCCATGAGCGGCTTCGAACGCATCCCCACCCGGGTGAGTTCCCGGATGAGGACCGGATTGCCGATCACCCTGGCGAACAGGCTGGCCACCTTGAAATACAGGCCGTACTCCTCATCGAGCATCCCCGGGTAGCGGGCGAGTACTGCGTCGTCGCTGCGGACTGCGGCCTCGGCGATGAGCCCGGCGGCCAGCCGACCGGTCTCGTAGGCGTAGTCGATGCCCTCCCCGTTGAACGGGTTGACGGCGCCGGCGGCATCACCGACGACCAGCCAGTTGGGGCCGGCCTTGGGACCGACCGATCCGGCCATCGGCAGGCGTCCACCGGTGGGGGGCTGGACAGGCTTCGTAGGGTCGATGCCCCAGTGCTCCGGTAGGGAATGGGCGAACTCCTCCATCAGGAAGGAGGTGTTCACCTCCCTGTAGTCGCGGAAGGTCGAAAGCAGCCCCACCCCGACGTTGATCGTCCCGTTGCCGACCGGGAAGATCCAGCCGTAGCCGGGCATGGCGTTGCCCCTTCGGTCGCGAACGTCGAGTGCGCTCTCGATCCAGGGATCGTCGTGGGCCGGGCTCTCGTAGTAGGTGCGGATCGCCATGCCCATCGGGTAGCCGCGGTCGCGCACGGTGCCGAGCGCACGACCGAACCGGGAGTTGGCGCCGTCGGCAACGACCACGTAGCGGGCGAGGATCGTCGACTCGGTTCCCTCGGTCGATCCGTCCCTGACAACGACCACAGCACCGTCGATCCGACCACCTTCGCCCTCGACCGGTCGCAGCGCCTCGGTCGACAGGAGCAGCGTCGCTCCGGCGGCGACGGCGTTCTCGGCGACGAACTGGTCGAGGTCGCACCGGCGTACCACGTAGCCGTAGTCCGGGTAGACGGGGTGCTCGGGCCAGGACATCTCGATGGTGCGACCGTGGGCGATCGTGCGCAGGCCACCGAACCGGTGGAACGGCGCCAGCGCGTCGGCCAGCCCCATCTCCTCGACCTGGTGGACGCCCCGCGGTGTCAGGCCGTCGCCGCAGGTCTTTTCGCGGGGGAACGACTTCTTTTCGACGAAGACGACGTCGAGCCCGGCGCTGGCCGCCCAGTATGCGGTGGCGGCACCGGCCGGGCCGCCGCCGACGATGAGGAGGTCGTGGACGTGGGCGGTCATAGACGGTGCGGGGAGCGCCCGGTCAGGGTGCCCGACACGGCTTCCTAGTGGCCGTCGCCGTCGCCCGAGGCTGACGCCAGCAGGTCGTCGACCTCCTGTGTCGTGATGGTCACCGGGTCGAAGTGGCCGCCGAGGTCGAGCGTGCCACCGTGGACCGCATCGTCGATCGCCTCGGCGAGTGCGGCATCGTCTTCGGAACCGCTCAGGCGGGCCCGCTCGTGGAGCACGACCCCGAGGAGTTCCTCCCTGGTGAGGACGTCGCCCCAGCCCGGCATGCCGCCGATGACCGTCCGGTTGCGAGCCGGGTCACCGTAGGAGTTGCCGAGCCCGACGGCGTCAGACCCCTGCACCACCCAGACGACGTGGTCGGCGATCGAAGGGAAGGTGGTGAGGACCTCACCGTCGGCGAGGGGGTATCCGCTGCCGCCGCTGCCTGTCGCGCCGTGGCAGCTGGCGCAGCGGGCGGCGTAGACATGGTCGCCCTCGGCGAGGACGCCGGTGGCCTCCTGGGGCGGACGCTCGAGGGTGCCGACGTATGTGAAGGCCCAGAGGGGGAGCAGCAGCAGTGCCGAAACTGCCCACCAGGGGATCTTCCTACGGGCGTTGTGGGCGACGATGTAGGGCGCCAGGGGCTCGGGTTCGGCCTCGGCAGGCACCTCAGAGGGCGGGGCCGGTGCGGCCGCGGCGGGTGTATCGGCAACCGGTGACCCGGCCGGGGTGTCTGCTGGAGGGTCCTCGCCCGACGTGGCGGCGCGGGCCGCTGCGGCTCGTTTGAGGAGGTGCTCGGGGATCTCGGTCAACGCGGCCTCCGGGGCGGCGACTTCGTGGCGATGTCGTGGCGATGTCGTGGACGGATTCCGGCGGCGACGGACGACCTTGTCCCGGAACGCCGCCCGGTCTGGCGGGCAGGCTAGCGGTCACTGTAGGCGGTCCGGTGCGGCGAAGCCGACCTGGTCGGGCCGAAGGGTCGTAACCGATCGCGGGTCGGGTCGGGCGGGGTACGGCTCTGTGGGGGGGCACATGTCGCTTCTCGTCCCAGGGAACGGTTTTGGCCCGGCCACATGATAGAAACCGACACCAGAAAGGGGCTGGCAACCTGCAGGCGCCGGGACCGACGACGGTCGGTTACGATGGTGCCCGCAGGCGCTTGTGCAGAATTTCACGAAGTCGCACTGTGGCCCCCTAACCACCCGCCCAACAGCCCGACGAGGAGTCACCGCACGACATGGTCGCGTTCGTCGCATCGATCATCGCCACCGTCGTGTTCATCTGGTGCATCCGCTGGTACCAGGGCCGCACACCCGTCGACCACGACTTCACCTGGGGCGAGGCCATGCTGTTCGCCACCTTCGTCTTCTTCATCTTCTTCTGGGTCTACGGCGTCGTCCCGCACCAGTGGTTGCAGTGGGCCGACAGCGAGCTCAACTGGCGTCCCGACCGCTTCATGGTCGGACCACGGCTGGCCTGGACCGGCGACCGGGGAATCGTCGAATGGGTGCTCCCCTTCACGCTCGACTACCGCGTTCTGCGCGACTTCATCGCAGTCGGTATCTACGTAGTCGCCCTGGGCGGCAACATCGTCATGTGGCGGCAGTGGCAGGAACGCGACCAGAAGACGACTGCACCGGTGCCGACCTCCGAGTACGGACGTCCGCTCTTCAAGGAGGGTGTCGGCGCATGAGCATCACCGACGCCAACCCCCCGCACCCCACGTTCATCGACGACTACGTCCTCCGGGAGGTCGACCTCGACTGGATGGCCAAGGCCGTCAAGCTCAAGCAGTTCATCCACATCGACCAGGCCGAATGCATCATGTGCGAAGGCTGCGTCGACATCTGTCCGTGGAAGTGCATCCACATGGTGCGACCCGACGCCATCGCCGAGGCGGTCGGGACCGGACAGCCGGGCATCGACCCGAGCGACCACGTGATCTTCACGATCGACGACGACGTGTGCACACGGTGCGCACTCTGCGTGGACCGCTGCCCCACCGGTGTCATCATCCTCGGCAAGATGGTTGAGGCACCTGCAGACGGCGACACCCACCAGCGCACGACCAGCCACGGCTACGGCTACGGCATGCGTCTCGCGTAGGCGCGGGCAACGACAGACACGACGAACGACAGGGCTAGGGAGAGACGACGGTGGCAGACAACGGCAACAAGCCGGCGTTGCAGGAGCGCATGGGCCAGATCGGCGACCAGATGAAGGACTCGCAGGCCTGGGCGTCGATCTTCCGACCCGGTTCGATCTTCCGCAAGGGCTACAGCGACAGCCCGCGGAACCGCTCCTACGTGATCATGAACAGCGTGCTGTACCACCTCCACCCGGTGAAGGTGAAGCGGCACGCAGTGAAGGTCAGCTACACCCTCTGCCTCGGTGGCCTGAGCTTCTTCCTCTTCATCCTGCTCACGGTCACGGGCATCTTCCTGATGTTCTTCTACCGGCCCACTGCCGCCCAGGCCTGGGACGACATGCAGGCGCTCCAGACCGCCGTCGGCTTCGGCCTCATCGTGCGAAACATGCACCGGTGGGCGGCGCACCTCATGGTTCTGTCCGTGTTCCTGCACATGGCCCGAGTCTTCTACCACGGGGCCTACAAGCCGCCACGCGAGTTCAACTGGGTGATCGGCGTCATGCTCCTGCAGCTCACCCTGCTGCTGTCGTTCACCGGCTACCTGCTGCCATGGGACCAGCTGTCGCTATGGGCGGTCACGGTTGGCACCAACATGATGGGCTTCACGCCCGTATTCGGCGACCAGGTCCGCTTCGTCCTGCTGGGCGGCGTCGAGATCGGCACCGACACCCTGCTGCGCTGGTACGTACTCCATGTCCTGATGCTGCCGTTCGTGATCGTCATCTTCATGGCGATCCACTTCTGGCGGGTCCGCAAGGACGGCGGCATCTCCGGACCGTTGTAGGCCGAGGAAACACCATGACCGAGATTCCGGAACATCTGCGCAAACGGGCCGAGGAGGCCCGCGCCAAGGCTGCCGCCGCAAAGGGAGGCGACGCCCCCGCTGCCACCTCCGAAGGCTCCGGCGAAAAAGTCCCCGCCGAACTCCTCGACCGCGGCACCCCGGCCGCCACCCCACCCGAGGGTGCAGCCCCCGCACAGGCCGGCCCGGCCCAGGGATCCGGCCCCGACGGCCACAACCAGCGGCTGCTGACCGTCGTCAAGTCGGGGTCCATCCAGGACACCAAGTCCACGCCGATCGACAAGGTCCACGTCTGGCCCCACCTGCTGGTCGCCGAGTTCCTGTCGGCGATCATCATCACCCTGTTCACCACTCTCTTTTCGATCTTCGTGAACGCCCCGCTCCTCGAGTTGGCCGACTTCAACAAGACCCCGAACCCCTCCAAGGCCCCCTGGTACTTCCTGGGGCTCCAGGAGCTCCTCACCATGTTCCACCCGATGGTGGCCGGCGTGACCATTCCCGGCATCGGCCTCTTCCTCCTGGTCCTGGCCCCCTACATCGACAAGAACCCGTCCCGGAAGCCCGAGGACCGCAAGTTCGCCGTGTCGCTGATGACCGTGCACCTCATGTTCTGGGCGGTGCTCGTCATGATCGGCTCGTTCTTCCGGGGCCCCGGCTTCAACTTCGTCTTCCCGTGGAACAGCGGCCTGTTCTTCGAGCTGTGATCGCCATGACCCGCACACCGCCAACCGCAAACCGCCTCCCGGCGGACCCCGGGAGCTGAGCCGTGGCAGTCGTCATCGCAGTCATCGTGCTCGTCGTACTGGCCGGCGTCGTGCTGGTCGGTGCCTCACGCCGACGCGACAGCGGCGCAGCCGGGCTGTCCCGCGAGGCACGCAGGCGCGATCGTTCCAATCCGGTGCTCGCCACCGGGGTCGACGAATCCCTGTCGGGCCGCGAGTTCGAGACCGCAGAGGCGGCAGCCCGCACGGGCAACGATGTGGCGGTCGTCGAGTCTGCGCCGCCGGTGCCTTTCGTCGCCCCCGACCCGGTCGCCCTCGGCGTCACCCGCCGCCAGTTCTTCAACCGCAGCATCGTCGGGATGATGGGATTCGGCCTTTCCGGCTTCGGCGGTGCCTGCCTGGCGTTCCTGTGGCCCCAGGGTGTCAGCGGCTTCGGCTCCAAGATCAGGGTCGGCAACCTGGTCGAGGTCCTCGCCGACATCGAGACAAACAACGGCTTCCTCTACAAGCCCGAGGGCCGCATGTGGATCACCGCCTATCCCAACGGGGCAGTCGAAAAGGCCCGGGCCGCCTACTCGCCGGTCGAGCTGGCCGGCATGACCGCCGGCACCGAACAGGGTTTCGACGCCGGCATCGTGGCGTTGTACCAGAAGTGCCCACACCTCGGCTGCCGCGTCCCGAACTGCGTGTCGTCGCAGTGGTTCGAGTGTCCCTGCCACGGTTCGCAGTACAACCAGGTCGGCGAGAAGCGGGGCGGTCCCGCCCCCCGCGGCATGGACCGCTTCGCCGTCGCAGTCGACGGCGGTGTCGTCGTCGTCGACACCGGCACCATCGTCCAGGGCCCGCCCATCGGCACCAACACAACCGGCCAGGAGGCCGAGGGCCCGCACTGTATCGGCGAGGCGGGCGGGCACTAGCCCCCCGGTAGGAGACCCGAGACCGAGATGAACCCGATGATCCTCGCAGCGAGCACGCAGCGCACGATCGGCCTGCTCCTAGCCATCGTCGTGATGGTCGGGTTCCTCGTGTACCTGCTGTTCAGCTTCCGCATCGGCAAGCGGGAACTGGGTTCCGAGGTCGAACTGGCCGCCAACCGCAAGCCCTACCTCGACGACGACGACCTCGAGACCTTCCGCCTCGACAGGGCGCTGGTCTGGTCCCTCGTGACCCTCACCGCCGTCTCGATGATCCTGCCCGTCTACTGGCTGATGGAGCCGGCACGCCAGGAGAACGCAATCGTCGACTGGGTGAACCGATTCGAAAAGCGCGGCGCCCGCAACTTCGAGGAGGCGTGTTCCTCCTGCCACGGCCCCGGTGGCGTCGGTGGTGTCGCCGCCTTCACGCTGGTCGACGCCGAAGGCGCCTTCGTCGCACAGGTCGAGTGGAAGGCACCTGCCCTCACCACCGTGTTGTCACGATTCGACGAGGCCGAGGTCCGGCACATCCTCGACTACGGCCGGCCCGGCACGCCGATGCCCGCATGGGGCCTGCCCGGCGGCGGTCCGATGACCACCCAGCAGGTCGAACAGCTGATCGTCTACCTGCGGTCCGTCCAACTCGACCAGGATGATGCCACGGCCCAGATCGACGCCGGCATCGTCGCAGGTGCCAGGGCCGTCGTCACCGCAGCCGACGCCGAACTCATCGAAGCCGCCGACGTCGAAGCCGCCGCCGAAGCCTGGCTGGCGCGGGCTTCCGACCCGACCAGCGCCGACTACCTCCGCTACGGCGAGTTGATCTTCAACAACCCGGCAGCCCAGGGCGCCAACTCGTGCGCCCGCTGCCACACGCCCGGCTTCTCGTTCGGCGCCGCCGACGAGGACTCGACCGCGGCGCTGCTCGAGACCTGGCCCCGCCTGGCCGATTCCGGGATCCTCACCGGCTGGCAGCCGGCCCAGGGCCACGTGGGCCCGAGCCTCGAAGGCGTCGAGACACACTTCCCGACGGCGGCCCGCCAGGAGGAGTTCGTCCGTATCGGCTCGGAGGTAGGCGTCGGCTTCGGCAACGCCCGCAGCGGCACCGGCATGATGCCCGGCTTCGGCGGACGCGTGGATCCCGACGTCGTCGACTACGACACGGGAGGCGACGCCACCTACAGCCGCATCCTGACACCCGACCAGATCGCTGCAGTCGTGGCCTACGAGAGGAGCCGGTGATGTACCTGGCAGCCACCCTCGCCGGCATCGCCTGGGACCCGAACATCGCAGGCACGCTGGCCGTGCTCACCGGCGTCGTCGTCCTCATGGGCTCAGTCTGGTTCATCCTCACCACCAACTCCGGCATCCGCGTCGGCACCCTGCTCGCATTCGCCGCCTTCTTCGGGTGGATGTTCATCATGAGCACCACCTGGTGGATGTACGGCAAGGGATGGCAGGGAGACAGCCCCTCATGGCAGACGGTCGACATCAACGTCGGCGACCTGGGCGTCAGCGGCCTTGCCAGGGCACGCGATCTGCCCAACCCCGACGAGCTGAACACCGGCTACGAGTTGGTGGTCCATTCGGGCAACGCCCGGGCGACAGCCGAGTTCGGCACGCTTCCCACGGCCGCCGACAATCCCGACCTCAGCACCGACGAACTGGCTGCCCTGCAGGCCGACCGCCAGGTCCGCAACGAAACGGTGACCCGGTCGGAACTGGCCGCCGTGTCCCCCGACATAACCGAAGCCGCCGGCTGGCACGACCTCAACGGATGGCGACTGCTGCCCACCACCGAGGCCGGTGACGCCCAGGCCCAGGCGGTCGCCGACATCCTGGCGCATCCCGACATCGGGTTCGTCAGCAACGCAGACTTCAAACTGCTCGATGCCTACTCCACGGGCGGCAAGCCCCGCCTCACCGAGGATCCGAGCCGGATCGACCGCATCACCCACTGGATCGCCAACTCGGCTCGTATCACGCACCCGACCCGATACTCGGTCGTGCAACTCCAGCGGGTACTCGACCAGCCGACGATCCCCGGCGAGGCTCCGCCCCGTCCCATCGTCGACGAGGCCGAGCCCGTCGTGTCGGTCATCATGGTTCGCGACCTCGGGTCCGTCCGACTGCGGCCGGCACTCGTGATGGTCGGCTCCCTGATGGTCTTCCTCGCCCTGTGCTACTGGCTGCACGTCCGGGACAGGGAAGACATGGCACGCCGCAAGGAGTTCGAAGCAGCAAGGGCCTGAGCCGGTGACAGCAGCGGCCACCGTCACCAACGTCGGCTCCAACGCCGAGACAAGGACAGGTATCTGACATGTTGGGCCAGTACCTGCCTGTGGTGGCACTGCTCGTCCTCGCCGCCCTCTTCGCTGCGCTGAGCTTTGTGGCGTCGAGGCTCCTGGCGCCGCGACGGCCCCACGACAGGAAACTCGCACCATACGAGTGCGGGATCATCCCATCGCGCGAGACCCCCGAGCGGTTCCCGGTGCGCTTCTACCTCGTGGCGATGATCTTCATCGTGTTCGACATCGAGATCATCTTCTTCTACCCGTGGGCCGTGGCCCACCGGGGGATAGGGCTCTTCGGCCTGGTGGCGGTGCTGATCTTCTCGGTCGCCGTGTTCGAGTCGTTCGTGTACCTCATCGGCAACGGGGCCCTCGAATGGGGCCCGATCGCCGAGGTCCGCCAGGCGGTGTCGCGCAGGTTCGGCAGCGAGGTGGTCCGACCGGGCGTTCGCCAGGTCGGCCTCGAGGGGCGCGATGCCGGCAACCCGACGATCGAAGGCGGGCCCTGATGGCACGCGTACCGATCCTCGGCGATGTCTCCGGCGTCCTCGAGGAGGGCCTCGAGGGCCTCGAACACAACTTCGTCACCGCCCGTATCGAGGACCTCGTCAAGTGGTCGCGGGCGCGTAGCTGCTGGCCGGCCACCTTCGGCCTGGCCTGCTGCGCCATCGAGATGATGGCCACAGGTGCCGCCCACTACGACCTGGCCCGCTACGGCATGGAGGTCTTCCGGGCATCGCCCCGCCAGGCCGACCTCATGATCGTCGCCGGGCGCGTCTCCCAGAAGATGGCTCCGGTGCTGCGCCAGATCTACGACCAGATGATGGAGCCCAAGTGGGTCATCTCGATGGGCGTCTGCGCATCGAGCGGCGGCATGTTCAACAACTACGCCATCGTGCAGGGGGTCGACCAGGTGGTGCCGGTCGACGTCTATGCCCCGGGCTGTCCCCCCGGCCCCGAGACCCTCATGCACGCCATCCTCACCCTGCACGACAAGATCCTCACCGGCGAGCTCACCATCCGCCGTGAGCAGACCGGCGCAGGTGCCGGAATCGACCTCGCCGAGGAACCGCCAGCCGAGTCGGTTGAGACACCGTGAGCGAAACCGACACCTTCGCCGATGAGCACGAGGCCGCACCGGTTGCCTCGACGGCCCTGTTCGGCCAGACCGTGCTGCACCCCGTCCGCGACGCATACGTAGCCACCGTCGAATCCCTGCGCGACGAGGGCTACTGCACCGCTACCTACCTCACCGTCGTCGACTACCTGACCCATCCCTGTCGTACCGGCCTTCCCGAGGGTGTCGAGCCCGAGCGCTTCGAGGTGGTGGTAGGCCTGTTCGACCATGCCCGTCGCCAACGGGTCCGACTCCGAATCCAGATACCCGCCGACGACCCGACCGTGCCGTCGCTGTTCGACCTGTTCCCCGGCACCGAGGCCATGGAGCGCGAGGCCTACGACCTGTTCGGCGTGTGCTTCGACGGCCACCCCGACCACAGCCGGATCCTGCTCCCCGAGGACTGGACGGGCCATCCGCTGCGCAAGGACGAGGGAATCGGTGCCATCCCCGTCCAGTTCAAGGCCGCATCGGAGCGACGGTGAACCCGGTGGACGAGGCGACCCCCGGCATCGACATGGGCTCCGACGAACGCGTCCGGCGCAGGGACGGCAGCGCCGTGCTCCGGATGACCGAGGTCGAAGCGGCCGGGCTGGCCCTCGCCCCCAGCGATCCGGTCACCGGCGAACAGGCCGACGAGCGCATGATCCTCAACATGGGTCCTGCCCACCCGTCGACCCACGGGGTGCTCCGGCTGCTGCTCGAGATGGAGGGCGAGACCGTCCTGCGTTCGAAGCCGGTCATCGGATACCTGCACACCGGCATGGAGAAGACCGGCGAGAACCTCACCTTCCTCCAGGGCCCCACCAACGTCACCCGCATGGACTACGCCTCGCCGCTGTTTTCAGAGCTCGTGTTCTCCCTTGCCACCGAGCAGCTGCTCGGCATCGAGGTCCCGGTCCGTGCCACCTGGATCCGGATGCTCATGTGCGAGCTCAACCGGGCCGCATCCCACCTGCTCTTCCAGGCCACCAACGGCATGGACCTGGGTGCCGTCTCGATGATGGTCTACGGCTGGCGCGAGCGCGAAGAGGTCCTGCGCTTTTTTGAAAAGGTCACAGGCCTGCGCATGAACCACAACTACATCCGCCCCGGAGGCGTCGCCGCCGATCTCCCCGACGGCTGGCAGGAAGACCTCCGCCACCTGCTCGAAATCATCCCGCCCCGCCTCGACGAATACGAGGTGCTGCTCAACAACCAGCCCATCTTCCGTGCCCGCCTCCAGGGTGTGGGCGTCCTCGAACCCGCCGAGGCCCTCGCCCTCTCGGCGACAGGACCGATCCTTCGGGCCACCGGCTACGACTGGGACCTGCGCCGCGACGAGCCCTACCTCGCCTACGACCAGGTCGAATTCGACGTCGTCGTCGGCACCTGCGGCGATGCCTTCGACCGCTTCGCCGTCCGCCTCGAGGAGATTCGGCAGTCGCTGCACATCGTCGAACAGGTCCTCGACCTCATGCCGGACGGAGACTTCCGGACACAGGACAAGAAGGTCACCCCGCCGCCGCGTGCCCGCATCGACGAGTCGATGGAGGCGCTGATCCACCACTTCAAGATCTTCACCGAGGGCTTCCACGTGCCCGAAGGCGAGGTGTACACCGCCGTCGAGTCTCCCCGGGGAGAGCTGGGCTGCTACCTCGTGTCCGACGGCGGACCCAAGCCCTACCGAATGCACATCCGCGGCCCGAGCTTCGCCAACCTCCAGACGCTGCCCCACCTCATGCACGGCCGCCTCATTGCAGACGCCGTTGCCGTCATCTCGTCGGTCGATCCGATCATGGGCGAGGTGGACCGCTGATGTCGTTCTTCACCGAAGCCAACGCCCGCACCGCTGCTGAGGTCATAGCCCGATATCCGAGGCCCAGGTCGGCCGTCATCCCGCTGCTGCACCTGGCGCAGGAGCAGGAGGGATGGGTCACCCGCGACGCCATGGTCGAGATCGCCGAGCTCACAGGCGCCACGCCCGCAGAGGTGCTCGGCACAGGATCGTTCTACGAGATGTTCAGGTTCCACCCGGTCGGCCGCTACGTGGTCAACGTGTGCACCAACATCTCCTGCCAACTGCTCGGCGGCGAGGAACTGCTCCACCACGTCGAGGAATCCCTGGAGGTCCACGCCGGGGGGACCACCGCCGACGGGATGTTCACCGTCGAAGAGGTGGAGTGCGTCGCCGCATGCACCGAGGCGCCGTGTTTCACCGTCAACTACCGCTACTTCCACCGGGCGGACCCCGACACGTTCGACGCCGTCGTCGACGACCTGCGTGCCGGCCGCAGCCCGCTGGCCCGTGGCGCACAGGGCGACGACGGGAACCTGCCAGCCCACGGCACCCTCGGACGCCTCCGCCAGCACATCCCAGACGACCGCAGGGCCGGCGTCGTGCCACCCGAACAGGCCGACCAGGAGCCAGTGTGGCTGCGGACGGCTCCCTCCACAACGAGCGCGGCCGATGCCTGAGCCGACGATCGTGCACCCCGACGGCATGGGCTACATACCCCACGCCGCCGGCTTCGTCGCCAACGAGGGCCCAAAGCTGGTCAGCGGCCGCTTCCCCTACGAGGACTCCTACACGCTCGAATGCGCCCTCGCCACCGGCGCCTACACAGGCCTGCGTGCCGCACTCGGCCGCACCCCCGCCGACGTGCACACCGAGGTCCGCGACGCCACCCTCCTCGGCCGCGGCGGCGCCGGCTTCCCCGCCGGCGTCAAGTGGGGCTTCTGCCCCGAGGACGTCTGGCCCCGCTACCTCGTCGTCAACGGCGACGAGAGCGAACCCGGCACCTACAAGGACCGCCTCCTCATGGAACGCGACCCGCACCAGCTCATCGAGGGCTGCCTCATAGCCTGCTACGCCCTCGGCCTGTCGCAGTGCTTCCTGTACGTGCGAGGCGAGATGGCCCTCGCCCAGGAGCGCCTGGCCGTCGCCCTCAACGACGCCTACGAAGCCGGCTACGTCGGACGCAACATCTGCGACACCGACTTCTCCGTCGACATCACCCTCCACTGGGGCGCAGGTGCCTACATCGTCGGCGAGGAGACTGCGCTCATAGAGAGCCTCGAGGGCAACCGGGGGATGCCCCGCCTCAAGCCGCCGTACTTCCCGGCGGCCATCGGCCTCTACGGCAGGCCTACGATCGTCAACAACGTCGAGACCCTCGCCAACCTGCCGTGGATCCTCGAACACGGCGCCATCGCCTACAGGGGTTACGGCTCCGAGGCATCGCCCGGCACCCGCCTGTTCGCCGTCTCCGGGCACGTCGTGCGGCCCGGCGTCTACGAGGTCGAACAGGGCGTCACCACCTACCGGGACCTCATCTACGGCCCCAACTTCTGCCGGGGCATCCGGGAAGGCAACGAGCTCAAGGCGTTCATCCCCGGTGGAGCCTCGGCGCCGTGGTTCTTCGAGGAGCAGCTCGACCTGTCCCTCGAGGCCCGTGACATCGGCGCCGCCGGGTCGATGCTCGGCTCCGGAGCGATCGTCGTCATGGACCACACCACAGATGTCGTGAAGGCCTGCCTGCGGATCGTGAGGTTCTTCGCCCGCGAGTCGTGCGGCAAGTGCTCTCCGTGCCGGGAGGGCACCAGCTGGGAGGAGAAGATCCTCGAGCGCATCCTCGACGGCCACGGGCGGCCGTCCGACCTGGACCTGCTGCTCGACATCGGCGACAACATCAGCCCCGGTCCCTACCCCGTAGCCGCCCACGGTGCCGCCGGCCTCGACGCCGTGCCGTTCCCGCCACTCCAGACCACCATCTGTCCACTCGGCCCGTCGTCCGTGGCACCCATCACCTCGGCTCTGCGTCGCTTCCGCTCCGAGTTCGAGGCCAGGATCACGCGCCATGAGGGCATCCCCGTCCGGTCGGCCCCGGTCGTCGACGGGGATCCGGCATGAACGACGTGGGACAGTCCGTGGAGATCACCGTCGACGGCCGCACCGTCCTGGCGAACCCGGGCGAACTGCTGATCGACGCCTGCGAACGCACCGGCACCTACATCCCGAGGTTCTGCCACCATCCGCGGATGCGGCCGGTGGGCATGTGCCGGTCGTGCCTCGTCGAGGTCGACACCGGTCGGGGTCCGGCGCTGCAGGCCTCCTGCATGCTCGAGTGCAGTCCCGGCATGCAGGTCGACACCGAATCCGAGCGCACCCGCAAGGCCCAGGCCGGCGTGCTCGAGTTCCTGCTCGTCAACCACCCCCTCGACTGCCCCGTCTGCGACAAGGGCGGAGAGTGCCCGCTCCAGGACCAGACGATGGCATTCGGACCGGGCGAGAGCCGCTTCGTCGAAGAGAAGCGACATTTCGAAAAGCCCATCCCGGTCAACGACAACGTCTTCCTCGACCGGGAGCGCTGCATCCTCTGCGACCGTTGCACCCGCTTCGCCGACGAGGTGGCCGGCGACGCCCTGATCCACTTCCAGGGTCGGGGCTCGGACACCGAGGTCAACACCTTCCCCGACGAGCCCTTCAGCTCCTACTTCAGCGGCAACACCGTTCAGGTCTGCCCGGTCGGCGCACTGACCGCAGCGCCCTACCGCTTCAAGGCCCGCCCCTGGGACCTCGAGGAGGTCGAATCCACCAGCGTCGTCGACAGCGTCGGCAGCCGCATCGCAGTGCAGTCGTCACGCGACTGTGTGCTGCGCTTCCAGGGGGTCGACGCCGACGCCGTCAACTGGGGCTGGCTCTGCGACAAGGAGCGCTTCATATTCGAGGCGTACGACCACGAGGACCGCCTCGGGACGCCGCTGCTGCGCGGCGACGACGGCGACCTGGCACCGACCGGATGGGGCGAAGCGCTCGCCGCTGCAGCTGCCGCACTCACCGACGTCGACCCCGACCGGATCGCGGTCCTGGGCGGAGCCCGCCTCACCAACGAGTCGCAGTACGCCTGGACCAAGTTCGCCAAGGGTGTGCTGGGCACCGACCATGTCGACGCCCAGTTGGGAGACGGACTGCCCGCAGACTTCGTCCTCGGCCTGCCAAGGGCGACCATCGACGAGGCCTGCACCCCGGGTGGCATCATCGTGCTGCTCGGCCCCGACCCCAAGGAGGAACTGGGGTCGTTGTATCTGCGCCTGCGCCATGCGGTCGTCCACGACGGTGCCACGCTGATCGAACTGACACCCCGGGCGACGGGCCTCACGCCGTTCGCCGACCATTCGCTGCGGGTGCGCCCCGGAGAGGCGGTAGATGTCGTCCGCGCCATGTTCGGAGAGGGGGGCACCGCACCAATCGGCGGGGTGACCGTCGAAGAGGCCCAGGCGGTCGGTGCGATCGTTTCCGGGGCGGCAGTCGGTCAGAACCGTCCGGTCACCGTGCTGTTGGGACGGCAGTCGTTGGCTGAGGCACCCGGGACGGTCGTCGATGCGGCCCTCGTCCTGCACGACTGGATCGCCGATGTCCGCTTCCTGTCGATGCTGCGCCGTGGCAACGTCCACGGTGCCCTCGACCTCGGGCTGGCCCCTGGCCTGCTTCCCGGGCGGGTCGGCCTCGACGAGGGCCGGCCCAGGTTCGCCGCCGCCTGGCCGACCACCCCTGCCACGAAGGGCCGAGATGCGCTCGAATCCCTACGGGCAGCCGCCGACGGTGAGGTCGATGTCCTGGTGCTGCTCGGCGCCGATGTCCTGACCGACGTCCCCGACCACGACCTGGCGCGCCGCGGGCTCGAAGGGGCCGGGACGGTCATCGCCCTGGACCTGTTCGCCACCCCGACCGTGGCCGCCGCCGACGTGGTCCTGCCTGCCACCGCCCCGACAGAGACCGACGGCACCGTCACCAACCTCGAGGGTCGGGTGAGCATCGTGGCCCGGAAGGTGACCCCACCGGGGACCGCCCGCCCCGACTGGATGATCGCCGTCGAACTGGCCCGCCGGCTGGGGGCCGACCTCGGAATCTCCTCGCCCGATGACGTGTGGGCCGAACTCTCGGTCGTCTCACCGATCCACGCCCACATCGACCCGGAGGCGCTCGCCGTGCAGGCCCGGGAGGGCATCCTCGTCAGCGGCGGCCCGGCCCTGGTCCGCCCGGCGCCCCTCGAGGTGCCCAGCCACGACAAGAACTCCTACCGCCTGGTCGTCACGCGCTCGATGTACGACTGCGGCGTGCTCACCGCCCACAGTCGATCGCTGGCGGGACTGGCCCCCGTGACCCGGCTCGCGTTCGAGCCCACCGACTTCGCCGCCCTCGGGGTGGCCGAGGGCGGCAGAATCGAGGTCCGGGGACCGAGGGGCAACATCGATGTCGTCGTCGGCCCCGATTCCCGGGTCACCAAGGGCACCGCCCACCTCCTGTTCAACCAGCGGGGCGTTTCGGCCGGCGACCTGATCGAGGCCACCGCTGCGGTGATCGACCTGACTGTGGTGCCGGTCTGATGGTCATCGCCGCCGATCCTCTCCTGCTCGGGCCCATCGGCCTCGAGGTGTTCCTGATCATCCTGATCAAGGTGGTCGCCTCGTTCGTCCTGCTGATGGTGTCGGTGATGCTCATGGTCTGGTTCGAGCGCAAGCTCATCAGCGACATGCAGAACCGAATCGGACCGGACGTGGCCGGCCCCTGGGGCATCCTCCAGACCCTGGCCGACGGCATCAAGTTGTTCTTCAAAGAGGATCTGATCCCGGAAAACGCCGACCGGCCGGTGTTCAAGCTGGCGCCCTACCTGTCGCTGGTGCCGGCCTTCCTCGTCTTTGCCATCGTCCCGATCGGCGGCGACTTCCGCACCGGCGACGGCACCGTGGGCTGGTTCGGCCACCGCACCTTCCTGCAGGTGGCCGATCCGCCGATGGGCATCCTGCTGTTCCTCGCCCTCTCCTCGGTAGCCGTCTACGGCGTGATGCTGGCCGGCTGGTCATCGGGCTCCAAGTACCCGCTGCTCGGCTCGGTCCGTGCGTCCGCCCAGATGATCAGCTACGAGGCGGCGCTGGGCCTCGCCATCGCCACGGTCTTCCTGACCGGCGGCTCCCTGTCCACCCATGAGATCGTGTCCAGCCAGTCGAACTGGAACTGGAATGTGGCCACCACCGGCGTCGTACCGTTTCTCATCTTCCTGGTGGCCGGCACCGCCGAGCTGAACCGCCCGCCGTTCGACCTGGTCGAGGCCGAACAGGAACTGGTGGGCGGGTTCCACACCGAGTACAGCTCGATCCGATTCGCCCTGTTCTTCCTCGCCGAGTTCATGAACGTGATCACCATGTCAGCGATCGCCGTAACGCTCTTCCTCGGCGGACCCGACGGACCGATCCTTGTGGAGCAGGTCGCCTGGATCTGGCCGATCCTGTGGTTCTCCCTGAAGCTCCTGGCGTTCCTGTTCAGCTTCGTCTGGCTCCGGGCGACCCTGCCGAGAATCCGGTACGACCAGCTCATGGACCTGGGCTGGAAGGTCCTGATCCCGCTGGCACTCGGCTGGTTCCTCCTGATAGCAGCGCTCAACGTGGGCCGCGACAGGGGCTGGTCGCCGGTGCCCGTCGTGCTCGTCAGCGTGGCCGTGCTGTGGGCGGGCGCCGCCATGCTGGGTGGCGCCGTGCGCAAGGCCCGTGCCGAGCGGCGGGCGATCGAGCTCGGCTCCGACGAGGTGCTCGACGCCGGGGACGGTGCCTGATGGGCTACTTCCGCGGCTTCGCCGTCACGTTCCGCAAGCTCTGGGAGAAGCGGGTCACCATCCCGTACCCCGAGCAGAAGCGAGACAAACCCGAGCGCCTCCACGGCCGCCACGTCCTCAACCGGTACGAGGACGGCATGGAGAAGTGCATCGGCTGCGAGCTCTGCGCCGGCGTGTGTCCCGCCAACTGCATCTACGTGCGCGGCGCCGACAATCCGCCCGACGACCCGGTGTCACCGGGCGAGCGCTTCGGATTCGTCTACGAGATCAACTACCTGCGGTGCATCCACTGTGACCTCTGCGTCGAGGCCTGTCCGACCGAGGCCATCACCGAGTCGAAGCTGTTCGAGTTCTCGTTCACCAACCGTTCCGACGCCGTGTACACCAAGGACGAACTGATGGTCGACGGCGAAACCGGTCGGCCGCAGCAGTTGCCCTGGGAGGACTGGCGCGACGGCGAGGACACCCACACCTCGGGTTGGATGCGTGCAACGTCCCCGTCGGGATCCGCCGCCTACGTCGGGAAGGTCTCCTGGTCGGGAGAACTCGGCTACGGCATCCGCGCCCCGGAACAGGGTCGGTCGGGCGGGGAAGCCAACGGGGACGACGAGGAGGAAGGCTCCTGATGGATGCCGCCGTGTTCATCGTCAGCGCCGTGATCGTGCTGTCGGGCGCCTTCGGGGTGCTCCTGGCCCGCAACCCGGTCCACGCCGCCCTCTTCCTCGTCCAGTCCGTTTTCGGCGTGGCCGTGCTGTTCCTGCTACTGGATGCCACGTTCCTCGCCGCCGTCCAGGTGATCGTCTACGCCGGCGCCATCGTCATCCTGTTCCTCTTCGTGATCATGCTGCTCGGCGTAGACCGGGCCGAGGACCTGGATGTAGAGCCCATAGCCGGACAGCGGCCGCTCGCAGTCGTCATAGGTGCCGGAATCCTGGGGACCACGCTCTCCGCCCTGCTGGTGGCGGTAGGTGGGCCGACCGGTGCCCCGGCGACCAATGCCCCTCTGGGCGACGCCGGCGACAACGCCCAACGCCTGGGTGAGGCGCTGTTCACCGACCACGTCTTCGCAGTCGAGTTGACCGCCCTGCTGCTCACCGTCGCCGTCGTCGGCGCCGTCGTGCTGGTCCGCCGCCTCGCCGGACCGCTCCAGCCCCTTCCGGTAGCGGCGGCTGCCCCGGAAACCCAAGGCGAAGCGGATACCCCGGACGAAGGAGAAGGCGCCTGATGGACGTCACCGTCGCCTGGTACCTGACGCTCGGTGCCGTCCTGTTCACGCTGGGCGCCGTCGGCCTCCTGGTGCGTCGCAACCCGCTCGTGATGTTCATGTGCGTCGAGTTGATGCTCAACGCCGTCAACCTCACCTTCGTCAGCCTGGGCGACGCCCTGGGTGACCTGGGCGGGCAGGTATCGGTGTTCTTCGTGCTGGTGGTGGCAGCCGCCGAGGTCGTGGTGGGCCTCGGGATCATCGTTGCGATCATGCGCCGACGCTCCGGGGCGACCGTCGACGACCTCTCTGTGCTGAGGGGTTAGGGCATGCTCGACCTCGTATGGCTCATCCCGGCGTTCCCTCTGGCCGGCTTCGCCCTGTTGCTGGTGGCCGGTAGACGCCTCGGCGAGCCGCGCTCCGGTTGGGTGGCGACCCTCGCCATGTTCGGGTCGTTCGCCGCCACGCTCGCCGTGGTCCTCGAACTGCTTTCGCGCGACGAACAGCACCGGCGTTCGGTCACCACGCTGTTCAGCTGGGTGCCGGCCGGCGACCTGTCCGTCGACATCGGCTTCCTCGCCGACCCGCTGTCGCTGACCATGTGCCTGTTCATCACCGGCGTCGGCGCCCTCATCCACCTGTACTCGATCGGGTACATGCACGGCGACGCAGACTTCAGCCGCTTCTTCGCCTACCTGAACCTGTTCGCCTTCTCGATGCTCGTCCTCGTCCTGGGCGACAACATGCTGCTGACGTTCCTCGGCTGGGAGGGAGTCGGGGCGTGCTCGTACCTGCTCATCTCCTTCTGGTTCACCGACCCCGCCAACGCCTCCGCCGGGAAGAAGGCCTTCGTCACGAACCGCATCGGCGACTGGGGCGTGCTCGTCGCCATGTGCCTCACGTTCTTCACGTTCGGGTCGCTTTCCTACGTAGAGGTGCTCGACGCTGCCGACGCCGGCCAGGTCGCCGAGTCGACGGCAACCTTCATCGCCGTGATGCTGTTCGTCGGTGCAATCGGCAAGTCGGCCCAGTTCCCGCTGTACCTGTGGCTGCCAGATGCCATGGCCGGCCCCACGCCCGTCTCTGCGCTGATCCACGCCGCCACGATGGTCACCTCGGGCATCTACCTGCTGACCCGGGTCAACCCGATCATCGCCGACGCCGCCGACTGGGTCCCCTCGCTGATCGCCTGGGTCGGGGTTGGCACCGCACTGTTCGCTGCGACCATCGCCGTCGCCCAGACCGACATCAAGAAGGTCCTGGCGTATTCGACGATCAGCCAACTCGGCTACATGTTCCTGGCCGTCGGCTGCGGCGCCTACGTGCCGGCCATCTTCCACATGGTCACCCACGCCTTCTTCAAGGCGCTGCTGTTCCTCGGCTCGGGTTCGGTCATCCACGGGATGGACGGGGACCAGGACATGCGCCACTACGGGGGCCTGCGGAAATGGATGCCGGTCACCGCATCCACGTTCATCATCGGCTGGCTGGCCATCGCCGGCGTGCCGCCGTTCGCCGGGTTCTGGTCGAAGGACGAGATCCTGGCGTACGCCTGGAACGAGAGCCCCGCCCTGTGGTTCGTCGGCCTCGTCACCGCCGTGCTGACCGCCTTCTACATGACCCGCCAGGTGGTGCTCACCTTCTTCGGCCGACACCGTTACGCCGACGCCCGACCCGACGAGGTGGCCGCTGCATGGAACGCCCGCCTCGCAGGCGCAGCGGACCAACTCGAAACGGCGGCGACGGCCCGCACCGCAGCGCTCGCCGGCCTCGAGGACTCGACCGCCGCCCTTTCCGAGGCGGAAGCGGCCCATGTGGCTGCGATCGAGGAGGCCCGTGCGGCGACCTCCGGGGAGGTGGCGGACGAAACCTCCGATCCCGAGGCGCTGGCCCAGGCGGTGCTCGCCACCGAGGACGCCCTGGCTGCTGCAATGGCAGCGATTGCCGCTGCCGAGGAGGCTCTGGCTGCAGCAGAATCGGAACACGACAAGGCCGCCGGCGACCACGCCGCCGTCATCGCCGCTGACGACGAACGCGGCGAGGTTCCCTCACTGTCACTCGACACCGCCCCGGAAGTAGCCGATGTCGCCGACCACCTGCCCGAAGCCGTGGCCGCACGCTCCGACCACGTCCCGCACGAGTCCCCGTGGACGATGACCCTGCCGCTTGTGGTCCTGGCGGCCCTGTCGGTCGGCGGTGGGCTCATGCAGCTCCCGTTCACGCCGTCGCTTCGGTTCCTCGAACAGTGGCTCGAACCCTCGCTGTTCGGCAACGAGGTCCACCTCGGCATCGGCGGAGGCGTGCTCTGGGTGCTGGCGGCCGTCGCCGTGGTCGGCGGGCTCGTCGGCATCGCCCTCGCCGTCGCCGCCTACGAACGTCGCAGAATCGACCACCGGGTCTTCGAGCAGCCGCTGCTCGCCGATGCCTGGGCGTTCGACAGGAAGGTGGGCGACTTCATGGGTGGTCCCGGCCGGGTCGGCTTCGAGGCCACCACCACCTTCGACGAGCGCATCGTGGACGGCGCCGTCAACGGGGTCGGCGCAATGGTCCGCCGCCTGGCCGGCGTGCTGCGCCGCTTCCACAACGGGCTGGTCCGCACCTACGCCGCCGGCGCCGCACTCGGAGCGGTCGCCCTGCTGCTGTGGTTCCTCACGAGGGCCAGCTGGTGATGTCCGTGCTCGCCTCCGCCTCGCCCACGTTCCCGGTGCTGCCGGCACTGATACTCACGCCCCTGTTCGGCGCCCTGCTGGTGGTCCTCGGGCCCCGCCGGCGGCCCGAACTGCTCAAGCTCACGGCTGTCCTGGCGACGGTGGCAACCGGAGCGTTGTCGTTGTGGGTCCTTCTCGCCTTCGACGCCGGTGGCGAGGGGTTCCAGTTCGCCAGCCGCCACGCATGGATCGGGGAACTCGGCATCTCCTGGCTGTTCGGCGTCGACGGGATCTCGCTGTTCCTCATCGTCCTGACGGGGATCCTGTTTCCGATCGCCATCCTGGCCACCGACCCCGGGCACGACAGCCGCGCCTACTACGCCTGGATGCTTGTGCTGGAGGGCGGGGTGATGGGGGTGTTTGCCAGCCTGGACCTGGTCATGTTCTTCCTGTGCTTCGAGATCGTGCTCGTGCCGATGTACTTCCTCATCGGCCGGTGGGGACACGGCAACCGCACCTACGCGGCCACCAAGTTCTTCCTCTACACGATGGCCGGCTCGGCGCTGATGCTCGTCGGCATCGTGTCGCTGGCGTTCCTGCACGCAGATGCCACGGGCGGAGCGCTCACGTTCGACCTCGTCGCCATCGCCGAGGCACAGAGCATCGCCACCGAGACCGCCCGTTGGCTGTTCCTGGCATTCGCCCTGGCCTTCGCCGTCAAGGTGCCGATATTCCCGCTCCACACCTGGCTCCCCGACGCCCACACCGAAGCGCCCACGGCAGGTTCCGTGATCCTCGCCGGTGTGCTCCTCAAGTTGGGCACCTACGGGTTCCTGCGCTTCGGCCTGTACCTGTTCCCGGAGGCCACCCACCACTTCGCCCCGGTATTTCTCGTGCTCGGCGTGGTCGGCATCGTGTACGGGGCGGTTGTCGCCACCATGCAGAAGGACCTCAAGCGACTGGTCGCCTACTCGTCGGTGGCGCACCTCGGGTTCATCATCCTGGGCACGTTCGCCCTCAACACAGAGGGCATCGAGGGCGGCCTGCTCCAGATGGTCAACCACGGCATCTCCACCGGCGCCCTGTTCCTGCTGGTCGGCATGATCTACGAGCGCCGCCGCACACGCCAGATCGACGAGCTGGGCGGCCTCCAGAAGTCGGCACCGCTGCTGGCGGGCGTCTTCATGGTCGTGATGCTGTCGTCGATCGGACTGCCCGGCCTGAACGGCTTCGTCGGCGAGTTCCTCGTGCTGGTCGGCACCTTCAACGCCCACCGCTGGTATGCCGTGGTGGCCGCCGGCGGCGTGGTGCTGGCAGCCCTCTACCTGCTGTGGGCCTACCAACGGGTGTTCCACGGTCCCGCAGAGGGAGACAACGCCGACATGCCCGACCTGTGCCTGCGCGAGGGCCTGGTCCTGGCGCCGCTGCTGGCGCTGATCGTGGTGCTGGGCGTCTACCCGAAGCCGGTCATCGAGCGCATGGAGCCGGCGGTCGACGCTCTTGTCGAACACATCGAACGCCACGTCGACGGCTTCGAGGAGCCGACCAGCCGCATGGGCATCGACATATCCCCAGATGGCCCCCTTGATGGCCCCGCTGACTCGGAAGAGGGCCACTGATGTTCGCCCAGGCCGAAACCGTCGCCACGCCCGAGGTGCTCTGGTGGGCACTCGTCCCGCTGCTGGTCCTCGCCGGCGCTGCGGTGCTGCTGCTGACCGTCGCCTCGCTGGTGCGGCGGTTGCCCGAGTGGCTGCCTGCCGCCTGGACGATCGTGGCCGGCCTTGCCGTGCTCGTGTCGGTCGTCCCGCTCTGGAACGAGGTGCAGGACGACGGTGCCCGCTCGTTCCTGGCCGGCGCAGTCGGGATCGACGGTTCGACGCTGTTCGTGACCGCCCTGCTCGCCGTCGCCGTGGTAGCCACGGCGCTGCTCTCCCGGGCATACCTCACCCGCGAGGACCTGCCGGGCGTCGAACTCTACGTGCTGCTGCTCCTCTCGGCCGCCGGCGGCGTGGTCATGGCGTCGGCCAACGACCTGATCGTGCTGTTCCTCGGACTCGAGTTGCTGTCCATCGCCGTCTACGTCATGGCGGCCCTGCACCTGCGTCGCATCCAGTCGCAGGAGGCCGCCCTCAAGTACTTCGTGCTGGGGGCGTTCGCCTCGGCGTTCCTGCTCTACGGGATCGCACTCGTCTACGGCGCCACCGGCGCCACCGGCCTGGCACGCATCGCCGGCTACCTGTCCACCACCATCCTGCTCGAGGACGGGATGCTGATGGCCGGCTTCGGCCTGCTGCTGGTCGGCCTGGGCTTCAAGGTTGCCGCCGTGCCGTTCCATGCGTGGGCGCCAGACGTCTATCAGGGTGCCCCGACGCCGGTGGTCGCCTGGATGGCTGCCGGCGTCAAGGCCGCCGGGTTCGCCGCCCTGCTGCGGGTCTTCGTGCTGACGTTCGGCTCGTGGTCGGGGGAGTGGCAGCCCGCCGTGTGGGGTCTCGCCATCCTCACGGTGCTGGGAGGGTCCGTCGTGGCCGTCGTCCAGACCGACGTCAAGCGGATGCTGGCGTACTCGTCGATCGCCCACGCCGGGTTCCTCCTGGTGGGAGTGCAGGCCGCATCCGATCGGGGCACGGCCGCCGTGCTCACCTATCTCGGGGTCTACACGCTGCTGGCCTGCGGCAGCTTCGCCGTGGTCACGGTCGTCGGTGGCGCCGGCGACGACCGCCACGGCATCGACGCCTACCGGGGCCTCGGCGCCCGACGCCCATGGCTGGCCGGTGCGTTCGCCGTGCTGCTGCTGGGCCAGGCGGGCGTGCCGTTCACGGCCGGCTTCGTGGCCAAGTTCGGCGTGATCGCCGCCGCTACAGAGGGTCACTCGTATGCCCTCGCCGGGATCGCCATGGTGTCCGCAGCCGTGGCTGCCTTCGTCTACCTGCGGATCCTCGTGGCCCTCTATATGGAGGACAGGCACCTGGAGGACGACGACGAGGCCGGGGCCGTCGAGGTCGATCCCGCCCCGTGGGGACCCCGCATCGTCATCACCGTGTCGGTCGCCCTGGTGCTGGTCCTGGGCGTCGTCCCCGGCCCGCTCGTCGACCTGGCCAAAGACGCCGTCCCCGTACTGGTGGGGGGCTGACATGAACCCTGAACCTGCTGGTTCGCGGCCGTTTCCCACAGCGAAGGCGAGACTGCCCGCTAACCTCCCCGGAGCGCTGCGACGGCGTCGTCCGGCACTCTTCACGCCCGCCCACCTTCCCGCAATCCGTTAGGTTCACCCTTCGTGTCCGAGTTCCTCCGCAGCTGGCTGGTCCTGGTGGTCTTCGGTGGCCTGGCCGTGGCCGTGGTCGGCACCTTCCTCGGTCTCGGCAGCCTGCTGCGCCCGCAACGCGCCACCGAGCAGAAGGTCATGAACTACGAAAGCGGCGTCGACCCGCAGGGCGACCGCTGGAGCCAGTCGAACATCCGCTACTACGTGTTCGCCCTCATGTTCGTGCTCTTCGACGTGGAAGTCGTGTTCATCTTCCCGTGGGCCGCCCGCCTCGAGGCCTACGGCATGTTCGGCCTCGTCGAGATGGCCATCTTCATCTTCATCCTCGCCCTGGGCCTGTTCTACGCCTGGCGCAAGCGACTGCTGCGTTGGATATGAGGAGCAGGGCAACGACCTGAACATGGGACTCGTCGAGAACGGCAAGCTGCCGAAGCCACTCACAGCGCTGCTCAACGTCAGCCGCAAGTACTCCCTCTGGGTGTACCAGTGGGGCCTCGCCTGCTGTGCCATCGAGATGGGTGCCGCCTTCGCCTCGCCCCGCTACGACGTGATGCGCCTCGGCGTGATCCCGTTCCCGGCCTCGCCCCGTCAGGCCGACCTCGTCGTCGTCTCGGGCACCGTCACCGACAAGATGGCGCCGGCGGTAAAGCGCCTCTATGAACAGATGCCCGACCCCAAGTACGTGATTTCGATGGGCTCCTGCGCCAACTGCGGCGGCCCCTACTGGGACTCCTACTCGGTAACCAAGGGCGTCGACCAGATCATTCCCGTCGACGTGTACGTGCCCGGCTGCCCGCCACGTCCAGAGGCGCTGCTCGAGGGCATCGTGCTGCTCCAGGAGCGCATCCGGTCCGAGGACATGGGCGAACGCTGGAACGGAGACCCCATTGTCGTCTCCTGAGGACACCGTGGACACGGTCGATAACGCCGACGAGACCGACGTCGAGGCGCCCGCCGTCGATTCTGGACGTGACGCCCTCGTGGCGACCCTCGCCGCCACCCTCGGCGATGGGTTCGTCGCCGGCGAGGTGGATCCCGGCGTCGATGTCTGCGTGCGGGTGACCGCCGACTCGTGGCTGGCCGCCGGCATCGCCCTGCGCGACCACTGCGGCATGTCGTACTTCGGCTTCCTGTCCGCCATCGACTGGCTGCCCTCGCCCTACGGGCGCGACATGGACGCCCAGGTCGACGGCCCCGAGGCCAGCGATCCTGAACCGATGGAGTGGGGGACCACCGGCGGCGAGACCCGCTTCCAGTTGCTGGCCCGGGTCCACGACCCCATGTCCGGCCTCGGCATCACTGTCAAGGCCGACGTGCCGGGCGACCGGCCCGAGGTCGATTCGTGGATCCCCGCCTACGCCGGCGCCGACTGGCACGAGCGGGAGGCCTGGGAGATGTTCGGCATCTCCTTCCGCGGCCACCCGAACCAGGTGCACCTCTACCTTCCGGGCGCCTTCGAGGGAAACCCGTTGCGCAAGGACTACCCGCTGCTGGCCCGGCGGATCAAGCCGTGGCCGGGCATCGTCGACGTCGAACTCATGCCGGGCAGCGACGACGAGGCGGGCGACGACGAGGCACCGGAAGAATCGGAAGCAGGTGCCGACGCATGACCGACACCCGGCAACTCGCCTACATCGCCGCCCAGGCCGCCGACGCCCGCGTGAACGTCGAACTCGAGACCGAGGGCATGACCCTCAACATCGGACCGCAGCACCCGGCCACCCACGGCACCCTGCGCATCATCGTGCGCCTCGACGGCGAGCGGGTCGTCGCCGCCGAACCGGTCATGGGCTACATGCACCGCGGCTACGAAAAGCTCGCCGAGGTCCGCACCTATCCGCAGGTCACCACGCTGGTGAACCGCATCGACTGGTTGGGCAGCTTCGCCAACGAGGTCCCGTTCATCCTCGCCGCCGAGCGGCTCATGGAGGTCGAGGCCCCGCCCCGGGCCAGGTGGATCCGTACCGCCCTGTTCGAACTGTCCCGCATCGCCAACGTGGTCCTGTTCCTCGGCGACATGGGCGTACAACTGGGGGCCGTCACCCCGGTCTTCTTCGCCTTCCGCGACCGCGAGTTCGTGCTCAACCAGATCGAGGCGGTCACCGGCGGCCGCTTCCACCCCAACTTCGACCGAATCGGCGGCCTCAAGGACGACCTCCCCAAGGGCTGGATCGAGGAGACCCGAAGCGTCCTCGGGCGCATCCGGACCTTCTGCGACGAGATGGAGGACCTGGTCGCCGGCAACGAGATCTTCGAGGCCCGGACCCGCAACATCGGGGTGATCCCGGCCGACGTCGGCCTCGCCTACGGCCTTTCCGGCGCCAACATCCGTGCCAGCGGGGTCGACTGGGACCTGCGCCGCGACGGCGACATGGGACTCGCCCACGGTGAGCTCGACTGGAAGGTCTGGACCCACCCCGACGGCGACTCGTTTGCCCGCTACTGGGTGCGCCTCCAGGAGGTCCGCGAGGCCTGCACCATCGTCGAGCAGTGCCTCGACGGCCTGCCCTCCGGGCCGGTCATGGCCAAGGTGCCCCGCATCATCAAGGTGCCCGCCGGCGAGGCCTACGTCGAGACCGAGAACCCGCTCGGCGTCATGGGCTACTACATCGTCTCCAAGGGCGACCTGGTGCCGTACCGCGTCAAGATCCGCTCGGCGTCGTTCAACAACGTCTCGATCACCCCGTGGCTGCTCGAGGGCGTCTACGTCCCCGACGTCATCTCGATCCTCGCCAGCCTCTACTTCATCCTCGGGGACATCGATCGATGAGGTGGGACCGGTGAACACCCTCACCCTCGCCGTCGAGCTGGCCTACTGGCAGCAGACCACCATCCGGGCCGTCGTAGGCCTCGTGGCCGTGCTGCTCCCCGCCGGCACGCTCGTCTACCTGTTCCTGTTCAAGATGATGAGCTTCATGCAGAGCCGCCTCGGCCCCATGGAGGCCGGCCCCTACGGATCGCTGCAGCTCCTCGCCGAGGTCGGCAAGTTCCTCCAGAAGGAGGACATCGTCCCGGCCAACGCCGACCGGGTCGTGTTCAAGGCGGCGCCGTTCGTGGTGCTGGTCTCGACGTTCCTGCTGGTCCTGGTCATCCCCGGCGGACCGGACCTGATGTTCATCGATGTCGACACAGGCATCTTCCTGGCCCTGGCGGTCTCGTCGATCTCCGTGATCGGCATCCTCATGGCCGGCTGGGCGTCGGCCTCCAAGTACTCGCTGCTGGGTGCCCTGCGGGCCACCGGCCAGCTCATCGCCTACGAGCTGCCGTTGGTCCTGGCGGTCATGGGCGTCGTCATCCAGGCCGGCACCCTCAACATGCAGGGCATCGTGATGGCGCAGGCCGAGGGCGAGATATTCGGCTTCGGCGGCATCGGCAGCCCCTTCATCATCACGCAGTTCCTCGGATTCGCCATTTTCCTGATCGCCGTCCAGGCCGAGCTCACCCAGCCGCCGTTCGACATGCCCGTCGCCGAGTCCGAGCTCGTCACCGGCTACCTCACCGAGTACTCCGGCATGCGGTTCCTGATGTTCTTCATCGGCGAGTTCGCCACCGCCGGCATCTTCTCGGCACTGGCCGCCACCCTGTTCCTGGGAGGCTGGTACGTGCCGGGCCTGGACCCGACAGACAACCTGTTCAACGTCATCGGACCGATGGTCCTGCTGGGCAAGATCATCCTCGTCGCCTTCCTGATCTTCTGGTTCCGGTTCACCTACCCCCGCTTCCGCGAAGACCAGCTCCAGACCCTGGCCTGGAAGGTGCTCATCCCGCTGTCGCTAGTAAACATCGTCGCAACCGGCGTGCTCAAGGTGGTGTTCTGATGCCAGCTCCCAGGCTCCCCGGCCTCATCAAGGGCCTCGGCGTCACGATGCGCACCATGGTCCGCACCCTCACCAAGGGCTCCCACACCGTCCAGTACCCGAGGGTCAAGGAGGCGCCCGTGACCCGGGCGCGTGGCGTCATCGCCCTCCACGTGGAGAACTGCACGTCGTGCATGCTGTGCGTCCGCGAATGCCCGGACTGGTGCATCTACATCGAGGGCCACAAGTACCTGGCACCACCACGGCGCCCCGGCGGCAAGCCCCGCAAGAAAAATGCCCTCGACCGCTTCGACATCGACTATGCGCTCTGCATGTACTGCGGCATCTGCGTCGAGGTCTGCCCGTTCGAGGCCCTGTTCTGGACGCCGGAGTTCGAGTACTCCGAGCCGAAGATCGCCGACCTGCTCCACGACAAGGACCTCCTGTCCCAGTGGATGGAGACGGTCCCCGACTTCACGGACTACGAGGCCGGTAGCGAGGCCAAGAAGCCGCAGGTGCCCCGATGATCGCCATGGCAGCCCTTCAGGGCTTCGATTCGCTGATGAGCGGCGACACCGTCGTCGCCCAGAACATCGCGTTCGGGATCCTGGCCGTCGTGATGATCGTGGCTGCGCTGCGCATGGTCACAACCGGCAACGTCGTCCATGCGGCGCTCTACCTCGTGATCGTGCTGGCCGGCGTGGCCGGGATCTTCATCCTGCTGGGCGCCGAGTTCGTCGGCGTCACGCAGGTGCTCGTCTACATCGGGGCGATCGTGGTCCTGTTCCTGTTCGGCATCATGCTCACCCGGGGCGCCCTGGGCGAGGACGAGGAAGCCGACACCGAGAAGCGTCGCATGGCCGTTCTCGTGGGCGTGCTGGTGCTCGTCGTCACCGGAGGCGCCGTGCTCGACTCGTTCGGCGACGCCGCCGTGAACCGTGCCGCCCCGAGCCTCACCGCTGAGATCGGCGACACCATCTTCAGCCAGTACATAGTCCCGTTCGAAGCCGTGTCTGTCCTGCTGCTCGCCGCCCTCATCGGTGCGATCGTCGTGGCGAGGAAGGACTGACGATGCTGCTCAACCAGTTCCTGCTGCTTGCGGCCGCCCTGTTCGCCATCGGCGTCTACGGCGTGCTGGCCCGCCGCAACGGCGTGCTCGTGCTCATGTCGATCGAATTGATCCTCAACTCCGTCAACATCAACCTGGTGGCCTTCTCGGCGGTCAGCGCGACCGTCGGTGGCGAGATATTCGCCCTGTTCATCATCGCCGTGGCCGCCGCCGAGGTCGGTGTGGGCCTTGCCATGGTGCTGCTGCTGTACCGCAACCGCCGCAGCATCGACCTCACCGAGATCGACCAGTTGAGGGGCTGACGTGACCGACCTGCTCACCCTCGCCGCAACGACGGCAACCGGACTGCCCCTCGGGATCACCGAGGGTGGCGCCTGGCTGCTGCGCAACGCCTGGCTGATCCCGGCGTTGCCGGCGCTGTCATTCGTCGGGATCCTGTTCTTCGGCAAGCGGATGCCGAGGGGCGGATCCGAACTCGGCATCGCACTGGTGGGCATCGCCTTCGTGCTGTCGCTGCTGACCGCCGCCGCCTGGATCGACCACCGCGACAACTTCGAGGGCGAGGAGGTCCACCGGGCCGTCGCCGTCGCCGAGGGCCATGGGGATGCATCCGGTGAACACGCCGATGAAGGGCATGCCCCCGGCCATCCCTCCCTTGCCGTGCACAACACCATCACCTGGTTCGAGCTCAACGACGTCACGTTCACCGTCGGCACCCTCGTCGATGGTCCCGCCGTGATGATGCTGGTGGTCGTCACCCTCGTCTCGCTGCTGGTGCACGTGTACTCCACGGAATACGTCGCCGGCGACCGGCGCTACACGCACTTCTTCGCCTTCCTGTCGCTGTTCAGCGCCTCGATGCTTCTGCTCGTCGTGTCCGAGAACACGCTGCAGCTGCTGGTCTCATGGGAGCTGGTGGGCGTCTGTTCCTTCGTGCTGATCGGCCACTGGTGGGAGGAGAAGCCCAACAGCGACGCAGCGCTCAAGGCGTTCCTCACCAACCGGGTCGGTGACATGGGCCTCATCGTCGGCGTGACGATCCTGTTCTTCACCGTCGGCTCGGCGCTGCCCGGCCAGTTCGGTTCGTTCTCGATCGCCGAGACGAACGCACTCGCCGGCGCCGGCCGTCTCTCACACACGGCGCTGCTGGTGGCGTCGTGCTGCCTGATGGCCGCCGTCATGTCGAAGTCGGGCCAGTTCCTCCTGCACACCTGGCTACCCGATGCCATGGCCGGACCCACCCCGGTCTCGGCGCTGATCCATGCCGCCACCATGGTCGTCGCCGGCGTGTTCATGATCGCCCGCATGTACGGCGTGTTCTTCGAGGGCTTCTCGATCGGTGGCAGTTCGATCAACCTCATGGCGCTCATCGGCGGGATCACGACCCTGATCGGCGCCTGCCTGGCCTTCGTGCAGCGCGACATCAAGAAGGTGCTGGCCTACTCGACCATCTCGCAACTGGGCTACATGGTCATGGCCCTCGGCGTCGGCGCCTGGACGGCGGCGCTGTTCCACCTGTTCACCCACGCCTTCTTCAAGGCCTGCCTGTTCCTCGGCTCGGGATCGGCCGCACACGCCGTGCACTCGTTCGACATGAAGTCCGACATGGGTGGCCTCCGGAAGGCCATGCCGCACACCTACCGGACGTTCGTCATCGGGTCGATCGCCCTGGCCGGACTGCCGCCGCTGGCCGGCTTCTGGTCAAAGGACGAGATCCTGGTCGGCACCGGCGGCTGGGGCCTGTTCGGCGGCACGGGCGGAAACGGCGCCTACACGTTCATGCTGATCATGGGAGTCATTACCGCAGCGTTGACCGCCGCCTACATGACCCGCTGCATCTACCTCACCTTCTTCGGCGAGTTCCGCGGCCACGGCAACCCCCACGAGTCGGGCCCACGCATCATCGTGCCGCTCTGGATCCTCGCCGGGCTCGCCATCGTGGCCGGGCTCCTGAACCTCCCGAAGGGCTTCCCGCTGGTACCCGAGTCGCTCCAGGAACGGTTCGGCCACTTCGTCGAGCCGGTCGCCGCCTACTTCCCGGGCATCTCGCACGGCACGCCCAGCTGGTCGTTGGCGATCGCCTCGACCCTGGTCGTCCTGTCCGGCATCGGTCTGGCCGGCTGGTACTACTTCATCAAGGTCGAGGCGGCCTCGAAGGCCGCCGGCAGGAGCCTCACCGAGTTGCCGGACGGCCTGACGACGAGGTACCCGCTGGCGAAGATGGGCCACACATTCCTCGTCCAGAAGTACTACCTCGACCACCTCTACACCGACATCATCGCCGGCGGCACGAAGGGCCCTGTAGCCGCTGCCGCCTACAAGGTCGACCAGGACGTCATCGACGGCGCCGTCAATGCTGTCGGGGAGAATGCCGTCAAGGCCGGCAACCTCGTGTACCACCGCTTCGACCAGCCGGTCGTCGATGGCCTCGTCAATGCCTCAGGTCGCGCCTCATCGGGTGCGGGCTGGGAACTTCGAAGAATCCAGACCGGCAAGGTCCAGGACTATGCGGCGATCCTTTTCGCCGCTGCCATGGTCCTCGCCGGGATACTCATCGTCATCGTCTAGGAGACGGCCGATATGGAAAATCTGCTCGACGGTTGGGGCCTGACGGTCGCAACATTTTCACCGCTGGTGGGCGTGGCGGTCATGCTGCTCATCCCCAGGGACCAGGAGGACCGGCACAAGCTGGTCGCCCTCGTCACCTCGTTGTGGGTGGCGCTGGTCGCCGTGCTGCTCCTCATCGAATTCGACATCGGCCACACCGGCAGACTGCAGTTCGCCGTCGACAGGGTCTGGATCGATGTCATCTCGAGCCACTACTCGATGGGGATCGACGGCATGTCGCTGCCGCTCATCCTGCTGACAGTGCTGATCGTGCCGCTGTGCATCATCTACAGCTGGAACCACTTCCCCGAGCCCCACAACCCCAAGGCGTTCCTGATCCTGATCCTGGTCCTCGAGACCGGGATGGTCGGCACGTTCGCCGCCCAGGACCTGGTGCTGTTCTTCGTGTTCTTCGAGCTGGTGCTGCTCCCGATGTTCTTCATGATCGCCGTCTGGGGTGGCCCGAACCGGCGCTACGCCTCGCTCAAGTTCTTCCTGTTCACGCTGTTCGGCTCTGCGCTGATGCTGGTGAGCTTCCTGGCCCTGTTCTTCCTGACGGGCGCCGAATCGTTCGTGTTCACCGACCTCGCCGACGCCGTTGCATCCCATGGGGTGTCGCGTACGGCGCAACTCTGGATCTTCGGCGGCATGTTCCTCGGCTTCGGCATCAAGGTGCCGATGTTCCCGTTCCACACCTGGCTGCCCGACGCCCACACCGAGGCTCCGACGGTCGGCTCGGTGATCCTGGCCGCTGTGCTGTTGAAGCTCGGCACCTACGGGTTCATCCGCATCGCCATTCCGATACTCCCGGAAGCCGCCGTCGAATGGGCCCCCTGGATCGGCCTGCTGGCGGTCATCGGCATCATCTACGGTGCGCTCGGCTGCCTCGCCCAGACCGACATGAAGCGCCTCATCGCGTTTTCGTCGGTGGCGCACATGGGTTTCGTGATGCTCGGCATCGCCACGCTCACCGACTTCGGCATCAACGCCGCCATCATGGGAATGGTCGCCCACGGCCTGA
>JACNKQ010000023.1 GCA_014381945.1 Actinomycetota bacterium
ACCCACCGAAACCCACGGCGGCCTGAGTCAGGCCGCCCGGGGCACACCGCCCGAGCCAGAAACCGAGCCACAACCGACAGGGACACCTGCAAAGGCCCGACCCACCACCCCTCCACGGCACCGTGGGACACCGGCGAACCCTGGTCAGGGCGCCCGTCGCTCGAGGACCCATGCATCGCCGTCGCGTCGGTAGCGGAGGCGGTCGTGGAGCCGGTTGGGGCGCCCCTGCCAGAACTCCACCAGGTGTGGACGGATCCGGAAGCCGCCCCAGTGGTCGGGACGTTCGACGCCCCCTCCCGACCAGCGCTCCTCCTCTGCCGCATACGCCGCATCCAGGACCGACCGGTTGGCGACAACCGCACTCTGGTCGGAGGCCCACGCTCCGATCTGGCTGCCCCGGGGCCTCGTCGACCAGTAGGCCTCTGACTCGTCGACGCCGATCCGCTCGGCGCTACCGGTCAAGCGCACCTGTCGGCGCAACTCGGTCCAACTGAACGTGAGCGCCGCCCGGCCGGTGGCATCGAGCTCCTCGGCCTTGTCGCTCGTGAAGTTCGTAAAGAAGACAAACCCGTCCTCGTCGACAAGTTTCAGCAGGACGTTGCGTGCCGACGGCCACCCGTCGGCTGTCACCGTGCTCACCACGAAGGCGTTGGGCTCCCAGTAGCCCGCCTCCTCGACCTCGGCGAACCAGCGCTGGAACTGGACGATCGGATCGTCGGCCATGTCGGACACATCGAGCCCCCGATCCTGATATTCCTCTCGATGCCCGCTCAGGTCCACGACCGGAGTCAACACCCCCGGGGCAGGCCGGGCAAATGGGTGGCTCGTCCGACAGGTCAGGGAACCAGGTGCGCGATCGGCCCAGCCGGGTTGACCAGCCCGGCGACCGCCGACCATGGCAGGTCCACCCGGGGCGTTCCAGCAACGCCGGGTGCCACCTGATTCTGGTCGAAGCGGAGCACCACGCCGGTCGCTGCAATCGCCACGTGTCGGAAATTGGATGCGTCCGCAACGAGGCCCTCGGCAAACAACGTGTCGGCGCCGAACTGCGCCACCAGATCCGCCCGGGCTGCCGTGGCGAGCTTGCCCAGCCATGTCGGTCCGGCCACAAACAGGTCTGCGACAGCAATCTCGGAGCCCGTCGACAGGTCCAGGAGCAGCGTCGAGGTCTCCTGCTGGACCGTTGCTGCATCATCCCACTCTGTCGTGAAGTCGAACACCGCGCTGAGCAGTCGGCCGTCGACGTACACCACCTTGCCGGTTCCCCGCAGCGTGCTGGAGCCAGCGCCGGAACCCGCACCCGAACCCTCTTCTTCGAGCACCGACGCCCGGAACGCCGAATATGCCTCGGCGACAACCGCTTCGAGGGCGCCGTTCACGGCATGATCGACCGGAGTCCCCGACACCTGCGGGTAGGCGAGGTCGTAGTCGGCCAACTCCACGATCTGTCCGGACATCCGACTGGAAGAGACCTTCGGCGCACCCTCAACGCTCTGCACGGAATCCTCGGTCCCGCCCGATCCGGCACCTGCGGCAGTACCGCCGACGTCCTGTGCATCGTCCTGCACATCGTCCTGCACATCGTCCTGCACATCGTCCTGCACATCAACCAACACGCCGGCTGTGTCCGATGGGCTCGCTCCACGCATTTCCCGGCCATCACCCGGAGCGCAACCAACTGCCAGGACGCCAGCCAGGACCACAGCGCCCCACACCGCCCTGATGCCCGCCGAATACCGCTTCACAGGCGGCAGGATACCGACCGGGGTGCACCACCCGGATTCGCCCCACATGGTGCCCTCAGGGTTGGTACGGTCGCGCTGATGCCCCGAAAGCGCCGAGGAACCCCACCCCGCCGGGAAGGCACCGCCGAGCCGGACCAGTTGCTGCTCGACCTCGTCAACGGCCTCCGCGAACTCGACGAACGCGTAGCCACCCTTGAACGGCGATTCGACGCACTCGGCGAGAGTGCCTCCGGCGACCACGAGGATGCCGTCATGGAACTCAGACTCCACGTCGCACGCCTGTCCGCCGAACTGACCCGGGCGACCGTCGAGTTTCGGGGCCAACTGGCCGAGTTGGCGGGTCGATCCGGCGACGACCTCCCCGAATCACCTGAGTTGGCGAGCGACGAGGCCTTCGAAGACCTCACGGTCGACTCACCGGCTCGGGCGCCCGAACGAAGCCACACGAGCGGCTGGCAGCCTGCCGAATAGCCAAGAACACACAGGCAAGCCTGAACCGGCAAGAAGTAACCGGCAAGCCTGCAGAATCTCCCCCAGTACGCGCCCACCCGGCTATCAGGTCGCCCCCTACGACGAGGCGGCGACCAGTGCGTCCAACAGTTCCTGGAACCTCGCCTGGACTCGGCCGAACTCGATCCAGTCAGGCGGATCCTCGGCCAGGGCCTTCGCCGCATCGACCTGCAGCCGACCAAGTTCGTCAGCGATACCGGCCAACGAGTCGGGTAGGTCGGCGATCCCCGGATCGGAACCGGCACCTGTGCCATCGCCTGTGCCATCGCCTGCGCCATCGCCTGCGCCATCGCCTGCGCCATCGCCTGCGCCATCGCCTGCGCCATCGCCTGCGCCATCGCCTGCGCCATCGCCCGAAGGCGTAGACGAACCCGTGACCGTGCCGAACAGGCTGCTCATGTCAGCGCCCGTCAACTCCTCGAGCGCCTCCTGCAACGATTCGGCCATGACCACGTCCTCGCCGACAGCCACGATCACCCGCTCGAGTTCTGGAACCGTGTTGTCGCCTTCTGCCTGCACGTAGAGGGGCCGCACATAGAGCACGGAGTTCTCGATCGGAACGAGCAGGAGCTCGCCGAACAGGACCGTCGACCCCCTCTGGCTGAGCAGGGTCTGGAGGGTCGCGACGTCGTCGTCGTTACGGATCCGTTCCTCCGAAAGCGCAGGCCCGTCGAAGTTGGAGGTCGGCGGCCGATACAGCACCAATTCGCCGTAGTGCTCGCCGTCGCTGCGCCCGACCATGTAGGCGGCCAGTTCCTTGCGGGCATCATCCTCGTCGAGGGGCACGAATGCCCGCAGGATCACGAACTCGGTGTCGTCGCCGCCGGGTAGGTCGAGCATCATCCGGTAGGGGGCCATGCGCATATCGCGGGTCCCGACCCGCATGCCCTGCTCGTCGACTATCACCAGGTTGAGCGCCCCCTCGCCGGTGCGTCCCGGATCCTGCGAAACCGCCCACTCGGAGGCCCGCTGGTAGAAGTTCTCCGTGTCGTCAACGTGATAGGCGCCCCACATCTCGGTCTGGACCCGGAACAGGTCCTCGGCATACCGGAGGTGTTCGGCCAGCCCGTCGGGCATCTCGGAGATCGGACGGAAGAGGCTCCCGAAGGCACTCTCGTACGCACTGATGATCGGATCTTCGGAGTCGGCCACGTAGAAGACGACCCCACCGTCAAAGGCATCGACGACAGCCTTGACCGAGTTGCGGACGTAGTTGAAACGGGTCCGAAGGCCACTCTCCGACGAGAGTTCCCCCACCGGCGCCTGCTGGGAGTTTGGGAAGCGGCTGGTCGTCGTGTAGCCGTCGATCACGTAGACCATCCGGCCCTCATGGAGAACCGGATACGGATCGGCGTCGAACCGCAGGAAAGGCGCCAGCTTCTCGACCCGTTCCCTGACGTCACGGACGTAGATGACCCGCGAATCGTCGGTGACGAAGTTCGAGATCAACGGTTCGAGTTGGCCGAACCTGAGTGAGAACGCAGCACGGCGAAGGAACGAGCCCATGGACACGCCCCCCTCGCCGCCGATGTCCGCATAGCGGACCTCCAGGGTCTCCTGGTTCTCGTCCGTGTAGTCGACCTCGTTCCTGCTGGCCCCGACAACGGAATATCCACCAAGGTCCTCCCCGACGTAGATCTGCGGCCGGTCGATTGCCACGTCGATCGACGGGTCAATCGAAATGGGCAGGTCACCGATGAGGAACTCGGGGTCGCCGGTCGCCCGGACACGGCTCACCGGAGCCAGGGCCACGCCGTAGCCGTGTGTGAACGCCACATGCTGGCTCTCCCACGAACGGGTCGCGTTCGGCTCCAACTCACGTGCGCCGATCATCACCTGCGTTACCTCGCCGTCGACCGTGTAGCGGTCGGAGTCGAGCTCACGGCTGAAGCGGTAGAACTCTCGCTCGCCCTGGAGCCGGTCGAAGGTCCCCTGGACGATGAGCGGATCGAGCACCCGGATGTTGCGGACCGTGCCCGGGTTGCCGAGAAGGTCCTCGGCGGTGATCTCGTTGTCCATGCCGCCCATCTGCAGCACCTCGACCCCGTCGAGGCCGAAGGCCAGGCGGGTCGCCTCGATGTTGCGGCCGATGAACTCTGCCTCCTTCTCAGACTCCGCCGGCTCGACACGGAGGTTCTGGATCACCGCCGGATAGATGTTGCCCATCACAAGTGCCACGAACGCCCACAGGCCGACGGCAAGCGCCGGCAGCACCCAGCCTCGACGCCGGATGTTCACAATCAGCAGGAGGACGGCGAACAGCGAAATGAGGATCAGGAGGTTGATCGCCGGCAGTTGTGCGTTGACATCCGTGTAGGTCGCCCCGTGGACGGCGCCACGGGTCGAGGTCGTGAGCTCGTAGCGGGCCAACCAGTAGTCGGCGGCCTTCACTACGGCGAGGAGCCCAAGCAGGACCGAGAGGTGTGCCTTGACCGCCGGTTGGACCCGCTCTCCCAACGTCTGGAGCCGGATGCCGCCATTGAGGTAATGGAACACCGTCGTCACGACCAGCGTGACCATCAGGGTCCCGAACAGCCATCCGACCACGAAGCTCGTGAACGGCAACTTGAAGACGTAGAAGCCGACGTCCTGACCGAACTGGGCATCCTCGACGCCGAAGTCGCCACCGTTCGTGAACAACAACCACTCCTGCCATCGACCCGAGACACCGAGGCCTGCGAGGAGGGCGAGCAGCGCCGACCCACCGACCCGAACCATCCAGGCCCGGCGGCCCACGGCCAGGTGGTACCGGGCCAACAGGTCCTCTTCGGGTCCGGGCGGCCTGATCGTAGGAGCGAGGCGATCTGCGACGGTCAGGTTGACGAAGCAGACCACGAAGAACAGCGAGGTGAACAACACCACCAGCACGACCTGTGCAAAGAACACCGATCGGAACACGTCGCCGTATCCGAGTTGATCGAACCACAGGTAGTCCGTGTAGAAGCCGGCGAGGCCCCGCAAGGACAACATGATGACGCTGCCGACGAGCAACAGCCCGAAGGCGATCATTCGGATTCGGCGAGGCCCTGACCCACGGCCACGACGGCTGAACGCAGGCCGCAGTCGCTGTGGCGGGGGTGGGGGTGCTGATTCCTGATCCGACATCGGGCGGAATCCTAACGGCGGGCCCTGTCAATCCCCAGAGCGGGCCGAGTCGCATTCACGTTCAGGGCAGGGCAAGCTCCTGTGCGTTGCCGCCCAGTTCGGCCAGGACCACCAGTGCATCCTCGAGCGTCGCAACCGGCTCGACCCGAAGGTCGCCGGCGTGCCGGGAAGCGGCCTCGTACTCGTTTGCGGGGACCAGGAACAGGTCGACTCCGGCATCCCGGGCAGCGATCGTCTTTTGCACCACGCCCCCTATGGGACCGACCGAACCGTCGAAGCCGATCGTCCCGGTCGTGGCGACATCCAGCCCTCCTGTCATCTCACCCGGTGTGACGAGGTCGAGGATCGCCAGGGTCAACGCCAGCCCCGCTGAGTTCCCCCCGACCCTCCCAGTTTCGATTCGAACATCGATGGGCAGGTCTTCGACGTCCTCCCACCGGGTCTGGACCCTGACGCCGAGAAACGCCGTCGTCAAGTCGTCAGCCCGGGCGCCGAGCGCAACCTCCACCGTACGGCTGGAGGCTCCGTCAATCGACTCGACGCCGAGGGAGACGACCTGGCCAGGAGACCGTCCCCGGATCTCTTCGACCAACGCATCGGCGGTGAGCACCGCCTGGCCGTCGACAGCGACAATCACGTCGTCCGTAGTGAGCAGGCCCTGCGCCGGGCCCTCGACGCCGGCCATCCCCACTCCGGTGGCCTCGTACGGGTCGATACCGAGGTGGCGGAAGGCCACCGCCACCGCCGTCGACTTCGACACCTGCATGAGTTCGAGGTTGAACGCGGTGTTCTCGTCGCGGCTGCGCTGGCCGAGGACGGCATCCTCGCCGTACAGCACTATGTCGCCGTTGAAGAAGGCCTCGATGTACTCCCAGCCGTTGACCGAAGAGTCCTGGCGGACGGTCGTGAAGAACACCTCGCCCTCCGGCTCGAACCGGTCGCCCAGCGTTACGACAATCCGGTCGGTCAGGGCGTTGACGGTTCCGGGCCGGTAGGCAAAGTACGGAAGCCGGACGAAGGTCAGGACGCCGGCGACCAGGGCTGCAAGGAGGAGTGGCACCCAAACACGTGCCCGGACGCGCTTGTGGAAACCATGAGAGGCGCCCCCGGTCGTGGCAGGGCCAGAAAAGGCGGGACCGGACCCGTCAGGGCCGGGCGATAGGGTTTCGACTGCCGTGTCCACGCTGTTGTTCGGTCTCGTCCTCGGCGCCCTGGCGCTCTTCGACTCCCGGTCGGCGCCGGGCGTCCCCCAGCCTGCCACGGCACGGGCCCGTCGGGACGCCGACCCTGTACTGGGATTCGTACTGGGATTCGCCACGGCGCAACACAGGCCCACCCTTGTGCACGCCATCCTCGGTCGCCAACTGGCCCCGTCCGGCAGCACGGAGACCGCCGTCGAACGGGGCTGGAGCGTGCTCGGCCGTCTGGGAATCGGCCTCCAGCCCCCCCGCAAGGTGCTCACCGGCAAGCGGGCACGTATCCGCTGGTGGCACCGAATCTTCTCGCTCGCCCTGCTGCTGGCCATCGTCGTGCTGGTCGGTCTGGCGCTCGCCTCGTTCACCGCCATCCTCATCGTCGCCGGCGGCTTCCTCCTCGAGCAGGCGATCGGCTGACCGGTGGCCGAGCGCCACCTCCACGGGGCGCCCCCGCCCGACAGCGAGGTCGCCAAACGTCGACGGACTGCCATCGCCGCCGGCCACTCGGGTGACCACGCCACCGCTATCCGGCTATGCGCCGACCCCGAACCGGTCGTACGTGCCGCCGCCCTCGGGGCACTCGCCCGATTCGGCGTGCTGACAGATTCTGCCCTCGGACATGCACTCGCCGACACGGCCCCCGAAGTACGGCGACGCGCCCTCGAGTTGAGTATCGAGACCAGCACCAACATTGCATCCGACATATCCACCGGCACCGGCACCGGCACGCTGCTCGACGACCCGGACCCGACCGTCGTGGAGGTCGCCTGCTGGGTTGCCGGTGAGCGAACCACCCACGCCGACCAGTCGGTCGGTCCGCTGACCCGCATCGCCACAAGCCACGACGACCCGCTCTGCCGGGAGGCCGCCGTCGCCGCCCTCGGGGCACTCGGACATCCCGACGGACTAGATGCCGTGCTCGCCGGCCTCGACGACAAGCCCGCCATCCGGCGACGTGCTGTCCTGGCCCTCGCTGCCTTCGAAGGACCTGAAGTTGTCGACGCCCTCGAAGCCGCCCTGGGGGATCGCGACTGGCAGGTCCGTCAGGGTGCTGAGGACCTGAAGCACCTGGCAGGTCGACCGGGCAGGGAAACGCTCCCTGGCTATGACAACTAGCGCCGGGATTCCATGAACATCACGCGCATCGCCTCGAACGACTCGATGCACTGACCAGCCCCGAGCACGACGCACTCCATCGGCGCATCGACATGGTGCACCGGCACACCCGTCTCCTCGGCGAGGCGCAGGTCGAGCCCGCGCAACAGGCTGCCCCCACCGACCAGGTGGATGCCCTGCACCAGCAGGTCCTGGGCGAGCTCCGGAGGCGCCTGCGACAGGCAGGTCACCACCGACTCGATGATCGTCGCCAGCGGTTCCTCGATGGCCCGACGGATCTCCTGGGGCGTGAGGACAACGGTCCTGGGCATGCCCGTCATGATCTCCCTGCCGCGCACCTCGGCCCGCATCTCGTCCGACGTAGGCGCCGCCGACCCGATGGTCAACTTGATCTCCTCCGCCGTGCGTTCGCCAATGGCCAGGCCGTACTCGCGACGAACGAAGGCCTGGATGTGGGCGTCCAGATCGAACGAACCGGTTCTCACGGCCTCGAGTGCGACTACGCCGCCCAACGACAACAACGCCGACTCCGACGTGCCGCCACCGATGTCTACGACCATGTTCCCCACCGGTTCGCTGATCGGCAGGTCGGCGCCTATCGCCGCCGCCAACGGCTGCTCGATCAATTGTGCGTCAGCAGCCCCGGAGCGACGTGCCGCCTCTGTGACCGCCCGTCGTTCCACGGCGGTGATGGCCGACGGTACGCAGATGAGAACCTTCGGCCGGTTGAAGCGACTCACCCCCACCCGTTCGAGCAGCAGCCGAACCATGCGCTGCGTGACGTCGAAGTCTGTGATCGCCCCCTTGCGCAGGGGTCGGACCGCCACGATGTGCGACGGCGTCCGTCCGATCATCTGCCAGGCGTCGCGCCCCATGGCCAGGACCTCGTTGGTGCGCTGGTTCAGTGCGAGAACCGACGGCTCGGCCAGGACCACCCCCTCGCCCCGCATGTAGACGAGCGTGTTGGCGGTGCCGAGGTCGATTGCGAGGTCACGTGCCATGTCAGCCCAGATCCCCGCTCTCTTCCGGGGAGCGCTCTTCTGGTACGTCATGACCACCGGATGAGCCGGGCTGTTCCTCGCGGGGCAGTACACGCATGCCGCTCGCCTCCGGGCCGCTCGACTGCCGGTACTCATGATGGCCGCGCGAAAGGGACTTGAGGGTGTTTCGGAACTCGTGCGGATCGTTCGCCCGTTGGCGCGGCCGGCTCACAAGCCACACCAGCAGAGACCCGACGGATGCCAGCACGACGGCACCGATGAGGAAAAGGGGCGCGGAGCTCACGAGGATCCCCCAGTCGGAACCGTGTCCGGATCCCCGAGATCCGCGAGATCAACCAGATCCCCGAGATCCACCAGGTGCTGTGCGTCAAGACCCCAGTGCTCGCCACCGTCCCACGCCTCACGTTTCCAGATCGGCACGGTGGCCTTCAGGGCATCGATGCAGAAGCGGTTGGCTGCATATGCGGCATCGCGATGTGGCGACGACGTCACGACAACGACCGCCGGCTCGCCTATGTCGACGACGCCCGTCCGATGGAGCAGGGCAACACATCGCAGGTCGCTCCAACGCCGCCGGGCCTCGACAGCGATGCATTCCATTCGAGGAACCGCCTGCTCCTCGTAGGCTTCGTAGGCCAACTCGGTCACACCGACGCGGCCGGGCGAATGGTCGCGGGCGTTGCCGGTGAACACGACCACCGCTCCACAGTCCGGCCGGCCCGCCCATTGCGTGACCTGCTCGACCGGAAGGGCCTCCGCAGAGAACGCTACCCATGTGTCGCCATCCGGCGAACGGGGTCGGGAAGTTGCGGCCGTGGACATCGGCGCAATAGTACGACCCCACCCGGAGCCCACCACCGGCATGCCGGCGACTGTCAGTCGGACCCGTTCGCCGACGGTCCGCCGAGCCGGCGCACCAGCCACGTGAGGCCCGACACCAGCCCGACCACAAGCACGAGGGCGACACCGAGCGAGAGGGCCTGTCGGCTTCGGGCATTGAGTTGGTCGAACGCTCCCGGCTCGTGGCCGGCGACGTATGCCTCCTCGTTGGAGTGCCGCGCCTCCCACCCCAACTCACGCAGCCGATCGTTGGACACCACCCACGAATGGACCGTGTAGGGCTGGATCCCGGGCGGGGCCTCGGTCAGGCCCAGTGCCCAGCGCAACCGGGCCACTCCGGCACCCAGCGGCGCCGGCAGCCGCAGCCGCGGCACCGGTCCGCCCAGTTCGGCCATGAGCGGCGCCGGAATCCAGCCATCGGGCGCCACGTTGACCGGCCCGATCGGTCGCCGGTCGACGACGACCACCACGGCCTCGGCCAGGTCGTCGGCATGGAGGAACTGACCCATGGGGTCGCCCTCCTCGCTCCTGATCGCCTTGGCAGAGGTCAAAAGCCGGGCCAGCCCTCCCGGCTTCTCCTCTGCAACAGTCACCGCCGGTCGCAGCATGGTGGCCACCCGTTCCGGTCGACCTCGGCCCCATTCCTCGGCACGCCGCTCAAGGTCGGCTCGGCGGACCGCGAACCTGAAGTCCGGGCACGGCTGCACCTCGGCCTCCTCGGTGAGCGGAACAGGGTTGTCCGGCCGGGCCCCGTAGACCATCGCCGTGGACAGCACCACGAGATGGGTGACCGAACTGTCCTCGAGCGCGGCAAGGAGGCGTTGGGCGACAGCAGGGATGGCATGTCCCGGATCAGCTCCGACCTCCTGGGGCCGGAGCCCGGAGGCCAGGTGGACGACCGTGTCGACACCCATGAAGAGCTGCCGCAGGTCGGTGACCGCCAGATCCGCCGTCACGAGTTCGACGCCTGGCGCAGGCCGGACGCTCGACCGTCGGTCGACGCCGACCACCTCATGGCCCGCATCGGCCAGCACGGCGCAGACGCGTCTGCCGACAGCACCAGTAGAGCCGGTCACCAGGATCTTCATGGGAGAGATCTCGCGCCAGCCGTCGTTTGGATCATGACCCTACGATGCCCCTGTGAGCGACCACGATCCACCCGCGGGCGACCCTGACCACTCGTCGTCGAATGACCCTCCCTTCAATCCCTTCTCTGGCGTTCCCTTCATGGGCGACCTGTTCCGGGCCATGGGCACTGCCGGCCAGGGCGGTGATCCCGGGCGCCAGATAGCGATGTCCGTTGCCGCCGGGGGCCATAGCGAGCCCAACGTCGACCCCATCGAGCGCATCGAATGGGAGCGCCTCGTGCGTGTCGCCGAGCTGCAGGTCGCCGACCGCACCGGACTCGACGTCACCCGGGGACATTCGCTCACGATCGAACCCGTCACCCGGGCGGCCTGGGCATCACGCAGCTTCGACGCCCTGAGCCCCCTCCTGGGACGCCTCACCGAGACCCTCAACCAGAACCATGGCGAGAACGAGGGCGAGAGCCAGGACCGGGTCGAGACATCCGGCCTGCCCAGCGATGGCCCGGAGAGCGACATGTTCGCCGGCTGGATGCAGGGGCTGCTCGACACGATCGGCCCGCTCATGGCCGGCGTGATGTCCGGCACTCTCGTCGGCAGGCTTGCAGCCCGCAGCCTCGGAACCTACGACCTCCCGATCCCACGTGCCGACGACTCGCTCCTCGTGGTCTCCCCGAACGTGGCCGGCTTCGGCAGCGAGTGGAACATTCCAGCCGACGACCTGCGGCTGTGGGTATGCCTCCACGAGGCGCTGCACCATGCCGTGCTCGGTGTGCCGCACGTGCGCGAGACCCTCAACGACCTCCTCGCCAGGCATGCCGGCGCCTTCCGCAACGACCCATCGACCCTCCAGGAACTCCTGGGAGACCTCGATCCAATGGCCGGCCCAGAGGTCCTCGTCGAGTTGCAGCAGGTGATGAGCCCGGATCTCGTCCTCGGTGCGGTCCGGTCACCCGAGCAGGAGGCGCTGCTCCCCCGGATCGAGGCGCTGGTCGCCGTCGTGATCGGCTACGCCGACCACTTCATGGACGAAATCGGCGGTCGCCTCATCACCAACTACCCGATGCTCACCGAGGCGCTGCGCCGGCGGCGTGTCCAGACCGACGAGGCCGACCGGTTCATCGAGCGCATCCTGGGGTTGAACCTCACCCAGGACCAGGTCGAGCGGGGAACGACCTTCGTAGCCGGTGTGGTCGATCGTGCCGGCGACGATGGGCTCCAGCGGCTCTGGAACGACGAACGGCACCTACCGACACCCAGCGAGGTCGACGCACCCGGACTGTGGCTGGCACGGATCGACCTGGTCGAATAACCGGGCGCGCCCCCACAACGCGCCCCCTACACGCCTTCTTCGCCCTCCTGGCCTCGGTTCCACAACGGCAGTTGCCCGTCCGGCCTGTCCGAATGCTCAGGTGTCTGGATCCTGAGGATCCGGTCGAAGACACCCGAGTGGAACATGATGGTCAGTCCCATCGCCACAAGGACCGTGATGTAGCCCACGACCGGTCGCAGCGGCAGGATCGTCGGGGCGAACGCACCGGCCGCCCAACTCAATTGGAACCGGCCCTCGAACCGGGCGAACGAGCGACCGTGGTTGGCATCCGGGGCATCGCGTTGGACGAGCGAGTCGAACGCCAACTTGGCAGCCAGGGCGCAGCCGGCGACGGCTACGGCCATGACCACCGCCCCCGCCACCGGCTGGGCCCAGGTGGCGACTGCGGCACCCACCATCACCAGCAGCATCGCTCCGCTGATGATCTGCTCCTCTGTCACCCTCCGGCGGAGACGTGGGGCCACTACCGCTCCCAGCAGGGCGCCGAGGCCTGCCCCTGCCAGGACGGCACCGAAGTGCCAGGCGGGTGCGCCCGGCGAGCCCAGGACGTTCTCACCACGAGCCAGGCCGACGGCGGCTCCCCCTGCACGGCCCACCCCCTCCAGTGCGACCCCCTCCTCGCCGCCCCGGAATGCGAAGGCCAGGAGGAAGCTGACGAAGCCGACGGTCGCACGCAGCATGGCTATGGCCACGGCCCCGTACAGGATTCCATGGCGTCGCAGGTCGGCTCGTTCACCAGCCGCCAGCGGTTCTTCAGCGACCGTGACAGCCTTGAGGCCGATCGCAACGAGCGCGGTGATGACGAAGCCGAAACATGCGACCCTCGGCGGCCACTCATGCCCGACCAGCAGGGCCAGGCCACCGATCCCTGCCCCGACCATGCTGCTCACGGCGCTCAGCAGGGCCAGCTTCGAGTTGGCCTCGACGAGCTCGACGTCGGTCCGCACGAGTTCGGGGACTACGGCGCTCTTGGCGACCGAGTAGCCCTTCTGGAGGATGAGGAAGCCGAAGGCCTCGGGGAACAACAGCAGCCCGTCGATGTGGATGGACATGAGGTACGCCAGAACCGCACGGCCCATCACCGTGAACACGATCATCAGGCGCCGGCCACCCCGGATCCGATCGACGGCAGGACCGATCAGCGGCGTTACGACGGCGAAGGGGGCGATCGTGAGAACCAGGTAGAGGGCGACCCGCCAGCGGGCGGCGCTCGGGTCGATCGAGAAGAAGATGGAGCCGGCGAGGGCCACGGCGATCATGGCGTCGCACATGGCGGACAGACCGTGTGTCCGCGCCATCTGTTCGAACGGTCTGACCGCTCGGCGTGAGTTGCGGGGGCGGGGTGCGGAGGGCTCCACGGGCTCAGGTTAGGAGCCGAGGCCCCCCTGCGGTCAGGTGACCGGCATTTCGTACCGGTAGCCCACACCCCGGATGGTGACCAGCCGCTCGGGGTGACGCGGATCGGTCTCTATCTTCGACCGGATCCGCTTCACGTGGACATCGAGCGTCTTGGTGTCGCCGACGTAGTCGTAGCCCCAGACCCGGTCGATCAGCACGTCGCGGGTGAGAACCCGTCCTACGTTGTCCATCAGCAGCCTCAACAGTTCGAATTCCCGCAGCGGCATCGCCATCACCTCGCCCCGGACCTGGACCTCATGTCGACCGGGATCGACGGTCACGTCCCCGATTTCCACGGTCGCATCCGAAGGGCCGTCACCGATGGCCGGCCGCTCCTGTTCCCCGGCGCGCCTGAGCACGGCCCGCATCCTGGCCACCAGTTCCCGCAGGCTGTATGGCTTTGACATGTAGTCGTCGGCACCGATCTCGAGCCCGACGACGGTGTCGACCTCGGCGCCCTTGGCCGTGACCATGATGACTGGAACGTGCGACCTGGCCCTGATCTCCCGGCAGACGTCGAGGCCGGAGAGCCTGGGGAGCATCAGGTCCAGAAGGACGATGTCGGGAGGACGACGGTCGAACGCCTCGAGGGCGGCTACGCCGTCGGTCGCCACCTCGACCTCGAAACCCTCGCGTTGCAGCCCGACGGTCAGGGCGTCGACAAAGGACTGCTCGTCCTCGACCACCAGAACCCGTGTCGTGTTGTTCACGGAGCACCCGTCCCTGGAGCACCCGTCCCTGGGCGAACGGGGAGACGCACTGTCACGGTCGTACCCTGCCCCTCCGTCGAAGCCAGGTCCACCCGGCCTCCATGGGACTGGGCGACATGGCGGACGATCGACAGGCCGAGCCCGCTGCCCCCGGTCTCCCTGGCCCGTGCACGGTCAACCCGGTAGAACCGTTCGAAGACACGTTCGTGGTCAGCAGCGGGGATGCCCATCCCCTGGTCGACCACCTCGATCAGGGCATTGGTCTCGTCGCCGGCAAGGCGGATCGTCACCGCATCGCCGTCGTTCGAGTACTTGACCGCATTCTCGACCAGGTTCCGGACCATGCTCAACAGTTGGCCACGGCTCCCGAAGATGCCGATGGCGTCTGTGGCGTCTACATCGACGGAGACGCCCCGCCGTCCCGCCGTCGCCCGCATGCGTTCGACCACCTCGTGGGCAACATCTGCCAGGTCGACCGGCTCGATCGCCTCGACCGGCGCCTCCTCGATTCGGCTCAGGTCCAACAGGCTCTCGACGATTGCCGCAGCACGCAGTGATTCCGTGCCGATATGGGAGGTGAGTCGGGCGACAACCTCGGGTTCGTGTTCGTCGACAAGCGTCTCTGCCAGCAGGCACAACGCCCCGATCGGCGTCTTCAACTCGTGGCTGACGTTGGCCACGAAGTCACGGCGCACGCCTTCCTGGCGATGACGTTCCGTGATGTCGTCAAATATCACGACAGCCGACGCTCCGGGGGCGGCCAGCGCAACTGCGGTGACCTCGATCAGCCGCGGCGGGCTGCCCGGCATCCTCACCTGGCCCGAGGAGCCCTGGCCACCGGCTGCGTCTACCAGACGCTCGGCAACCAGGCGGCCGACGACCCCGTCCTCCCAGGAATCGACGAGCGCATCCGCTGCAGAGTTGCGGAACACCGGAACCCCGGAGGAGTCGCCGACCACGACACCCAACGGGATGCTGTCGAGGACCGCCTCGCCGACCCGGTCGGAGAGGGGAAGCAGAACCTCGGAGTCCGCCGAATCCGGCATACGCCGACGGCTACCGACCCGGGCCCGAATGCCCAGAGCCAGAGCCAGGGCCGTGGCCAGCACAACGAGACAGGCCCAGAGCAGCGTCAACGGCTCATCCACCACCGTTCGGTCGGCAGGTCGATGTCCAGGGCGGTAGGCGGGGCGAGTGCGCTGACGGTGGCCCAGCCCTCGCGCAGCAGCGTCGAGTCGAGGCCGGGGGGGAGTTCGCTCCTGGTCGGTACCAGATCGATGTCGATGCCGGTCTCGTCGCGTCCGGTCACCACCGTCTCGACACCTCCGACATGGGCCAGGCCCGCCTGACGCAGGCCGAGAAGTTCGTCGGGATCGACGTTTGGCACGTTGAGGTTCAGGAGCGTGGTGGCCGGATGGCTGCACAACCAGTCCAGGAGCGGTCCGGCCACCGCTGCCGCCGTCGACCAGCACTGGGGGGCGCCGTCGACCTGGCTGACCGCCAGACCCGACCGGCCGTGGTAGCCGGCGACGAGTACCGCCGCCACCGTCGCCGAGTGCAGGGTCGACCTGCCGGTGTTCGGGCCGTTGTTGATCCCCGACACCACCAGGTCGGGCACCTCGCCGAACCCCCCCTGCATGGCCAACATGACGATAAGGGCCGTCGGTGCATGGACGGCATGGGCATCCAGGCCGTCGACGGTGACCCGTTCGATGGTGACCCGGTCGGGGTCGTCCAGGGGCCCGAGTGCTGCCGCTACGCCGCTCTGGTCACGAACCGGGGCCGCCACGACGGGGGTGTGGCCGGCCTCGCGGACGAGTGCAGCGAGTGCGGCGAGTCCGAGCGAGTCGAATCCGTCGTCGTTGGTGATCAGAACCCGCATGCAGAGGGTCTACACGGTCGGAGCCGGATGCACCCGACCCGTCGAAATCAGATCCGCGTGTCTTCGTCCTCGTCGAAATAATCAAGCCTGTCCACCGGCATGACGATCGCCGAGACGACGTTGAGCGAGTGGGCCGTGACCCGCTTGAGGAACCGGTAGAGAAGGGCTCGTGGCACGGCGACCATGGCCGTCTCGGTGGAATGGAGCAACTCGACGATCCGGGCGTCGAAATCGCGGCGCATTTCGTCGCCGCGGGCGATGTAGGCACGGGCCCGATCAGCGTCTCGGGTGGTGAGGAGCTCGCCCATGAGCGCTATGCGTGACGAGACTTCGTCGCGATAGCCGAGTATCTGGTCGAGGTCCGGTGCCTCGGCCATCGACACGCCGTCGTTGGCGAGGTCGAAGATGTTCTTGTTGTAGTCGCCGATCCTCTCGAGGTCCTTGACCATGTTCATGAACACGAGCACCTCGGGGGTGTCGGTTCCGCCGTGAACCGAGGCATGGACCACCAGTTCCCGTCGGATCTCCATTTCGGTGACGTTGATCTGGCGATCGGTCCGTCGGACCTCGTCTGCAATCGTTGTCACCGGTCCGCCGGTCAGGGCGTTCATGGCCAGGTCGAAAGTGTGGCGGGCGTCGTTGATCATCCGCTGCACCTGTGCATCGATCTGACTGAGGCCCCCTTCCTCGGGCCTCCGGAAAAAGCTCATCACCATGGTCGTTGCCTCCTGTGTCCTGGTTGTTCGAACGTTGTGGGGCGGGTAGCCATTGAAGGGTTACTCATCGCAGGACCAGCACGCCGACCAGGGGCAGCACCACGAACATACCCACCGTGTAGGCGACCGCCGCAGACCGTCGCTCGACCGCCATCGAGGCCAGGCCGTTGGCCAGTCGGAGCGGGATGCGGCGCAACGCCTGCAGCGGGTAGAAAGCGACGATGCCGCTGATGTTGAACAGAGTGTGCACGATCGCCACGGTGACTGCGGCGGGACTCCCCGTGGCGAGTGCGGCCAGCAGGGCCGTGACGGTGGTTCCCAGGTTGGCGCCCAGGGTCACCGGGTAGATGTTTTCGAGGGTAAGTACCCCGGAGGCGGCCAACGGGACCAGCACCGACGTGGTGATCGACGACGACTGCACCGAGATGGTGACGATCGTGCCCAGCACGATCGCCACTATTCCGGAACCGGCGCCCAGGGTCCGGTTGATCGCGACCTCGACCCGGTCGGCGACGAGGAGGCGCATGTTGATGGTGATGTAGGCGAGCGCCAGGAAGATGAAGGCGAGGCCGATGACGATCAGCAGGCCGCCCTTGACGTCGCCATGCGCACCGAGGTTCGCCAGCAGGTCCTTGACCAGGCCGGCGGGCCACTTGACCGCCTGCTTGAGGGGGCTCTTGAAGCTTGCTCCTGAGGTACCGATGACGCGCTCGGTGATCCAGCTGGCGGTGCTCGACAGGTAGCCGGTCGCCAGTTCGATGGGCAGGAAGACGGCCACGGCGAGGATGTTGAAGAAGTCGTGGACGGTCGACGCTGCGAAGGCCCGGCGGAACTCCTGGTCGTGTCGCACGTGGCCGAGCGATGCCAACGTGTTGGTGACGGTGGTTCCGAGGTTGGCGCCCATGATCATCGGCACGGCATCGTCGATGCCGAGCACCTCGCTTGCGACGAGGCCGACGATGACCGACGTCGATACCGACGACGACTGGACGAGGACGGTGGCGAGCAGGCCGACGAACAGGCCGCCCAGCGGATTCGACACGCCTTCGAACAGGCCATCGACGAGGTCCTTGCCGAGGGACTTGAAGCCACCGCCGAGGAGCGAGACCCCGGTCAGGAAGAGGTAGAGCAGCACGAGGACGACGAGGGCCCGTACCAGGGTGGGAACCTGGCGCGTGTTCGTCCGGGCGCTCGAAGCGTCGGTCATCAGGACTCCTGTCCTGAGCAGTGAATTCTTGAACAGTCGAATCCTGAGCAGTGGGTTCGTGACATCGGGATGCAACCTAGGAAACCGGAGTGTCCCAGCGCTGGCCAACGGGTGAACAGGAAATGAACACCCGACCGGCGGTTCATGAACGGCCTTTACATGGCCTTTCGCCCCGATCTGGCATGAATGGCATCTGTGGGCGGGAACCGACGAAGTCCCGGGGTGATCTCCGGAAGAAAGGGAGCAGCAGAACCGATGTTGAACACACTCTGGATGGAGCGGGCAAGGTGCCAGGAAATCCCGCCGAACACGTTCTTCCCCAGCGACGGGCTGGGTGTCGAGGTCGCCAAGGCCATCTGCGCCGAGTGCGCCGTGAGCGGTAACTGCCTCGAGTACGCGCTATCCCAGCGCATCGACCACGGTGTCTGGGGCGGTTGCTCGGAGAGGCAGCGCCGACGTATCAGGCGGGAAAGGCGGCGCTCCGCCGTGGCGGCATAGGGGAACTTGGTCGGCAAACAAGCTCGCCGGGGGCGGTCCCCTCCCTGCCCCCGACCTGAACGGTCCTGGCATCCGCCAAGGGTGCCGGGGCCGTTGTCGCGCCGGGGACAGCTTCCCCGGTCGCAGGACCTAGCTCCCGGAATCTTCTTCCTCGTAGCCGAGGTCCCAGGCGATGCGGACGTTTTCGCGCTCGGCATCGCGGTTGATGCGCTCGCGGTTGCGGCGGAACTGGGGATCATGTGGCGGGAGGAGCATGAGCCGTGCGTTGATCCGGTCGCGGAAGGACTGGATCAGGATCCGGTCGCCGAACGTGGAGCGGATGTCCCAATGGGGAGCCACGGGGCCGAGGTAGACGACCATCACGTCGCCGACAGGCGGCTGTGGCGGAAGGTCCTGAGTGATGTCGGTCATGGCCCGGGGCTCCTGTATCGGTGGGCGGGAGCCGCCGAGTGTACCGAGGTCAGTCGGAGGAGTCGTCGGCGCGGTCGGCTTCTGCGGCGCGGTCGACCTCGGCCGCGCCCTCAGCCAGGCCCTTCTGGAGTTCCTTCTGGGCACGACCCAGGTTGCGGGCCAGCTTCGGGAGTTGGCTGCCGCCGAATACCACGACCGCCAGAACGGCGACCCAGATCAACTCGGTGCTGCTGAGGAATGCGAGGGTTGACATGCTGAGAGCGTATCGGTGAAGAAGCTGGCTGGCCTCCTCAGGCGGTTTCCGCTTCGGCCGCTTCGGCGGCTGCCGCCCTGGCGAGTGCCCGCTGGCGACGGATGCGACGGCGTTCCCGTTCGCTCATGCCGCCCCATATGCCGAACTTCTCGCCGTTCTGGAGGGCGTACTCGAGGCAGTCGGCCTGAACGACGCAACCACGGCAGACCTCCTTGGCCTCTCGGGTGCTGGCGCCCCGCTCGGGGAAGAACAGGTCCGGGTCGACGCCCAGGCAGTTCGAGAACTCCTGCCAGGTCATGTCGAGATCGGGTTTCGCGTATATGCCCATGTGGGTGAGCCTCCCGGCCATTGGTCCGTGCTTTGCACGCAACCGGAGCCTCTGGGGGTTACAAGGATGTAATTAGACCACCCATGTAGCCCCAAAAGCAAGGGAAAACCCGATTTCCACAGGATTTTGCAGATCCGGGCCTTGTCACCGCGACGTGCGCATCGTGCGTCGCTGCTCAACGAAGTCGACCAGGAGGTAGTCGCCGAGTTCGTGGTTCGTGGTGAAAAACGCCCGTCCGCCGTTCATCTTCGTCACGGTCTCGATGAACCGGGTCAGGTACGGCGTGGCGTCGAGCATGAACACGTTGATCCGGATGCCATCACGGGTACACCGGCGCACCTCGGTGAGCGTGCGATCGACGGTCTCCTGCGACGGCGGATAGTTGAACACGGGGTAACCCTGGTCGGTGATGTGGGCAGTGGGCTCGCCGTCGGTGACCATGATGATCTGACGGGTGCCGGTCTGGCGGGCCAGCATCTGGCGGGCCAGGACGAGGCCGTGCTGCATGTTGGTGCCGTACACGTAGTCCCAGGAGACCTCCGGGATGCGTTCGGGTCGGATCTCACGGGCGACCTCGCTGAAGGTCACCACCCCCAGATAGTCGCGGGGGTACTGGGTCGAGATCAACGACTGCAGCGCCATCGCCACCTTCTTCGCCGGCAGGAAGTTGCCGCGCATCGGCATCGAGAGCGACAGGTCGAGCATCAGCACGGTGGCGGCCTGCACGGTCGCCTCGGTGCGTTCGACCTCGAAGTCGTCTGGTGTGAGTTGCACCGGTGTTCCGGCTCCGCTGCGGGTGACGGCGTTGCGCAGGGTGCGTTCGATGTGGAGGTTGAACGGGTCGCCGAACTCGTACGGCTTGGTCGTGTGCTCGCGTTCGTGGCCGGAGCCGGCCCTTTCCAGGTCGTGGCGTCCCGCCCGGTCGCGCAGGAGGCGCCGGTAGAGGTCGCCGAGGGCGTTCTGGCCGAGGCGCCGAATCGCCCGTGGGGTCAGGCTCAGCCGGCCCTCGTGGTTGTCGACCAGGCCTGCGTCTTCGAGCATCCGGGCCATCTCGGACAGCCGTTCGAGGCTTTCGGCGGACTGGTCGCCCAACAGGTCACGCACCCGGTCGATGTCGACCTCGGCCAGCGCCCCGGGGCTCGATGCCCCCCGCAGCATCTGCTCCAGTTGGTCCAGGTCGGCCAGGTCCTCGAACAGATCCATGGCCTCGCCCATGTCGAGCGGATCCTGGCCGGTGAGGTCGCGTTGCTGCTCCCAGCCCATCTGCGGGAACAGCTCGCGCAGGTTGTCACCCAACTGGTCCATCTGCCACTGGAGGTCCATGTCGCCGAGCAACTGTTCGGACAGTTCCTGGATCTGGGCCCGCTGCTCGGGGGTCATGGAGTTCAGCATCTGCTGCATCGCCGCCATCCGCCTGGCCATCACCTCGAGCAGCTCGTCGAGGGTCTGCGGGTTCTCGGGGAAGAAGTCACCGAAGCGCTCCATGAACCCGTCGAAGTCGGGTACCTCGCCGGCCCGGTGCTGTTCGAGCATCCGGTTCAGCTCGGCGAGCATGTCCTTCATGCGGGCGAGGTCCTCGGGTGAGAGGTTCTCCATGGCGCCCGCCATCTGGTCGACCGCCTGCTGCATCAACTGCTTCCGGAGTTCTTCGAGGAGTTCCTCGAAGTGCTCGGCGGCCTCGGCGGAGGTGAAGTCGTAGTCCGTCAGGCCACGGACCTGCCCGGCGAGGTTTTCGTGTTCGATCAGGTCGAGGTCCTGGCGGCGGCGCTGCGCCGACTCGGCGACGACGTCATCGTCGGCTGCCTCCAGGGCTTGCAGCGACCCTCTCTCCGTTTCCATGACCTCACCGAGCGCATCGCGGATCTCGTCGTAGACACCACCGAGGTCGTTCGCTTCGAGCATCTCCTGACGCTGTTGACGCAACCGTTCGAGCATCTCGCGCAGGCCCTGGAGGCGTTCGCCATCGACCTCGAACCCGTCCTGGAGGATGCGGCGTAGGGCGTCGTTGGGGTCACCGTGTTCGATCAACTCGTCGCCCATGGCCCGGAGGAGGGCATCGGCATCGAGGTCCGGACCGGTCTGGGTGCCGTCCCAACGCGAGTAGGTAAAGCGCCTCGACTCCCTACGGCGTCGCCTGGTTCTCTCGCCCCTCTCGCCCCTCACGCCCCTCTCGCCTCTCTCGTCTCTCACGCGCATTGCCCGACCGTGTTGCCCATCCTGTCTTCTGCGCTCACCAGTCGGCTCCCTCGGCAGCCAGGCGGCGGGCGCGGCCGATCAGGTCGAGCACCAGCTGGGCGATGAACTCGCTGGCCTCACGGGTCGGATCCTCTGACTGGCGCACGTACACCCCCTCGAGCATGCAGGCCAGCTTGAACGTGGTCATGGCCGCGTACCACCCCAGCGCCTCGGGTTGCCGGCCGGATCGCCCCGACCAGCGGGCCACGGCCTCGGCACGGGTCGGTAGGTCGGGGTCGTCGTCAGACCAGCCGGCCAGCAGGTAGCCGAGGTCCATGAGCGGGTCACCTACGGTGGCGTTCTCCCAGTCGAGCACCGCCAACAGGCGGGTCGAAGCGGTCTTGTCATCGAGTCGGCCGAACAACATGTTGTGGCGGTTGTAGTCGCCGTGCATGATCCCGGGGACCGTGGTCGACGGCCGGTTGGCGGCCAGCCAGGCGGTGACCTCGTCGACGCCGGGGATCTCGCGCTGCTGGTACGACTCGAGTTGCCCCTGCCAGCGGTCGACCTGGCGTTCGAGGAACCCCTCGGGCCGCCCCATGTCGGCGATCCCTGCCGCCTCGTGGTCGACAGCGGCCAGAGCGCCGAGGGCGTCGAGCATCTCGTCGGCGATCAGCCGGGATGCGGCCGGGCCGCCCAGTTCATCGGGGATCGGCTCACCGGCGATGAGGCCGTCGACGAACTCCATGACGTAGAAGACGGCCCCGGTGACCTCAGTATCGGTGCAAAGCGCCACCGGCTCGGCGTGGGGAACGCCGGTGCCGGCCAGCGCCCGCTGGAACCGGAACTCGCGTTCCATGATCCTGTTGGCGCCGTCGACCGACAACGGCACTGCCGCCGGGCGCCGCAGCACCCACCGCTCATCCCCCCGGTACGCCACGAACACCTCGTTGGACTCGCCCATGGCGATGCGCTCGAAGCGCAGGTCGGCGCCGCTTCCAAGGCCGGCCTCGTCGAACCAGCGGCGCAGCGGTTCGATGCACAGCAGGCCCGGGAACGGGTCGTCGGGATCGGCCATGTCGCGACCGTAGCGACGGTGGACGCCGGCCCTCCGGTTGGCCGACCAGACCCGGCGGCCCGTAGCGTCGCTCCCACCTCCACCGCACGTTCCCGAGAAACGAGGCCTCCCATGCCGATCAACCCCGATGCCGCCGGATCCGTCGGCGAACCCAGCGAGTTCTCCTGGACCTCGAAGGACAGCCTGCTCTACGCACTCGGCGTCGGTGCCGGCGTCGCCGACCCCACCGGATTCGAACTCGAGTTCACGACCGAGAACAGCAACGGCGTGACGCAGGCCTCCCTGCCGACCCAGGTCGTGGTGATGGGTGGTGGCCGCACCCCGGGATTCGGTGACTTCAACCCGATGTTCCTGCTCCACGCCGAACAGCACATCACCCTCCACCAACCGCTGCCATCCGAGGGCACCGCCATCGCCACCGGCGGGGTCGGCGAGATCTACGACAAGGGCAAGGCGGCGCTGGTCTACCTCGAGACCGATGTGGCCGACGCCGACGGCAACCCGATGTGGAGCACCAGGTCAGGCCTGTTCATCGGCGGCGAGGGCGGCTGGGGCGGTGACCGCGGCCCGGCCAACACCTGGGAACTCCCCGACCGCGACGCCGACCAGGTGGTGACGTATCCGACCCGCACCGACCAGGCCCTGCTCTACCGGCTCAACGGCGACCGCAACCCGCTGCACTCCGACCCGACCTTCGCCGCCGGAGCCGGCTTCGACGCACCGATCCTCCACGGCCTGTGCACCTACGGGTTCACCGGCCGGGCACTGCTCCACGCCGCCTGCGGTTCGGATCCCGCCCGCTTCGCAGGCATGGGCGGCCGCTTCAAGTCGCCGGTGATGCCCGGCGAGACCCTCGAGGTACACCTCTGGGAGACCGGAGGCGACAATGACGAGGTCCTGTTCCAGACCCGGGCCACCGACGACCGCGTGGTGTTCGACGGCGGCGTGCTCACCAGGCACTGACCGGCAACAACCGTGGCGCTGCCCGAGGGCTTCCGCTGGGGCGCCACCGCCTCTTCGGTGTCGGCCGACGGCGTGGCCCCCACCGCCGACTGGTCCACGTGGGAGCGCGACGGCCTGGCGCCCCGTTCCGGAGCCGGCGGCGGCTTCACCAGCGACTACGCCGACGACCTCGATCTGGCGGCACGGATCGGGCTGACCGACGTCCGGGTCACCGTCGAGTGGGCCCGGATCGAGCCGCGCCCCGGGGTCGTCGATTCCGGCGTCGTCGACCACTACCGCGAGGTCCTGGGAGCTGCCCGCGAGGCTGGCCTGGAACCCTGGGTGACGTTGCACCACACGTCGCTTCCCGGCTGGTTCGCGGAGGACGAGCGGGGCTTCCGGGACGCCTCGTCCCGCACCCGGTTCTGGGCCCGCCACGTCGACCGCACCGCCGAGCAGTTCGACGACCTGGCCGCCGGCTGGGCGCCCATCGAGGACCCGATCGGCTGGGCGCTGCGGGGCTTCCTGCTCGGCACCCGCCCGCCCGGCAGGCATGACCCGGAGCGGGCCCGGGAGGCGATCGGGGGCGTCGTCGAGGCGGCCTTCGATGCCTGGCGGCTGCTCGCCTCCGGACGCCAGCCGGTCATGGCGGTGCTGGGGATGCCGAGCGTGGTTCCGGTCGATGCCGAAGCCCGCGGCGAGGCCCGCCTGTGGGAGTCGGTGCTGTGGGACACGTGGCTGCGGGCGCTCGGCGACGGCGAGTTCGGCCTCCCCTGGAAGGCGAACATCGACCGACCCGACCTACAGGGCGTCGTGGACGTGGTCGGTGTCGTGGCCGACCACCCGGTCGGCATCGACCGCCACGGCGGCTTCCATCCGTACCCGGCCGACGGCCGCACGGACGGCAGTGGCTTCTGCCCGGTGCCCGAGGAGCTGGGCTTCGTGCTGCGCCGTGTCCACGATGCACTGCCCGACCATGACCTCGTGGTCGCCGCCACGGGCGTCGGCACCACCGACGACGACTGGCGCGACGAACTCCTCACCGCCACCATCGACCAGGTCGAGTCGGCGGTCTCCGACGGAGTGCCCGTGACCGGCCTCTTCCACGACTCGCTGGTCGACGGCTACGAGTGGACCCGCGGCTTCGACGCCCCCCGGGGCCTCGTGACCAGGGACCGCCGCCTCAAGGAGAGCGGCCGCAACCTCAGCCAACGAATCACCGGCCACCCCCCGGGCGCGTCGCTGAGCTAAATCAGGCTCACGAACCCGTTTCGTCGAGGACCATGGGGTAGCCGTCGTCCATCGTCGGCGCCACGGTGTCCCTACCGACGGGAAGCGGAGACCCGACATGGCGGAACCGCCCGTCCGACTGGGGCCACTCGATCAGGCTCTCGTCGGTCTCGGGTCCGAGCCACACACACCCCTCAGCCCTCCCTGCCAACTCTCCGGGCAGGCCGTCGAACCCGACCCGGCCGTGGTCCAGGACCACCACCCGGTCGAACGACGCCTCGACATCGTCGGTCTGGTGCGTCGACACGATCACCGTGGCCGTCCTGGCGGCGACGGCCAGCACCCGCACGAAGCTGATCCTCTCGTGCGGGTCGAGACCGGCGACGGGCTCGTCGAGCAGCACCAGCCCGGGTTGGTCCAGCAGGGCCACGGCGATCCCCAGCCTGCGACTCATACCACCCGACAGCTTGCCGACCTTCTTGTCGCGCTCGTCGGCAAGGTTGACCCGCTCGAACGCCCGAACGACCCCGTCGAACCGCTCACCGCTCGGGATGCCCCGCAGCAGCGCCACGTAGTCGAGGAACTCGAAAGCACTGAAATGATCGTAGAACGCCAGTTGTTGCGGCAGATAGGTCAACGACCGGCGCACCGCGACCAGATCGTCGCACGGATCGACGCCGGCCACCGTGAACCGGCCCTCGTCGGGCACCAGCACCGTGGCCAACATCCGCAACAGCGTCGTCTTCCCCGCACCGTTCGGCACCTGACGTACCCCGAAGAACAGCACTCCGCCGACGCTGGCGCCGAGGCCGAGGACGAGGACGAGGGCCAGAGGGCCACTCGCCGGCGACTTCCAGATCGATCCGGCCAGAAAGCCGAGGAGGCCCATCGCAGCGACGACGACAACTCCTGTTGTGACCTCCAGCCACACAACGAATCCGGTCGATCCTCGCAGGCTCAGGAAGGCGAGTGCGCCAATGGCGAGAACACCGGCAATGGCAGTGTCGGCAACGATCGCTGCGAGACGGGCGAGGGGTACCGCCTGTCGGGCGTATGGCTGAACCCCGATCAGTTCCGTCGTCCCCTGGTCGCCCTCACGTGTCGCCGCCCGATGGTTGATCAGCAACGAAACGGCACCCACGAGAAACAGCGACCTGGCGACACCGACCGAGTCCCGCTGGAGCACCGACCAGTCGGAAGGGGCTTCTCTCAGATACGTGACGAAGAAGAGGACGAACGCCGCTATCCCGAACAGCCAGGCCGGATGGCGCAGACGATGCTTCATCTCAACCCACGCCAAGTCGCGGAGGAGTTCAAGCGACACCTTGCGGGACCCTTCCATGCCAGGGACTCGTCGTCGGGGGACAGACTCCTAGAGCGTCATCGCCGAACCGTGGCTGGCCGAAGCCTGTGATGCGCTCGCCAGCATCAACCCGCCAGTCAGCACCGCCGCCACACAACTCGCCCGGATGAATCGCTTCATGGTCGCCCAGCTTTCGATCGGGTCACTGCCACCTATCGGGAGCGACCGTGTCGGAGGCACTGCCCCTCGTCAAGAACATCCCACATTGTCACTTGCGCGAACGGGTACCCATATGCAAACGATGCGTCAGGTGCGGGCCTGGTAGCGGGTTCTCGGGCCGGCGGAGTGCTTGTTGAGGCGCTTCGACAGGTGCAGCCCCTCGAGGATCAGCTCGACGGCGCTGGCGACCACGGCCGGGCCGGTGTCGTCCTCGTCGGCGAGCAGGGCGTCGACGGCCGGCTGGAGCACCGGGATCTCGTCGGCCACCAGCACCGCATAGGCAGCCGACCCCATGTCCTCGCCGGTCGAGACGCCCTCATGTTCGTCGAACGCCTCCACGATCGCACGGTGGGTGTCGCCCGGCACCTGTTCGCGAAACACTGACAACACCGCCGCAGCGACGATGCGCTGGAGGACCTCGGCATCGCGGTCCTCGTCGAGGCTCTCGACCTCGACCTTGCCCGCCATCGAGGCGGCCACCGCGTCGAGGTCGGACACCCGCGGCACCGCCACGGTCTCCTCGGAGCGCAGCGCCCGTCGGACGGCGTTGGCCACCACCGCCTCGAGGTTCGTGACGCTGAGGCGCACCGACACGCCCGACCGCTGGTTGAGGTGCGGGCTGCGGCGGGCCTCCTGACTGATCGTGGCGACCACCCGGGCCATGAAGTCGGGCACCGAGACGGTGAGGTCGGCCACCGTCGGGACCGTCGCCTCCTGCTCGACGATGTCCATCTCGACCTCGACGTCGAGCGGATAGTGGGTGCGGATCTGGGAGCCGAAGCGGTCCTTGAGCGGCGTGATGATGCGACCCCTGTTCGTGTAGTCCTCGGGGTTCGCCGAGGCGAACATGACCACATCGAGCGGCAGGCGGATCTTGTAGCCACGGACCTGGACATCACGCTCCTCGAGCACGTTGAGCAGGCCCACCTGGATCCGTTCGGCCAGGTCAGGCAGCTCGTTGATGGCGAAGATTCCCCGGTTCGTGCGCGGCACCAGCCCGTAGTGGAGCGTGAGCTCGTCGGACAGGTAGCGGCCCTCGGCGACCTTGATGGGATCGACCTCGCCGATCAGGTCGGCGATCGAAGTATCGGGCGTGGCCAACTTCTCGCCGTAGCGGGCATCGCTGTGCACCCAGTCGATCGGCGTGTCGTCGCCGTGCCCGGCGACAAGGTCGCGGGCATGGCGCGAAACCGGGTCGTAGGGGTCGTCGTTGATCTCGGAACCGGCGACGATCGGCATCCACTCGTCGAGCAGGCCGGTCAGGCTGCGAATCAGGCGGGTCTTGGCCTGACCCCGCTCGCCAAGGAAGATCACATCGTGGCCGGCCAGCAGAGCGTTTTCGAGCTGCGGCAGGACAGTGTTTTCGAAACCCAGCACCTCGGGGAACAACGGCTCACCCGCCCGGATGCGGGCTATGGCGTTGCGCCGGAGCTCCTCTTTGACCGGCACCGACTCCCAGCCGGACGCCCGGAGCCCACCGAGGGTGGAGGGCTGCGTCGTCGCGGCACGATCGGCGTTCCGGCCCATGACGGTGGCCAGGAGCCTCGCCGAGGCGCCAACCCTCGATCCACCGGCGGTCGTTGGTTGGGTCATGGCCGAACACTAGGCACGCAGGCCCCGTCCACCCACAGCCGCGGACGACCCGGGCCACATGGCCGGTACCGTCACCAGCGATGGACCTGACCGGACCCTGGCTCGCCCAGCCCGCCGACGATGCCCTCCGCCGCACCTTTCCCGACGACGGCCTCGATGACAGCGCCTGGCCCGAGATTCCGGTGCCCGGCCACTGGCGGCAGCACCCCGAATTCGCCGACGAGGACGGGCCGCTGCTGTACCGCACCCGCTTCGAGGCCGAGGCACCCGATGAGGGCCGCCGGACCTGGCTTGAACTCGACGGCGTCTTCACGCTCGGCGACGTCTGGCTGGACGGCTCGTACCTCGGCGCCACCGAGGGCTACTTCTTCACCCACGCCCTCGAGGTCACCCGGCACCTGCGCCGGCGCTCCGACCATCTGCTGGCCGTCGAGGTCACCAGCCCGCCGACCCTGGGCCGCACCGAACAGCGGAACCTGACCGGCGCCGCCCAGGGCGCCTGGAACCCCGGCGGCATCTGGCAGCCGGTGCGCCTCCGGGAAACCGGCCCGGTCCCCCTGCGTTACGTCCGTGTCGTGTGCACCGATGCCTCGCCCACGGTCGCCACGCTGGCACTGCGAGCCGTCGTCGACACCGACCGGCCCAGAGAGGTGGTGTTCCACACGACCGTTCTGGGTGTCGACCACCGCCACCAGCAGCCGCTGGCAGCCGGCGAGAACCGCGTCGAATGGACCGTCCGCGTGCCCCGCCCCCAACTCTGGTGGCCCCATGAACTCGGAGACCAACCCCTGTCCGAGGTGACCCTCACCGTCACCACCGAGGACAGCGTCGTGAGCGACCGGGCCACCCGCCGCATCGGGTTCCGCTCGATCCGTATGCGCGACCACCTCTGGCGGGTCAACGGTGAACGGCTGTTCCTGCGCGGTGCCATCGTCCCGCCCCTGCGCCGCGACCTGGCCGATGTCACCCCCGAATCCGCCGCCGTCGATGTGTCCCTCGCCCGCGACACCGGCCTCAACCTGCTGCGAATAGGCGCCCACGTGTCGCACCCGGCCCTCTACGACGCCGCCGACGAGGCCGGGATGTTGATCTGGCAGGACCTGCCGATGCGGGGCGAGTACCACCGCTCGGCCCGCAGCCAGGCCATGCGCCAGGCCCGCGAGATGGTCGACCTCCTCGGGCACCACCCATCGGTCATCGTGTGGTGCGGCCACGACGCCCCCGACCCCGCCGACACCACCCGCCCCGCACCGAGCCTGCTCGAACAGCAGCGGCCCAACTGGAACCGCACGGTGCTGGACCGCTCGATCCGGCGGGCCCTGCGTCGTGCCGACGCCTCCCGACCGGTCATAGCCCACACCGGCGTGCTCCCGAGCCCACCCGTGGTCGAGGACGCCGCCGCCCACCTCCGGTTCGGCTGGTACGGCGGCCGGGCCGACGACCTGGCCGATTTTCTGCGCAACTCACCCCGGGCGGGCGGGTTCGTGGCAGCGTTCGGCGCCCACTCCGTGCCCGACATCGATCCGGAACTCCTGGGCCTCGACCCGCAACGCTGGCCACAACCCGACTGGAGCCGGCTCACCGGCGATCCCGACGGCGAACTCGAGATCCTGTTGGGGCTCTTCCCACCCGACGAGCACCCCGACCCCGCCACCTGGGCCGACGCCACCCGAACCCATCAGGCCGAGGTGCTGCGCCTCCAGATCGAGGCCATGCGGCGACGCAAGTACCTGCCCTGCGGGGGCTTCGCCATCGACCGCCTGCTCGACGGCGAACCGTGCATCAGCGGCTCGCTCCTCGACCACGACCGGCAACCCAAGCCGGCCCACGCCGCCGTCGCCGCCGCCTGCGCCACCACCATCGTCGTCGCCGACCCGCTACCTGCCCGCCTCCGTCGGGGAGCGACGCTGCTCACCGACGTCGCCGTCGTCCACGACGGACGGGACGCCCTCGGCACCACACGTGTCGATGCACGCCTCACCCTTGGATCCGATCACGCTGCCGAAACCCTCACCTGGGCCTGGGAGGGCGAGGTCGGGGTCGACTCGTCCGTCCACGTGGGCCGCATCGAGTGGCCGCTCGGAAACACACAGGGGGACGTCGAACTGGCGCTGGTACTCTCGGCAGGCGGCATCAGGGCCGCCAACCGGTACGCCTCCACCGTCGCGGGCGTCTGAATCGGGCGCCCTCGGGTCGCCCGCCCCCGACAGGGCCGCTACCTTCTCGGCAACGCCGGACGACCCGGCAACCGCGATCTGGAGGAACCCATGGCACAGACCACCGGCGAGCGCTACCGCGTCGCCCCGGTCCACCGCCGCGGCAGGGAATGGCCGTTCCCGCTGAACCTCTACCAGACCGCCGTCGGGCGCAAGTGGGTGATGGCCCTGACCGGCATCGGGCTCATCGGCTTCGTCATGGTCCACATGATCGGCAACCTCCACGTGTACGAGGGCCCGGCCCGCATGTACGAATACGCCGAATCGCTTCGCACCATCGGCGGCGGCCTCGTCCCGAAGGGCACCGTGCTCTGGCTGCTGCGCCTCGGGCTGCTCTCCATGTTCGTCCTGCACCTGCACTCGGCGATCAGCCTCAGCAACATGAGCCGCACCTCGAGCGACAAGGCCGGCCTCGTCAGCGGCGCCAAGAAGTACGCCGGTGGCCGGGAGCACCCCGCCGCCACCTACGCCAGCCGCACCATGCGCTGGACCGGGCCGATCATCGCCCTGTTCATCCTCTACCACCTGGCCGACCTGACCTGGGGCTGGTGGCTGGGCGACGACTTCGTGGCCGGCGACCCGTACCACAACGTCTCGTCGTCGCTGTCGGCCCTGCCGGTGGCGATCCTCTACGTGGTCGCCAACCTGGCGCTGGCGTTCCACATCTTCCACGGCGCCTGGTCGATGTTCCAGAGCCTCGGCATCAACAACCCCCGCTACAACCACCTGCGCCGAGGCCTGGCCACCCTGCTCGCCGGCCTGATCCTGGTCGGCAACCTCTCGTTCCCGATTCTCACCCAGGCCGGCCTCATCAGCGAAGACGACCGGACCTGCCCGATCAGCGAGGTCGAGGGCAATGCGTGCCTCGCCAAGCAGGCCGAAGGACACGGGGGCTGACGATGAGCACCCTCGACAGCAAGGTCCCAGAGGGGGCGATGGCCGACAAGTGGGAGAACCACAAGTTCTCCATGAAGCTGGTCAACCCCAACAACAAGCGCAGGTTCGACATCATCGTGGTCGGCACCGGCCTCGCCGGCGCCTCCGCCGCCGCCACCCTCGGTGAACTGGGCTACCGGGTCAAGGCCTTCACCTTCCACGACAGCCCCCGCCGGGCCCACAGCATCGCCGCCCAGGGCGGCATCAACGCCGCCAAGAACTACACCAACGACGGCGACTCGGTCCACCGGCTCTTCTACGACACCGTCAAGGGCGGCGACTACCGCTCCCGCGAGGCCAACGTCCACCGCCTGGCCGAGGTGTCCGTCAACATCATCGACCAGGCAACCGCCCAGGGCGTCCCCTTCGCCCGCGACTACGGCGGCCTCCTCGACAACCGCTCGTTCGGCGGCGCCCAGGTCTCGCGCACCTTCTACGCACGCGGCCAGACCGGCCAGCAACTGCTCATCGGCGCCTACTCGGCGCTGATGCGCCAGGTCGCCGCCGGCACCGTCGAGCTTCACACCCGCGCCGAGTTGCTCGACGTCGTCAAGAAGGACGGCCGGGCCTGCGGCATCGTCACCCGCGACCTCCTCTCCGGCGAGGTCACCCCCCACTCGGCGCACGCCGTCGTGCTCGCCACCGGCGGCTACAGCAACGTCTACTTCCTGTCCACCAACGCCATGATGTGCAACGTCACCGCTGCCTGGCGGGCCCACAAGCAGGGCGCCTTCTTCGCCAACCCCTGCTACACCCAGATCCACCCGACCTGCATCCCGGCCAGCGACGACTTCCAGTCGAAGCTCACGCTGATGTCCGAGTCGCTGCGCAACGACGGCCGAATCTGGGTACCCAACGCCGCTGACGATGCCCGCTCCGCCTCCGACATCCCCGAGGGCGACCGCGACTACTACCTGGAGCGCAAGTACCCGGCCTTCGGCAACCTCGTCCCCCGCGATGTCGCCTCCCGCAACGCCAAGATCGTCTGCGACGAGGGCCACGGCATCGGGCCCCTGCAAAACGGCGTCTACCTCGACTTCGGAGCCGCCATCGCCCGCAGCGGCCTCGACACCATCTCGGAGAAGTACGGCAACCTCTTCGACATGTACCACCGCATCACCGGCGAGAACCCCTACGAACAGCCGATGCGCATCTACCCGGCCATCCATTACACGATGGGTGGGCTCTGGGTCGACTACCACCTCATGACCACCGTCCCCGGCCTCTATTCCATCGGCGAAGCCAACTTCTCCGACCACGGCGCCAACCGGCTCGGCGCCAGCGCCCTCATGCAGGGCCTCGCCGACGGCTACTTCGTCCTCCCGTACACCATCGGCGACGACCTGGCGGGCCAACTCGGCAACGCCGCCGTCCCCACCGACGACCCGGTGTTCACCACCGCAGTCGCCGGCATCGAGGACGAATCCCACCGCTGGCTGTCGGTCAACGGCACCCGTTCGGTCGACCACTTCCACCGCGAGCTCGGACGCATCGTCTGGGACCGCATCGGCATGGCCCGCAACAGGTCCGGCCTCGAAAGTGCCGTCTCCGAGATCTCGGGCCTGCGCTCCGAGTTCCACAACGACGTCCGTGTCCTCGGCAGCGCCGACACGCTCAACCAGTCGCTCGAAAAGGCCGGCCGTGTCGCCGACTTCTTCGAGTTGGCCGAGCTGATGGCCCGCGATGCCCTCCAACGCGAGGAATCCTGTGGCGGCCACTTCCGCGAAGAGCACCAGACCCCCGAGGGCGAGGCCCAACGCGACGACGAAAACTTCGCCCACGTGGCGGCCTGGGAGTGGAACGGCACCGACACCCCCCAGACCCGGCACCGCGAGGAACTCACCTTCGAGACCGTGGCGCTGACACAGCGCTCGTACAAGTAGCCGAGGGAGAAAGCGTCGCCATGTCCGGATCCAACGGCGAGACCATCAACGTCACACTCAAGGTGTGGCGCCAGGCCGACGCCGACGCCCCCGGCGGCTTCGAGGTCCACCGGCAGGCCATCAGCACCGACGCCTCGTTCCTCGAGATGCTCGACCTGCTCAACGAAGAGCTCAACGCAGCCGGCCGGGAACCCATTGCCTTTGAAAGCGACTGCCGTGAAGGAATCTGCGGAACCTGTGGCGTGATGATCAACGGCCGCGCCCACGGCCCCCAGAAGGCCACCGCCACCTGCCAACTCCACATGCGCGAGTTCCGCGACGGCGACGAGATCGTCATCGAACCCTTCCGGGCCGCCGGGTTCCCCGTGATCCGCGACCTCGCTGTCGACCGGTCGCCCCTCGACGCCATCGTCGAGGCCGGCGGCTACATCTCGGTCAACACCGGCGCTGCCTCCGACGCCAACCTCACCCCCGTCCCCAAGGTCGCCTCCGACCACGCCTTCGACGCCGCCGCCTGCATCGGCTGCGGAGCCTGCATTGCCGCATGCCCCAACTCGGCCGCCCAACTGTTCACCTCCGCCAAGATCGGCCACCTCGGCCTGCTTCCCCAGGGCCAGGCCGAACGGTGGAGCCGCACAGAGGCCATGGTCGAGACCATGGAGGACTTCTTCGGGTCGTGCACCAACCACGGCGAGTGCACCGAGGCGTGCCCCAAGGAGATCAGCCTCGACTTCATCGCCCTCATGAACCGTGACTACATGAAGGCCAAGGTCAGGAACCGGGCCCTCACCGCCCAGCGCTGAGTTTCTCCTCCTGCCCGTGGCGGAAGTCACCTCCCACACGGGACCTTCGTCCGTACGCGCCCCCGAACGGCCAAAGGAGAATTCATGGGTACCCCAACGACATCGGAGGCTGACGATGCCCAAGACCATTCGCACAACATTCGCCCTTTTCCTGCTCGTCTCGCTGGTCGCCGTCGCCTGCGCCAAGGACGAGGACGCCGGGACCGCCCAGCCGGATGCAGCCGGCACCGCGGTCTCCGGGGAGATAGAGGCAACCCCGGTCGTAGAGGTCGAAGGTGCCCACGTGGCCACGCTGACCCTCACCGAGTTCGCGATAGGCGGCGACCTGACCGTTCCCGCCGGACAGGTGGTCCTCTCGCTCGTGAACAAGGGAGCCATCGACCACAACGTTCGCTTCGACGGCGACACCATCTCGCCTGACATCGCAGCCGGCGGGTCAGCGACGCTCGACCTCGGCAACCTCGAGCCGGGCACCTACGAACTGCTCTGTGAGATCGCCGGCCACAAGGAAGCCGGCATGGTCACCACCCTCACCGTGGTAGACGACGACGGCACGATGGCCGCATCCGACGGCCACGGACACGATGACGAAATCGACTGGGCCGAGATGGACCGCATCATGCTCGAGTCGATCAGGGCGTTCCCGGCAGAAACAGAGGGAGTCGGCAACGAGGCCCTCGAGCCGACCGTGCTCGCAGACGGCACCAGGGAGTTCCACATCACCGCCGAGATCACCCCCTGGGAGGTTGAGCCCGGACGGATCGTGGACGCCTGGACCTACAACGGTCAGGTGCCCGGACCGACCATCCGGGTCGAAGACGGTGACAAGGTCCGGGTGGTGCTCGACAACCAGTTGCCGCTCGGAACCGACATCCACTGGCACGGGATCCAGACGCCCAACTCCATGGACGGCGTGGCGCCTCTCACCCAGGACCTGGTCGAGTCGGGTGATTCGTTTGTTTACGAGTTCGTCGCCGAAGGGCCGAGGGTCGGCATGTACCACGCCCACCACATGGGCCACATGGCCATCCCCAACGGGCTATTCGGCGTGTTCACGATCGGCGAGGTGGCGTTGCCGCTCGGTCGCACCATCAGCGGGATCGAGATCCCCGACGTGGTCGAGGTCGCCCAGAGGATCCCCATGGTGCTCAACGACGCCGGCGTCATCGGCTACTCGCTCAACGGCAAGTCGTTTCCGGCAACCCAGCCGTACGTAGCAACCGTCGGCGACTGGATCGTCGTCGACTACTACAACGAGGGCCTCCAGATCCACCCGATGCACATGCACCAGTTCCCACAGGTGGTGTTCGCCAAGGACGGCTTCCCCCTCGACCATCCGTATGCCGCCGACACGATCAACGTCGCACCCGGCGAGCGGTACTCGGTGCTCGTCCAGGTCGACACGCCCGGCGTCTGGGTCTGGCACTGCCACATCCTCAGCCACGTCGAGCGCGATTCCGGCATGTTCGGCATGGTCACCGCCATAATCGTGCAGGAGGCATGAACCGCGTGCCCTGCCCGAACGGTTGACAAACCGGCGCTGCGGCGCGACAGTGACATAGGTCACCCTGCCTACAAGGTGGGGGGCTGATCGACACGGTCTTATGTCCACGAGCGACGGGAGGCTGAACGTGCGATCCGACCGGTTCGAGGGACGGTGTCGAGCCCCACCCTGCGGGTGAGTCCGAGGTCCCGGTAGAGAGCCGGTCCCCTCACGTTCTCGCAACCAACGCCCTGCTGGGCCTCGGAGAACGGCTGACGCGAGACGACTCGATCCCGGGCCTTGAAATGGAGCGGCGTCCTCCCCATCCATTGAGGAGGGCGCCGTTTCGCGTGTCACAGGATGGTACTGACGGGGTTCATCGACCGATTGACACAGATCCGGACCAGATATACGTTCCGTGGATATACGGTGTTCCATAGACGTGTGGCAACGACGGGCGAAAAGGGCAACTGGTCTGGTCGCCGGTGTGCTCCTCATCGTTGCCTCACCGGCAAATGCCCAAGCCGTATCTTCTGATGAGCCGCAGCGAGAGGAACTGGTTGAGTCCGCACTCGGGGTCCTCACCATTGAGTCAGACGGGTTGGAATTGGTGAGAACCGTACGCACCTGGATCCGCCCAGATGGAGTCTTCCGTTCGACGTCACAGACGACGAGCGGCATAGGCCTCGGAGCTTCTGAAGATGTCTATGGACTCGGTGACGGCCGACAGATCGCCATCATCTCGCCTGCACGCGGGGTGCCTGGTCAAGCAACGCTGGTTGACAACAGTGCGCACTATGCGATCGATGGCAACGGTGAACGGTTGTCTGAGGGCTTTTCGAGGTCGACGGGATCGGCCAGCGTCGCCTATCGCGTCTTGCAGGTCGATCGCGTCGCTGCCACTCAAGCCTTTTTAGCAACTGCCGCTGCTATTGAAGACCGCTGTTCCGGTACACCAGGCTTCCGTTGAGTCGCCGTCCACTGGAGACCCACGCTCCTCGGCATGGAACTTCGGCTACGGAATGCTCGCGTACGGAACCCAGCCATGCTCTCTGCACTACAACTACCGAAACAACGTGAGCGACTTCTTCTATGCCTACACCCTGCGCCGTCCCGCGTGTCGCTGGGTCCAGGTATCCCTGTGGAACTGGGCGCTCGGAAGTCCATGCGGTGGCGCGTTCGTCGGCGTCGGACCGCTCTCCACCTACTTCTCCTCAGCGTCCACCTATTCGGACACCATCAACGGCTACTCGTACGAATACATGTGCTCCAACCATGCAGCGTGGGATGAGGATTGGGTGCTCCATGTGCCTTGGGTCTCCCTCCGCGCCGGTGTGCCGGGCTGATCCGAATCATGCGGGATTGGTCGAGGTCAGTTCATGTCCTGCTCGCACTCGGTCTCTTGTTCGGCTGCGCATCCGCGGCAGACGCCCGCTACCGGGAATCGGCTGAGCACGCGGTTGTGCAGTGGATCAACACCACCGGGCTCGTGACGACAGTCGGTACGTGGGAGGATCGGCTGGCTGACCTTTGTGCCACCGACCCGTGGAACGAAGCCACGGCACGAGCCTTCGCCGAGGAGTTCCTCGATGCCGACGGTGGCGGCGACCAACTGCTCGCCCACGCCATGGGGTCGGTCTGGCTCAACGCCCTCGACGCCTGCCGAGAACGCTTTCCCGCATCGGCCATCGAGTCCGGCCCACCCCGTCCCGGGCCCTAAGCCGGCCGTTCCGCTCGACTACGCGGCCAGGTGCTTCAGCACCTTCGGCAGCAACTCGGGCAGGCAGGCGTCCGGGACCTCGTGGCCGAGGCCCTCGACCAGCCAGAGTTCAGCGCCGGGGATGCCCTCGGCGAGGGCGATGCCGTGCTCGACCGGAAACACCGGGTCGGCAGTGCCGTGGACAACGAGCGTCCGGGCCGCGATGTCGTCCAGCCGGTCGAGGCGTGACGGCGACGAGTTGACGGCCGGACCGTGCCCCGTCTCGGGGAACCAGCAACGGGCCACATCGGTGTCGGCGACAAGCGTCGCTGCCGTCTCATCGAACGGGTAGCGGTTGCCGACGAAGAGCCGGTCGAGTTCGACAAGCCACGCCACCTTCTCGACATGTCCGACGGGAGGTGGGGCGAAGAGGCGCTCGGTCATCTGGTCGACCAGCCTGTCGTCCGGGGGTGGAAGGCGATCGTCGCCGAGCCCCGGGGTGGAGCACAACAGGGTCAGCGACCGCACCCGTTCGGGGTGCTCGAGCGCCATGACCTGGGCGACCATTCCTCCCATCGAACGGCCGATCAGATGGGCGGCCTCGGTTCCCTCGCCGTCGAGCACCCGGCAGGCGTCGACCTCCAGGTCGTCGAGCGTGTAGCCGACATCGGAGGGCAGTTTCGTGGAAAGCCCACAATCGCGTGTGTCGAACCGCACCACCCGATGGCCGGCTCCGACAAGCGGATCCACGAATGCCGGCGTCCACCGCGTGCACTGGGCGTCGGCACCCGACAACAGCAGCACCGGCTCGCCGTCGACCGGCCCGAGGGCCTCGACGTGCAGTTCGACCGACGACCCATCACCCATGGCTCGGGAGGGTACCCACGCCGACCCGGTAGGACGAGGGCTAGCGTCCTCCCGATGCCCGAATGCCACCGACACACAGTCAAGGTCCGCTTCTACGAGCTCGACCCCTACGGACACCTCAACCATTCCGTGTACGTGCAGTTGTTCGAGACCGGCCGCATCGAGCTGCTCGACTCGGTGGGGCTCGGGCTCCAGGACCTCGAGGGTCGTGGCTACCGGTTCATCGTCTCGCGCATCGAGACCCGGTTCCTCGCCTCGGCCGTAGGTGGCGACTCCCTCGTCATCGAGACCGAGGTGGTCCAGAACCGGCGAGCGTCGTCACGGTGGGGCCAGCGGATCCTGCGCGGCGACGAGGTCCTCGCCACCCAGGAGGTGCTCGTTGCGGTCACCGACACCGACGGCAGGCCGGTGCGGATCCCGGCCCTGATCAGCGATGCGCTCGCCCCGTACGCGATCGATCATGAAGGGCCGACCTGATGGCCACCCAGGCAAGCACGGCCACGCGCGTTGCCCAGGGTGCCCTCATGGGGGCGGCCAACATCGTGCCCGGGGTCTCGGGCGGGACCCTCGCCCTCATGTTCGGCATCTACGAGCGTCTCATCGGTGCGATCCGAGACGGCGCCGGATCGCTGCTCCGGTTCGCCCGCGGTGACGTACGGGGGGGCATCGACCGCCTGAAGTCGGTCGAGTGGGGGCTCCTGCTACCGCTGGCCGGCGGAGCGTTCATAACGGTCGTCGTGCTCGCCGGGCTGCTCGAATCCGGACTCGAGAACCATCCTGAGGAGATGGCCGGACTGTTCCTCGGCCTCGTGATGGCGTCGATCGTGGTGTCGTGGCGGCTCCCCAAATGGGACGGCCCCCGCCTGGTCCTGATGGCGGTCGTCGGCGTGATCCTGTTCGCCGCCCTCGGCTGGCAGACCGGACCGGTCGTCGACCCGTCACCGCTCGTACTGTTCGTGGCCGGGGCGATCGCCGTCTGCGCAATGATCCTGCCCGGCCTGTCCGGTTCGTTCCTTCTGCTCATGTTCGGCATGTACGAGGCCGTCCTGACCGTGATCGACGAGCGGACGATCGGCGATGCCGTCGTGTTCGGCGTGGGCGCCCTGCTGGGCCTGGCGCTGTTCGCCTCGCTGCTCACCCGACTCCTCGAACGTCACCACGACACGATGCTGGCCGTGCTCATCGGCCTCATGGTCGGCTCGTTGCGGGTGCTGTGGCCCTGGCCCAACGGCGTGGGCGTCATCGGCGACACCGCCGACTCGTCGATTTCCGGCACGGACCTCGAATGGCCACCGGCCGGCGACCTGCCGGTTCCGCTGCTGCTCGCCGCCGCAGCGTTCGCCGTCGTGCTCATCGTCGACCGCCTAGCCCACAATCGCTCCTGAGCGAATCCAGTTCCAGGTCAGCCAGGTCAGCCAGGTCAGCCAGGTCAGCCAGGTCAGCCGTACAGGGGATACGGGTCGGCGTCGGGGTCCTGTTCCGGGGGTTCGAAGTCGGCGGTCACCAGTGGATACAGGTCGGCCGGCGTGTCCCGGGGACAGGTCCAGTCGATCTGATCGGCCACCCCGGCGATCTCGGCGAACGGCCGCAGGAACGTGAAGTACACGTAGGCGCCGCAGGCGATCTGCTCGTCACGGTCCATGCCGACGATGGACCGGTAGTGCGCCTTCTGCGCGGACCTCGCAACTGCGGCAGTGGCCACCAGGTCATCGTCGGACACCGGCTCCAGGCGCCCGCCGTCGGTCGTGTAGAGGGCGAACCCCGTGAGGTGGTCGAGGTAGTCCTCCGGATCAGACACGGTGGTCCCGAAGTCGGTGACGCTCAGTTCGAGGTCCCCATCGAAGGCGAGCACCGCCGTCAGCCCCGAGTAGGACACGGCGGCGGCGACCTCCGACCATGCGAAGTCGCTGCGCCCCATCCTGAAGAAGTCCCGGACGATCATCTGCCGGCCATCCGGCAGGCGGTACGGGCCGGTGTCGCCGTGGCCGACCCTCGTGTCGAAGTAGAGCAGGAACAGGTGGTTGACGAGTGTGGCGACCGCCTTTCTGAGCACGGCTCGCCGCTCCTCGTCGACCGGCGTCAACCCGACTGCCAGGTCGGCCAGGGTCGCCTTGTCGAAGGCGTCGATCCGATTGCCGGCGTCGGCGGCATGGAGCAGGCCGTCACCCCGGTACGACCGCGACACCCGGGACCAGAAGTCGAGAACGGTGTCGGTCCGTTCGACGGTGTCGAGCGACGGATCCACCATGCCCATGACATTGCGGCCGATCAGGAAGAAGTTCGCAACACCCCACAGGAACACTGAATCCGCCTGGCAGCCAGGCCTACGGGCACGGGTTCCGATCTCCTCGGGCGACATTGCCGCCGTGATCTCACCGATGGCCTCCGGGTAGCGGCAAAACGCCTCGATGCACGACACGACCACGTACTGCGAAACCGGGATCAACTGCGAGTCGTACGAGGTGCGCTCCCGCGTCAGCACCTTGGACACCGCGTTTACCTCGCCGACGAGGGCATTTACCCGCTCCCGGACGCTCATCCTTCGATCCTAAGAATCGTGCCGCTGCTCGTCATCTCTACCTCGGTGCCGGCGTCCGGTTCCTCGTTGATGACAGCGGCAACTACCCCCGGGACCTGGAACTCGCGGCTGATTATCCCTATGTGGCTGCGGATCGTGCCCCCGGTACACACCACCCCCGCCAACTCGTCGAAGATCGGAGACAGGAACGTGGCACCGGCATCCCGGATCGCCGCCACGATCCCCTCGGCCCCCGAGTCCATCAGGTCGAGCACGTCAGCCGGCCCTTCGAGGCGCCGCCAGATACCCCGGGTCGGCTCGAAGTTGAAAGTCGGGTCGCCTCGGCCTATCTCCTGCACAGCCGGACCGTAGCGCCGACACCTCCGGCAGGTCGCACCCGTCGGGCTCCCTAGGCTGCCCGGATGGTCCAGCCCGCCCCCCTCTCCGATGCGTGGATCGCTGCGCTCGACGGGGCCGCCAGTGCCCACGACACCCTGTGCGACATGGCCTCCACGGTCACGCTCAGCCTCGAGTACCGGGTCACCGAGGGCCCCATCTGGCATATCTCCCTCGGTGACGGCGAGGCCCGGGTCCGGACAGGTCCGGCACCGGAACCCACGGTGACGTTCTCGACCGACAGGGCAACGGCCATCGGGATGATGAACGGTTCCATCGACCCACTCGACGCTGTCATCACAGGTGACCTCTCCATGAGCGGCGACCCCCGACACCTGGTCGGACAACACGACCTCCTCGCAACCCTGGGCGACGTCTTCGGCAGCGTCCGGGCGGGCACCTGAATCGAATACAGTCCCACGCCATGGCAGATAAGAGGTCGCTCCTGAAGATCTGGATCAAGCCCGCAATGGGCGAGCCCATGGTCCCGGTCGACAATGCCGATGTGATCGCAGACACTGGCCTGGCTGGAAACGCCGACCAGGGTGGCAAGCGACAGATCACGATCCTGGCGGCTGAGCGCTGGGCCGACACCGAAGCCGAACTCGGCCATCCGGTGGAACCCGCCATCCGGCGGGCCAACCTGTTCATCAACGGAATCGAACTCGCTGACAGCGCGGGACGCGTCCTGTGTGTGGGCGACGCCAGGATCGAGATCCGTGGCCAGACCCACCCCTGCCACCTCATGGAGGCGGCTGTGGACGGCCTCCGGAGGGCCCTCGAACCCGACTGGAGGGGCGGCGCCTACGGCGTGGTACTGAGCGACGCCCAGATCAGCATCGGCGACGCGGTTTGCTGGGAGTAGCCGTCTCCCGGGACCGCTAGATCAGGCCCAACTCCCGGACCGTGTCGCGCTCCTGGGCCAGTTCGGCCACGGAGGTGTCGATTCTGCTGCGCGAGAACCCGTCGATCCCGAGCCCCTGCACGATCGACCACTCGCCGCCCGAGCAGGTGACCGGGAACGACGAGATGAGGCCCTCGGGGACGCCGTAGCTGCCGTCCGACGGCACGGCCATCGAGACCCAGTCGCCGTCCGGCGTGCCGAGCACCCAGTCGTGGACATGGTCGATGGCGGCGTTGGCCGCCGAGGCCGCACTCGAGGCTCCCCGTGCCTCGATGATGGCAGCGCCACGCTGCTGCACGGTCGGGATGAACTCGCCCTCCAGCCAGGCCTGGTCGTCAACGGCTACCGCTGCGGTCTGGGCTCCCACCTCGCAGTGGAACAGGTCGGGGTACTGGGTTGCCGAGTGGTTGCCCCAGATCGTCATCCTCCGGACCTCCGAGAGCGGCACACCGAGCCGTCGGGCCACCTGCGAGAGAGCCCGGTTGTGGTCGAGCCGGGTCATGGCTGTGAACCGACCTTTCGGCACGTCAGGGGCGCTGTGCATGGCGATCAGCGCATTGGTGTTGGCCGGGTTGCCGACAACCAGCACCCGCAGGTCGTCGGCAGCGTGGTCGTTGAGCGCACGTCCCTGAACAGTGAAGATGGCGCCGTTGGCCTCGAGCAGGTCCCTACGCTCCATGCCCTTGCTGCGGGGCCGTGATCCGACCAACAGCGCCACACCGGTGCCGTCGAATGCCACATTCGGATCGTCGCTGACCACCATCGAGTCGACCAGCGGGAAGGCGCAGTCGTCGATCTCCATCGCAACACCCTCCAGGGCGCCCATGGCGGGCGGGATCTCGAGCAGTTGCAGGATGACCGGCTGGTCGGGCCCCAGCAACTGGCCGCTGGCGATGCGGAAGACGAGGGCGTAGCCGATCTGGCCGGCCGCTCCGGTGACTGTGACTCGAACGGGGGTGGGGCTCACGTGGGCTCCTGGGACTCGTACACGGGGACCCGGCAAGGCTACCGACGGACCCGCAGACGATCCCAGCCAGCAACCGGTGACATCGGTCCCCTCATCTGCCCCTCACCGGTCCCTGGTGCTCCCCAGCCACGACTCATGCAGACCCGAATAGACGCCACCGGCGGCCACCAGGTCGGCGTGGCGTCCGCTCTCGACCACGTGCCCGTCGTCGAACACGAGGACCAGGTCGGCCCGTTCCGCCGTCGAGAGGCGATGGGCGACGCTGATCGTGGTCCGGCCCTCCGAGAGCCTCGCCAGTGCCTGCTCGAGCGCCTGCTCGGTCTCGGGATCGACCGCCGATGTGGCCTCGTCGAGGATGAGCAGGCCCGGATCGGCGAGGTGTGCACGGGCCAGGGCCACCAACTGCCGTTCGCCGACGGACAACGATTCGCCCCGCTCGCCGACCGGTGTGTCGATCCCGACGGGAAGCGACGCCACCCACCCGTCCAAACCCAGTGCTGCAACGGCATCAGCGGCATCCGCCCGGGTCGCACCGCGTCTACCGAAACGGATGTTCTCACCGACGGTGGTGTCGAACAGGAAGCCGTCCTGGGGAACCATGCGCACGGCTGCCCGGCGCTCGTCGGCACCGACATCACGCAGGTCGATGCCCGCAATGAGCATCCGGCCCGCCGTCGGGTCGGCCAGGCGGGCAGCCAGCTTCACGAACGTGGTCTTGCCCGACCCGGTCTCGCCCACCACGGCGACCGAGGAACCGGACGGAATGTCGATGTCGAGGCCGTGGAGGACGAGACCACCCTCGCGGTAGCGGAACTCGAGGGCCTCGGCCCGCACACCCAGTGAACCCTCCGGCAGTCCAAGCCCCACATCGGGTTCGACGACGTCGGGTTCGGTGTCGAGTACGTCGAGGATCTTCCACCAACCGGCCAACGCCGTCTGCGTCTGGTCGAGCACCTCCCCCAACTGGGTGATCGGTGCCACGAACAGGTTGGCGAGGAAGATGAAGGCGACCAACTCGCCGGCGCTCACGCCCCATGCGCCTCCCCACCAGACACCGGAGGCGACCACGGTGGCGATCGCAGCCATTCCGACGACATCGGTGAACGGCAGGACGAGGGCGAAGTAGCGCATGGCGCGCAATTGCTGCCGGTACTGCTGGTCGACGGCCTCGTGCAGGTCGGCCCGGTGCACCTCACGCTGGCCGTAGGCCCGGATGACCCCCATGCCGAGCACCGACTCCGAGACCCGTCCCAGCATGTCGGAGACCCTGGTCCGCAGGCGGTCGTAGGCCCGGAGTTGCCCCTTCTGGACGCTTCGCAGGACCGGCAGCAACGGCAGATGCACCAGAAGCATCACCAGGGCCAGTTGCCACGAGAACACCAGCATGATCGCCAGCACGGCAACGATCTGCACGGCGCTGATGATCCAGGCGACGGCCCCCCACTGGGCGAACCTGTTGAGCGCCTCGATGTCGCTCGTGATGCGTGCAGTGAGCACGCCCTTTCTGGATGCGGTGTGCTCGGCGAGGCTGAGGCGGTGCAGGTGGGCGAAGGTGCGGACCCGGAGCCCGTAGAGGACGTTCTCGGCGGTGACGGTCAACCTCAGGTAGGTGATCCTCTCCAGCAGGATGCCGATCAGGACAAGACCTGCCGCCAGGCCGGTGAGCTCCATGACGACGCCGATGTCGACATCGCCGGCGAGCACGCCCTTGTCCAGGACCATCTGGATCGTGAGCGGGACGAGCAGCTTGCCGGCCGCCACCGCCAGCGCCATCAAGGCTGTCAGGAGCAGCCCGGAACGAAGTTCCGGTGACGCCGCCAGCCCACGTCGGAGCACCGCCAGAGACCCTGCGGCCTCGATACCCCCACTCTCCTCGGGCGCCTGGAACTCGTGTTCCTCCCATGGCCCGACGAGGTCGCCGCCGGCAATCGGCTCGACGGACGCGCCCGTGTCCTCGCCGGGGACGTGTGTGCTCATCCGGTGACCCCTTCGTAGGCGCGCACCAGCGCGGCGTAGGCGGGAACGGCCAGCAGTTCGCGGTGGGGGCCGTCGGCGGCTATGCGGCCGTCTTCGAGGAACAGGACGCGGTCGGCCAGGCGGATCGTGGCCAGGCGATGGGCGATCACGAGCAGCGTGCGTCCGACCTCGGACCGGAGGTTCTGCAGGATCGCCGCCTCTACCACCGGGTCGACAGCGGACGTGGCGTCATCGAGCAGGAGCACCCTGGGTCGACGCAGCAGCGCCCGGGCCAGGGCGATGCGTTGGCGCTGGCCGCCGGACAGCGTGACGCCGCGCTCGCCGAGCACGGTCCCGAGCCCGAGCGGTAGGGCCGCCACGAACCCGTCAGCCGCCACGAGGCGCAGCACACGGTCGATCTCCTCGTCGGATACCTCGCCGTCGAGGATCAGGTTGTTACGCACCGTGTCGGCGAACAGGTAAGTCTCCTGGAAGACCGGTGCGACCACGTCGGGGATGCCGTCGGCGCCGAGTTCGGCTAGGTCGACACCTCCGAGGAGGATGTGGCCGCCGGTCACCGGCATCAGGCCGGTGAGGAGGTCGAACAGGGTGCTCTTCCCCGAACCGGTCGCACCGACCAGGGCAACCGATTCGCCGGCACCGATGTGGACAGAGAGATGGTCGAGCACCGGCGTGCCGTCGTCGAACGAGAACGAGACGTCGTCGAACACGACATCCACGGAGGCCGGAACGGACGGCGGGTCGGACGGCCGGACCTCGAGGTCGGTCGCCAGGATCCCGTCCAGGCGGTCCATCGACACCACCGAGCGGGGCATTTCCTGGAAGAGGAAGCCCAGGATCTCCATCGGAACCGTCAACAGGTTGAACAGGGCCATCGACCTGACCACATCGCCCACCGAAGCAGAACCCTGGTCAACCAGCCAGGAGCCGAGCAACAGCACGACCAGGATCCCGAGGTTCGGCAGTGCGTAGATGGGTGGCAGGTAGACGGCCCGCAGCCTGCCGATCTCGATCCGCTCGTCGCGCAGGACATCGGAGGCCTCTGCCAGGCGTTCGACCTCGTCGTCCTCGCGACCGAGGGTCTTGACGACGAAGACCCCGTCGAGGCTCTCGTGGGCTATCCCCGACACGACCCCCACCGCAGCCTGGGCGCGTGCCGCCGGCGCCTCGACCAACCGGGTGTAGCGCTGGTTGAGCACGGCCAGCACCGGGAACAGGATGAGCGCCACCAGGGCGAACAGCGGGTGGACCACCAGCAGGCTCACGAGCGATACCACCACCAGCGCCACGACGGACATCGAATACGCCAGGGGCATCAGCATCGACGCTGCAGTCTCGACGTCGGCGTCGGCGTGTGCCAGGAGCTGTCCGGCGGGTCGGGACCGGTGGAACGACAGCGGGGCATCGAGGTAGTGGTCGAGGACGGCGAGGCGCCAGGTCCGTTGGGTCCGCGACACCGCTATGAAGTTGAAGAACCGCCGCACCATCATCGAGAGCCCGCGCACCACGCCGACGGCAGCCAACGCCGCCGCCCCGGCCAGGGCCGTTCCCCGGTCGACACCCCCGCCGTCGAGGCCCGGAAGGATCAGCTCGTCGGTGACGCGCCCCAGCACGATCGTGGTGCCGACGACAGCAACGGCGAACACGTTGGCGCCGGCGATGGCGAGGACGTGCGGAAGGGGATGCTCCCGGAAGGACCGCAGTACGAGGCGGCCGCCACGCCGGAAGATGCCATCTGGCCGGACCGGTGCCGGCCCGGAACCATCAGAGTCGGTCAACGATCGCCTGACCGAACTCCGAGCACCTGACCTCGGTGGCCCCCTCCATGAGGCGGGCGAAGTCGTAGGTGACCACCTTGTCGCCGATGGCCGACTCGAGGGCCCGCACGATGTCGTCGGCGGCATCCTGCCAACCGATGTGTTCGAACATGAGCACGCCCGACAGGATCACCGACGACGGGTTGACCTTGTCCTGGCCTGCGTACTTGGGGGCAGTGCCGTGGGTGGCCTCGAAGATGCCGTGCCCGGTCACGTAGTTGGCGTTGCCGCCCGGGGCGATGCCGATGCCTCCGACCTGGGCCGCCAGTGCGTCGGAGAGGTAGTCGCCGTTGAGGTTCATGGTGGCGATCACATCGAATTCGGCCGGCCGGGTGAGCACCTGCTGAAGGGCGATGTCGGCGATGGTGTCCTGGACGAGGACGAGGTCGCCGGGGTCACCGTCGCAATCGGCCCATCCGACGGCCACGTCGGAGAACTCTTCGCGGACCAGTTCGTAGCCCCACTGCTGGAAGGCACCTTCGGTGAATTTCATGATGTTGCCCTTGTGGACCCAGTGGATCCGGGGCAGCCCGTGGTCGACGGCGTACTGGATGGCGGCCCGCTGGAGCCGCTGGGAGCCCGTCTTGGAGATGGGCTTGATGCCGATGCCGGAATCCTCACGGATCTTCCAGCCGAAGGCGTCCTCGAGCAACTGTCGCAACTTGAGCGCATCGGGGGTCATGGCCTCGACCTCGAGGCCGGCGTAGATGTCTTCGGTATTTTCGCGGAAGATCACCATGTCGACCAGTTCCGGGTGCCTGACCGGCGACGGCACACCCTTGAACCAGCGGACGGGGCGCAGGCACACGTAGAGGTCGAGTATCTGGCGCAGCGCCACGTTGAGGC
>JACNKQ010000014.1 GCA_014381945.1 Actinomycetota bacterium
ACCAACCATCGACACGGGGTGGGGGAGGAACATCCTCCCCCACCCCTGCTCGGTCCAGTTGAGGTAGGCGCAACGGAGCGGCCCCTGGCAACCGTCGAGTTGACCGGAGCCCCGGTATCGCACTGGCATCAGGCACTCGGTGGGGAGCCTCGCGCTGTGTTGGGCAAGACTCGGTGAAATGGAAGCCCTGACCGGAGCCCTCCGGGGGATAGTTGCCGCCATCGGCCTGAGCGCCCTGCTGTTCGTCGGCGCCAACCGACTGTTCGACCTGATCGTCGAGAGGTGGCGCCTGTTCCTCGGCCTTCTCGGAGCCCTCACGGGAGCGGTGTTCTTCGCCGTCCTCGTCGGCAACCGGTTGCTGGATGGCTCGGGCAGGATCTGGGTAGGTGCAGGAGCGTTGCTGTTCGCAGTGATGGCGACCGCCCCGGACCTGGTCCGGGATCGGCGCCTCCGGCCTGTGGCCGGAGGAGTAGTAGGAGCCGGCATCGGCCTGCTGCTCGCCAAGGCTGTGGACGCCTCCGTGAGACCTTCCGTGTCGATGGCTGGCATCGCCCTGGCGGTCGGGATCGCCCTGGCCGTCTACCTGCCGATCGCATTCAAGCAGGGCCGTGTCCGCCCCGGTGGGGTGCTGGCTTCAGCCGCATTCGGATGGGTGGCCGGCACCTGGCTGTTCGGCGAGGTGGGCGGAGGCTCGGCAACCTCGATGGTGGTTTCGGTGACGGTTCCGATGGTCCTGGTCGGCTCCGCACTCGGCGCCGGTGGACTCCGGCAGCGGGCGCAGCGCTTCGACCTGCAGCGCCAGACGAGGGTCGGTGCATTCCTCGGACCTGCCCTGTTCTTCGTGGTCCTGGGCCTGATTGTCCCGCTGGCACGCACCATCTACCTCTCGCTGTACGACTCGAAGGGCAGGGAGTGGGTGGGGTTCAGGAACTACGGAGAGATCCTCACAAACGACCGGAGTGTCGACCTGGCCGACTGGGCGAACATCTTCACGAGCCGCCTGTTCATCGGAGGCATGGGCCTGCTCGCCATCGGCGCTGCCGTCGGCCTCTGGAGCGGAAGGAGGCGTGGACGGGTCATCGAACCTGCAACAGGCTCGGTCGTTCCGGTCCTGGTAGGAGCGACCCTGCTGGTCTTCGCCGTGTTCTCCAGCCTGCGGGGCACGGTCATCAACAACCTCTGGTGGGTGGTCGTCGTCACCATGGTCTCAACCGGCCTCGGCCTTGCCGCCGCCGTGCTCGCCGATCGGGCCCGGTTCGAATCGGTGGCCAAGAGCCTCATCTTCCTGCCCATGGCCATCTCATTTGTCGGCGCAGGAATCATCTGGCGGTTCATGTACATCGCCCGGCCTCCCCAGAAGCCGCAGACCGGCGTGCTCAACGCGGTATGGGTCGGCCTCGGCAAACTCGCCCCCGGAACGGCCGGGCAGGCAGTCAGCCTCGTCTTCCTGGCGTTGGTGACCGCCGGGCTGGCCGGCCTGTGCCTGTTCGGCGTCCGACGCCGTCAGACCGGAATCGCCCTCGGATCCGCTCTGAGCGCCTTCCCGGTCCTGTACCTGGCCTACAGGCTGCTCGGCCCGGGCCTCGGGGGAGTCGAGGAGGGCCCCCTGGGTCTTCCCATCGGCAAGCCGATCCTCTTCGTCCAGGAAGGCCCGTTCAACAACCTCTGGTTGATGCTGGTCCTCATCTGGATCCAGACCGGGTTCGCAATGGTCATCCTGTCGGCGGCCATCAAGGCCGTGCCGGGTGACCTCATCGACGCCGCACGGGTCGACGGGGCCAACGACCGGCAGGTGTTCTTCCGTGTGACGATGCCGACCATTGTTCCCACCATCGCCGTGATCGTCACCACCCTGATAGTCCTCGTAATGAAGGTGTTCGACATCGTCAGGGTCATGACCAACGGAAACTTCGGCACCCAGGTCATCGCCAACGAGATGTGGCAGAGGACCTTCACGGAGTTCAACCTGGGGCTCGGCTCAGCGCTGGCCGCCGTGCTCTTCCTCGGCGTGGTGCCGGCAATGGCCGTCAACGTGCGGCGCATGCAGCGCGTCAAGGTATGACCGTGACCGCCACGACGACCGCCACGCCCCGTCAGTCGACAACCACCCGGGCCCGGTCGTCCGGTCGCCCCGACCGGTTCGTCTACGGCCTGCTGAGGTCCATACCCACCTGGCTTCTGTGGATCCTCGTCATGCTGTGGACCGTCCCCACCGGCAGCCTGCTCCTCAACTCGTTCCGGACACGTGACGCCCAGCGGTCGAGCGGCTGGTGGGTGTCGTTCACCGAAGGCGGATGGACCCTCGACAACTACGGCGACGTCCTCTCCTCGTCGCGCCAGACCGGTGGGCTGGCCCAGGCGCTCCTCAACTCGTTCGCCATCGCAATACCGGCCACCGTCATACCGATCGCCATAGCCGCCATGGCCGCCTACGCATTCGCCTGGATTCCGTTCAGGGGCCGGGAGGTGCTGTTCGTCGCCACCGTGTCCCTGTTGGCCCTGCCGAATCAGGTGGCGCTGCTGCCCCTGCTGCAACTCTTCGCCGGTGGTGCCCACTGGACCGTTCCCGGCAGCGGGACCGTGGTCACGTTGTTCCCCGACCTGGACCTGGCCGGCACACCGACAGCCGTATGGCTCACCCATACGGCGTTCGCCATGCCGTTCGCCATCTTCCTGCTCCACAACTACATCTCGTCCTTGCCCAAGGAACTCTTCGAGGCTGCCCGGATCGACGGCGCCGACCACTTCACCATCTTCTGGCGCCTTGTGCTGCCCCTGTCGGTGCCCGCTCTGGCCGCCTTCACCATCTTCCAGTTCCTGTGGACATGGAACGACTACCTGATCGCCATCACCATGATCGGTGCCAACGGCGCCAACTACCCGGCCACGATCAAGATCGCCTCGATGGCCGGCGAGTTCGGCCTTCGGGAACACGTCCTGTCCGCCGGGGCGTTTGTCCAGGCAGGCATCCCGATGCTGGTCTTCTTCGCCCTCCAGCGCTACTTCGTACGCGGCCTCCTCGCAGGGTCGGTCAAGTCATGAGCCGGCTGAGAGGTCGACCCAACCGGGTCCCCGGGCGACCCATGGGAGGTTCGCAATGAACGACAACCTCGTGCAGGGAGGGCTGCGGGACCTACCCGGCGGTCTGGCGCCCGTGGGCCCCCTCGCCCTCGGGCTCTGGCGGTTCACCACCACGAACATCGACGATGCCATCGCCCTGGTCGACACGGCGCTGGACCTGGGGATGAACCTGGTCGACAACGCCGACGTGTACGGCTTCGACTGGGGCGGGTCGGGCTTCGGGGCGTGCGAGGACCTGCTCGGCAGGGTGCTGGCCACACGCCCGGACCTTCGTGAACGGATGGTGCTCGCCACCAAGGGCGGCATCAGGCCGCCTGTCCCCTACGACTCAGGGGCCAGGGCCCTGCGCGAGGCATGTGAGGCGTCGCTGCGACGCATGGGCGTAGAGCGGATCGACCTCTACCAGGTGCACCGTCCCGACAGCTACACGCATCCGGCCGAGGTGGCCGCAACCCTCGATGCGCTGGTGGACGAGGGGAAGGTGGCGGCGGTCGGGGTCTCGAACCACACGCCCCCACAGGTGGCGGCGCTCGCTGCACACCTCGGATCGCCGCTGGCTACGGTCCAGCCCGAGTTCTCCGCCGCCCGACTGGACCCGATCCGCAACGGCACCCTCGACCAGTGTGCAGCCACGGGCACGGTCCCGCTGGCCTGGAGCCCCCTGGCAGGAGGTCGCCTGGCGACCGGCGAGGACCTGGCGCCGGACCTGCTGGTGGTGCTGGACGAACTGGCCGAGCGTGAGTCGGTTGACAGGGCGACGGTGGCCATAGCGTTCGTGTTGGCGCACCCGACGGCCCCTGTCGCAATCCTCGGCACCCAGCAGCCGGCCCGGCTCGAGGCCCAGGCGAAGGCGGCGTCGGTGAGCCTCGACCGCAGCGACGTGTACTCGATCATCCAGGCGTCCGACGGGGTCCCGCTGCCTTGAGCCGGACGCTCCGCTACGGCATCATCGGCACGGGCATGATGGGCGTCGAGCACGTCCACAACCTGCAGGCCCTCGACGGGGTCGAGGTCGCCGCACTGTGCGACCCTGACGCCGGGTCGCTGGCGACGGCCCGGGCCCTGGCCCCCGGAGCGTCCTGTTACGAGGACCACGCGGCCCTGTTGGCCGGTGGTGGCGTAGATGCCCTGGTCGTGGCCACCCCGAACATGACCCACGTCGACATTCTCCTGGACGTCGTGGAGACGGGGTTGCCGGTGCTCGTCGAGAAGCCGCTGTGCACCACGGTTCCCGACTGCCTCCGGGTGATCGAGGCGGCCGGCCCGGACGCAATGGTGTGGGTCGGTCTCGAGTACCGGTACATGGCCGCCATCGCCGGGCTGATCGATGCCGTCGCAGCCGGCACGGTCGGACCGGTGCGCATGGTCGCCATCCGTGAGCACCGGTTCCCATTCCTCGACAAGGTCGGCGACTGGAACCGGTTCAGCGCCAATACGGGCGGCACCCTCGTGGAGAAGTGCTGCCACTTCTTCGACCTGATGAACCTCATTACCGCAGCGAGACCCGTCCGCGTGATGGCTTCGGGCGCACAGGACGTCAACCACCTGGACAAGGTCCACGACGGACGCACCCCCGACATCCTCGACAACGCCTACGTGATCGTCGACTTCGACTCGGGTGCCCGGGGGATGCTCGACCTGTGCATGTTCGCCGAAGCCACCCGCAACCAGGAGGAGGTGTCGGTGGTCGGCGACCTCGGCAAGGTCGAGGCGCTGGTGCCGGATTCGGTGGTGCGAACGGGCATCCGGGGCCGGCACCGGATCGGCGATGTCGACGAGACCCCGGTCGTCAACCACGGCGTCCGCCATCAGGGTCTCCACCACGGATCGTCGTACATTGAGCACGTGCGGTTCCGCGACGCCGTCCTGTCGGGCACCGGCCCGGAGAGCGATCTCAAGGCCGGGCTCTGGTCGGTGGCAGTCGGGGTGGCTGCACATCTGTCGATCGAGGAGGAGAGGCCTGTGGGCGTCGACGAGGTGATGGCGGGCAGTGAGGATTGTGGGAACCATGGCTGACGCCCGACCGGACCCGGAGATCGCCTGGTTCAGCGCCCTGTGCGACGATGACTACGAGTTCCTCGGCGTCGCCGACCCGGAGCTGAGGAGCACATGGGAGCACTGCCGCGACATCGTCCTGACCGCCGAGGAGCAGGGGTTCGACAACGTGCTGCTCCCCTCCGGCTATGCGCTCGGAATCGACGCGACGGGCTTCGCTGCCGGGATTGCACCTCTGACCACGCGCATCAACCTGCTGCTGGCAGTCCGCGTCGGCGAGATGTGGCCACCGCAGTTGGCCCGCCAGATCGCCACCATCGACCAGATGGCCGGAGGTCGCCTCCGTGTCAACATCATCTCAAGCGACATGCCGGGCCAGGAATTGGAATCGGAGGCGCGCTACCGACGGACCCGCGAACACGTGCAGGTGCTGCGCAGCCTGCTCAACGGCCAGCCTGTCGACCACCACGGCGAGTTCCTCGACCTGGTGCTCGACCCGCCGAGGGTCAGGACGACATCGGGCCGGTGCCCGCCGCTCTACTTCGGTGGGTTCTCGGAGGCGGCCAAGGAGACGGCTGCGGCCGAGGTCGACGTGTTCCTGACATGGCCGGACACGGTTGAAGGCGTTGCCGAGACGGTCGCCGACATGCGGGAGAGGGCGGCAGGCCACGGTCGGACCCTGCGGTACGGATTGCGCAGCCATGTGATCGTGCGGGAAACGGAACCTGACGCCCGTGCGGCCGCAGAGCGCCTCGTGAGCAGGTTGGACGACACTGAGGGTGCCGCAATCAGGAGCCGCTCGCTCGACGCCGTCTCGGTCGGGGTAGGCCGCCAGACCGAACTGCGTGACCGGTCCGACGACGACGGCTTCGTGGAAGAGGGGTTATGGACCGGTGTGGGTCGGGCCCGCAGCGGTGCAGGTGCGGCGATCGTCGGTGATCCGGAGCAGGTGGTCGCGAAGCTGGCCGCCTATCGCGAAGTTGGGATCGACGCCTTCATCCTGTCGGGTTATCCGCACATCGCCGAGTGCAGGTTGGTCGGCGAGCACGTGCTTCCCAACGTCGGGCACGGCCTTCTGCAGGTCTGAACAGCCCCGACGGGTGGGTGCTTCAGGTGCGGATGGCGAGGTTGGTTTCGGCGTCGAAGAAATGGAGTCGTTCGGTGTCCACGGCCAGTTCGACCCGGTCGCCCGGCCTGACAGGACTGCGTGGATCGACCCTGGCGATCATGAGCGTGTCGTCGTCGAGGTCGTCGAGCGTGTCGGGATCGCCGGTGTCGACCGTCGGCGCGTCGAGGTGGAAGTGCACCAACAGGTCCGATCCGAGGGCTTCGGTCAGCTCGGCGTCGGCCACGATACGCGGCATCCCGCTGTCGGCAAGGGAAGCGTCCTCCATGGCCTCGGGGCGGATCCCGACCACGATCTCGGCACCGTCGTAGCCGGCGAGGGCAGGCCGTGTGGCGAGGACCGCGTCCGCCAGGGTCAGGCGGTTGTGGCCCAGGTGCACCGACCAGGTGCCGTCGTCGGACTCAAGGCGTGCCCGTCGGACGTTCATGGCCGGGGAGCCGATGAAGCCGGCCACGAAGAGGTTGTCGGGGGAGTCGTAGAGCGTGGAAGGTTCGTCGGTCTGCTGGAGGGTGCCGTCCCTCATGACAGCCACACGGTCGCCCATGGTCATGGCCTCGACCTGGTCGTGGGTGACGTAGAGCGTGGTGGCTTCCAGTCGCCTGTGGAGTCGGGCTATCTCAGCACGCATCTGGACCCGCAACTTGGCGTCCAGGTTCGAAAGCGGCTCGTCCATCAGGAAGACCGCCGGGTCACGCACGATGGCGCGGCCCATGGCGACTCGCTGCCTCTGTCCTCCGGAGAGCTGCGCGGGCCTGTTCTCCAGCAGGGGCTCGAGTTCGAGGATGCGGGCTGCCTCGGTGACCTTGGCGTCGATCTCGGATTTCGGCAGGCCGGCCAGGCTGAGCGGAAAGGCGATGTTTCGTGCCACGGTCAGGTGCGGGTAGAGGGCGTAGTTCTGGAACACCATGGCGATGTTACGGTCCCTGGGTTGGACGTCGTTCACCGTCTCGGCGCCGATGGTGAGGGTTCCCGAGGTGATGCTCTCGAGCCCGGCGACCATTCGCAGGGCTGTCGACTTCCCGCAACCTGATGGGCCCACGAGTACCAGGAACTCCCCGTCCTCGATGTCGAGGCTGAGAGCGTCGACGGCCAGAAAGCCGTTCGGGTAGACCTTCGTCAGACGGTCGAGGGAGACATGCGCCATGCCATGCTTTCGGTGTAAACGCTTTCAGCGTCGGGGACTCTAACAGCACAGGGTAGGTGCACTCCCGAGGCGATGACGACTGGGCCGACGCCCCATCATGGGAAAGGAGCCGGAGAGGCCGACGGCGGCGCCCTGGGCTGGGCCCGGAACTAGAATTCGTGACCGGTCCGGTGCCGAGCAGAGGGAGGAGCAATTGGCCAGCGCCGAACAGCAGGGCACCGATCTCCTCGCGGCAGCGGGCATCGTCGTCAACGGCGACCGGCCCCACGACCTGCGGGTCCACGACGATCGGCTCTGGGCACGGGTGCTGCGCGACCGCGAACTCGGCCTGGGCGAGGCCTACCAGGACGGCTGGTGGGACGCCGACCGCGTCGACGAGTTCCTCGTGCGGGTGTTCACCACCGACCTGCGTGCCGCCATCCGACCGGGCCCATCGCTGGTCTGGAACGTGCTGCGAGGACGGCTCGTGAACCGCCAGACCACCGGCCGGGCCGCCCGCAACGCCCGGGCGCACTACGACATCGGCAACGACCTCTACCTGCGGATGCTCGGCGACGAGATGGTCTACAGCTGCGCCCACTGGAGGGACGCCGACGACCTGGCGTCCGCCCAGGCGGCCAAGCTCGAGCTGATCTGCCGCAAGCTGGAACTCGAACCGGGGATGCGGGTGCTGGACATCGGCTGCGGCTGGGGTGCCTTCGCCCGACACGCCGCTGCCAACCACGGTGCCCACGTCACCGGCATCAGCCCCGCCGGCGAACAGGTCGACGAGGCCAGGCGGCGAGCCGGCGACCTGCCCGTCGAGTTCCACCAACAGGACTACCGGGACGTCGAAGGCGAGTTCGACCGGATCACCAGCATCGGGATGATGGAACACGTCGGTCCCCGCAACTTCGGCACCTTCTTCGACCGGTGCCGTGAACTCCTGGTGCCAGACGGCCTGATGCTCCACCACACGATCGGCTCGAACGAGTCGAAGGAGAACACCGACGCCTGGTTCGACCGCTACATCTTCCCCGGCGGCGTCGTTCCGTCCCTGCACCAGATCGCCGGTGCCTCGCAACCGCACTGGACCGTCGAGGACGTCCAGAACCTGGGCCCCGACTACGACCGGACCCTGCTCGCCTGGCACGACAACATCGAGGCCCTCTGGCACGAGATTCCCGACTACGACGAGCGGTTCCGCCGCACCTGGCGCTACTACCTGCTGTCGTCCGCCGCCTCGTTCCGGGTCCGGAACCTCCAGTTGTTCCAGATCGTGTTCCGGCGCACCGCACGGGTCTCGCCCCGGTACGACGCGGCACGCTGATCCCTGCGGGGGCCGGCCCGCGTCGGCGGCGGGGGCGGGCATGGGACAGACTCGGGAGCGATGGACTTCGACCTGCCGCCGGATGACGACCCACGCCGCCTCGAGGTGCGGGCGTGGCTCGAGGCCAACCCCGAGCCCACCCCGCACGAGCTCCTCGACGCCGGCTACACGGTGCCACACCTGCCGGCGCCCTGGGGGATCGAAGCCGACCCGATGCACCAGATCGTCATCGACGAGGAACTGCGCCGAGCCGGGGTGCGACGTCCCGACAATGCGATCGGCATCGGATGGGCGGCCCCGACGATCCTGCTGGCCGGCACCGAGGCACAGAAGCAGCGGTACCTGCGGCCGATCTTCACCGGTGAGGAGATCTGGTGCCAGATGTTCTCCGAGCCCGACTCCGGCTCCGACCTCGCCAGCCTCGGCACCCGTGCCGTGCGCGATGGCGACGAGTACATCGTCAACGGTTCCAAGACCTGGACCAGCGGAGCGCACCTGTCGCAGTTCGGGATCCTCATCGCCCGCACCGACCCGGACCTGCCCAAGCACAAGGGCATCTCCTACTTCATCTGCCCGACCGACCTGCCGGGAATCTCGATGTCGCCGGTCATCGACCCGACCACCACACATTCGTTCAACCAGGTGTTCTTCGACGACGTACGGATCCCGGCCGACCTGCTCGTAGGCGCCGAGGGCGACGGCTGGCGCCTCGCCCGGGTCACGCTCGCCAACGAACGGGTGTCGCTGTCGTCGGCCGGCTCGCTCTGGGGCGCGGGGCCCTCGGCCGAGGACCTGCTCGACCTCATCCGCCAGGCGGGCGGCTGCGACGACCCGGTCATGCGCCAGAAGATGGCGGCGCTGAAGTGCGAGGCCGAGGTCCTGCGCCTGAACCGGCTGCGGACCCTGTCGGCGAAGCTGGCCGGACGCACGCCGGGTGTCGAGGCGTCGATCCAGAAGGCCATGGCGGACGAGCACGGCCAGCACGTCATGGAGCTCGCCAAGGAACTCGCCGGCGCAACCGGGATGCTCGTCGGCTCCGGCCCGAAGGGAGTGCTCGGCCCTGCGCTCGAGGAGGGCTTCACCGACAACCTCCTGCGGACCCGCCAGTTCCCGGACGTGTCCTCGATCTGGCACTACGGGTTCGTGTTCTCGCCGGCGCTCACACTCGGCGGTGGCACGTTCGCCGTGCAGCGCAACATCATCGGCGAACGGGTGCTCGGCCTGCCCCGCGACATCGACGTCGAGGCCGGGAAGACCTGGGCCGAGACCCGGTCGCCGGCTCCCGCCGGAAGAGGGGCCTGACCCCGTGCGGGCAGGGGACCTCACCACCCCGGCCCTGCTGGCCGACACAGGCGTGCTCGACCACAACCTGGCGGCCATGTCGGCCCGCCGACCCGGGCCGGCGCTGCGACCCCATGTCAAGGCGTTCAAGTGCACGTCGTTGGCCCGACTCCTGGCCGACGCCGGCCACACCGGCTTCTGCTGCGCCACGGTGCGCGAGGTCGAGGGCATGGCCGCCGCCGGACTGGGCGACGACCTGCTGCTCGCCAATGAGGTTCTCGACGCTCGACGCCTGGGGGTGCTCGTCGCATCGGGTGCGGCCCGGGTGACGGTTGCCGTCGACTCGCCGGAGACGATCGCCGCAGTCGTCGCCGGCGGCGTGGGCGAGGTGCTGATCGACGTGGACGTCGGCATGCCCCGCTGCGGATGTGACCCGGCCGACGCCGGGCGTCTGGCCGACGATGCCCGTGCCGTCGGCCTGACGGTGCGTGGCGTCATGGGCTACGAGGGCCACCTGATGCACGACCCGAAGGCCGAACGCCGCTCCGACGGCGTGGCCGAGTCGATGGCGATCCTGTCCACGGCCCATGCGGCGGTCGGCGGTGACGTGGTCTCCGGCGGCGGGACAGGATCCTGGGACAGCAACCACCTGGTGACCGAACTGCAGGCAGGTTCCTATGTCCTGATGGACGGCGACTACGCCCGCCTTGGCCTGCCGTTCCGGGAGGGGCTCGTGCTGCTCACGACCGCCGTTTCGGTGAGCAACCGCGGTTGGGCCGCCCTCGACGGCGGCCTCAAGGCCCTTGCGATGGACAGCGGCGACCCGGTCCTTGTCGGCGACGGCGAGGTGCTGTTCTGCGCCGACGAGCACACGACCGTCACCGGCTCGTTCACAGTGGGCGAACGGGTCGGGCTGCGGCCCGCACACATCGACCCGACAATCGCCAAGCACGACACCCTCCACCTCGTCGACGACGTGTCGGCAGGCGCCGATGCCGAGGTGCTCGAGTCGTGGCCGGTCGACCTGAGGGGCTGGTAGGCGGCGTGTCCCCGAGCAGCGGCTTTCGGCCCGACGGCACCTGGCGCAACTGGGCGGGCAACCAGGTGGCACGCCCGGACCGCATCGAACGGCCCCGCACGGAAGAGGAGGCGTCGGCGCTGGTGCGCCTCGCCGCCGCTGAGGGCCGGCGGGGGCGGGGGGGCGGGGGGGGGCGCGCGGTTACGGCGATCGCCGTCACCGACGACGTGCTCGTCACCCTCGACGACCCCCCCGCCGCGGGCGACATCGATCGGGGGTCCGGGCTGGTGCGGGGCCCGGCCCGCCAACGGCCGACCGCCCTCAACCCGCCGCTCCACGCCCCCGGCCCGGCGGGGCCCC
>JACNKQ010000068.1:0-25659 GCA_014381945.1 Actinomycetota bacterium
CTACTACGACGACCGCTCCGCCTACTACGACGACCGCTCCGCCTACTACGACGACCGCTCCGCCTACTACGACGACAACGACGACCGCGCCGCCCACCACGACGACCACGACGACAACGACGACCGCTCCGCCCACCACGACTACGACCCAACCCCCCTCCACCGATGTCGTGGTGAGCACCGGGTACACCGCCGCTGAGTACGCCGGCATCGCCAATGCTGCGGCGATTCTCGGCATGGACGAGGGCGAGTTCCAGAAGACGGGTGTCTACGTGATCAGCTTCCTGACAGCCATCAGCCCGACACCGCCTGATCCCCTGAGGCCACGTCCGCCGGTCGACGGCCCCCAGGTGGTGGCGACGGTGTGGTCCGAGGAGGAGATGCCGATGCTTCTGTCCGTCGCCGAAGCATGGGGCCTCACGCCCGAGGAGATGCAGAAGTTCGGTGCCGTCCTGCTGGCCTTCTTCGTCGGGCTCACGTTCGGATAGGAGAAGTGCCCAGAGGGTGAGTGGGCAGAGGGTCAGGAAGCGGGTCAGGGAGCGAGCAGGAGGCGCAGGTCGAGAGCCAGGTCCACGACATCCGTTGCGGACACGAGGCTGCGGACGGACTGACCCCAGTCGGCAAGGTATCGGTCCAGCAGGGCGACGGCCTGGACGGTCGCCCCTGTCGGAGGAGCGGTGGTTGCCGGTGACGTCGGGGCGGTGTGTGCCGGAGTCGTGGTCGTCAGGGTTGTGCTCGTCGTGGTCATGGGTCCATTGTCCCGACACGCGTCGCTCGTGCAGGGCAGGGGGGCTTGGCGAGGACTACAAATGGATTCCGGCTTCGCTGCCTGCTTGACTTTCCCGATGCGTCCGACTCAGGGGGAGGCGTCCACGAACCGAGAGGAACTTCCATGCTCTTCCACATCACCCACCACCACGATGAGACCACGTGTCCCGCCCATGACGAGGCGGCGGTCGCTGAGACCTTCGGAGCGGTCCTCGGGAGCCTCAAGGAGAACGTCAACGAGGTGGTCGGCGCCTGGGTGGATCCGCCGGGACACGACTTCTTCTTCGTGGTCGATGCCGACGATGCCGCACAGATCTTCACGGGCCTGTTCCCGATCGTCTCCTCGGGGACTGCCAGGGTCCAGCCAGTCGGCGACTATGTGGCGATGATGAAGGTTCGCGAGCAGATGAACGCCTGAGTGGATCGCAGGTCAGCCGTTTCGAACCCGCCGTTCACACCGACTGTCGGTAGGGCAGCCGCAGAGGAGTGCCTCAGCCGCCGGTCAGGGGTGCGACGAAGTAGATGTCGGTGTCCGGGTCGACCTCGAGGTACTGGGGCTCGGAGTGGATCTCGCCGTTCACGCCGGCCGAGGCTCCGTGGGTGAGCGCATCCCCGAGGCCCGGAAAGCGTTGTTCGAGCTCTGCGATCACCGCTCCGACCGTGGCGCCCCCGGCTTCGACAACTGCTTCGCCACCGGTGAAGCGACGGTGGTCGGACATGAGGTGGACGCGGGGCATGTTCTTGGTGGTCGAGGTGGGGAGGTCCAGGTGGGGGGTTCAGGTGGGGGCACTCAGTCTGTGTCGAGGGCGGCCAGGATCTTCGGTGGCGACATCGGCAGCGAGGTCATCCGGATAGAGGTGGCACGGGTTATGGCGTTGGCGACCGTGGCCATCGGCGGCACGATTCCGGTCTCGCCGACCCCACGCACGCCGTAGGGGTGGGCGGGGTTGGGAACCTCGACGACGATCGTGTCGATCATGGGCAGGTCCGAGGCCACCGGAATCCGGTAGTCGAGGAAGCTGGCGTTTTCCATCGAACCAGCGTCGTCGAAAATGTATTCCTCGTTCAGGGCCCAACCGATTCCCTGAACCGTGCCGCCCTGCAACTGTCCCTCGACGTAGCTGGGATGGATCGCCGTGCCGGCGTCCTGTACGGCGGTGTACCGCAGGATCGTGACCTGGCCGGTTTCTTCGTCGACGGTGAGGTCGCAGCAGTGCACGGCGAACGACGGGCCGGCGCCGCCGGCGTTGAGCGATGCGGTGACCGTGAGCGGGCCTCCGGTGCTTTTCGCCTTGGCGGTGATGGCTGACAGAGGCAGCGGGTCCTTGCCGTCGGTTACTGCGGTGCCGTCGACCCAGGTGACTGCATCCAGGTCGACGCCAAGAATCGTGGCGGCCCTGGCCCGCAGCTCTTCGATGAGGTCACGGCAGGCGTTCACCACGGCCATGCCGGTCGAGAAGGTGGCGCGGCTGCCTTCGGTGACATCGGTGAAGCCGACGGACTCGGTGTCGGCGACCACCGGGGTGATGCTGTAGACGTCGATTCCGAGTTCTTCGGCGGCCATCAGCGCCATCGATGCCCGGCTGCCCCCGATATCGGGGCTTCCGGTGATTACCGTCGCCGTGCCGTCCTCGTTGAGGTTGACGGTGGCGCTGGACTGCTCGCCGATGTTGAACCAGAAGCCTGCCCCGATGCCACGTGCCGCCCCGTCAGGTACGGGCGAGCGGTAGTGGTCGGAGTCGCGCAGCGCCTCGAGGCATTCAACGAACCCGATCCGGGGATGGGGCATCCCCATGGCGGTTGGGTCACCCTCCACGACTGCGTTTCTGAGTCGAATGTCGATGGGATCCATGTCGAGTGTCTGGGCGATTTCGTCGATGACCGATTCGATGGCGAATGCCGCCTGGGGGGCGGATGGTGCCCTGTAGGCAGCGGACTTCGGCGTGTTGGTGAGCGCTCCGATGGCCTCGAGCTTGAGGTTGGGGAACTTGTATGACGCCACCGACATCGCCCCGACCAACCCTGCAAAGTCGTTGGTGCACCCCACTACGTAGCCGAACCAGCAGTCGATGGCGGTGAGCTCTCCGTCGTTGCTGGCTGCGATCTTGATCCTCGACTTCGATGCCGGTGCGGGACCGGTGGCCCGCAGCACCTCTTCGCGGGTCAGGACGAGCTTGACGGGGCGGCCGGACTTCTCTGACAGTCGGGCAGCGACCGGCTCCAGATAGATGGTCGTCTTTCCGCCGAAGCCGCCGCCGATCTCGGCCGGGGTCACCTTGATCCTGGATGTCTCCCAACCGAGGACAGATGCGGTCAACGCCCGGACCATGAAGTGGCCCTGCGACGACGCCCAGATGTCGGCCTTTCCGTTGGGGCCGACGTCGACCACGCAGGCGTGGGGTTCGATGTAACCCTGATGGACGTAGGCGGTGTCGAACTCGCGCTCGACCACCAGGTCGGCCGCTGCGAACGCGGCCTCGACATCGCCACGCTCGACGACGTTGGATGTAGCCAGATTGGATGGGCCGTCGCTCTCGACGAACTTTGTGATGTTGTGCTCGTTCACAAGCGGTGCGCCGTCGGCCATTGACTCTTCGAGGGTCAGGATCACAGGCAGGAGTTCGTACTCGACCTGGATGGCGGCCACGGCGGCAGCGGCTTCGGCCCGGGTGGAAGCCGCTACAGCAGCCAGTGCGTGACCGTTGTAGAGAACTGTGCCACGGGCCATGACGTTGACCGAGACGTCGAAGTTGGGATCTGTGGGATCGAGGTCCGGAAAGTCGGCTCCGGTGACCACGGCCTTGACCCCGGGCATTCCTGCCGCTGCAGCGGTGTCGATCGACAGGATGCGGGCATGGCCGTGGGGGGACCGCAGGTAGGCGGCATGTAGTTGTCCCGGCAGGTCGAGGTCGGCGGCGAAGCGGGCCTTGCCGGTTACCTTTTCGTAGCCGTCGTGGCGAATTGGGCGTGTGCCGACCCACTTGTAGGTCGGACGGTCATCGGTGACGGTCATCGGGCCGCTCCCTTCAATTGAACCGCTGCTTCCTGGACGGAACGGACGATCTTGTCGTAGCCCGTGCAGCGGCAGAGGTTGCCGGCGAGGGCGTAGCGGATCTCGGTCTCGGTCGGATCCGGGTTTGCATCAAGCAGGGCCTTGGCAGCGATGAGGACACCCGGTGTACAGATACCGCACTGCAGGGCGGCGCCCTCCAGGAAGGTCTGTTGGAGGGGATGGAGGCGGTCGTCGTCGGCTATGCCTTCGACGGTCACGATCTCGGTTCCCTCGGCTTCGGGGGCGAACACGAGACATGAGCAGTTGAGGCGTCCGTCTATCAGCACCGAGCAGGCTCCGCAGTCGCCTGTTCCGCAGCCTTCCTTGGCTCCGGTGAGGCCGAGTTCGTCGCGTAGGGCGTCGAGCAGGGAGGTGCCGTCGCTGGCCAGGAAGTCGACCGGGTCTCCGTTGACCGTGCAGGTGATGTGGGTTCGTGACATGGGTCAGGCTCCGTTCTGGGCGCGCTCGACGGCTGTCGCTGCCGCCCGTCTGGTCAGGACACCGGCCACCCGGCGCCGGTAGGCGACGGTGCCGCGCTTGTCGTCGATCGGGTCGCAGGCCGCTGATGCGGCGTCGGCAAGGGTGTTCAAGGCCGAGTCGTCGATCTGACCGGCGTTGATGGCGGCGCCGATCAGGGCCGCGCCGGCGTCGGGCACTGTGACAGCGGTGGGGGCCACGGCACCGAGGACAACGGTTGCGTCGGTGATGATGTTGTCGGAAACCGTGAGCCGTACGGCGGAGCCGACGATGGCGATGTCCATCTCGGTGCGTGGGATCATCCGGAGATAGGCGTCGCTGGTGTCGGCCGGGGTGTCGGCCAGGGTGAACTCGACGATGAACTCTCCATCGGCCAGAGAGGTCCGGCCGGGGCCGGTGACGATTTCGGCGACGGGCACTGTGCGGGTGCCGTCGGCGGTTGCGATAACGGCTTGTACGCCATTGGCGATCATCGCTGGCACCGAGTCGGCGGCCGGTGAGGCATTTGCGAGATTTCCGCCCAGGCTCGACCGGTTCTGGATCTGGTCGGATCCGATCAGTCCCATCGCCTCGGACAACCCGGGGAACATGGCGGTGAAGTCGTGGTTGCGGGTGAGGTTCGCTGTGGGGGTTGCTGCACCGATCGTCCACTGTCCGTTTTCGTGGGTGACCGACATCAGTTGGGCGATTTTCTTGAGGTCGACCAGCACCGGCGGCGCCGGGCGGCCGGAACGCATCTGTGGGACGAGGTCGGTGGCGCCGGCGAACACCCGGGACCCGGGATGTTCGGCGAGCAACGATCGAGCTTCGTCCACCGTGGTCGGGGAGGTGTATCTCATTGGGCATTCCTTCTCGGCATGGTCTGCATGGGCCACTTTCTAGCCGCACATGGGCGACCAGCGGAACCCGTGGAGGGCGTTGTGTATTTGACGCCAGGACACCGGACACGCAGGACGGCAGCACGGAAGAGGCGCAGGGTCCTCGTTGTCCGGGGGAGGGCACTTGTCGGCCGGAGAATGGGATCTCTTGATCGGGAAAGTGCCTCTTGATCGGGAAAGTGCCTCTTGATCGGGAAAGTGCATCTCGATCGGGAAAGTGCATCTTGATCGGGAAAGTGCATCTTGATCGGGAAAGTGCATCTTGATCGGGAAAGTGCATCTTGATCGGGAAAGTGCATCTTGATCGGGAAAGTGCATCTTGATCGGGAAAGTGCATCTTGATCGGGAAAGTGCATTTCCTGGTCAAACACGCCCTGGTGGAGCTGGGGGGAATCGAACCCCCGTCCGTCGACGGGTGAGCGCTCGCGCTACGACCATTCCCGAGTCTGCGGCTCATGGCTGCCGCACCGCCGGGTCGGATGGGCCGCTAGGGCCCGGCCACGGGTTCTTTCTCCCGGGTCAGCGGTCTTTCACGCCGTCAGCGGTCTGTCCCTGCGGTCTCCACTGCTTCTGTTGCCGGGCTGCAGTGGACGGGCCCCGCGTGCCGTCGCCGGTCGCGATGACTCTCTACAACCTGACCAGGTCAGGCGGCGAGAGCGAGATCGTCCGTTGTGGCGTCTCTTTGGGTGCCCCGTTTTTGGAGTCTGGGCAACTCCGGTCGCACGTAACGTCCACGAAACGTCGGCGTCGAAACCGATCAGCCCCGTAGGTGGGCGACCCGTGGGCCGCCCGTCGTGAGGGGTAGGTGGATGTGCTGGGTGAGCTCGCTTGTCAAGGATCATGCGGGAACGAACCCGCAGCCACAGGGTACCGGTGCTCCGTGACAGTGCTGGAAACTCCGCTCAACGCCGACGACCATGGGCGATTGCCCGGTCGGCCTCGCGGGCGGCTTCCCGTTCGGCGATCGCCTGGCGCTTGTCGGCGTGCCCCCGGCCACGGGCCAGCGCCAACTCGACCTTTGCCCGCCCGTTGGAGAAGTAGAGCGAAAGGGCGATCACGGTGAGCCCCTCCCGTTGCACGCGATCGTGCATGCGCCGGATCTCGGCCCGGTGGAGGAGCAGCTTTTTTGGTCGGTCGGGGTCGTGGCCCGAAGTCTCGACGGAGCCGCTGGTGGCCCATGGAGAGATGTGCAGGCCCAGCAGCCAGAGTTCGCCGTCCTCGAAGCGGCCGAACGCCTCGGCGATCTGCACCTTCGACTCACGTAGCGACTTGACCTCGCCGCCACGCAGCACCAGCCCGGCCTCCCAGGTGTCGATGATCTCGAAGTTCCGTCGAGCCTGGCGGTTGGTCGCAACAACGCGATCCCGGGAGTCGGAGTGGCCGGACCTGGATTTGCTGTTGGAACTCGCTCCCATTCGGCGAGCGTACCGGTGGCGGAGGACATGGTTAGCCTCGCTCCCATGTCAGGTGAACTGCTGCGGATCAGCAGCGATGTCCATGCAGCGATGGTCGCGCACGCCCTCGCGGGCGTGCCGCACGAGGCGTGTGGGTTGTTCGCCGGGGCGATCGGAGACCAGGGGGAAGGCCCCTCCGTTGACCGCTTCTACCCGATGCGCAACGCCGCCGAGTCGAGAACCATCTACCAGCTGGACGGGCAGGAGCAGCTCGACGTCGAGCACACCGTCGACGAGGAGGGAGCCGTTCTGGTCGGCGTGATGCACAGCCACACGCACACGCCGGCATATCCCTCGCCTACCGACGTTGCCGATGCCGCCTGCTTCGATCCGCTCGGAACATGGGTCTTCGTCATCGTGTCGCTTGAGCGCCCGGATCCGGCGTTGTGTGCCTTCAGGATCCTCGACGGCGACATCACCGAAGTGGAGATCGAGGTGGAGGACGAGGTGGAGGACGACAGCGCGTCCGGCTAGAATCCCGACCAGATCAGTCGGAATTAGAGCCAAGTCCCGATCCCAAGCAGCAATACCGGAGCCCTGCCTGCCATGACCGTCCACTCCTCGGTGCTCGACCTCATCGGTGACACCCCGATGGTCGACATCAGCACGCTCAGCCCCCACCCCGGGGCCCGGATCCTGATCAAGCTCGAGGGCCAGAACCCGGCAGGCTCGGTGAAGGACCGCATCGCCAAGGCGATGATCGAAGACGCCGAGGCCGACGGAACGCTCGTCCCGGGTCGCACGATCATCGAGCCGTCGTCGGGCAACACCGGCATCGCTCTGGCGATGATCGCTCGGCTCCGTGGCTATCCGATCAAGATCGTCCTCCCCGAGAACGTCTCCACCGAGCGACGACAGATGCTCCAGGTGTTCGGTGCCGAGATCATTCCGTCGCCCGGCGTCGAAGGCTCGAACGGTGCCGTACGGCTGGCCCGGCAGCTCGCCGACGAGAACCCCGGGTGGGTCTTCCTCTACCAGTACGCCAACGAGGCCAACCCCAGGGTCCACTACGAGGCCACAGGGCCCGAGATCCTCGCAGATGTCCCCGACATCACACACTTCGTTGCCGGCCTCGGCACCAGCGGCACCCTCATGGGCGTGGGCACCTACCTCAAGGAGCAACGGCCCGAGGTGCAGGTGCTGGCCGTCGAGCCGCCTTCGGGCGAGTTGGTCCAGGGCCTGCGCAGCCTCGACGACGGCTACATCCCGCCCATCTTCGAGAAGTGGGGCGGCAACGACCTGCTCGACGGCAAGCGCATCGTCCGGCCCCGCGAATCCCTCGAATGCACCAGACGACTCGCCGACGAGTGCGGAATCTTCGCCGGCATCTCGGCAGGTGCCGCCCTTGCCGGCGCCCTCAAGGTGGCCGGGCACCTCGGCGACGACGAGCGGGCCACCATAGTGCTGGTCGCCAGCGACGCCGGATGGAAGTACCTTTCCACGGGCGCATGGACAGCCGACCTGGACGAGGCCGTCGCAAACGCAGACGCGATCGTCTACTTCTAGGCTCTGGTTCACAATTCCCCCAGCACCCCCAGGAACCCACTGATGCGACCCGACGGACGCCGAAATGACGAAATGCGCCCCTTTTCGTTCGAGCGCGACTTCACAGACGCCGCCGCCGGCTCGTGCCTGGTTTCGTTCGGACGAACCAGGGTGCTGTGTACGGCCTCGATAGGCGACGGCGTGCCGCGCTGGCTGATGGGCACCGGAAGGGGCTGGGTCACCGCCGAGTATTCGATGCTCCCGGGTTCCAGCAGCGAACGCATCCGTCGACGGGTCTCCGGACGCAGCCAGGAGATCCAGCGCCTCATCGCCAGATCGTTGCGGGCCGTCTGCGACCTCGCTTCCCTGGGGGAGCGCGAGATCACCGTCGACTGCGATGTCATCCAGGCCGATGGCGGCACCCGAACCGCCTCCATTTGCGGCGGCTTCGTCGCCCTGCACGACGCCCTCGAGCGACTTGTGGTGGCCGGGGACCTGACCGCGAACCCCCTCAACGACCAGTTGGCTGCCATCTCGGTCGGCATCGTGGATGGCGAGCCACTCCTGGACCTCCCGTATGTCGAAGATTCGACTGCGGAGGTCGACTTCAACGTTGTCATGACCGGATCCGGACAGTTCGTCGAGGTGCAGGGAACCGCCGAAGGCGAGGCCTTCGGTCGTGCCCAACTGGATGCGCTGGTCGACCTGGCCGTAGGCGGCATCGCCGAGATCGCCGAAGCCCAGCGAGCGTTGCTGGCGGATCCACCACCGGCCAGGGCCTGATCCGCCACATGGCGCCCATCCGCCTGGTGGCGGCCACCGCCAACCCCCACAAGTTGGAGGAGATCGCCCGGGTCCTGGGTGATTCCTTCGAACTGCTGCCAAGGCCTGCAGACCTTGGCGACGTGGTCGAGGACGGCGAGACCCTGCTCGACAACGCCCGCCTGAAGGCGGTAGCAGCCTGCACGACAGGTGGCGCAGCAGCCGTGGCTGACGACACCGGCCTCGAGGTGGATGCCCTCGGCGGCGCTCCGGGCGTGCACTCCGCAAGGTTCGCCGGCGTGAACGCCACCTACGCCGACAACGTGGATCGCCTGCTGACGGCACTGGTCGGCATCGACCCGGGGCGTCGTACGGCACGATTCCGTACCGTTGCCCTGGTGCACCACCCAGACGGCTCCGAGGTGTACGCCACCGGCACGGTGGAGGGGCGGATCGCAGAACACGCGCGGGGCGGGGGCGGCTTCGGCTACGACCCGGTGTTCATCCCCATCGAGGGTGACGGCCGCACCTTCGCCGAGATGGACGACGAGAAGCACGCTCTCTCACACCGGGGCCGGGCATTTCGGTCCCTGGCGCGGAAACTGGCCGGACAGCAGCAGCGCCGACATCAACCTCAGGGCATCGAGACCTAGTTGGGCGAAACCCCGCTGGGCGTCCAGGTACGCCCGAGGAACCTGTCGAACTCGGCGTCGGTCACCGGTTCGGAGAAGTGGTAGCCCTGAGCCAGGTCGCAGCGCAGGACCCGCAGGCGGTCCAACTGTTCGACTTTCTCGACACCCTCTGCCACGACCTGGAGTCCCAGGCTGTGGGCCAGTGCGATGGTACCGGTGACGATCGCCGTGTCGCCGTCGTCGTCGCCGAGTCCGGCGACGAACGAACGGTCGATCTTGAGGAAATCGATGGGGAACCGCTTGAGGTAGGCGAGCGACGAGAAGCCGGTTCCGAAGTCGTCGAGGCCGATGCGCACGCCCAGGCCGGTGAGGTCGTCGAGGACCCGCTCGGTGACCGGATTGGCAGCGATGAGGGCACTCTCGGTGAACTCGAGCGCCACCCGTGCCGGATCGAGGCCGCTGCCGGCCAGAGCGTCGGCCACCACACCGGGGAAGGCGGCGTCGGCCAACTGCCTAGCCGACACGTTTACGGCCATCGTCAGGTGCTCGTCGGTCCGCCTGTCCCAGGCCGAGAGGCGCTGCAGGGCGAGCACGAGGACCCGGCTGCCGAGTTCGGCGATGGTCCCGCTGTCCTCTGCGATGTCGATGAACTGGTCGGGAAGCAGCAGCTCGCCGCTCTCCGACCGGATACGGGCCAGGGCCTCGGCGCCGGCGATTCCCCCGTCGGCAATTCTCACGATCGGCTGGAAGTACACCTCGATCCGATCGGCGTCGATCGCCAACCGAAGCTCCTGCTCCACCGAGTGCCGTCGAACGGCCTGCTCCCGGAGGTTGTCGTCGAACAACTCGGCCCGGTCACGACCCTGCTCCTTGGCCCGGTACATGGCGATGTCGGCGTCGCGGAGCAGGTCGCCGGGGGATTCGGCGCCACGGGCGATTGCGATGCCGATGCTGGTCGAGACCACCGTCGACTCCGCACCGAGATCCACTGGGCGTGCCAGCGAACGACGTACCCGTTCAGCGGCGGTGAGGGCATCGGTGGGGCGGAGCATGTCGCCGATGACGACCACGAACTCGTCGCCGCCGAGGCGGGCCACGGTGTCACCGGGGCGGACCGTCCGCTCGAGGCGACGTGCGACCTCCTGGAGCAGGTCGTCGCCCGCACCGTGGCCGAGCGAGTCGTTGACCACCTTGAACCGGTCGAGATCGAGAAAGAGCACACCGACAGATCGTTGGTGGCGTGACGCCCGGTGGAGTGCGTCCTGGAGGCGGTCGACGAGCAGCGCACGGTTCGGGAGTCCGGTCAGGTCGTCGTGAAAGGCGCGTTCTTCGAGTTGGGCCGCCACCTCGACGCGTTCGGTCACATCCCGGGCGTTGACGACGATGCCCTCCACCGCAGGGTTCTCGAGGAGGTTCGTGGCGACGATCTCCATGTGCCGCCAGCCGCCGTCGGTGTGGGCTATCCGGGCGTCGAAGGCCGGTGACATGCCAGGTGTCGCGATGACGTCGGGGACCTGATCGAGCAGCCGGTCCAGATCCTCGGGGTGGACGAGGTCGGCGACGGGTACCCCTTCGAGGTCAAGAGGCTCGAGGCCCAGGACGCGGGCCACCGCAGGGCTGGCGTACACGATCCTCCCGTCGGATCCGACGACGCAGACCAGGTCGGAGGCGTGCTCGACGAGGGCCGCCAGGCGTACCTCGGTGGCCTCGACCCGTTGTCTGGCCGCATAGAGGTCGCTCAGGTCGCGGGCCACCAGGGAGATCGCCTCGATATGTCCGTCGGAGTCCCGGTGTGCGACGAGCACGGCCGAGACAGGCAGCGTCTTGCCCACACCTTGGCCCTGCGTCGTGAGGCGGAGCTCTCCGCGCCAGTTTCCACCTGAGCGGACGGAGGGCAGGGCGGTCGCTGCGTAGCGGGCCTGCGACCAGCCATCGAGGTGGGTGAGGAGGCGGGAGCCTGCCACCCGGGTGTCGGGCATGAGGCGTTGAAAGGCGTCGTTGGCCCAGACCACGGTTCGGCCGAGTGGGTCGAGGACGGCGACGAGGTCCGGGCTGGCCTCGAGCACACGGGTCAACTCGTGGGCGCGCCGAGCCTCCTCGAGTTCTTCCGTGACGTCGTCGAAGGTCAGGAGGGACCGCCCCGACCCGTCGCCGAGGGGTGTCATCGAAAGGTCGATCCAGCGCACCTCGTCGCTCGGTGTGACCAGGCGGAGCCGCCCGCGGATGCCGCGGTCCCCGGCGAGCGCCTGCCGGGCAGCCGTGACGAAGTCGTCGCGGCCATCGGTGTCGATTGCATCGAGCCAGCCATCGCCGGATGCCGCCTCGTTCGACTGGCCGGTGAACTCGGTCCACCGCCCATTGGCGTGTCGAAGGCGGAGGTCGGCATCGAGTAGGGCCATCCCCGTGGGGCTGGCATCAACCAGGCGGGTCAGGTCATGGGACGCGGGGTCCGACGCGGGGTCCAGCGCGTCTTCGGGCAGGGGTGAATCGCTCATGTGCGGACGGGGGGACTCGAACCCCCATGCCTTGCGGCGCCGGCTCCTAAAGCCGGTGCGTCTACCAGTTGCGCCACGTCCGCAGGGTTCAGCCTAGGAGGACCGTGGTTCCGGTCGGATCAGTGCATCTCGCCGCGTCTGACGATCACCTGGTCGATGATGCCGTACTCGCAGGCCTCCTCGGAGGTGAACCAGCGGTCGCGGTCGCTGTCGGTCTCGATCGTCTCGACCGACTGGCCGGTGTGCTCGGCTATGCGTTCCTGGAGCTGTTTCTTCGTATAGGTCATCTGCTCGGCCTGGATGGCGATCATGGAGGCGTCGCCCTGTACCCCGCCGAGGGGCTGGTGCATCATGATCCTGGCGTGGGGGAGGGCGTAGCGCTTGCCTGGGGCGCCGGCACAGAGCAGGAACTGTGCCATCGAGGCGCCGAGGCCCATACATATGGTTCCGACCTCGGGCCCGACGAACTGCATGGTGTCGTAGATCGCCATGCCGGCCGTGACCGACCCGCCGGGCGAGTTGATGTAGAGCCAGATCGGCTTCTCGGCGTCCTGCGCCTCGAGGAACAGCATCTGGGCTATGAGCGCGTTTGCCACATCGTCGTTCACGTCCGTTCCCAGGAACACCACCCGGTTCTTGAGGAGGCGGTCGAAGACGTCGAAGCGGCCCGAGGCGCCACTGTCGAGGTCCGAGGCGCCAGAAGGGGCCATGGGGAAGGCAGGGGAGTCAGGAAAAGGTGCGGGCACGTGCGGTTCGGTCATGCGGGGGAGGGTAGCGGCGGCCTGTGACGCCCGGGCGGAATGTCACCGCACCTTCAGGACCTGGCGGCCTCGGCCTGTTCGCGGAGGTCGGTGACGGCGTGGGCGAGGCCCTCCGGGTCCCTGAACAGGGCACTGCCCGACACCAACACGTTGGCCCCGGCGGCAACGGGGCCGGCGACCGTCGAGGGGCCGATTCCGCCGTCCACCTCCAGGTCGATGTCGAACCCATCGACCATGGAGGCCACCTCGGTGACCTTGGACTCCATCGCCGAGATGTAGGCCTGACCGCCGAATCCAGGGTTGACGGTCATGACGAGCACATGGCCCAGCAGGTCGAGTACGTGGGCGATCACATCGGCGGGGGTGTGCGGGTTGAGCGAAACGCCCGGGGTGGCGCCGAGGTCGGCGATGTGGCCAAGTGTCCGGTGGAGGTGGGTGCAGGCCTCGGCGTGCACGATGACGGTCTGGCAGCCGGCCTCGACATATCGGTGCAGGAGCAGGTCGGGCTCGACGACCATCAGGTGCGCCTCGAAGGGCACCGACACATGGGGCCGGATAGACGCGACCACATCGGGGCCGACGGTCAGGTTGGGAACGAACACTCCGTCCATGACGTCCCAGTGGATGCGGTCGACGCCTGCCTCCTCCAGGGCGACGCATTCCTCGCCGAGCCGCGAGAAGTCGGCTGGGAGGACCGATGGTGCGATGTGGATGGGCCGGGCGCTCATGGCGCCGACCCTACCTTTGGCAGCAGCGGGCCACGGCGGCGAAATCGGAGCCGATCGGGGTAGGGGTAGAAGTCGGGGACATCGTGTTCGGCCAGCCTGCCCTGAACGTCGATCCAGAAGTCGGTGGTGAACAGGTCACCGTGCACCGTCCGGAAACGTTCCCAGATCTCTGAAGGCACGGCGGCGGGGAACGACATGAATGTCGGGAACTGCTCCGGGAAGACGTCCCCGGGTTCGACGGCGAACCACGGCGTGGACCGCATCTCGTGCTCATGGTCGTCGGACTGTGGGATACGCCGAAAGCGGCATTCGTCCAGCAGCGTGATCTCGTCGTAGTCGTAGAACACGACGCTGCCGTGGCGGGTGACGCCGAAGTTCTTCGTGAACAGGTCGCCCGGCCAGATGTTCGCGGCCGCCAGGTCCTTGATCGCCCAGCCCCAGTCGAGGGCAGCGGCCTCGGCCCGGTCGGCCGACATCTCCCGGAGGTACAGGTTGAGCGGGTAGACCTGCCGTTCCGTGTACACGTGCGAGATGACCACCTGGTCGTCCTCGATGCGCACGGTCAGGGATGCCTCGGCCAGGAGTTCCTCGAGCAGGTCGGGATCGAAGCGGTCACGGTCGAACGAGAGGTTCTCGAACTCGTGGGCATCGACCATCCGGCCGACGCGGTCGTGCTGGGCGACGAGGCGGTAGCGGTCCCGCACCGCCTGTCGGGTGGTGTTCTTCGGCGGATCGAAGCGGTCCTTGATGACCTTGAAGACCACGTTGAACGACACCAGCGTGAAGACCGACATGACCATTCCGGGCGTGCCGCGGGCCCGCACGATCTTGTCGTGCGAGTTCTGCATGTGCCGGTACAGCGAGCGGTAGAGGGTGGTCTTGCCGTGCTGGTTGAACCCGAGCGAGGTGTACAACTCGGAGATCGACTTCATCGGGAGCATCGACTTGCAGAAGCCGACCAGTTCGGCAGGCTTCGGGGTCTCGACGAAGAAGTACGAACGTGTGAAGCTGAACAGCCGGCTGGCCTGCGATTCGGTCAGCAGGACCGTGTCGAGTTGGATGCCCTGTTCACCGTGCGCGACCTCGCCGTGCGCGACCTCGCCATGCGCGACCTCACCATGCACGACCGGGAACACCACGGGGGTCACGCGGTTGAGGTGGCGGAGGCGACCGACGAGGTAAGCGCCCTTGTTGCGGTAGAAGACCGTGCCGAGCATGTCGACGCCGTCGAGGTCGAGTGTGTCCCAGGAGTCGAGCAGGAATGCGTCGATCCGTGCACCGGCCCGTCGTGCATCGCCCTCGAGGTCGATCCACGGAACCCCGAAGTCGTACGACTCGAGGATCGACTCCACCATGGCAGCGGAACCCCGCGTGCGGGTCCAGGTCCGGAACATCTCGGAGCGGTCCAGGCCACGTGGCAGCGTCGAGGCGCCGAACCAGCGCAACTCGACATCGTTGTCCACGCCGATGGTCGTGAAGATCCGACGGGTCACCGAGTTGAAGAACGTTTCCGCCAACTCGAGGTCGGACCGCTGGGTGATGCGTCGCCGGTAGGCGGTGCGGGCCGTGCGCCAGGCGCCACGGCGGTCCGGGGTGGTGCGCAGGTGCGGATGGATCTCGGCCACGGTCTTGTGGACGATCTCGGTATGGGCCGAGAGGCGCTTGACGGCATCGGCATCCTGGGTGGGCCAGGAACGGCTGCTGAAGTTGGTTGCGGCCCGGCGGGTCAGGCTCTGGAAGGCGGCGATGAACTCGACGTAGCCCGCATAGGCCGTGTCGGCGATCCACGCAGCGACATCCTCGCTTTCGTCCGGCTTCATCTCCGTGGCTGGTTCGCTGGCGGTCACGATGGTTGCCCGGGGTCGTCGGCAGGCACCGTGAAATCCTGCCAGGTGGGATCCTCGAAGGGGAGCGTGCCCATGCCGGTGTGGCTGGCCGGCCAGTTGGCCGGCGCCAGCGGGAGTGGATTCTCGCCGACCTCGGCGCCGTAGAACAGGCGGTGGATGCGCCGGACGAACAGCCAGCGCCCCTCGACACGGCGGTAGGCGTCGTCGTAGCGGATGGCCTGGTGGATCCAGCGGTCGCCGTCCTGGATCTCGGCCTTGCAGTACACGTGTCCCGTGGCCATGTCGTCGTCGCCCAGGTCGATCTGGTGGGTGCCCGTGTTGAGGATCGTGACGCCGACCGTTGCGAGTTGTGTGGTGAACGATTCGTGGAGAGCCTCGCGGCCCGTGGTGTCGCGTCCGACCCGCACGTCGGGCACGAACAGGGCGACGAGGCCGTCGATGTCGCGCTTGTCGAGGCACACCGCGTAGCGGGCAACCAACTGGCGGATGTCCGCCTCGGCGAGGAGGCGCTCGAGGGGATCGCTGCTCATGTCCCGCTTCCCGGGCGTTGGTCGGCCCATCCGCCCGGGGTCCGCCCGTCGACCCGGACGCGTCGTGATCCGAAGCGCCAGGTGCCGTTGATGCGGAGGTATGTGTCGCGGTAGCGCCCCCAGTGGTCGATGCCGACATCTGACATCACCGTGAAGTAGGCGTCGCCGGATGCCGTGTCGGGACCCTCGAGGGCGACGTGGACGGGGGTGGTGTGGTGCTGGAGGAAGGCCGGCCCGGAGCCGTCGCGCACCGAGTCCCGGGTACCTGTGAAGATACGCTCGATGCCGTCACGGCCCTCGTAGGTGGTTCCGTCACCGATGTCCATGGTGGCACCGTCGGCGAACAGGGCCAGCAGTTCGTCGAACCTGCCACGGTCGCCGAGAGCGTTGTAGGCGACCACGAGCGCGGCGATCTCGACCCGTGCCTCGACCTCCCATGCGTCCATCTGGACCTCCACGTGACCGCAATCCGTTCCGGCCACACCACTAGCGTGCCCCAACATGGCTGAACTTCACGACATCCGGCACCGCTTTCCGGGTCTGACCGGCGGATGGGCACGCTTCGACGGTCCTGCCGGAACCCAGGTGCTCGATTCGGCGATCGATGCAATGGCCGACTGGCAGCGCAGTGGAAACAACGCCAACGCCCATGGTGCCTTCCCAGCCTCCCACGCATGCGACGCCCTCGAACAGCGCACGGCAGCCACCATGCGTCGGCTCCTCTGCGCGGATTCAGGCGGAATCGTGTTCGGACCCAGCACCACGGCCAACCTGATGGCACTGTCGCGTGCCGTGGCCCGCACCATCGGACCAGGTGACGAGGTGGTCTGCACCACGCTCGACCACGACTCCAACGTCACCCCATGGGTGTTGGCTGTGGAGGACTCGGGGGCGACCATGCGGACGGCGGGGTTCGACGGCGCCACCGGCCGACTGGCCACCGGGGCTGTTGTCGACCTGATCGGTCCGGCGACCCGTTGGGTGGCGGTGACCGGCGCCTCGAACGTGATCGGCACCATGCCCGACATCCCGGCCATAGCCGACGCAGCCCACGCCGTCGGCGCCCGTGTCGTGGTCGACGGCGTCCACCGCACGCCGCATGTCGGAATCGACGTCGGTGCCCTCGGATGCGACGTCTTCACGACATCGTCCTACAAGTGGTACGGGCCCCATGCCGGAGTGATGTGGATCGTCGACGACCTGGTCGACGACCTGCCCGCCTACAGGGTTCGGCCCGCTCCGGAGACCGGGGGTGCCCGCTGGCAGTATGGAACCGCCTCCTACGAGGCCCTCGCCGGCATCGATGCCGCTGCACGCTTCCTGCTCGACACCGGCATGGATGCCATAGAGGCACACGGCCGGGACCTTCTGCGGCACCTCCTCGCCGGCCTCCACGGCCTAGCCGGGGTGCGGGTCATGGCCTCCACCGGCCCCGACGACGTGGCGGACCGGGCACCCACGCTCCAGTTCCTGGTCGAGGGACATGCCCCGCAGGGGGTGGCCGAGCACCTCGCTTCCGCACGGGTCGCCGTGTGGGACGGCCACAACTACGCCGTCGATGCGATGGCTCCAATGGGTCTGGACCCGGAGGCCGGGGCGGTGCGGGCCGGCATCTCCGTCTACACGACCCACGATGACGTCGACCGACTGCTGGATGCGGTCGCGGCGCTTTGACCCGCCGGTCTGGCGTCTACGGTTCAAGAGTTCGACAGGCACAATGAATTCGGGGAGATGAATTCGGAAAGATGAATTCGGAAAGATGAATTCGGAAAGATGAATTCGGAAAGATGAATTCGGAAAGATGAATTCGGAAAGATGAATTCGGAAAGATGAATTCGGAAAGGAGGTGTGTTTCATGCGGAGACTGACCCAGTTCAGCCACGGCGCCGGTTGAGGCTGCAAGCTCGCCCCCGGTGAGCTGGCGCACGTCGTGCGCCGCCTGGCACCAGTAGACGACCCCGCCCTCCTCGTGGGGGCAACCACCGGCGATGACGCCGCCGTCTACCGACTCGATGACAACCGCGCGCTCGTGGTGACCGCAGACTTCATCACGCCCGTCGTCGACGACCCGCGGATGTGGGGCCGCGTCGCCGCCGCCAATGCGGTGTCGGACGTCTACGCCATGGGCGGCCGGCCCCTGCTGGCGCTCAACCTCGTGGGGTGGAACAGCGAGGAACTGTCGATCGACCTGCTGGCCGAGGTTCTCCTCGGCGCCCAGGACGTCGCGTCCGAGGGCGGGTTCGTCATCGCCGGCGGGCACACCGTCGACGACCCCGAGCCCAAGTTCGGCCTGGCCGTGGTGGGCGAGGTCGCACCGGACCGACTCCTCGTCAACACCGGCTTTCGTCCCGGCGACGCCCTCGTCCTCACGAAGCCGCTCGGCATCGGTGTCATCACCACGGCGATCAAGGCAGGCACTGCCCCCGACGAGGTGGTCGACGGTGCGTTGGCCTCCATGACGCGGCTCAACGCCGAGGCCGCCCGGGTGGCTCTCGCCTCCGGTGCGACCGGCGCAACCGACATCACGGGCTTCGGGCTCCTTGGGCACCTCGGCCGTGCCGTGCAGGAGTCCTGTGTCGATGCCGAGATCGACGTCGGCGCCGTGCCGTTGCTCGAGGGCGCCCGCCAGTTGGCAGAGTCGGGGTCCATGCCGGGCGGAAGCCGTCGCAACCTCGCCTGGGCCGACGAACGGCTCGACCGGGGTGGCCATGGCGAACTCGAGGTCCTGCTCCTCGCAGACGCCCAGACCTCGGGAGGACTGGTGTTCGGAGCTGCTCCTGCAGCGGCCCACGAGGCGCTGGACCGGCTCGGCGAATCGGGCCACACGGCGTCGGTCATCGGACGCGTGGTCGAAGGCGACGGCCGTATCCGTCTGGCCTGACGACCGCACCTGCCCTAGCGTTCGATCCCATGCCGAGACGACTGCCGATCCGCATTCCCCAGACCGCCGACGAGTTGACCAACGGCTGGCTCACCGAGGCCCTGGCGGGGACGGCGTCCGGGGCGCAGGTGACAGCGTTCACGACCAGCGAGCCCGGAGCCGGGGTCGGGTTCTCGGGGCTGACGGTCCGCGTCGACCTGACCTGGGAGCCGACCGACCCGGCGCTCCCCGAAACTGTGCTCGCCAAGTTCCCGACGGACATCGCCAACAACCGGGGCCTGGTCGAGAGCGAGGGCAGCTATGACCGGGAGTTCGACTTCTACGAACGCTTCTCCGAGGGTTTCCCCACGCGGATACCACAACTCCTCCACGCAGTGCGCGATCCGGGGCGTGCCTGGTCGTCGATGGATCGGCAGTTCCGGATTCTCAACCGGGTACCGGACTGGATTGCCCGCCTGATCGGCAGGTACTCGTACAAGATGGTCCGGCCGACAAAGCGCCGGTTCGCCATGCTGCTCGAGTACGTGGACGGGGCGCGGGTCACACCGCTGGACGAGGTTCCCCCGGAGGCCGACCTCCAGGCGATCCTCGGGACCCAGGCGCTGTTCCACGCCCACTGGTGGCGGTCACCGGTGCTGCGCGACGAGGCGCCCTTCGCATGGCGCACCTGTTCCCAGGTGCCCCACATACTCAACGGCGCCTATGCGGTCCACCGGGACTCGGTCGTGGCCCAATATCCGCAGCACCTCACGCCGTCGGTCATGCGCTTCGCAGACTGGGTCGATGCCAACCTGACAGCCGTTGTCGACCACCTCAACGACAAGATGGCGTTCCTGCACGGCGACGCCCGCAGCGACAACATGCTGTTCACCGGTTCCGATTCCGGGGAGGGGCTGGTCCTGATCGACTTCGGCATGGTCAGTTCCGGGAGACCGGCGTGGGATGTCGGGTACCTGCTTTCGTCGACGATCCCTCCGGGACCATCGGCCCGGTCGGAGTTGCTGCGGCTGAGCGCCGACTACCACGCCGGGCTGGTTGCCGCCGGCGTCACCGACCATTCCCTCGAGCAGTTCCACAACGACGTCGACCTCTGCCTCGGCGTTCAGGTCCACCGGATGATCCTCACGGCGGCGATCTTCGTGGGGGAGGGCTACGGCGACGCCACGCTCGCCGAGCTCTGGATGCAGAAGGTCATCGACCAGTTGCCGCAGGAGTTTCCCGTGGTGGGCGAGGTGGTGCCTGAGGGTGCGGGTGCGCGAGAGTCAGCGCAGCCGGGGCTCGGTTCGGGCGCCGGAAGAGAACGCCTCGGAACCCTCGGCCAGCGCACCGGGGTCCACCGCCGCTGCGTAGATGGCGGCGGCCACCTCCCGTGAAGCAAGGCGTCCGAGGTCCTGTGCGGCCCAGATCGCCCGCAGGGTCCCCTGCACCGCCCACGGCGGGTTGGCGGCGATGGAATCCGAGAGACGGGTTGCCGCCGCCTCGAGTTCGTCGCCCGGCACAACCTCGGACACGAGGCCCATGCGCAGCGCCGTGTCGGCCGTGATTCGCTCGGCGTTGCCGGTGAGCGACATGCGCATGACCTCACCGAACGGCATCTTCGTGAGCATCTTCATCGGCTCGTAGACGGCGGCCATGCCGTATGTGACGTGCGGGTCGAAGAAGGTGGCGTGCTCGGCGGCGATGAGGATGTCGCACTCGGCGAGGAGGTAGAAGGCGCCGCCACAGGCCATTCCGTTGATGGCACCGATGACGGGCTTCCAGAGGTCGTTGGCCTTGGGGCCCAGCGCATCGCCGGGGTCGTCGTACATGAAGTTGTTGGACGTTCCGTAGATGGCTCCGCCCTCGAGCGCAGTGAACGGCTCGTCGCGGTCGATGCCGGCGCAGAATGCCCGATCGCCGGAAGCGGTCAGGACCACGACCCGGATGTCGTCGTTGGTGCGCAGCGACCGCCAGACCGCCCGGCATTCCTCCTGCATGGTCGCCGTGAAGGCGTTGAGCGCATCGGGCCGGTCGAGGGTGACCCACGCAACGCTCCCGCGCTCGTCATAGCGGAGGGTCTCGAGGTCCGCGAACTGGCTGCTCACGGTGGGGACCCTAGCGTTGCGCCCCCGTTGGCCCGGGTTCCGGCCACCCCACTAGCGTCTCCTGCGATGGAACCGGAACTGGACTTCCTGCCGTTCGACTGCGACAACCACTACTACGAGGGCCCCGACGCCTTCACACGGCACGTGCCGGCCGAGATGCAGCCACGGGTGGTCGAGTGGTGTGAGATGGACGGCCGCAGGTACCACGTGGTCGGCGGCAGGGTCAGCCACGCCGTCACCAACCCCACGTGGGATCCGATCGCCAGACCCGGAGCGCTGTACCAGTACTTCCGGGGCAACCCGGAGGCCGGGAACCCCCGTGACATGCTCCGCGACCGCGAGCCGCTGCCCGCCGAGTACATCGACCGGGAGGCACGGCTGCGGAGGATCGAGTCGCAGGGCCTCGAGGCGGTCTGGCTGTTCCCCACGCTCGGCGTCCTGTACGAGGAACTCCTCAAGGAAGACACCGAGGCTGTCGGTGCCCTCATGGTCGGCTTCAACAGGTGGCTCCTCGAGGACTGGGGCTTCGCCTACGAGGACACGATCTTCGCCGTTCCGTACCTGTCGCTGGCGGACCCCGACCTCGCCGTCCTGGAACTCGACTGGTGCCTTGCCGAGGGTGCACGCGCGATCGTGATGCGTCCAGCGGCGGTGTGGACGGCCAAGGGACCGCGTTCTCCCGGTGATCCCATGTTCGATCCGTTCTGGTCGCTGGCCAACGATGCGGGAATCACAGTCGTCGCCCATGCAGGAGACAGCGGCTACAGCACACAGGGCTACGCCGAGGACGGGTTCTCGTCACGGATGGGCAAGGTGGCGGCGGCGTCCCGACCTTCGATCAAGGCATTCAACATCGAACGGGCCGCCCACGACTGGCTCATCACAATGTCGATGGAGAAGATGTACACCCGCTTTCCGAACCTGCGGGTGGCGTCGGTCGAGAACGGCTCCGACTACCTGGTGCCGATGTTCCGCAAGCTCCGACAGCAGGCCGACAAGTCCCCCCACTGGTACGACGAGGACCCGGTGGCACTGTTTCGCGAGCATGTCTGGATGAACCCCTTCTGGGAGGACGATGTCGACGAGGTCGTCGGGCTGATGGGTGCAGACCACGTGATCTTCGGATCCGACTGGCCCCACATCGAGGGCCTCCCGCAGCCGTGCGACTACCTCCCCGAGGTCGATCAGTTCGGGGCCGGCGACCGGCGCATGATCCTGCGCGACAACGTGCGCGGCCTCAACGAACGGAGGCCGACATGAGCGTGCGTTTCGAAGACGGGCCTCCTGGCGACGGATCCCCGGACACCAACTGGGCCCCCGAGCTCGAGGAGCTGCGCACCAGAGAGGCCCTCGCCGAGAACATGGGCGGCGACGAGAAGGTCCGGCGCCAACATGACCGCGGCAAGCTCGACGTGCGTAGGCGCATCGACCTGCTCCTCGACGACGGCTCGTTCCACGAGATCGGCAAGATCGCCGGTACCCCGACCTATGACGACGAGGGGAACCTCGTGGACCTGCGGGCCTCGAACTTCGTGTTCGGCCGGGGCCGCATCGACGACCGCACGGTGGTGGTCGCTGCCGACGACTTCACCGTGCGTGGAGGGGCTGCCGATGCCTCGATCGTCGCCAAGCAGATCGCCGCCGAGCAGATGGCGCTCGAGTTGCGACTTCCACTCGTCCGGCTCATCGACGGCACCGGCGGTGGGGGATCGGTCAAGACGCTCGACAGCGACCCGAAGAAGCAGTCGGAGAACACGACGGGCAGTTACGGGCGGGGCGCCCGGACCTACGTTCCGGCCAACCCGGGGTGGGAGCACATCGTGGCCAACCTCGCCACGGTGCCGGTCGTGGCGCTGTGCCTGGGCCCGGTGGCCGGCCTGGGCGCCGCCCGGGCGGTCAGCAGCCACTACTCGGTCATGGTGAAGGGTCTCTCGCAACTGTTCGTGGCCGGTCCACCGGTCGTGAACCGGCTGGGCCTCGAGGAAGTCGACAAGGAGAGCCTCGGCGGGAGCAGCATCCACACCCGCAACGGTGCCGTCGACGACGAGGTGGCTTCCGAGGAGGAGGCCTTCGAACACGCCCGTCGGTTCCTGTCGTACCTGCCGTCATCGATCCACGAACTTCCGGGGCGGGGACCGGTCACGGACGATCCGCAGCGGACCGACGACACCCTCCTCGACGTGGTGCCTCGAGACCGGCGTCAGGTGTACCGCATGCGCCACATCGTCGAATCGGTGTTCGACCGGGGTTCGTTCTTCGAGATCGGGGCCCGCTTCGGCCGGTCGGCGATCACCGGGCTGGCCCGTCTCGACGGGTGGCCTGTCGCCGTGCTGGCGGGGGACCCCTACCACTACGGGGGCGGCTGGACTGCAGACGCCTCCCAGAAGGTGGTCCGGTTCGTCGACCTGGCTGAGACGTTCCACCTGCCGGTGGTGCACCTCGTCGACAACCCCGGCTTCGTGATCGGGACCGAGGCGGAGCGTGCAGCCACGATCCGGCACGGCTCCCGGGCGCTGGCCGCCGTGTACCAGGCCACGGTGCCGTGGTGCTCGATCCTGGTGCGCAAGGCCTTCGGCGTGGCCGGCGCAGCGCACTCTCCTGCCCATCGGTTCCAGTACCGCTATGCATGGCCGTCGGGGGACTGGGGCTCCCTGCCCGTCGAGGGGGGAGTGGAGGCCGCCTACAGGTCGGACCTCGAGCGGTCAGACGACCCGGAGGCGCTGCTGGCCGAGATCACGGAACGGCTCAACAGCGTGCGCTCGCCGTTTCGTACCGCCGAGGCGTTTCTCGTCGAGGAGATCATCGACCCACGTGGGACCCGACCCCTGCTGTGCGAGTTCGCCAACCTGGTGGCTCCGCTGCGGACGGAGGGCCCTTCAGGCTTCGGCTACCGGCCCTGATCGGTGGAAGGTCCCGCTCAGGCGGGTGCGATGCGGGCGACAGGATCGTCCTCGCCGACGGCGTCCCCCTCGACGACCAGCAATTCGGTGACGGTCCCAGCGGTCGGCGCTTCGACGGGGATCTCCATCTTCATGGACTCGATGACCAGCAGGACTTCGCCTGCTGCCACGGTGCTGCCGACCGTGGTCCGGACCTTCCAGACCACGCCTGCAACCGGGGACTCGACGCTCATGTCTGCCATCCGGCGAGTTCAGCAGGGAAGCGGGCCCGCTGCCACCCCGGCACCGCGTAGCGGACAGAATCCGGCAGTGAGCGCGTGTCCGACTGTCACAACCGGACGGCTAGTCCTGCGGCCCTTCGCCGACGACGACCTCGACGACTACTTCGCCATGATGGATTCGCCCGAGGTACGGCGTTGGATGCACGCCCCGCCCGAGTTCGACCGCGACTCCGCATGGGCGCAGATGGCTGCCTTCCTCGGCCAATGGGAACTGCGGGGGACCGGCCTGTGGGCGCTCGAGGAGATTGCAACAGGCCGATTTGTGGGCCGGGCAGGGCTCTACAACCCGGTGCGGGCCGACTGGCCGGGAGTGGAGGTCGGCTGGACCCTCGATCCGGCATTTTGGGGCAACGGGTTCGCTACAGAGGCGGGCATGGCGGCCCGTGACTACGGCTTCGGCGTGCTCGGCGAGGACCGCCTCTACTCGTGCATCCTCACCGACAACCACCGCTCCCAGGCGGTAGCCAGACGGCTTGGCTTCACGTTGCACGAGGAACGAACCATGGCATGGTTCCCTGAGGCACCCCACGGCATCTGGATGGGCGAGCGCCCGGTTGGAGGGGCCTGCTAGCCGGTCTGGCCGTTCGCAGCGGCGATCCTGATCGTGGATCGGGTGCCGTTGCTGCCGATCAGGACCAGATCGTCGCAGCCGCCGGACAGAACCTCGAGGCCCGACATGTCACCGTGGGTGCTGTGCAGCTTTGCCGGCACCTCTCCGGTTTCAGCCCATCCTGCGAAGACGAACAGTTCGCCGGTAGCCGGGCGGAGCAGCACCACCGAAGAACTGCCGTCGCAGTTGCCGTCGGTGTCCGCCCAGTTGCCGACCACCGCTACGTCGCCGGGCCTGCCCACCTGGTAGCGCTGACCGTCGAACTCGATGACCGGTCCGTCGGGGGCCAGCACGGGCCGGGACTCCCTGTTGATCCCCACGCCGTAGAGAAGGCCGGCTACGGCCAGAACGGCCAGAATTGCCGATCTGGCCCGCATGCGGGGCAGAGAGATCCTGGACCTGACACGACGGCGGAGGTCGTCGCCAGGTGCATCGGCTGGCGGGCCGGAAGAGTATTCGTCGAAATCGGCGCCGAGTTCCGCCAGGGCGCCCGAAAGGTCGGTCACGTCGCCGTGTCGGCGTGGACGCAGCGTCCTCGCCAGGCGCCGTCGGAAACGTCGCTCGTCGACCGCATCCGTTGCAGGCAGCAGGTCGAGGAGGCCGGTGAGCAGCAGCAACAGCGCCCGCAGGTCTTCCTGCCGGACTTCGGCGGTGGCCTCCGTCGCACGGTCGAAGCCGCTCAGGAGTGGTCGGCCCTCAGAGTCCACGAGGACCGTGTCTGCCCGGAGGTCGCGATGTGCGAAGCCGGCACGGTGCACCTCGCCGACGGTCCTGCCCAGCGCTGCACCCAGGTAGGCGCATTCCGCTGCGCTCGCCGGTGTCTGTTCGCCCAACGTGGGCAGGTCGTCTCCGAGTCGGAGTGTCACGGTTCCACCGTCGCGGTGCAGGCCTTCGAGCGTGACGATGCCGGGGAACTGGAGGCGGCTCAGCACCTCCGCCTGATGTTCGATGTCGGCCACCTCACCTGGGTCGGTGGTCCTGCGGGTGCTCATGGCCGGCCTGGTTCGCCTGGTTCGCCTGGTTCGCCTGGTTCG
>JACNKQ010000068.1:25715-46964 GCA_014381945.1 Actinomycetota bacterium
CTGGTTCGCCTGGTTCGCCTGGTTCGCCTGGTTCGGAATAGGTGCCGAGGCTGCCCGGCACAACCGGAATCAGACCGCCCATGTCGATTCGGTCGGGGAGGCGGTCCAGGTGCCGCAGCAGTAGCCGTGCCAGGTGGGCGCCGTAGGCGGGTTCGGGGTCTGGACCGGGGTCGGGCAGGACGACGGTTCCGTCGGCGTCGTCGATGTGGCTGGAGACCGAGTCCTTCGACCTGCGGCGATCAGAGCGGCGGACACGGTCCGGTGCGTCGGTGAGGCAAAGTGGCAGCAGGCGGTCCTCGGGTAGGCCTGCTTCGAGGAGGTTGGCGATAGTGCGGCCCAGGGCGGCTGCCCCCTTGCGTCCGCTGCGCGTGCCGGTTCGCCCAACCACCACGACAAGGTCGGCGAGGTCGCACACGACCTGCGCCGGCTCGCCCGGCGTGGAAGGTCCTGTCGGCTGCTCTTCCGGTGCCAGGTCGACGTCGGGGTCCACGTCCGCGACCGTGATGAGGCTGTGGCGACAGAGGTTGGCGAGGGTCGCCCGGAGGCTCGATCCACCGATTGTCGGCCAGTCCCGTCGTCGCCGGATTCCCGGAAGGAGGCGATACGGCAGGCCTACGGGGGTCACGAGGAAGCGGTCGAGTTCAGCGGCATTCGGGAGGCCGCCCCGATGCGCCTGGGTCGCCTCCTGGAGTGTCATCGGGGCGTCGTCGATTCCGTGGAGGAGGGCCTGGTCGGCCTCGAGGCAGGCGTCGACGAGGGTGACCGAGCCGCGCAGGCGTGGGTCATCGGCGAGGCCGAGGGCGAGGCTGCGGGCGATGGTGGACGCACCCGTGCCGCCCGGACCGGTTATGGCGACGAGCCGACCTGTCCACCTGTCCCCGGTTGTCCTGGTTGGTCCTCCGAATTCGAGTCGGTCGATGCGGCCGATCGGCCGGGCCTGGCGGTCGAGCGTGCGGGCGAATTCTGTCGGGTCGAGGTCGTTCGGGAGAACGGCTGCTGCGCCGAGCCCGGTCCAGCGTTCGGCGTCCCCGCCGACGACCAGGACAGGGCAGGCGGCGGTCCGGGCCCGGCTGATGAGCTCGCGGTCGAGGCCGACGGTGCGGTGGTCGACGAGGAGGGCCGAGAAGGGGCGACCCGAGGCGAGGCGGTTGAGCAGGTCGGCGATGCCGGCGCACGGGAGGAACTCGTGGCCTGTGCCCAGATCTGCGAGGCGCAGGTCGACTGTCGGCATCCAGGGCGGTGCTCCGGAGGCAAGCCCCAGGAGCACGTAGCGGTGGGCACCTCCCGGGCCGGTGGACGGGTTCATCGTCGCGGCACGCTAGCCGTGCGCCGAACCGGGTTCCGAAAGTCGGTGTGGGATGCTTGCATGTGTATGGATAATGGTGGAAAGATCATCGTATGACGGAAATGACACCACAAAAACCGGAATGGCTCAACACCTCGGCTGCGGCGGAGATGCTCGGCATCACGCCCCGCACGCTCTACAAGCTCGTCGACCAGGGCAAGGTCCCCGGCTATCGCATGGGACGGGTCATCCGGTTCCAACTGTCCGACATCCTCGAGGCCATCGAGGGCTTCCGCATCGAACCCGGTTCGCTCCAGCACCTGTATCAGGAGGAGCAGTGACCTGTCAGGTCCGTCCATCGGCCGGTCGGGGATTTCTCCTATGCCGATAGGGTAAATCCGTGGTCGGCGCAACCCGGCCATGACAGGTTCACCAGCCATCTCCCGCACGAGGTAGTGCCCTGAAACGCTTCACCCCCGATGTCTCCGCCGCGCTTCCCGGCCCGGACTGGATGCGTGCCCGGCGTGCTGCTGCGGTCGCCGGCCTCGGCGATGTCGCACACCCGGATGCCGGGGAAGAGGTCTGGCGCTATTCCCGGATCGACGAACTGGACCTGGAGAGCTACCTGCCATCCTCACAGCGCCCCACTGGCGCGTCCCTCGGCGCGTCCCTCGGAGATTCCCCCGGAGATTCCCTCGGCGCTGGCGCTGCTGCGACCGTTGTCCTGTGTGACGGTTGGATCCAGTCAGTCCAGGTCAGCGAGGCAGCGACCGAGGCCGGTGTCCTGGTCGGAACCGTTGCCGACCTCGAGGGTGGGCCCGAGATTCTGGGCGCCGTCCTAGAGGCCCCGGTCGACCTCTTCGGCCACCTCAACCGTGCGTTTTGTCCCGAGCCCCTGGCCGTCCTGGTCCCCGACGGGATTCGGCTCGACGGACCGGTCGTGATTGTGAGCCATGTCGCCACGGAGGGCGTGGCGGCGTTCCCCCGACTGCTGGTTCGCTGCGGCATCGATGCCGAGGCCACGGTGGTCGAGGTCCAGACCTCTGACGATGTAGGCGCCATGGTGACCCCGGTGCTCGAGGCGATCGTCGGCCGGGCGGGTCGACTGCGTCACGCCGTCCTGCAGGAACTCGGACAGCGGGTCTGGCAGATGGCCCATCAGGAGGTCCATGTCGGACAGGAAGCTTCAGTCGAACTGTTCCACGCCGGGCTCGGCGGCGACTACGCCCGCACCCGGACCGACTGCCGGCTGCTGGGCCGGGGAGCCGGATGCCACATCACCGCCGCCTACTTCGGCGATGGCAGCCAGGCTCTCGACTACCGCACATTCCTCGACCACGCCGCCCCTGACACCGTCAGCGAACTGCTTTTCAAGGGCGCCGTCGACGATGCATCGCGCTCCGTCTACAGCGGTCTCATCCGGGTGCGCCCCGAGGCCGTCCGGACCCGGGCCAACCAGACCAACCGAAACATCAAGTTGTCGCCCGATGCGTGGGCCGAGAGCGTGCCGAACCTCGAGATCGAGACCGACGACGTGATGTGCAGCCATGCCTCGACCGTCTCACCGGTCGATGCCGACCAGCGCTTCTACCTCGAGAGCCGTGGGGTTCCCACAGACGTTGCCGAGCGGCTACTGCTCGAGGGGTTCTTCGCCGAGGTGGTGGAGGCAGCGCCCGTGCCTGCTGTCGGGAATCGACTGCACTCCGGCCTGCGGGCCAAGCTCGACCAGCATGAAGCCGTCGGATCGGACGCTGCATGAACGACGTCCGCGCCTGCACACTTTCCGAACTCGCCGAGGCCGTGGCCCACCGGGTCGAGGTTGGTGGGTGCCCGGTCGCCCTGGTGCGCATGGGTGACACCGTGCACGCCATCGGCGACACCTGCTCGCATGCCGAGGTGTCCCTGGCGGATGGAATCGTAGATGCCGACGAGTGCGCCCTCGAATGCTGGAAGCACGGCAGCCTGTTCTCGCTCGAGACCGGCGAGGCCCTGACCCTTCCGGCATCGAGGCCGGTACCGGTCTACGACGTGCGCATCGACGGCGAGGATGTCCTGGTCGCGCTCCCAGAGATGGACCGGTGAGCGCAATGGACGGGATGGGCATGCAGGACGAGCGCGTGTTGAAGATCGAAGGCCTGCGGGCGAGCGTCGCCGGGTCCGAAATCCTCAAGGGCATCAACCTCGAGATCCGGCCCGGTGAGGTCCATGCCGTCATGGGCCCCAACGGCTCCGGCAAGTCGACGTTGTCGCACGTCCTGATGGGGCACCCCGGCTACGAGGTCACCGGTGGGTCGGTGACGCTCGACGGTGTCGACCTGTTCGGACTGGCCCCCTGGGAGCGGGCACAGGCCGGCCTGTTCCTCTGCCTGCAGCATCCGACCGAGGTGCCCGGTGTGAGCCTCGAGGCGTTGTTGACCGAGGCCGCCCGCGCTGGCGGGCGCGATCCGGATGCTGTCCGCCAGGCACTTGTCACCGAGGCCGGGCGTCTGGGAATCGACGAGCGCCTTCTGGACCGGTCCCTGAACGTGGACCTCTCTGGTGGCGAGAAGAAGCGCAACGAGGCGCTCCAACTCGGTGTGCTCGGGGCCCGGTATGCGGTGCTCGACGAGATCGACTCGGGCCTGGACGTCGACGCCCTTGCCACGGTGTCCCGGCGTATCCAGGAGGCCACCGAGGAGGACGGACTCGGGGTGCTGGCCATCACGCACTTCGCCCGCCTCCTCGAGGTGCTCGAACCCGACCGCATCCACGTGCTGTCCCGTGGCTCGATCCAGGTGACAGGTGGCCCCGAGTTGGCCGAACAACTCGAGGCGGAGGGCTATGTGGGCGTACTCGGCGACGCTGCCACCGAAGAACCCGAGACCCTGGTGGGCCTGCCCCACGCTGCCGGCTTCGGCGAAGATCCGTTCGCCTGAGCGTCGTTGCCGAACCATGACACGCAAACTGCTCACTGCCGACGAGGTTGCAGCCCTCGGCACGCGCCTGCCGGACTGGTCCTGCGACGGAGTGTCGCTGGTCCGTGACCTCACATTCGCCGACTTCGCCGAAGCGTTCGCGTTCATGACGTCGGTCGCACAGGCCGCCGAGTCGCTGAACCACCATCCCGACTGGTCCAACGTCTGGAACCGGGTGTCGGTATCGCTCACGACGCACAGCGCCGGTGGGCTCACGGAACTCGACGTGCTCCTGGCAGGGCAGATCGACCTGCTCGTCGGGGAAGGTCTCCCGGACTAGGAGAGAGCCTGGTCCGGGTCCTGGTCCTGGTCCAGCGCCTGGTCGAACGTGTTCCAGCCGAGGGTGGCGCACTTGATGCGGACCGGGAACTTCACGACGCCCCGCAGCGCCTCGAGGTCGCCGAGCCCCGAAGATCCGGCCGGATCGTCCGGGGGCACGTCCTCGCCCTCGAGCCCGTGTTCGTGGATCGACATCATCTGCTTGAACGAGCGGAGCGTGCCGCGGGCCTCGTCGACGGTCCTGCCTTTGACGGCGGTCGTCATCATCGAGGCGGACGACTGGCTGATGGAGCAACCCTGGCCGCCGATCCGGACATCGGTGATCCTGTCGCCTTCGAGTTCGACGTAGACCTTGACCTCGTCGCCGCACAGGGGGTTGAAGCCCTCGGCCATCAATGCCGGTGGGGTTTCGAGCTCGCCGCGGTTGCGGGGGTTCCGGTAGTGGTCGAGGATGACCTCCCGGTAGAGGTCTTCGAGTCCTGGCATGGGTGGTGGGTTCCTGGTGTCCGGGGATCGCTGATGGTGAACGTGGAGCAGGCTAGGTGGGCGGGGCTTCTAGAAGTCGAAGAATCTGGCAGCGGCATCCAGTGCATCGCCGAGGGCGTCGATGTCGGATTCGTCGTTGTAGAGGTAGAGCGAGGCACGTGAGGTGGAGGTGACGCCCAGCTCCCGCATCAGGGGCTTGGCGCAGTGGTGGCCGGCCCGGACGCAGACACCGTGCTGGTCGAGGACCTGGCTGAGGTCGTGGGCGTGGATCTCACGCAGGCACATCGAGAGGATGCCCCCACGGTGGGTGGTGTCGGACGGCCCGTGGATCAGCAGGTCGTCGCCGAAGCGGTCTCCGAGGGTGCTCAGGGCGTAGTCGGTGAGCGACACCTCGTGCCTGCGGACGGCGTCCATGCCGAGGCCCTCCAGGTAGTCGACGGCGGCACCGATGCCGATCATCTCGGCGATCGGCGGCGTGCCGGCCTCGAAGCGCCAAGGCACCTCGTTGGGGGTGAAGCCGTCCTGGCGGACGTCGAGGATCATCTCGCCGCCTCCGAGGAACGGCGGCATGGCGTCGAGCAGCTCGTGGCGCCCCCAGAGCACGCCGATGCCGGTCGGGCCGCACATCTTGTGACCGGTGAACGCCAGGAAGTCGCAGCCCAGTTCGGCCACGTCTGTCGCAAGGTGGGGGACGTACTGGCTGCCGTCGACGAGGCAGAGGGCCCCGACTGCATGGGCGGCGTTGGCCAGCTGACGTACCGGAGGGATGGCGCCCGTGACGTTGGAGACGGCGGTCACGGCGACCAGCTTCACGCCCTCGAGGAGGCGGTCCAGGTCGCCGAGGTCGAGGCAGCCGTCGTCGGTCAGCGGGATCCAGCGCACCTCGATGCCGCGTTCGGCGGCCAGTTGGTGCCAGGGGACGATGTTGGCGTGGTGCTCCAGGAGGCTCAGGAGCACGACGTCGCCGGCAGCGAGGTTGGTACGTCCCCACGAGTGGGCCACCAGGTTGATGGCCTCGGTGGCGTTTTTTGTGAACACGACCTCGTGCTCGTCGGTTGCGCCGATGAAGCGGGCAACCGACCGGCGGGCATCCTCGGAGGCCGTCGTGGCGAGCTCGGCGATGTGGTAGGCGCCACGGTGGACGTTGGCGTTGATGGTCTCGTAGTAGTGGTCCATGGCATCGAGCACCGCACGGGGCTTCTGGGAGGTGGCGCCCGAGTCGAGGTAGACGATCGGGGTGCCGTGGACCTCTCGGCCCAGAAGTGGGAACTCGGCCTTGACTGCGGCCACGTCGAGGCTCATGCGGTACCTCCGGGCCGGAACTCGTCGAAGCCGCCGGCCTCGAGGCGTTCGGCCAGGTCGGGACCGCCGCGCTCGACCACCCGTCCGTCCATGAGGATGTGCACGACGTCGGGGCGCAGGTACTGGAGCAGGCGTCGATAGTGGGTGATGGTGACGATCCCCAACTCGGGTCGGTCGCGTCGAACCTCGGCGATTCCGTTGGCCACGACGCGCAGGGCGTCGATGTCGAGGCCCGAGTCGGTCTCGTCGAGGATCGCCATCTCGGGCTCGAGGATCGCCATCTGGAGGATCTCGTTGCGCTTCTTCTCGCCGCCGGAGAAGCCATCGTTGAGGTAGCGGTCGGCGAAGGAGGGGTCCATGTCGAGCCGGTCCATCCAGTCCATGATCGACAGGCGCAGTTCTAGAACCGAGAGGTCGATGCCCTTGCGGGCCGACAGGGCCTGGCGCAGGAAGTTGATGACGGAGACGCCGGCCACCTCGAGGGGGTACTGGAAGGCGAGGAACAGACCCGCCTTGCCGCGCACGTCGGTGGACCAGTCGGTGATGTCGTCGCCATTGAAACGGACGGTCCCCTTCGTGACCACGTACTCGGGGCTGCCGAGCAGGACCGACGCCAGCGTGGACTTGCCGGAGCCGTTGGGCCCCATGAGGGCATGGACCTCGCCGGGTAGGACCACCAGGTCGACGCCGTGGAGGATCTCGACGCCCTCGGCGCTCGAGACGTGGAGGTCGGCGACCTCGAACAACGGCGGGGAGGATCCTGGGGAGGGCGTGCTCACGTGTCTGAGTCTAGGGAGCAGCGCGGATTAGCACTATGCGCGTAGTGGTAATAGGTGCACCCGCTGGTGGGAGCGCCGCTCACCACCGCCTACCAGCCGCGGGCTACCCACTCGTCGAGGTGCGGCGACTCGTTGCCGATCAGGGTGTCGGATCCGTGGCCGGGCATCACGATTGTCTCGGGTGGAAGAGCAGCGAAGAGTTTCCGGTCGATGGTCTGGATCAGCGTGTCGAAGTCGCCGCCCTCGAAGTGGGTTGCGCCGGCGCCACCCGGAAACAGCGTGTCGCCGACGAACACGATCGGCGAACCCTCGAGGCGGAAGCTGATGCTGCCCGGGGTGTGTCCGGGTGTCTTCATAGTGTGGAGCCGGAGCCGACCGATCTCGATGACGGTTTCGTCCTCGATGATGTAGTCGTAGGCGTCGAGCATGTAGGCATCCTCGGCGGTGACCCCGACCTGGTAGCCGGCGTCGCGTACGGCGGGCACAGCGCCGATGTGGTCCCAGTGGCCGTGGGTCTCGAGCACGGTGCGTACATCGAGTGCACGGCACAGTTCGAGGAGCTTGTCGTGTTCGTTGGCAGCGTCGATCAGCACTGCTTCGCCGGTGGCCCGGCAGCGCAGCACGAACACGTTGTTGTCGAGTTCGCCGACCACGATGCGATGGATCTCGGCCTGTGTGTCGCACCAGTGCATCGAGGTCCCGGGCACGCCGGTGGCCGGATGGTCATCGTGGCCACAGGAGTGATGCTCGCCGGTGGGTATGGGGATGGATTCGGGCTCGGGATTCAACTCGTCGCTCATGGCGGCATCATGCCGCACTCGCGTACGGTTTCCCGACTTCTGCGCCGGTTGCGGCCTGCTTCCGCCCGCTCCCCGGTGTGGAGCAGTGGGTTACCGGCTGGTAGAAACGGAGTCGATCTTCGATCCAGCCACCACGCACCACCGAGACGGGAGCACCACGTGAACTTCGCCTTCAGCGAGGAACAGGAACAACTGCGGGAGTTCGTCCGCCAGTTCCTCGAGAACTACTCGTCGGAGACCACCGTCCGCGAGCTCATGGAGACCGACGACGGCTACGACCCCGAGACCTGGAAGATGATGGCCGAGCAACTCGGCCTGCAGAGCCTGATCATCCCCGAGGAGCATGGCGGCCAGGGCTTCGGTTACGTCGAGCTCATCGTCGTCCTCGAGGAGATGGGCCGGGTGCTGCTGTGCGCCCCGTTCTTCTCGACGGTCATCCTCGCCGCCAACACGCTCATCCACGCCGGTGACGACGAGGCGGCCGCCCGGTTGCTGCCCGGCATCGCCTCGGGCGAGACCATCGCCACGCTGGCCTTCACCGAGGAGAGCGGACGCTGGGACGAAGACGGCATCGCCATGGCGGCTACCGCCGACGGCGACGGCTGGACCCTTTCCGGCACCAAGATGTACGTCCTCGACGGACACCTCGCCGATGTCGTGCTGGTGGCGGCCCGCACGCCCGGCGGAGTCTCGCTGTTCGAGGTTGCCGGTGGCGCCGACGGCCTCACCCGCACGGCGCTGGCCACCATGGACCTCACCCGCAAGCAGGCCCGACTCGAGTTCGACAACGTGGCGGCGACCCTGATCGGCACGGAGGGCGCCGGCTGGAGCGTGCTCGAGCGGGTGCTCGACCTGGCAGCGGTTGCGCTCGCCGCCGAGCAGGTGGGCGGAGCCCAGGTGTGCCTGGACACCGCCGTCCAGTACGCCAAGGACCGCATCCAGTTCGGCCGTCCGATCGGCAGCTTCCAGGCCATCAAGCACAAGTGCGCCGACATGCTGCTCGAGGTCGAGTCGGCCAAGTCGGCCGCCTACTACGCCGGCTGGTGCGCCGCCGAGCTCAACGACGAACTGCCGTCTGTGGCCTCGCTGGCCAAGGCCTACTGCTCGGAGGCCTACTTCCACACGACCGCCGAGAACATCCAGATCCACGGCGGTATCGGCTTCACCTGGGAGCACCCCGCCCACCTGTACTTCAAGCGGGCCAAGAGTTCCGAACTGCTGTTCGGCGATCCGACCTACCACCGGGAACTGCTCGCCCAGCGCATCGGAATCTGATTTCGGGGCGCAACACCGGCTGCGCCCTCTCTGCAATGATCCATCCATGATCTGGATCCTCGCTGCGGTCGCCTCGACCCTGGTCGTCGCCATCGGTCTCCTTGCAGTTGGCGGCGCCGTCCGCCGGACCGAGGGCCGGCTGGTGCCGACCGTGCTCGAGGTTCACGACGCCGTCGACTGGATCGCCGAACGGCTCCCGGGTGAGGCGGCATCGCTGCTCACGCTCGACGACGTCTCCATGATCATCGCCTGGTGGCTCGAATATGTCGATGCACAGGGCCTGGTCTCCGAACACGGACAGGACCTCGGTGGCGCCGATGGCACCGGAACCCCGATCGATGATTCTGCCGCTGTCGACCGCGTCGTGGCCCGGGGGCTCGACATGTCGGAGGACGAGGGCGGGGCGCTCGACCCGGTGGCGGTAGTGGTGGCACTCGACCTGCTCGGCGTCTACCTGAGGGAGATTGGCGCCATCGGCGGGCCCGTCCACGACCGGGGCTAGCGTCGACCCATGATCGACCGTTCAGCGCCGGTCTTCGTGGCCGGCCACCGCGGCCTGGTTGGTTCTGCCATCCTGCGGCGCCTCGAGGATGAGGGCTTCACCGACCTGCGGACCGTTGGCCGCGAACTGGTCGACCTCCGCGACCAGTCGGCGGTCGATGCCTGGTTCGACGCCGAACAGCCCCGCTACGTGTTCCTCGTCGCCGGAAAGGTCGGCGGGATCCTCGCCAACAGCACCCGGCCTGCCGAGTTCCTCTACGACAACCTCATGATCCACGGCACCGTCGTGCATGCCAGCCACCGGGTCGGGGTCGAGAAGCTGCTGTACCTGGGGAGCTCCTGCATCTACCCGCGGCACGCCGACCAGCCCATCACCGAAGAGGCCCTGCTGAGCGGCCCCCTCGAGCCCACCAACGAGGGCTATGCGCTGGCCAAGATCGCCGGCATCAAGCTCTGCGAGACCTACCGCCGCCAGTACGGCTGCGACTTCATATCGGCGATGCCCACCAACCTCTACGGTCCCGGCGACAACTTCGACCTCGAGGGCGGCCATGTGCTTCCGGCGCTGATGCGGCGCTTCCACGAGGCGGCACAGTCCGGGATCGACACCGTGGAGGTATGGGGGAGTGGGTCGCCGCGACGTGAGTTCCTGCACGTCGATGACCTGGCCGATGCCTGCCTCCACCTCATGGACCACTACTCGGAAGCCGGACACGTAAACGTCGGGACCGGCATCGACGGCACCATCCGTGAGCTGGCCGAGGCGATCCGAGACCTCGTCCATCCGACGGCGACCATCGAGTTCGACGCATCCAAGCCTGACGGCATGCCCCGCAAGGTGCTCGACGTGTCCAAGCTCGAGTCACTCGGCTGGAAGGCGCGCATCCCCCTCGAAGAAGGCCTCGCCTCGACGTACTACTGGTACGTGGACGCACTGGGCAGAGGTACTGCACGGCTCTGAAACCAGGCCCGGAAGCCCGGAAGCCCGGACGGAAGTGCGAACTAGTCCTGTTTCGTCCTGCCCCTGGCCTTCTGTGCCTTCTTCCAGGCACGCACGGTCGTCAGGGCCTGAGGGCTGTCGATGTCGGCCACCGAGCGGGGGACATCGTCGGCGAAGGGGCCCGCAGCCGACTCCCAACCTTCCGGGGTCACGCCGAAGCGCTTGGCCAGGATCGCCACGAAGATCCTGGTCTTCTCCGGTCCGTAGCCGGGCAGCGAACGAAGGCGTGCCGCCACGTCTTCAGAGGAGGCACCGTCGTTCCAGATCGCCCCAGCGTCACCAGCGTGTTCTGCCACCACGACCTCACACAGATCCTGGATGCGCTTTGCCATCGAGGCGGGGAAGCGGTGGATGGCGGGCTTTTCCCGACAGGTGGCCTCGAACCGTTCCGGGTCCATTGCGGCAATGGCCGAAGCATCGAGGGATCCCAGTCTCTCGACCAGGGTCCAGGGTCCACGAAATGCCCATTCCATCGGGACCTGCTGGTCGAGCAGCATGCCGATCAACAGGGCCAGCGGATCGGAGTTGACAAGGAGGTCGGCATCGGGATCGCCGGTCACGGCGAGGGTGCCGGGGGTGGGGGCCTGAGCCCTGGAAGCAGCCATGTCCCGAACCTAGCAACCGGCCTGCAGATGCGGGTTGCTCAGTCCTCGGCGCCGACACTGCGGCCGGGGGCGGGCACCGTGTCGTGGCGACCGGGGTCGTCGATCTCGGTGTCGAGCCCGTGGTGCCTGATCGCCTCAGCGACCACCGACGCGTCGATCGCACCCTCCCGGGCCAGGGCATGGAGGACGGCGACCACGACATGGCCGGTGTCGACCTCGAAGAAGCGCCGGAGGTCGGCCCTCGTGTCGCTGCGGCCGAAGCCGTCGGTGCCAAGCGTGTGGTAGGGGCGTGGGATCCAACGGGCCACCTGTCCGGGGACCAACTTCATGTAGTCGGAGACTGCCACAACCGGCCCCTCGCCGTCGGCCAGCAGCCGCGTGATCATGGGGACCTCGGCCTCCCGGTCCGGATGCAGGCGGTTGCGCCGTTCGACGGCCAGTGCCTCCTCGCGGAGTCGCTTGTAGGAGGTTGCACTCCAGAGGTCGACACCGATCCCCCAACGCTGCGCCAATTCCTCGGCGGCCTCCCGGGCGGCGACCTGCGCCGGACCGGAGAACAGCAGGGTCGCCCCAACCGGTCGGTCGGGAGCGTCGGCCCACTGGTAGAGGCCCCTGACGATGTCTGCAGGGGAGACGTGGTCGGGCCGGGCGGGCATCTCGTAGGCCTCGTTGTAGAGCGTCACGTAGTAGAAGACGTCCTCGTTCCCGTGCGGATCGTCGCTGCCGTACATGCGTTGGAGGCCGTCGTCGATTACCGCCGCAACCTCGTAGGCGAAGGCGGGGTCGAACGCCTGGCAGGCGGGCACGGTGGCCGCCAGCAGGAGGCTGTGGCCGTCCTGGTGCTGGAGCCCCTCGCCGGCCAGGGTCGTGCGGCCGGCAGTGGCGCCCAGCAGGAAGCCCCGTGCCCGTGAGTCGGCGGCCGACCAGATCGAGTCTCCCACCCGCTGGAATCCGAACATCGAATAGAAGGTGAAGAACGGAACCATCGGAACGCCGAGGTTGGCGTAGCTGGTGCCGGCGGCGATGAAGCTGGACATCGAACCGCACTCCGTGATGCCTTCCTCGATGAGCTGCCCGTCGGTGCTCTCGGTGTAGGAGAGCAGCAGCTCGTGGTCGACGGGCTCGTAGAGCTGGCCGAATGGGGCGTAGATGCCGAACTCGCGGAACAGGGAGTCCATGCCGAAGGTCCGGGCCTCGTCGGGGACGATCGGCACCACCCGGGGCCCGAACGCCTCGTCCCGCATCAGGTCGCGCAGCAGGCTTGTCATGGCCATGGTGGTGGACACCGCCCGGCCTTCGGATCCCTTGGTCAGGCCGCTGAAGACAGACGGATCAGGCAACGTGATCGGGCGCCTGTTGCGGATGCGACGCTTCGGGATCGAACCGCCGAGGGCCCGGCGCCGCTGGACCATGTACCGGTACTCGTCGCTGTCCTCGGCTGGCCGGAAGTAGGGGGCGCGGTCGCCATCGAGGAGTTCCTCGGGGATCTCCTCTGTGAGGTGGAGCCGCTCGCGCAGCACCAGCAGCTCAGGCTTGGTCATCTTCTTGATCTGGTGGGTGGCGTTGCGGGCCTCGAAGCCCTCGCCGAGGGTCCAGCCCTTGATGGTCTTGGCGAGGATGACCGTGGGTGCCTCGTTCTCCTCGGTGGCGGCCCGGAAGGCGGCGTAGACCTTCTGGTAGTCGTGGCCGCCGCGGGGCAGCGCCTCGAGTTGCTCGTCGGAGAGGTGTTCGACCATGGCCCGGAGCCTCGGGTCGGGTCCGAAGAAGTTCTCGCGGATGTAGGCGCCGGACTCGATGGCGAGCCGCTGGTACTCACCGTCGACGGTGGTGTTGAACCTGTTGAGCAGGATTCCGTCGACGTCCCGGTGGATCAGGTCGTCCCACTCGGATCCCCAGATGACCTTGATGACGTTCCAGCCGGCACCGCGGAACACCCCTTCGAGTTCCTGGATGATCTGGCCGTTGCCGCGTACCGGGCCGTCGAGGCGTTGCAGGTTGCAGTTGACGATCCAGATGAGGTTGCCGAGGCCGGAACGTCCGGCCAGGGAGATTGCACCGAGGGTCTCTGGTTCGTCGCATTCGCCGTCGCCTAGAAAGCTGTAGATGCGGTTGTCCACGGTCTCGTCGATGCGGCGGTTCTGGAGGTACCTGTCGAACCTGGCGTGGTAGATCGAGTTGATGGGACCCAGCCCCATCGACACGGTCGGGAACTCCCAGAAGTCGGGCATGAGGCGGGGGTGCGGGTAGCTCGACAGGCCCCCGCCGCCGATCTCCATGCGGAAGCGGTCGAGGTGTGCCTCCTCCAGGCGGCGCTCGATGAACGCCCGGGCGTAGACGCCGGGAGCGGCGTGGCCCTGGTAGTAGACGTGGTCGCCTGGCTGGCCGTCGTCCTTGCCGCGGAAGAACCAGTTGAAGCCGACCTCGTAGAGCGAAGCCGAAGAGGCGAAAGTCGAAAGGTGGCCGCCGATCCCGTCTGCGGTCTTGTTGGCGTTGATGACCATGGCGGCGGCGTTCCAGCGGATGAACGCCCGGATGCGCCGTTCGATGAACTCGTCGCCCGGGAACCAGGGCTGGTCCTGGGTGGCGATGGTGTTGACGTAGGGGGTCCAGGTCGGCGGGGCGTTGCCGACGTTGAGTTCTCCGGCACGCTCCATGAGCCTGGCCAACATGAAGCGGGCCCGACTGCGCCCGGACCTGTCGACGAGGGAATCGAACGAGTCCATCCACTCCTTGGTCTCCTCCGGGTCGCCGTCGGGGAGCTGGTGGGTGAAGCCGTCGATCACAGCGTTGATCATGGCACCTTGCAGACTGGAATGCTGGAGGTTGGCGGAACGGTCTGCCAACGGGCAAGGGTTAGGGTCGCTCCCCGTGAGCCTCTTCGACGACGAACCCCTGACCGAACCGGAAGAATCAGGGGGAGGTACGCCTGCCGAAGACCCTCTCGCTCCCACGGTCATCTACACCGATGGTGCATGTTCGGGGAATCCGGGGCCGGGGGGCTGGGCATGGGTGGTGCCCGACGGGGGATACGCCGCCGGCTTTGTGCCCGACTCCACCAACCAGCGCATGGAGGTCACCGCAGTCCTCGAGGCGTTGCGGGCCTTCACCGGTCCGGTGCTCATCGTGAGCGACTCGACCTACGTCGTGCACTGCTTCCGGGACCACTGGTGGCGCAACTGGATCCGTCGCGGCTGGAAGAACAAGAACCGGCAGCCGATCGCAAACCGCGACCTCTGGGAGCCTCTCATCGACCTGGTCCGGGACCGGGGGGATGTGACGTTCCAGTGGGTCAAGGGGCACTCGGGCGACCGGTGGAACGACGAGGCCGACCGGCTCGCCGTCGAGGCGCTTTCGCTCCGGGAGGGCCTTTCGGGTTGAAGACCCGGTGGCCCTGCCGGCCCCGGCTGAGGTTTCAGCCTGCCTCGAAGATTCTCCCACCGAGCATGGTGCCCCACACGGGGACATCGCGGAGTTCCATGGGGTCGACGGCGAACGGGTCGGCCTCGAGGATCGCCAGGTCGGCGAACTTGCGTGGCGAGATGCTGCCGACCTCGTCGTCCATCTTGAGTTGGTGGGCGGCACCCATGGTGACGGCGTGCAGGGCTTCGGGCACGCTGATGCGCTCGTCAGGACCGAGGACAATGCCCGACGGGGTCAGACGGTTGACCGCCGACCACGCCACATGGAGGCCACCCAACGGCGTGACCGGTGCGTCGGAGTGCATCGAGAGTGGTACGCCGAGGTCGAGGGCGGTCCGGGCCGAGTTCATGCGGGCCGCCCGATCGGGGCCGACTGTCGAGGAAGCATGCTGGTCGCCCCAGTACCAGGTGTGGTTGGAGAACACGTTGGCGCACATGCCGAGCGCTGCGATCCGGCGGTACTGGGCCGGGCTGGTGAGCTGGCAGTGCTGGACCGTGTGTCTGTGGTCGGCTCGTGGTGTCTCGGCCAGGAGCGACTCGACGGCCTCGAGGTAGACGTCGACGGCCTCGTCACCGTTGCAGTGGACATGGATCAGCAGACCAGCAGCGTGGTATGGGCGCAGGATGTCGGTGACTTGCTCGGGTGGCACGACCCAGATTCCGTTGCTGGTGCCATTGCCGGAGCTATTGCCGGAGCTGTTGCCGGCTCGGTCCAGATATCCGGGCCAGCGGAGGCGGGCGGTGTAGCCCTGGATCGAGCCGTCCATGACGAGTTTGACATGGCCCAGGCGGAGCTTGGAGCTGGAGAGTTCCTTTGATGCCCGTACGGCCGCTGCTGCCTCTCTGATCGCCTCGGGAGTGCCGGGTACCGGCATGTGGAAGACCGAGAGACGTGCCGGAAAGTCTTCGGTGTCGACGACGGCCCGGAAGCGGTCGATTTCGGACTCGCTGGCCGAGTCGGGGTTGCCGAGGTCGGTGAGGGTGGTGGTGCCGGTGGTTCGGGCCCTGGCACCAAAGTTCCGGAGGGACTCATCAGATTTCGTGCGCCCCCAGAACTTGCGGAAGGCTGTGCCGGCGAGGGACATCGCCGCCGGTTCCTGAAGTTCACCGATGGGCCAGCCCGAACCGTCCTTGGGAACGCCTTCCATGTCGGTGTCGGGCGTGATTCCCTCAATTTCCATAAGGGCGTTGTTGACCGTGGCCAGGTGGATGCTGGCGTGCATCACGAGGATCGGTCGGGTCGCTGAAACCAGGTCAAGGTGCTTGGCGACAAGGCGCTCTCCGCGGAAGTAGATCGGGTCGAGACCCCAGGCAAGCAGAGGTTCGTCCGGCGCTGCGGAGGTTGCCATCCGGGCATCTGCCTCGTGGAGTCGCTCGATCACGTCGTCGAGCGACTGACATCCTGACCAGACGTGCCCGTCCGGGCCTTGGCGGTCGAAGTAGCCGCAGTAGGTGTGCAGCCACATGCCGCCGGTCATGGCGTGGCAGTGCGCTTCGACGAAGCCGGGAATCAGGGTGAACCGCTCGAGCGAACCGTCGAGGGTGGCGCCGTCGATGCGCAGCAGGTCATCGACGCTGCCTACGGCGAGAAAGCGCCCGTCGCGCACGGCTACCGCGTCGGCGGTGTGGCGGGACGGGTCGAACGTGTGGACGGAGGCGGCAGGGTAGATCGTGGTGGTCATCGATGAAACCTACTGCCGGTATCCCGCCGGGGATGAGCCCGTGTTGCCTGCGTGGCCCGACGCCGCGTCTTCAATGCCGCGTCTTCAATGTCGCGTCTTCAATGCTGCGTCTTCAATGTCGCGTCTTCAATGCAGTAGCCCGAGCCACTTGACCAGGCCGGCGCGGGGGGTGCCAGGTAGGGCGATTGCCACGACCACTGCGTCGCCGTCATCCCAGGGACCGTCGACGGCCACTGTGCCAGAGGGTCCACAGACCTGCAGGACCGTCCGGGCCTCGGGCCGGTCCTCGACCTGCACCAGGCCCTTGGCGCGCACGACGCCCCTCGGTCGTGCGGCCAACCAGGTGTCGATCGATGCACGGGAGATCGGAGCGTCGAGGCTTCGGGTGATCGACACGTGGTCGGGCGGCGTGGAGGTGAAATGAGAGTTGTCGTTGACCGTGGCAGCGCCGGCGATCCGCAGTGGGGGCCCGAGGAGCAATCCGGTGGGCACCGGAGAGCGCATGGCCGTGGCGCCGGTTGCCGTGGCCAACCAGGCCTCGATCTCCAGCAGCAGGGCCTCGGCGACGATGTCGGTGCGGCTGATGACAATCAGGTCGGCACCGGCAACCTGGCCGAGCACGGTCTCGCCCACGTAGCGGTCGGACGCCCGGTCGCGGATCGACAGCGGGTCGACAAGGACGATGACGCCGTCCGGTGTGAAGCCGGGAATCCGGCCCCAGCGGGCGACCTGACGGGGGTCGCCCACGCCGCTGACCTCGACGATCACACGGTCGATGCGGTCGGCGAACCCCCGGACGGTTTCGAGCGTCTCGGCGAACCCGTCGACCATCGAACAGCAGATGCATCCGTTGGCCAGGGTGAGAACGTCGCGGGTGGGGGCATCGGCGGAGGCCTGGAGGAGGCGTCCGTCGATGTCGACCTCACCGAAGTCGTTGACCAGCACGGCGATGCGCTGACCCTGCGGATCGGCCAACAGGGCGTTGAGGAGGGTGGTCTTGCCGGCTCCCAGGTAGCCGCCCACCACGGTGAGGGGAAGGCGCGGCAGCGGGGGATTACCCGAATCGTGTGCGTGCATCAGTGCAGTCTTGCGCACGACGAGGCGGATGGGCGAGAGGTGACAGCCGGAGCCCCTTCGGGGATTCCGGTACGGGACGGGAAATGCCTTTCCGTAGGACGTGCGCAGGCGTAGTGTCCGGGTATCCGAAGAGAGGAGGTGGTCCAGATCAACGGTGAACTGAATGGGACCTCGGAGGTGGTCGGCCGCTAGGTCGAGTGATCCGCCCGGCGAATTCCCGCCGGCCACCCCTGCACTTCGACCGCCGGAAGATGGTCCCGTCCGGCAGACCGGGTCGGGTGCAGGTAGAGAAGCACAACTTCAATCAATCCCAGATGCGGGGGCGTGTTTGCGCACGTCCCCGCATCGTGGTTTGGCTCCGTGACCACGCGCGCCGGGTACTCTCCCCGACCATGAGCCGCCCCACCGCCTTTGCCCATCACAGGTTCCTCGGGGACAAGCGCACCCAGCAGGTCTACGACCTGGACGAGGTCACCGACGAGGACGCCATGGCCGTGGTGCTCGACGAGCTCATGTCCAGCGACGCCTTCCTCTGCTTCGGGCCCGACACCCTCGCCGAGGCCCGCAACCGCGGCTACCGGCTGCGCAGGGTCTAAAGCCTGCTGTCCGGGGTTTGACCGCCTCTGGGCTCTTGGGCCTCTACCTGGAACTGGCACGGTTCTACGCGGATAGGGCGGGCGGGAGCGCTCCGGCGATGCTGGGGTGCGTTGCCGAGGAACTGGCACGCATCGTCGAAGGCGAGCTTCCCGTTCCCGAATCCGACCCGCTGCCCGTCACGAGTCTTCTGGAGCGGATCGATGCAGGCGGCGATCCGGTCCTCGGTTCGTTCATGGAACTGGCGCCTGCGCTGCCCTGGACGCAGACCCGGGTGTACCTCGACGCACTGCCCGCCGAGTTCATCCGCAACTACGGCTACGTGCGGCTTGTCGGCTCCACGGAGGGCGCCGTCGTTCGCAGCGACCGCGTGGCAGTGGGGGTGGGCGTCTGGGGGGCGGGGCTGCACTATCCGCGGCATGCGCACCCGGCCGAGGAGGCGTACCACGTGCTCGCAGGGGAGGTGGGCTTTGCCGGTGCGGACGGGATCAGGATGGAACTGTCCCCGGGTTCACCTGGAGACTTCGCGCACAATGCGCCCGACGAGCCGCATGAGATCTGGTTCGGAGGGCCCGGAGCCAATCCTGATCAGGCTCCGCCCTGTGTGCTGTTGTGGGCCTGGATCGGCGAAATCGGAGTCGACGCACGCCTTGTCGACTGAATGGTCCGGGGGGTGTCGTGGAACCGTCGCGTGGGGGCAGGCCCCTCCGCTCAACCCCGTGTCTGAGAGCGAATCAGATTGAGCGCGCTGCCGGCGTGGAACCAGAGGATCTGGTCTGCGGAGAACGTGTGGTTCGTGAGGACCGTGGTGCTGGAGCCGTCTTCGTGGGAGACCACGACCTCGACGGGTGCGCCCGGTGCGAGGTCGCCCAGCTCGGTGACGGAGATCAGGTCACGCTCGCCGATCAGGTCGTAGTCAGCCGGATCGGCGAAGGTCAAGGGGAGTATCCCCTGCTTCTTGAGGTTGGTCTCGTGGATGCGGGCGAACGAGCGTGCGATCACGGCCCGGGCTCCCCGGAAGCGGGGTTCCATGGCGGCGTGTTCGCGCGAGGAGCCCTCGCCCATGTTCTCGTCGCCGATGGCGACCCAGGCGATGCCGGCCTCGTGGTACCGCTTTGCGATCTCGGGGTAGGCCCGGCGCTCGCCGTCGGTGATGTCGAGGCCAATGCCGACCTCGCCTCCGTGGGCGTTGACGGCCCCCATGTAGACGTTGCCGGAGATGTTCTCGAGGTGGCCGCGGTAGCGCAGCCAGGGGCCGGCCATCGAGATGTGGTCGGTGGTGCACTTGCCCCTGGCCTTTACCAGTACAGGCAGGTCGGTGAGGTCCTCACCGTCCCAGGCGGGAAAGGGCGTGAGCATCTGCAGGCGATCGCTGGTGGGCGACACCACGATCTCGATGCCGCTGCCGTCTGCGGGCGGGGCCTGGAAGGTTTCGGCACCCGGGTCGAAGCCATGCGCCGGGAGTTCCTCGCCGGGGCCGACGCTGAGGCGGACCTCCTCGCCGGCGTCGTTGAGGAGGGTGTCGTTGGCGGGATCGAAGTCGAGGCGGCCGGCCAGGGTGAGGGCGATGACGGTCTCGGGCGAGGTCACGAAGGCGTGCGTGGTGGCATAGCCGTCGTTGCGCTTGGGGAAGTTGCGGTTGTAGCTGGTGACGATCGAGTTGGGGACGCCGTCCTCGACGTCCTGACGGTCCCATTGGCCTATGCACGGGCCGCAGGCGTTGGCCAGCACGGTGGCGCCCAGTGCCTCGAAGTCGGCGAGCAGGCCGTCGCGTTCGATGGTTGCCCGCACCTGTTCGGACCCGGGCGTGATGAGCAGCGGCACCTTGCAGGAGATGCCCTTGGCGATGGCGTCGCGGGCGATGCCGGCCGCCCTGGTGATGTCCTCGTACGAGGAGTTGGTGCAGGAGCCGATAAGGCCGACGCTGACCTCCATCGGCCAGCCGTTGAGTCGGGCCTCGGCGCCCAGGTCTGCGACTGGTCGGGCCAGGTCGGGGGTGTGGGGGCCGTTGATGTGTGGCGAGAGGGTCGAGAGGTCGATCTCGATGACCTGATCGAAGTAGGTGCCGGGGTCGGCTTCGACCTCGTCGTCTGCCCGCAGGTGGTGGGCGGCGGCGTCGGCGGCATCGGCGACGGCTTCCCGGCCGGTGGCCTTGAGGTAGCGGCCGATGGCGTCGTCGTAGGCGAACAGCGACGTGGTGGCACCGATCTCGGCGCCCATGTTGCAGATGGTGCCCTTGCCGGTGGCGGACAGGCTGCGGGCGCCGGGCCCGAAGTATTCGACGATGGCGCCGGTGCCACCCTTCACGGTGAGGATCTGGGCGACCTTGAGGATGACGTCCTTGGGGGCGGCCCAGCCGTTCAACTCGCCGGTCAGGTGGACGCCGATGAGCCTGGGCCACTTGAAGTTCCACGGGAACCCGGTCATGACGTCGACGGCGTCGGCACCGCCCACGCCGATGGCGACCATGCCGAGTCCACCGGCGTTCGGGGTGTGGCTGTCGGTGCCGATCATCATCCCGCCGGGGAAGGCGTACTGCTCGAGCACGACCTGGTGGATGATGCCCGAGCCGGGCTTCCAGAAGCCGGCTCCGTAGCGGGCGCACACGGACTCGAGGAAGTCGTAGACCTCGGCGTTGCCGTCGACGGCCGCCTGGAGGTCGAGTCTGGCGTCGTTGCGTGCCTGGATGAGGTGGTCGCAGTGGGTGGTGGTGGGGACCTGGACCTCGTCGAGGCCGGCGGTCATGAACTGCAGCCACGCCATCTGGGCGGTGGCGTCCTGCATGGCCACACGATCGGGCCGCATGTCGACGTACGACCCGCCACGCTCGAGGTCGGTGTTCTCCGGGTCGTCGAGGTGGTTGACGAGGATCTTCTCAGCCAGCGTCAGTGCACGGCCGAAGTGGGCCCGGCCCGTGGCAATGCGCTCGTCGAGTGTGGCGTAGACGCCCTGAATCAGTTCGATCGGTGTGCTTGCGGCAACGGGCATGGCGGTCGGGGAAACTCCTGTTTCGAACGGATGAGCGAGGCGGGCGGAATCTGGTCTGCAAGATCAGGAGGCTGCGCCCGGGACGCCGGTGTCCCGGTGCCGAGGCTACCGGCGGTGAGGTGGGGTCAGTAGGGGAGATGCTGTCGGGTTGGTCTGGCTGAACGGCTTCGCCGTCGTCTGGCGGGCGCCGAACAGTGTCCGGCCTGTGGGGGCTCGGACGCCG
>JACNKQ010000037.1 GCA_014381945.1 Actinomycetota bacterium
GAGGACCCCCTCGTCGATCCCCCCGTCGATTCCCCCGCTGGCTGGCACCCCCGCACCTGGCGTGACCGGATCGCCCTGCAGCAACCGACCTGGCCGGACGACGCCTCCCACGAGGCCGTCCTCAAGGAGATGGCCAACCTGCCGCCGCTGGTATTCGCCGGCGAGGCACGGGACCTGACCGAGAGCCTCGCCGCCGTCTCCCGAGGCGAGGCGTTCCTGCTCCAGGCAGGTGACTGCGCCGAATCCTTCGACACCTCGGCCGATTCGATCCGCGACCGACTGCGGGTGATCCTGCAGATGGCGGTCGTTCTCACCTACTTCACCGGAGTTCCCGTGGTCAAGGTCGGCCGCATTGCAGGCCAGTTCGCCAAGCCCCGCTCGAACGACACCGAGACCATCGACGGCGTCGAACTCCCTGCATTCCGGGGACACATCGTCAACGACGTCGGCTTCACCGCCGACGAACGAACCGCCGATCCGACCCGGCTCCTCACCGCCTACAACCGGGCGGCCGCCACCCTCAATCTCCTGCGTGCCTTCACCAAGGGTGGGTTCGCCGACCTTGCCCGCGTCCACCAGTGGAACCGCGAGTTCGTCGCCGCCAGCCCTGTCGGCCAGCGCTACGACGCCCTGGCAGCCGAGATCGACCGGGCCGTGCAGTTCATGCGCGCCTGCGGTGTCACCTCCGAGCGGTTGTCCGAACTCAGCCAGGTCGACTTCTACACCAGCCACGAGGCGCTGCTGCTCGGCTACGAGGAGGCCCTGACCCGCCGAGATTCCCTCACCGGCGGCTGGTACGACTGCTCAGCCCACATGCTCTGGATCGGCGACCGCACCCGACAGATCGACGGTGCCCACGTCGAGTTCCTCAGCGGTGTACGCAACCCGCTGGGTTGCAAGGTCGGGCCGTCAGCGACCACAGACGAGGTGCTGGCCCTCTGTGAGGCGCTCAACCCCGATCGCGTTCCGGGCCGCCTCACGCTCATCGCCCGGATGGGCGCCACGAAGGTCATCGATGCACTGCCGCCCCTCCTGGAGGCCGTCAGGGACGCCGACCATCCTGTCGTCTGGGTGTGCGATCCGATGCACGGAAACACGTTCACCGCCGACGACGGCCGCAAGACCCGCCACTTCGACGACGTGCTCGCGGAGGTCTCCGGCTTCTTCGCTGCACACCGCTTCGTCGGCACCAACCCCGGCGGCGTACACCTCGAGCTCACCGGCGATGACGTAACCGAATGCCTCGGTGGCGGCGGCGACGTGGCCACCATGGACCTCGAGCACCGCTACGAGACCATGTGCGACCCCCGCCTCAACGGCACACAGAGCCTCGACCTGGCGTTCCGGCTGGCCGAGTTCATGCGCAACGGCCACGCCTGACTCGTCCGGGGCCCGCTCTCCGGCTCAGACCAACTTCTCGACGAACGCCTCGAGTTGGCGCAGGTTGCGTACCTCGAACACGCCGTCGCAGTGGTTGCCGTATTCCCCCACGATCGAGTCGCCGGTGTCCCAGTAGGCCCTCGGCTCCGGGTTCAGCCAGTAGACCTTGCGGGCCTTGTGCTGGACCTCCTTCAGGATCCATGACTGGGAGGCGTGGTAGTTGTTGCGGGCGTCGCCGAGCACCAGGACGGTCGTCTTGGGACCGATGTCGCGGTTGTAGCGCTCCCAGAACACACCGAAGGCGTGGCCGTAGTCGGAGTGCCCGTCCACCCAGACCACATCGGCCTCCGTGTTCACCCGGTGGACCGCCTCGCCGATGTCCTCGACACCGTCGAAGAACCGTGTCACCTCGTCGAGGCCGTCGATGAACACATAGGACCGCACCTTCGAGAACTGGTTGCTGATGGCGTAGACGAGGTGGAGGGTGAACCGGGCGAACGCCGCCACCGACCCGGAGATGTCGGCAACCACCATGATCTCGGGCTTCGCCGGGCGGGGGTAACGGAACTTGAGCTCGGCCGGGACGCCCCCATAGCTGAGCGAATGGCGCATCGTGCTGCGGAAGTCGAGCGCCCCCTTGCGGCCGTGACGGCGTTTGCGGGCCAGCCTGGCCGCCAGCTTGCGGGTGAGCGGGTAGATGGCCTTGCGGAGGTTCGCCAGTTCCTCGCGCGAGGCGTGCATGAAGTCGACATCTTCGGGCAGGGGCTTGCGGAGCGTCTTGGCCATGGCGTCGATGCCGCGGTCGGCAACCAGGCGACGGCGGATCTCGGCTTCGATCTCCCGCTTGAGCTGCTCGATGCGGTCCGAGAACTCGTCGCGTTCGAGTCGTTCCTCGAGCGGCGTCAGGTCCTCGGGGGCGTCCTCCCGGGAGGCCTCCATGAGCTGTTCGAGCAGGTCGTCGAGCTCGAGGTTCCGCAGCGTGCGGTACAGGTAGTAGGTACCGCCGACGGGTCGGCCGGGCTCCATGCCGGCGAAGCGCGTGACCGCCTGGCGTGCAAGCGCGGCGAGCATGGCGGCATCGCCGTTCATCAGCGCCTTGAACAGCATCTCGGCCAGTTGCTCGGGGGTGAGGGCCTGCATGCCGCCACCGCCACCCTGGGGCTGTTGGCCGTCGCCGGGAGCGACCTCGCCGTCCTCCCCATCGGAGCGGACGGCGTCGTCGCCCTCCCGGATGACCTCGTACTCGGGGCCCCGGAGCGAGAAGTAGACCTCGAACACGACCTCGAACGCCTTCCAGTGGGCGTGGTTCTTGACCAGGGTCGCCCCGAGGGCGTACTTGAAGGCCTCCCGGTCCTCGATCGGGATGTGGGTCACCGCCTCCATGGCGTCAAGGTTCTCGGTCAGGCTGACCGGCAGCCCGGCCCGGCGGAGTTCGACGATGAAGTCGCTGAGCAGGTCGAGCAGCGGGTGCTCACCCCCGTGGGTGGTGGGTTCGGCGAGGCTCACCATGGGGCTCCGATGTCGAGCCGGGCGCTCAGGCCCCTTCGGGGACCAGTTCGTCCGGGTTGTCGGCGAACTCCTTGACCGCCTTGTCGATGTCGGTGCGGTACTTGAGCAGGATGTTGACGGTGTCGGTGGCCGTCTGGGCATCTACCTTGTCGATTCCCAGCAGCACGAGCGTGCGGGCCCAGTCGAGCGTCTCGGAGACCGAGGGGTGCTTCTTGAGGTCGAGTTGCCGGACCGATCGGACGATGCGGGCGACCTGGTCGGCCAGGTTCTCGTTGATGCCCTCGACCTTGGATTCGACGATCTGACGCTCGCGGTCGAGGTCCGGGTAGTCGATGTAGAGATAGAGGCAGCGCCGCTTGAGGGCCTCGGAGAGCTCGCGGGTGGCGTTGGAGGTGAGAAACACCAGCGGGACCTGGGTGGCGACGACCGTGCCCAGTTCGGGGATCGACACCTGGTACTCGGAGAGGATCTCGAGGAGCAGAGCCTCGGTCTCGATCTCGAGCCGGTCGACCTCGTCGACGAGCAGCACGACCGGGTCTTCGGCCCGGATGGCCTCGAGCAGCGGCCGGGTCAGCAGGAACTCCTCGGAGAAGAGGTCGTCCTCGATATCGGCCCAGTCGCTGTCCTCCTCTGTCTGGATGCGAAGGAGCTGCTTTTTGTAGTTCCACTCGTAGAGGGCCTTGGACTCGTCGAGGCCCTCGTAGCACTGGAGGCGGATCAGGCGGGCGCCGGTCACCTCGGCGACGCACTTGGCCAACTCGGTCTTGCCTGTGCCGGCCGGGCCCTCGACCAGTATCGGCTTGCCCAGGCGGTCCGCCAGGTACACGATGCCGGCGATCCCCTCGTCGGCCAGGTATCTGGCGTCGGCCAACTTGGTGCGAACGGACGCGACGTCTTCGAAGCGGTGGGACATGGATGCGATCGTACCGACCGGTAACAGCCGGGCCGCAGTCGGGAAGCAGGCTCGAGGCAGGCTCGGGCGCCTCAGGCCCTGACCTGGCCGTCGCCGCGGACCACGTACTTCTCGGTCGTCAGCTGCGCCAGGCCCATGGGTCCACGGGCATGGAGCTTCTGGGTGCTGATTCCGATCTCGGCTCCGAAGCCGAACTCCTCGCCGTCGACGAAACGGGTCGAGGCGTTGACCAGGACCGCCGCTGCATCGACCTCGGTGCAGAAGCGCTCGGCTGCCGCCTCGTCTCCGGTGACGATGGCCTCGGAGTGGCCGCTGCCGGCATGGTTGACGTGTTCTATGGCCTCGGCGAGGTTCGTGACCACCCTCACCGAGATCTTTAGGTCGAGGAACTCGGTGGCGTAGTCGTCGTCGTCGGCCGGGCCGATCGCCGGTGAAATGCGGCGCGAGTGCCCGTCGCCCACGAACTCGACGCCGTCGAGGGCGGCCAGCGCCATCGGCAGGAACCGGTCAGCCACGCCTGCATGAACCACGAGGCTCTCGGCTGCGTTGCACACCGACGGCCGGTGGGTCTTGGCGTTGTGCAGGATCGACACCGCCATGTCGAGGTCGGCTGCGGCATCAACGTAGACGTGGCAGTTGCCGTCGCCGTCGATCACGTAGGGAACGGTGGCGTTTTCGAGGATCGAGCGGATCAGCGAGGGCCCACCCCGGGGGATGAGACAGTCGATGCTGTCGCGCAACCGCATGAACTCGACGGCGGCCTCGCGGCTGACGTCCTCGACGAGGACCAGGGCGTCGGCGGGCAGGTCGTTGTCGGCGACCGCTGTCCGGATCGAGGCGGCGATCGCCCGGTTCGACTCGAGAGCTGCGGAGGATCCCCGCAGGAAGGCCACGTTGCCCGACTTGAGGCACAGTCCGAAGGCGTCGCTTGTGACGTTGGGGCGCATCTCGTAGATGATCGCCACGACGCCCAGGGGCACCCGTACCTTGGATATGCGGAGGCCGTTGGGTCGGTCCCAGGCGTCGGTGACCTCGCCCACCGGGTCTGGCAGGTCGGCCACCTGGCGCAGGCCGGAGGCCATGGCCTCGAGGCGGGATCCGTCGAGGCGCAGGCGGTCGAGCAGGTTGTCCGGGATGCCCTCGGCCCCGCCACGCACCAGATCGAGTTGGTTGCCCTCGATGATCCTGTCGGCATCGGCGAACAGGCGGTCGGCGGCGGCATGCAGGGCGGCGTTCTTCTGCCCGGTCGAGGCCACCGCCAGCGCCGGAGCGGCGCCCCTGGCGCGGCGACCGAGGTCGGCGATGGTCGATGTGCTGACGCTCACAGAGGTACAGGCTACCGGCGAGGGCAGGGACGGGTCGGGGGCGGGTCCCGTGCCAGCCGCCTTCGGCCCTACCCTCCGGAATCCACGACGACAACTAGGGTCGCCGGGGTGAACGACGCTCCTGCGCTGGACGGCGACGGCCCCGTGCAGGGCGCCCGATCGGTGGCGTCGGGAATCCTCTGGTCGAGGCTGGCGGGGCTGCTACGCGAGTCCCTGCTGCGTTCGGTGCTTGCGCTGGGACCGGCCGCCGACGCCTTCGGGGCCGCCCTGCGGATCCCCAACGTCCTCCAGAACCTATTGGGCGAGGGTTCGCTGTCGGCGTCTTTCATACCCGTCTACTCCCGACTGCTGGGCGAGGGCAGGGACGAGGAGGCCGGCAGGGTCGCCGGCGCCGTGGGAGGGCTCATGGCCGTGCTGTCCGGCGGTCTGGCGCTGGTCGGGATCATCTTCGCCCGGCCGCTCACCTCGCTGCTGGCCCCCGGCTTCGACGGTGCCCGTCGCGAACTGACCATCGACCTCATCCGGGTCACAACGGCCGGTGTCGGGTTCCTGGTGCTGTCGGCGTGGTGCCTCGGGGTTCTCAACAGCCACCGGCGGTTCTTCCTGCCGTACGTGGCACCCGTGCTCTGGAACGCAGCCCAGATCGTGGTTCTCACAGCGGCGCTCTTCGGCGACTGGGATCCGGCCGGCGCAGCGAAGGCACTGGCCTGGGGGCTGGTAGTCGGCGGCCTCCTGCAGTTCGCGGTGCAGGCGGTCGCAGTGCGCAGGATGGTCCCCGACCTGCGACTGAGCTTCGACCGGGCCGACCCGAACGTCGTCGAGGTACGGCGTCGCTTCGTGCCGGCGGTGATGGGCCGCGGCGTTGTACAGATCTCGGGCTACGTCGACCTCGTGCTGGCATCGCTGCTGGCCACCGGCGCTGTGGCCGCCCTGCTGTCGGCCCAGGCCCTCTACCTGCTTCCGCTGAGCCTGTTCGCAATGAGTGTGGCAGCCGCAGAACTGCCCGAGATGTCCCGGGCGGCCGATCCGTCGGTTCTCGCCTCACGGGCCACCGACGCAGTGCGGCGTGCAGCCTTTTTCACCCTGTTCAGCGGCGTGGCCTACGTGGCGGTCGGCGAGCTGGTGGTCGAGGCGCTGTTCGGTTGGGGGGCGTTCGACGCCGACGACGCCCGGGTGGTCTGGCTGGTGCTGGCCGCCTACTCGTTGGGGCTGCCCGCCACCTCGGTCTCGCGGGTGCTGCAGGGCACCTGCCACTCTGTCGGCGACACCGCCGGACCCGCACGCATCGCCGGGATCCGTGTCGCTGTCGCCGCCGTGGTCGGCCTGGTGCTGATGTTCCAGTTCGACGAGGTCTTCGTTCTCGACGGGGCGTTCGGCACCGGGGAGCCAGCCGGACTGGCACCACACCTCGGCGCCGTCGGCCTGGCCCTCGGCTCGGCCGTGGCCGCCTGGATCGAGTTGGGCCTGCTCAGCGGTCGGGCACGCTCCGCTGCGCCGGACCTGCGCTCCCCCGCCGGAGCACTCGGTTCGCTGGCCGTGCCTGCCGCCCTGGCCTTCGTGGTCGGTGCCGCCACCAAGTTCGTGCTCGGCGGACTTCCGGCCGTGTTCAGCGCCCCTCTTGCCCTCGGGGTGTCGGGCTTCGTCTACGTGGCGGCCTCGCACCGGATGAAGGTCCCCGAAGCACACCTGGTGTTGGGCCCCATCCGCCGCCGCCTCTGGCGCTAACGCGGGAGGACCACGAGGTCATCGGCGTGGATGACCTCATGTGAGACGCCGTCGGGGAGTTCGCTGGTCCGGCTGCCCTGGATGGTTCGCAGTTGTGCGGCGTCGTGGCGGACGATCCCCTTGGCGAACACTGTCCCATCCGGGTCGACCACCTCGACTGCGGCACCCGCCTCGAACCTGCCGTCCACGCCGATCACACCAGCAGGAAGAAGCGACACCCGTCGTTCCTCGAGCGCACGACGGGCTCCCGCGTCGACAGAAACCTGCCCCGAGGAACCGACGGCGAAGGCGATCCAGAGGCGTCGGGCACCGAGGCGACCCTCGCGGGCCCGCACGACCGTTCCGACGCCGGGTGTGCCGGCCACGGCGTCAACTATCACGCCCTCGCGCTTTGCATCGGCGATCACTGAGGGGACGCCCGACCAGGCCGCGATCTTGGCGGCGGCCAACTTCGAGGCCATGCCGCCACTCCCCCGGGTCGAGCCGGTACCGCCCGCCAGGCGCTCCATCTCGTGGTCGATCTCGATGATCTCCTCGATGAGCGAGGCGCCGGAGTCCAGGCGGGGGTCGGCGGTGAACAGGCCGGGCGTGTCGGTCAGGAGCACCAGCAGGTCGGCCTCGACGAGATGGGCCACGAGGGCCGCTATGCGATCGTTGTCGCCGAAGCGGATCTCGTCGTCGGCGATGGCGTCATTTTCGTTGACGACCGGCACGACGCCGAGTTCGAGCAGACGCATCAGCGTGCCCCGTGCATGCAGGTACTGGGCCCTCACGAAGAAGTCGAGGGGAGCCAGCAGGACCTGTCCGGCTACCAGTTCATGGCGGCCCAACGCCTCCTGATAGGTGCCGATGAGGTTGCCCTGCCCGACCGCCGACACGGCCTGGAGGGTGACGGAGTCGCGTGGACGGCGGTCGCCCCCCATGCCCAGGGCGGGGAGGCCGGCGGCGATGGCACCCGAGGTGACCACCACGACCCTGATGTCGTCGGAACGCAGCACGGCGACCTCGTCGCAGAGCTTGGCCACGAGTGCGCGGTCGACCACGCCCTCGTCGTCGGTGATTGACGAGGTTCCGACCTTGACGACGACGGTCCGGGCCATCAGGGGGTGAACCCGGACGCAGGGCCGTGTCGTGGGATGAACAGGTTCATGTGTCCTCTTCGTAGTCGAACTCGAGCCGGCCGATGCGCACGGTTTCGCCCTGCCTGGCCCCGGCCCGCGCCAGCGCCCGGTCGACGCCCATCGAGCGGAGTCTCTCGTGGATGTATTCGATCGCCTCCGGGTTGGTGAGGTCGTTGAGGTTGACGGTGCGTGCAATGTGGCGGTCCGGTATCTCCCAGGCACCATCTTCGCCGCGCACCACCACGACCCCCTCAGGCTCCGGCCTGTGCACCACCACCGGCGTTCGCTCGACGTAGACCTCCCGGGCGAGGTCAACTGCGTCGCCCATCCGGTGGACGAGTGCGTCGAGGCCCTCGCCGGTGAGGGCCGACAGGCGGTCGCCGTCGAAGTCGACATCCTGCCCGGCCACATCGGCACGGGAGCCGACGATGATGCGGGGTCGCTCCAGCAGCTCCGGACGGTAGGCGCCCAGCTCATGCTCGAGAACCTGCAGTTGTTCGTCCGGAGGCCGATCGGCGGTCGGTGCAAGGTCGAGCATCACGACCAGCACGCTCGCCCGTTCGATGTGGCGCAGGAAGAGGTGCCCGAGGCCCTTGCCGTCCGATGCTCCCTCGATGAGCCCCGGAATGTCCGCCACGACGAACTCGGACCGTCCATCGGGACGGACGACCCCCAGGTTCGGCTCGAGCGTGGTGAACGGATAGTCGGCGATGCGGGGCTTGGCTGCAGAGATACGCGAGATGAGGGTGCTCTTGCCGACGTTCGGGAAGCCGACCAGCGCCACGTCGGCCATGAGCCGCAACTCGAGGCGAAGCCATCGCTCCTCACCTTCCTCGCCCTGCTCGGCGAAAGTCGGGGCCCGCCGCCTGTTGCTGAGGAACTTGGCGTTTCCCTTGCCGCCGATGCCCGCCTGGGCGACGAGGCAGCGGTCGCCGTGGGCGACCAGGTCGGCAACGCGATCCTCGGTGTACATTTCGTGGACGCTGGTGCCCTCGGGAACCCTGAGGACGAGGTCCTCGGCCGAACGGCCGTGCCTCTTGCCGCCGGAACCGTGGGTACCGTTCTCCGCCCTGCGGTGCGGGTGGTCCCGGAAGCCCAGCAGGGATGCCACGTTGTGGTCGGCCACCAGCCATACGCTGCCGCCGTCGCCACCGTCGCCGCCGTCGGGGCCTCCCTTGGGCACATGGGCCTCACGACGGAATGACACCACGCCGGCACCGCCGTCGCCGCCCCGGACGTTCAGCCCGCATTCGTCCACGAACTGCGACATGTGCACGAGCCTAACGGGCAGCCTCGGACCCGCTCGGTGCTCCATCGCCCCCGGCGCCTACCCGTAGGGTGGCCTGAATGCACCAGGAGCAACCAGCCGAACCCATGCACGCCAGCGACCACACCCGCGACCAGGTGTGGGCCTCCACGATGGAGGGGCACGGATCCGACGAACTGCGCACCGCCCATATCGACAGCCGGGCGACGATCGAACCCTGCGAGGTGATCGGCCGCAAGGAGCGCGAGTCGGACCGGGCACCGATCTCCAATCCTGCGGCCACACCGGCAGTCGGAGGCGGAGAGCGGCTCATACCGGAGGAACCGGACCCCCTGCGCACCTGCTTCGAGCGTGACCGGGACCGGATCCTGCACGGCACGGCGTTTCGGCGGTTGGCCGGCAAGACCCAGGTGTTCGTCTTCCCTGAGGACCACCAGCGCACCCGGCTCACCCACGCCCTTGAGGTGGCCCAGGTGGCCCGGGCCATAGCCACCGGCCTCGGCCTGAACGTTGCCCTCAGCGAAGCCATCGCCCTCGGGCACGACTGTGGACACGGGCCCGGCGGGCACGCCAGCGAGGACGCCCTCAGCCCGTACGTGGACGGCGGCTACGACCACGCCCAGTGGGGTGCCGACATCACCCTGGCCCCGTTGAACCTGTGTTCCGAGACCCTCGACGGCATCCGCAACCACTCGTGGTCGCGCCCGGCACCGTCTACACCGGAGGGCGAGGTCGTGAGCTGGGCGGATCGCATCGCATACGTCTGCCACGACTTCGAAGATGCCGTCCATGCCGGCGTGGTCAGGACGGACATGCTGCCCGACACGGTCCGACGGCATTGCGGCGAGACCCGCCGCGAGCAGTTGGGAGCGTTCATCGACGCCGTGGTCCACACCTCTGCGAGGACGGGCCGGGTGGGCATGGACCACGAGACCGCCGATGCGCTGGCGGTCTTCCGCAACTTCGACTACGAGCAGATCTACCTTCGGCCCGACTCGGTGCGTCAGGGTGCTCTGGTCGTCGAGATGCTGCAGGCCCTGGTCGAGTACCTGCTTGCAACACCAGAAGACCTACCGGAGGAGATCCAGGGCCTTGACGATTCCGACAGGCGCCCCCTGGTCAACTACGTGGGCGGAATGACCGACCGGTTCGCATGCAGGAGCGCCGTGAGGCTCCTGGGCTGGGAAGAGGAACGACTACCCACAGGGGTCGGAAACCTGCACTGAATTGGAACCGGGAAAGCCGAACCTTGCCGGTTCGACGGGTGATTCCTGCTACTCGGCGATGATGTCCACGAGCTTGCGGCCGCGGCGGTGGCCGAACTTGACCACGCCGTCGGCAGTGGCGAACAGCGTGTCGTCGCCGCCACGGCCCACGTTGTCACCGGGGTGGAACTTGGTACCCCGCTGCCTGACGATGATCGACCCGGCGGTCACCAGGGTGCCGTCGTAGACCTTGACGCCCAGGCGCTGGGAGTTGGAGTCACGGCCGTTCCGGGTGGAACCGCCGCCCTTGGTCTTGGACATGCTGGCCTGCCTCTCCGAGAGATAGTGGGTTGCGTGGGTTGCGTGGGTTGCGTGGGTTGCGTGGGTTGCGTGGGCTTGGAGCAGCGGGCGCGTCAGCCGCGGGCGATGCCGAGGATCTCGATCTCGGCATAGTGCTGGCGGTGACCCCAGCGGCGACGCTGGTTGCTCTTGTTCTTGTAGGTGAAGCCCCGGATCTTGGGGCCCTTGGCATCGCCCACGATACGGGCGGTCACCTTCGCCCCCGAGAGTGCCTCGGGTGTGGCGAGCACGTCGTCGCCGTCCACGAGGAGCACGGGGCTGAGTTCGATGTCGGTCTCAGGGTCGCCGAGCCGTTCGACGAGGAGTCGCTGCCCCTCCTCTACCCGGTACTGCTTCCCGCCGGTGGCGATCACTGCATACATAGTGCCCAAAGGCTAGCCCTGAGCAGGCTCAGCGCCACGGGAAGCGATGCACTTCCTGTGCTGGTTTCCCGGCTGGTTTCCCGGCTGGTTTCCCGGCT
>JACNKQ010000033.1 GCA_014381945.1 Actinomycetota bacterium
CGGCGGCGGTCCGGCGGTACCTCGGGAACGGCGCCCCGGCCAGGTGTCGGAGGCCTGCCTCGCCGAAGGCGCCGGGGTTGTCGAGGATGGCGGCGATGGGGAACATCCGCTCGTCGTCCATGAGGATCTCGACGGCCTCCGGAGGTGCGTAGGGGTTGTCGGCGACCGCGAGGCGGACCCGCACGATCCGGTCACGTGCGAGCCGAACCAGCACCTCGACAGGGGCGGACCAGTTGCCGGCCACGGCCTCGCGGAAGTCGTGGTCCCGGACACGGCCGAGTTGCTCGAGGACATCGGGCGACGTGCGTCCGTTGCCGGCCACCGCGAGGCGCACGGGCCGAGTCCGGTCTTCGGCGAGGACCTCGAGGGCGGTGCGGGGCGCTGATTCGTTGAACGCCACGGCGAGGCGAACCGTCCGGTGGCGGTCGCCAGCCAGTTCGAGCAACTGGGTGCCGCTGCCGGATTGTTCGGCGGCGATCACCCGGGCCAGGGGTTCGGGGTGTTCGGCCAGCATCCGCAGGATGCTCGAACGTTCGCCGGTCTCGCCCCGGCCCCGAAGGGGCCCGGCGAGCTTGTCCTGCCAGAAGCGGACGGATTCGGTGGTGAACGGCGGCCGCTCGGGCGCAGCCGTGGTGGGGTTGGAATCGTCAGGCATGGTGCCCTCCTCATCGGTCCTGGCGGGGCCACCGTGTCCGCAGGCGGGATGCCGGCGGGTCGGTTGGCGGATCGTCAACGGGCCAGGCCCCTCGGATCCTCTGGATGAGTTGTAGATCGACGGTACTCAGCCCGTCACCAACACCGTACACCACCGCTGTGACAGATGGGGGTCGGCCCTCAAGTCACGGAGATCTCCGGGATGGCGGCGACGGTGCGGGCCAGTTCATCGGCGGCGGGACCCGGTCGGCGTTCACAGAACACCTCGACCAGCGAGCCGTACCACCAGAGTTGTTCGTCGCGCCCGGCGCTGAAGCGGTCCCAGGCCGACCCGCCCCGGTTGCGCAGGTCCTCGAGGACGCAGCGGGAGTTGTGGCGCTTGTCGGCCAGGGCCACGCACAGTACGGCGGCGTCGAGGTCGGGCTCGCGCAGGTGTGCCAGGTAGGCCTCCTTGCGCTGCCGCCACGGCGGCTTCGGAACCTCGTCGGTGTCGCTGCAACTCGCCACGATCCCGGCCACCGCCCCACCGAAGTGGGTGCGCACCTGCGCGACCGTGACCTCGGTGTCCTCGACCGTGTCGTGGAGCAGGGCGGCCACGGCGATGTCCTCGACGCGGTCGCCCAGCGCCGGGTCGGTGGCGGCGTCCTCGATGGCAAAGCCGGCCACCACCAACAGGTGGCTCAGATAGGGAATCGGGGTCGCCTTGCGGAGTTGGCCGCCGTGGGCGACCCGGGCGAACTCGAGCGCCTCAGACATGCGCTGTCCCAACATGGGACCCGGACCTGGCCCCGAACTGGCTGAATCGGTCACGCTCACCTCCACCACGAGCGTAGGCGCGGCCCGTGACACCCGTCCTGCTTCGCAGCGGCCGCCCCGCTAGGTTCCTGCGCCATGGACGATGACGCAGCCAACGAGCCCGCCGAGACCATCACGCCCGCCGAGGCCGACGAGACCATCACCCCCGGCGAACTCGACGAACTCATCGCCGACGGCACCCCCACCCGCGTGGTGGTGCTGCGCCAGCCCGGCTCCGGCTTCGCCGTCGCCTCCGTCACCCTGGCGGTCTGCGGCATCGGCTTCGGCCTCGTCCCCATCCTCTTCCCCGTCGCTGCGGTCTTCGGCGTCCTGGCCCTCGTGTACGGCATCATCGGCAGGCGCAAGGGCCGCGACGGACGAGGACTCGCCACGGCGGGGCTCGTGCTCGGCGTGCTGTCCGTGGCGGTAGCAGTGGTCGGCGGAGTGCTCGTCCTGCGAGCCGTCGACTGGGCACAGGCCGAGTTCGACGACCTCGATGCCGAGATCGACAAGCTCATCGACGAGGTCGAGGTCGAGGTCGAGGAGAAGGCCTCGGAGATCGAGTCCGACATCCGTGCCGAGATCGAATCCATCGTCGACGACATCGTGGCCGACGTCGAGGCGGGCATCGAGGACCAGATCGGCGGCATAACCGACGACGTCAAGGTCGAGGTCGAGGCACAGGTCGCCACCATCACCGACGACCTCAAAGCCGAGATCCAACTCCGGTTCGACGAACTCCGGGTCGAGATCGAAGACGTCAAGCGAGGCATCGAAGCCCTCGGCTGATCCGTCCGGTTGGGTCCGGCCGGGCCGGTAGGCGCGACAATGCAGGACATGGACGAGCAGCCTCGCAGAACCGGTTTCCACCACGTGGCCTATGCGTGCCGCGACGCCGAGGCCACCCGGCACTTCTACGAGGATCTGCTCGGCATGCCGCTGGTACACACCGAGGTGAAAGCCGGCGACGAAGCCGGCAACGGAGGCTTCTTCCGGCACCTGTTCTTCGACACCGGCGACGGCACCTGCATCGCCTTTTTCGAGGTGCAGGGCGTGGGCGAACGGGACGACTACGCAACCGAGATCTCGACCGGCAACGGGCTGCCCGTCTGGGTCAACCACGTGGCGTTCGCTGCCGACGAGGAACGTGTCCGCCTGGTCGAGGAGCGCATGGCGGCCGACGACATCGTGCCGCTCATGGAGGTCGACCACGGCTGGTGCGTGTCGCTCTATTTCCTCGACCCGAACGGAATCATGGTCGAGTTCTGTCGCGACACGGGCGGCTTCGGCGAGGATCCCGGTTCGGCCCGGGACCGGATAGCAGAAACCGAGGGCACCGACACGTCGAGCTTCCTTCGGCCCCTCGATCCCGCCGGGCTACGGGGCTTCGATCCGTTCCCGACCCAACAGGACGCCTGACGTGCCCCGCCTCCGGCAGGTGCGCCGCACCGACATCCATGCGGGGGCCGAACCGATCTTCCAGTTCATCTTCGGCGACCGCGACCCGGTCGACGAGCCGGGCACCGACACAGGCACACCGGGCGACTGGTGGTCCGTGTTCGCCCTCGTCCCCGACATCTTCAACCACGCCTGCTCCGGCATCGGCCTCTACCGGGCCGAGCGTCGGCTCATCGATCCAGTGCTCCGTGAACTCGGCCAGACCCGGGCCGGATGGAACGTCGGCAGCCGCTTCGTCTACTCGCAGCACTGCAAGTCGTGTCGCACGGTCGGCCTCTCCGAGGAACAGATCCGTGCCATCTCACACTGGGACGACACCGACTGCTTCGATGCCCCGCAGCGGGCTGTCCTCGCATATACCGATGGCATCACACGCGACTTCGGCAACGTGTCCGACGAGGTGTTCGACGAACTCCGTGCCCACCTGTCGGACGAGGAGATCCTCGAGTTCACCTACATCGTGTGCACCTATGCGATGCACGGTGTGATGAGCCGGGCACTGAAGCTCGAGTTCGACGCCGACGACGGCCCCGTCGAGGAGATTCCCGGCCCCCACGAGAGCCTCTCGGTCGAGCACACCCGGGCCGCCCTGCGGCTAATCCGGGGAGGACGTGACGACGAGGGCTAGTTGTTGTACGCCGCGAGGTTGTTGACGCGGCCGGCGGACGGGTGTCCTGTGTGACATGAGGCCCGTCCCCCGATCACCTGTTGGCCCAGAGCAAGTGACATGAGGCCCGTCCCCCGATCACTTGTTGGCCCAGAGCAAGTGACATGAGGCCCGTCCCCCGATCACTTGCGTCCCCCGATCACTTCGTCGGCTCAGCCGTTGACTGAGAACGAGCTGTTCGGGTTGATCTCGCGGTTGCGCCGGTAGAAGCCCATGTTCATCTCGAGGCCGGTGTACACGCCGGTGACGACGAGCGGGTCGGCGTCGTGGTCGTGGCCGTTCTCGACGGCGTCGATGAGCTCGGCCATGCAGTAGGCGGCCACCGGTGCGTTCTTGAACTGGTTGCCGCTAGAGCCGATGGCCACGTAGAAGCCGTCGAGGTCGGTGCGGTCGTAGATCGGGATCCAGTCGTCCGACACGTCGTAGAGGTCGACTATGCCCTTCTTTTCGTTGGGCACGCCGAGGCTCGGCATGCGGCGTGCGAGGCGCAGCACCTGGGCGTTCCACTGCTCGTCGGACACCACGTTGTCGTAGTCGTCGGGGTCGTCGACCCAGACCTGGTCGTCGCAGGCGGGATCCTCGGAGCCGATCAGGATGTTGTTGCCGGACTCGGGACGCACGTAGATCGCCAGGTCCGAGTCGGAGGTGTGCATGCCTTCGGCCTCGTAGTCGATGCCCGCCGGCGACGGGACGTGGTGCACCTCGTGGCGCAACGCCTTCGTCTTGATGTTCATCGAGTCGTAGACGCCCGCCATCTTGTTGATGACGAACGAGTGCGGCCCGGCGACGTTGACCACGACCGGGGCGTCGATCTCGGTGCCGTCCGAGAGCGTGACGCCGGCGACCCGACCGTCGGCCTGACGGACGTCGGACACCTCGACGTTGAACCGGAACTCACCGCCCACCGCCTCGGCGGCGCGCTGCAGGTTGTGGGTGGCGAGCTGCGGGTCGCTCACGTAGCCCGAGTCGGGCGTGAAGAGGGCGCCGATGAGCTCGCCCTCGGGTTCGGCCCAGAATCGGTCGTCCTCGGGGCGGCACGGCTCGCCGTGGGTGCCGTGCTCGAAGAACGGGACCTTCTCGGCCAGCGTCTCGTTGTCCCAGACCTCGTAGGGGACGTCGACCTGGTCGAACAGCGGCAGGACCTTCTCGTGGTGGCCGCCTTCGAGCATGAACAGCACGGTGCCGCACTGCATGTACAGGGCGTGGCCGCGCTCGTCCTCGGCGCCGAGGTACCCGGCCCAGTCCTTCCAGTACGAGAACCCCTCGTAGGCCATGGCGACACCGTCGTAGGTGGAGTAGTGGGCGCGCACGATCGCACACGAGTTGCTGGTGGAGCCGTAGCCGGAGGCCGGCAACTTGTCCAGGTTGAGGGTCCTGTAGCCCTTCTTGGACAGTTCGAAGGCGACGGCGGCACCGATGATCCCGGCACCGACGACAATGGCGTCGTACCGGCCGGTGCGTGTTTCTTCTGCACTCATGGGAGATTCCTCGGGTCTTTCGTGTTCGTCGTGGCGTGCCACGGTTTCAGGGGCTTGCAGGTTCCAGAGCCGGCGGCCGGCGGGCCTCAGCCGCGCATCCGTTCGCCGGCGGGATCGTACAGGCACTCGGAGATCAGACGCGCCGGTCGCATGTGGCCGAGTATCTCGACCTCGAAGCCGCCGTGGGCGGCCGGATCGTCGGCCAGGCTGGTGGGTACGTAGGCGAGGGCGACGCTGGCCTGCGAATAGTGGGCATAGCCGCCCGACGTCACGAAGCCGACGCATTCGCCGCCGTGGAACACGGGCTCGTCGTGGATCGCGTCGGCGAGGCCCGGCTCGCCTGCCTCGCCCACGTCGAGAACCAGGGTTACCAGGCGCTTCCCGGGACCACGTTCGAGCTCCGCCCGGGCGGCCTCCTTCCCGATGAAGCCCGTGTCCTTGCCGATCTTCACGAACGGACCCATGCCGGCCTCGGCCGGGGTGAAGTCGGGCCGGTACTCGAGGTTCCACACGCCGAAGCCCTTCTCGAGGCGCATCGACATGAAGGCCCGACCGCCGAACATGCGCAGGTCGAGGCCGTCGGCGGCGGCGACGATGGCGGTCCTCAGGGTCTCCTGGTGTTCTTCGGTGCAGTAGACCTCGTAGCCGAGCTCACCGGTGAACGAGATACGTGCCGTGATGGTCGGCACGCCGCCGACCTCCATGTGGCGGAGGTCGCGGAACCGGAGCCCGTGGTTGGAGACATCGGCGTCGGTGATCCGGCCCATCAGCTCGCGCGAGTCGGGACCGGTGACCAGCCAGCCCATGAGGTCGTTGCTGCGGTTCGTGACGGTCACGCCTTCGTCGGGGAGGTGGTCGAGGAACAGGCGCATGTTGATCGCCGGCATGGCTCCCGACCCGAACAGCATGAACCGCTCGTCGTCGAGCCGACCGACGGTGAGGTCGGCAGCGAGGCGCCCGGCTGGCGTGAGGATCGGGCTGAGAGCCAGACGGCCCTTCTTCGGGAGGTGGTTGGCGAGGATGCCGTCGAGGAACGCCTCGGCGCCGGGTCCGGCCACCTCGTACTTGGCGAAGTTTGCGATCTCGAGCAGGCCGACGCCCTCACGTACGGCGCGGCATTCCTCGGCCACGTGTGCGAAGGCGTTCGAGCGGCGGAACGTGGGCGTCTCGGCCTGTTCCTCGCCTTCGGGGGCGAACCAGAGGGCGTGTTCGAGTCCGAACGAGGCGCCCCACACGGCGCCCTGCGCATCGAGTGCGTCGTAGGAGGGGGTGGTGCGCCAGTTCCGGGCGGCGGGGAGCTCTTCGTTGGGGTACGTGAGCTTGAAGCGGCGGCGGTAGTTCTCCTGCGACTTGAGGTACGTGTAGTCCTTCGTGGCGAAGTCGCCGAAGCGGGCCACGTCCATGGCGTAGACGTCCATCTCGGGTTCGCCGTCGATGATCCACTGGGCCAGGCACAGCCCGACGCCTCCGGCCTGGCAGAAGCCGGCCATCACGGCGGCGGCGACCCAGTAGTTGGGAAGGCCGGGCACGGGCCCGATGAGAGGGTTGCCGTCGGGAGCGAACGTGAACGGCCCGTTGACGACCCGGGCGATGCCGGCCTCCTGGAGCACCGGCATGCGTTCCTGGGCCACCTCGAGGCGGTCGACGAAGCGGTCCAGGTCGGGGGTCAGCAGGCGCATCCCGAAGTCGAGTGGCGTGGTGTCGACGGCCCACGGCCTGCCGGCGTCCTCGTAGGTGCCGAGTAGCAGCGAGTTGCCCTCCTGGCGGGTGTAGAGGTTGCCTTCGTAATCGATGGTGACGGCCATTTCGGCGCCGAAGTCGGCTATCTCGGACAGTTCCTCGGTGATCACGTACTGGTGCTCCATGGGGAGCAGCGGCAGTTCGATGCCGACCATGCGGCCGAGTTCGCGGGCCCACAGGCCGGCGGCGTTGATGACCACCTCGGCGGTGATGATGCCGTTGTCGGTGTGGATGTCCCAGGCGCCGTCGGGTCGTTGGGTCAGGTCGCGGACCGGGTTGTTGCGGTAGACCTCGGCGCCGAGCCTGATCGCCGACTGGGCGTAGGCGTTGGTGACGCCCGAGGGGTCGATGTGGCCGTCGGCGGGCTCGAACAGGGCGCCCAGGTACTCGTCGGTGTTGATGAGCGGGTGGAGGCGGCTGACCTCGTCCATGGAGATGAAGTCGGCGTCCATGCCCATGTAGCGGGCCTTGGCGCGTTCGAGCCTGAGGTAGTCGAGGCGTTCCGGGGTGGAGGCCAGGTAGATGCCGCCCGGCCGGTGGAAGCTGCACGAGACACCGGAGAGGGCTTCGATCTCTGCGTAGAGGTCGAGCGTGTAGGCCTGCAGGCGGGCGATGTTGGGGTCGGAGTTGACGGTGTGTATGACCCCGGCGGCGTGCCAGGTGGATCCGGCTGTCAACTCAGAGCGTTCGATGAGCACCGAGTTGGGCATGCCCATCCTGGTGAGGTGGTACAGGATGCTCACGCCGGTGACTCCACCGCCGATGACTGCTGCGTCTACATGTGCCTTCATGGTGCTGGTTCTCTCCTGGTTTCCTGTCGCGTTGCCGGCCTCAGTACCAGGCGTCGGCTACAGCCGCCTTCTTCTTCTCCACGAACTCCTCGAGCGCCTCGTCGACCCCCGGGGGGAGCGGCGGCTGCTCGTAGTCTGCGAGTCGGGCCTTCCAGTCGGCGTTGGCACGCTGGCGGGCGTCGAGCTCGCCTTCTTCGTTCCACTGCTCCCACGACATCGAGTCGCCGAAAGGAGACTCGTAGTAGGCGGTCTCGTAGTTGGCGAGCGTGTGTGCGGATCCGAGGAAGTGGCTGCCGGGGCCGACCTCGTTGAACCCGTCCATGGCGAAGGCGTTGTCGTCGAGGGGCATGCCCCGCAGCATCGTGTGGAGCATCCCGAGGCGGTCGTTGTCGAGCACCAGCTTCTCGTAGTCCATGACCAGGCCGCCTTCCAGCCAGCCGGCGGCGTGGAGCACGAAGTTGGCGCCCGACATCATGGCGGCCAGCATCGAGTTGGCGCTCTCCTGGGCCGACTGGGCGTCGGGCAGCTTGGCCGACGTGAACGCGCCGCCGCACCGCACCGGTATGCCGAGGCGCCGGGCCAGTTGTCCGACGGCGAAGTAGGCGAGGCTCGCCTCGGGGGTGCCGAACGTGGGCGCCCCGGAGCGCAGCGACATGGTCGTGAGGAAGTTGCCGTAGATGGCGGGTGCGCCGGAGCGGACCAGTTGGGTCAGCGCCACCCCGACCATGGCCTCGGCGTGGGCCTGCGCCACGGCGCCTGCGGGGGTGACCGGCCCCATGGCGCCGCCGAGGATGAACGGACAGGTCACGATCCCCTGGTTGGCGGCGGCGTAGTGGCGGATCACCTCGGTGACCTGGCCGTCGAACACCAGCGGCGAGTTGACGTTGATGTTGCCCATGATCACGCAGTGGCCCTCGAGGTATTCGGCGCCGAACACGAGGCGGGCCATCTCGATCGAGTCGAGGGCCCGTTCGGGGGCGGTGATGGCGCCGAGCATCGGCTTCGACCCGTAGCGGAAGTGCGTGGCCAGCATGTCGAGGTGGCGCTTGTTGACGGGCACGTCGGTGGGCTCGCAGATCACGAGGCCGGAGTGGTGGGTGTATTCGAGGGTCTGGTTGATCTTGACCAGGCGCTCAAAGTCGGCCATGGTGCCGTACCGTCGACCGCCGTCGAGGTCCCGGACGAACGGCATGCCGTAGCCGGGGGCGAACACGGTGTGGTCGCCGCCGATCGTGACCGAGCGCTCCGGATCGCGGGCGTGCTGGACGAACTCACGGGGGGCGCTACGGGTGACGATGTGTCTGACGAGCCCCGGGTCGAACCGCATCAACTGCCCGTCGATGGTGGCCCCGGCCTCCCCGAACAGGTCGAGCGTGACGTCGTCGCCCCAGACCTCGATGCCGACCTCGGCGAGAATCCGGTCGGCGTGCTCCTCGATGAGGTCGAGCCCGCCTTCCTCGAGCAGGTCGTAGTAGGGGATCCTGCGCTCGAGTTTTTCGATGGTGCGCACGGCCCGCTCACGCGAGCGTCTGTCGCGCGGCGACCGGGAACGGCGGGTGCTCATGTCGCTCCTCCGGTTGTGGTCACAGGGGTGTCTGGCATCGATGGGACCTCGATCGACGCGCAGCCTAGAGATGGTTGATTGACGGATCAATCGGCTCGTTACATCATGGAGGCATGACTGAGAGTGATGGGCAAGGCCCCCCGCCGGTCGCCGAGACCTGGCTGCGGGCATTCGTGGCCGCTGCCCGGCTGGGGAGCTTCACGGCAGCGGCTGCCGACCTGGGCATCGGTCAGCCGGCCGTGAGCCACGCCGTCGCCCGCCTCGAGCGGTCGCTCGACACACCCCTCTTCGTGCGCAGCCGCAGCGGCGTGGTCCTGACCGAGGCCGGCGTAGACCTCGCAGACGAGGTCGCACCGGCGATCGCCCGCATCGACCGTGGCGTCCATGCGGCGAGGTCGCGGGCGTCGGGGCAGCGACGGGTGACGCTTTCGGTCTCGACCTCGTTGGCCGCCTACTGGCTGATGACCCGGCTGGCCGAGTTCAAGGTGGCCCACCCCGAACTGGAACTGCGCTGCATCACCAACGACACGGATGCGGCCGTGGGCCGGGACGACGCCGACCTCTGGGTCCCACTGGGTGCCGGCCCGTGGCCGGGCCTCGCCACCTGGCACCTCTGCGACGAGGAGGTGTTCCCCGTGGCCGCACCGGACGTGGCGGCAGCTCTCGAACCGGTCGTCGGACCGGCGGTGCTCGCCGCCGCCCCGCTGCTCCACCTCGAGGAGGGCTACCGGCCCCGCTTCGACTGGCGGCGCTGGTTCGCCGAGACCGGCGTGCCCGTCCCCGAGCGCCTCACCGGCCAGCGGTCCAACGACTATTCGCTGATCCTCCACGCCGCCCTCGAGGGTCAGGGCGTGGCCCTCGGCTGGCGCCACATCGTGGGGCCGCTGCTCGAAGCGGGCCGCCTGGTGCCGGTGGGAACCCGCCGGATCGCCACCGACGAACCGTTCGTGGTGGCTGCCGCCGTCGAGGAACTGCACACGGGCGCCGCAGCCCTGCGGGACTGGCTGATTGCGGGCATGAAGGGAGGAACGGCCGAAAAAGCAGGCTGACCTCGTGCCCCGACCACATATTTCCTGCCCTGCCCTGCCCGAATCTTGCCTTCCGGTGGACTTCGGACTACTGTCCGGGTATCCAATTGGTCGACAACTCCTAGGTGGGGGTAACTGGACATGGGTTCAACACGTATGACACTTCACAGGTTTTTGCGCGCCGGGGTGGCCACCGCCCTCCTGGCCACCGGCATGGTCATTGCGGCCCCGGCTGCCAGCGCAGCCGACGCCACGATCACCGGCACGGTCGTCGACGACCAGGGAGCGCAGATAGGCGGCGGACGGGTCTCCCTGTTCGAGCCCGAGCCCGGCGTGATGCCGGTGTACGCAGACGTGGCGGCCGACGGCACCTTCTCCGTCTCCGCTCCCGCCGGCCCCTACTACCTCCTGGCCATACCACCCGAGGGTTCGGCCCTGGCGACCAGCAACCCCGTCGACGTAGCCGACTCGACCGAGACGGCCGGCACCTACGCGCTCGAGAGCACCGTCGCCCTCACAGTGACGACTGTGACCGGCACCGTGACCGACGAGGACGGCAACCCCATCGAAGGCGCCATGGTTCTTGCTATGGACGCGTCAGGAATGGGCGGCGGCGGAGGCGGCGGCGACATGGGCGACGGCGGCGACATGGGCGGAGGCGGCGGCG
>JACNKQ010000025.1 GCA_014381945.1 Actinomycetota bacterium
ACCAGCACCAGCACCAGCACCAGCACCAGCACCAGCACCAGCACCAGCATCAGCATCAGCATCAGCATCAGCATCATCCACGGAGGCCTCGACCCACTGGTCGGCCGAAACGGCCGGACCACCCTCGGCGGGGCGCCAGACCTGTTCGCCCGTTTCCTCGTCGACGATCCATTCCCCTTCGGCCCAGTCGACGTCGGCGTAGGCGGCCTCCTCGGCAACCTGGGTCTCGCTCTTGATGTCGACCCGCCAGCCCGTCATGCGAGCAGCCAGGCGGGCGTTCTGGCCCTCCTTGCCGATCGCCAGCGACAACTGGTAGTCCGGAACGATCACGGTGGCGGTCCCAGACTCCTCGTCGATGAGCACGTCTTTGACCTTGGCCGGCGAGAGCGCCTTCATCACGAAGTCGACCGGGTCCTCGGAGAACGGCACGATGTCGATCTTTTCGCCACGCAACTCGTTCACGACCATGCGCACACGGGCGCCACGCGCGCCGACACAGGCTCCGACAGGATCCACGTTCGGGTCGTTGGACGCCACCGAGATCTTCGTACGGTGCCCCGGCTCACGGGCACAGGCCTTGATCTCGACCACGCCGTCGGCGATCTCGGGGACCTCGAGTTCGAAGAGGCGCTTGATCAGGCCGGGGTGGGTCCGGCTGACGACGATCTGTGGACCCTTGGCCGTCTTGCGGACCTCGACGATGTAGGCCTTCAGTCGGGTATTGGCCTCGGGCCGCTCGTACGGCACCTGTTCCGCCTGCGGCAGCAGCGCCTCGACCCGACCCAGGTCCAGCAGGGTGTAGCGTGCATCCGACTGTTGGATCATTCCGGTGACGATGTCGCCCTCACGACCGGCGTACTCCTCGTACTTCATGTCACGCTCGGCCTCGCGGATCCGCTGCGTCATCACCTGACGGGCGGTCTGCGCCGCGATCCGACCGAAGTCGTCCGGTGTCACGTCGAACTCATCGCCGACCGGCTCGCCCTCCTCGTCGAGGTCCTGGGCGAGTACCCGGATCTCCATGGTGTCCGGGTCGATCGTGACCCACGAGAACTCATGGGCCCCGGGGGTGCGCTTGTAGGCGGTCTCGAGGGCATCGGCCAGGGCAGCGAACAACGCATCGACCGGGATCCCCCGATCCGTGGCCAGGGCCTGAAGGGCCTCCATCATGTCCGGGTTCATCATCCGACCTCGCTTTCGTCGATTGCGTGACGGTCCTGTGAGGTTCGGGCCGCTTCGGACTCCGATTTCCACTCGAAGACCGTGCGCGCCTTCTGGATTTCGCCATGGCAGAGCACGCGCACGACGTCCTCCGCTGTTCGTACCGTGATGCCAGCCTCGTCGGCGGACTCCAGGATCCCCTGCACCCGACGATCGCCTTCGGTGCCGGGCAGCATCTTGACCGCCACGGTCGAGCCGATTGCCCGCATGAAGTGGCCGGGTCGCCTCAAAGAGCGCTCCAGACCGGGGCTGCTGACCTCGAGCGTGTAGCGGCCATGCACCGGTTCATCGTGGTCGAGGGCCCGGGACACCTCACGGGTGAGGGCGGCGATGGCATCCATGCCAACGCCATCCGGGTGGTCGATCGTGACCCTGACCACCCCACCGTCGTAGTCGATGTCGAGCAACTCGACGCCGACGCGGTCACAGAGGGGCGCGACGAGGGAGCCGACCCTGTCGGTCACACCCATCGCTCCTCCTGCTCGGTCCTGTAGGCACCGGCCTGAACGGCTGGGCCACATCTGGTTTTCGTACTCTCGTACTCTCGTACTCTCGTTCTCGTACCTCGCCCGAAGAAGACAAGAGACGTGGGCAGAGCCCACGTCTCGTCCCGGAACGATGTACGTGCGGCGGCAGCATACCCCTGCCCGCCCTCACGACCAAGGCGCTGGCAGCCTCGAATCCCGGAGCGTCAGGCGATACGACTGCGAATCTTCTCGATACGCGTTCCGGCATCGTTGGCATCGTCGCCCTGTTCGACCAGCAGACCCTGTCGGTCGCGTTCTGCCTCCCTGGCAGCCCGTTCGGTGTCGACCCGGGCAAGCGCCGCATCGGCACCGTGTTCATGGATGAACTCCGCCCACTCGACCAGGGCATCGACCATCTCGTCCTCGGCGACAACCGCAGCGTTTTGTCCCTTGATGAACAGGTGGCCGCGCCCCCTACCCGCTGCGATGCCCAGATCGGCGTCGCGTGCCTCACCCGGTCCGTTGACCACGCACCCCATTATCGCCACCTGGAGTGGGATCTCACGTTCGGCGAACGCCGACATGGCCTCCTCGGCGACTGCGACCACGTCGATTTCCGCCCGTCCGCAACTCGGGCAGGCGATCAGGTCGATGTTCCTGCGCTCGCGCAACCCCAGCGACTCGAGCAACTGTCGGCCGGCACGGGCCTCCTCGACCGGATCTGCGGTCAACGAATAGCGGATCGTGTCACCGATACCTTCCGCCAGCAGGGTCGCTATGCCGGCCGTCGACTTGAGCAGGCCCGCCGGCGGTGGACCCGCCTCGGTCACCCCGAGGTGGAGCGGATGGTCGGTGGCGTCGGCCAACTGGCGGTACGCCTCGATCATGATCGGCACGCTCGAGGCCTTCACAGAGATCTTGATCAGGTCGAAGCCCACCTCGGCGAAGTAGCCGATCTCCTCGAGGGCGGATTCCACCATTGCCTCCGGCGTCACCCTGCCACCGTGCTTTTCGTAGAGATCGGGATGCAGGGAACCTCCGTTGACGCCGATGCGGATGGGTACCCCGCGATCACGGGCCTCGGACGCCACCACACGGATGTGCTCGGGCTTGCGGATGTTGCCCGGGTTCAGCCTCAGGCAGTGCACCCCGGCTTCGAGTGCTGCCAGCGCCATCCGGTACTGGTGGTGGATGTCGGCGACGATCGGCACCGGCGACCTCGGCACGATCCGGGCCAGCCCCTCGGCCGCCTCGATCTCGTTGCACGTGCAGCGCACGATGTCGGCACCGGCCATGGCCAGGTCGTAGATCTGCTGGAGGGTCGCCTCATGATCAGCCGTGCGCGTCACCGTCATCGACTGGACGCTGACCGGCGCACCACCGCCGACGGGGACATCGCCTACCATCACCTGCCTGGTGCTGCGCCGGGGGAACCCTGCCGTGACCTCCACAACCCGAAGGCTACCGGTGGCCGGAAGCCACCCCCGTCGGTCGAAACACGCCGTCAGTCCGAAACGTCAACCGAAGTCGAATGGGTCGACGATGTCCCGGTAGAGGGCGATCAGGGCGAGGGCGATCAGAAACGCCACGACCGCCCACGTGAGCGGAGCCAGCTTTGCGGCATCAGCAACATGGCGCCGCCCGCCCCTGGACCGCAGGCGCTCGTAGGTGGCGATGGCGATGTGGCCACCGTCGAGCGGCAACAGTGGTACGAGGTTGAACACACCGACGAACACGTTCACGAGAACCAGGAACCACAGGAAGTTGTGGGCACCCGATTCGAACGCAGCATCTCCGAGCCGCACGGCCCCGTAGATGGAGAGCAACCTGTTGTCGTCACCAGGATCCACCGATGTGAGGCCCAGGTCCCCCTGTGTGCCACCCGGATCGACAGCTCCCCCTACGAATCCCGAGAGGCCACCGGGGGTGAAGAAGCGGACCAGCGCGTCGCCGGACATCCACAGCAGGTCGCCCAACGTCGTGACCGACTCCCTGACCGCCGTGACGGGGCCCAGGCGAACCATCGGATGCCTCGGCGATACGCCGAAGAAGCCGACCACCGCAGCCGACCCGGTGGGCAGCCTGCGCGCCACTGTCGTGATCCCGACGGTGGCGTCATCGCTGCGATGCACGGTCAGCCGGTGTTCCACGCCGACCTCTACGAGATCCTCGACCTCGGACCAGTCGGCTGTCGCCACACCGTCCACCGCGATGATCCGATCGCCGGGGAACAGCCCGGGGAAGGCGGCTGCGCCGCTGCCGGTCAGGCGCTCACCGACGGCCACCGACCGGACCATGTGGACGCCATCCCGCTCGATCTCGACCGCCACGACCCGGCCGGGCAGTGACCGGACAACCTCGCCGAAGCGATCGAAGTCAGCCACCGGGCGGCCGGCGATGGCCAGGATCCGGTCGTCGGCCTGGATCCCCGCCGCTTCGGCGGCAGTACCCCCAACGACCGAGCGGACGGCCCATTCATCGACATCCGGGCGGCCCATTCCCACGAATATGACCAACAGCAGCACGACCGCAAGCACGAACTGCATCCCGGAGCCGGCCAACGCCAGCGCCATCCGCTTCGGGTACGACTGGTGCCGGTACGTGCGGTGCTCATGGGCGGGGTCGACCTCCTCCAGGTTGGTCATTCCGGTGACCCGTACGTAGGCCCCTAAGGGGATCGCCTTGATGCCGTATTCGGTCTCGCCACGTTGCACCGACCAGACCCGTGGACCGAACCCGATGAAGAACTCGGTGACCTGCATGCCCGTCCACCGGGCAACGAGGTAGTGGCCCAGTTCGTGCACGACCAGCATGCCTACGAACGAGAGCACCACGGCCAGCATCGACATGCCTAACGAGAGCCCGAAGGCGATCGTCCCGCCCACCAGCAGCAGTAGCCTGACCCGGCGGTCGCCGTCGGTCAGCGGTAGCCCGGTCACGGGCGACCGGCCAGTCGTGACGAAGTGACCTTGCGTGCCCTTGCATCGGCGTCGAGGACGGCCTCGATGCCGTCGGCTGCAAGACCGGGCCAGTCCGCCAGGACATCGGTGAGAACCTCGGCGATCCCCACCCAGGACAGGCGTCCCTCCAGAAAGGCCTCCACGGCAACTTCGTTGGCGGCATTCAACCAGGCCGGTGCTGTCGCCCCGAGGCGACCGGCTGCGAAGGCCAGGTCGAGGCACGGGAACGCCACACGGTCGGGCGGCTCGAAGTCGAGGCGCGAGGCTTCGTTCCAGTCGATCGTGCCGAAGGGCAGGTCGAGTCGATCCGGATAGGCCAGCGCGTACCCGATGCACAGGCGCATGTCGGGTCGGGAGAGTTGCGCCATTGTGGTTCCGTCGGTGAATGTCACCATCGAGTGCACGATCGACTGCGGATGCACGACGACATCGATGCGGTCATAGTCGACGTCGAAGAGTTCGTGGGCCTCGATGGCCTCGAGCCCCTTGTTCATGAGCGTCGACGAGTCGACGGTGACCTTGGGGCCCATCGACCAGGTCGGGTGGTCGAGCGCATCCTCGATCGTGACGTCGGCCAGCTCTTCGCTGGAGCGGCCACGGAACGGGCCGCCGGATGCCGTGAGTACCACCCGGTCCAGGGCACCCCTGCCGTCGTCACCACGCAGGCACTGATGAACGGCACAGTGCTCGCTGTCCACCGGCAGCAACTCGGCTCCGGGCGTCGCCCGGGCCTCGCGCACAACTGGACCTGCGGCAATGAGGGACTCCTTGTTTGCCAGGCACAGCCGTCGACCCGACTCGAGGGCGGCAAGCGTGACCGGGAGCCCGGCAAAGCCCACAACACCGTTGACCACCACCTCAGCCGTCGACGCCGCCTCTGCCAGAGCCGAAGAACCTGCCAGGACCTCGGTCCCGGCGGGGACCCGGTCGGCCAACCCGGCAGCTAGCGAAGCATCGGCGATCGCCACGACAGGCGGACGGAAACGCTCGGCCTGCTCGACCAGGAGGTCGACGGATCTGGCCGCACCGAGCGCCGCGACCTCGTACAGGTCGGGGCGGGCGGCCACGATGTCCAGCGTCTGGGCGCCGATCGAACCGGTCGACCCGAGCACCGCGACCTGTGTCATGGCCCTGCCTGACGCCGCTCGGGGGAAGGACGCGTCGTCGGCATGCGGCGGAGCCTACGGTGCCCGTCGAGGGCCCCGGAGGCGGGTGGGCGGGTTCAGGCCCCGAAGAGGTCGAGCATCCGGGCGGTGTAGTAGGTCGCCGGCAGCACGAACAAAAGGGCGTCGAAGCGGTCGAGCAGGCCGCCGTGGCCGGGGAGGACGCTTCCCATGTCCTTGATGCCGAGGTCCCGCTTGATCATCGATTCACACAGGTCGCCCAAGGGTGCGGCTACGGCCGCCACGATGCCCAGCACCGCGACCGACATGAGGTCGCCCGGTCCCTGTCCGAATGGCGTGATGCGGCCCACGAGCAGCACACACACGGCGAAGCAGGCGACCATGCCGCCGACCAGTCCCTCCATCGTCTTGTTGGGGCTGACGGCAGCCAACTGTGTGCGGCCAGCGAGGCGACCGACCAACAGGCCGCCGACGTCGTAGCCGACGGTCGCCAGCACGGCGGCCAGCAGCAGGCCGATGCCGTTCTCATCTGTGAGCATGAGCCCCACGAAAGAGCCGAGCATCCCCACGTAGAGCACACCGAACAGGGTGACGGAGATGTTCACCATCGGAGCGTCCCGGTCGACCCCGGTCAGGTACCAGAGCAGGCAGAACAGCACCGTCAGGCCCAACACAAGTGGAACCGCCGCCTCGAAGCGCCAGTAGGCGCCCAGGTTCAACGATCCGACAGCCACGATCCCCAGGAGGGTGGCCGGCTGGTAGCCGACGCGTCGAACCGATCCGTAGAACTCGACTGCGGCGAGGACCAGCACGGCGGTCGACAGGGCCAGGGTGGCCGACGCCCCGACCTTGAAGGCCACGAGCGCCAGGGCACCGAGACCCAGCCCGGTGATGATCGCCGACGGCATGTCGCGACCTCCGCCGTCGGAACCTCCACGATCCGACCGGCGGCGCCCACCCTCCGGCTCTACGTGTGTGGCGACCGGGGACCGCCCTGCCTCCACCGGCTGCGGGTCGTCAGGAGGGAGCAGGGGCGGATCAAAACTCTCGCCGGATCCCAGACCCGATGACGTGTCGTCGAAGAAGGCGGCTGCCGTGGGCTCGTCGATTGCGCCGACGGTCTGCTGCGACTCGTGGTGTTCGGGGACATCGTCCGCCCAACGGGGCTGTTCGGAGGTGAAGTCTGTTGGCGGTGCAGCCACCGGGGCTGTCGGAGGCTCGGTCCAGTGGGGCAGGTCCTCGGTCGGCGGTTCTCCACCGAACACCGAACGACCGGGCTCAACCTCGTCGTCGGCCGGTTCGAGGCCCAGAATCCGGATCTCCTCGAAGGGTTGGTCGCTGCTGCGCTGTTGGTTCACGAATCCTCCCTCGATCGCCCTGCTCAGACTTCGAGCAGTTCGTCCTCTTTTGCCGTCCGAGCCTCGTCGATCTCGGACTCGTTGCGGTGGATCAGGTCGTCAAGTTGCGAACCGGCATGCCGGATGTCGTCCTCTGACACGTGACCCTCGCCTTCTATATCGTCCAGATCCTTGCGCGCATGGCGGCGAATACCCCGAAGATGGTTCTTGCCGTCCTCGGCCATGCCGTTGATCATTCGTACCATGTCCCGGCGGCGTTCCTCGGTCAGCTCCGGGAAAGACAGTCGAATCGTGCGACCATCGTTGCTCGGAGCGAGGCCGAGGTCGGCATTGACGACAGCACGCTCCACTGCCGGGACATTCGCCGCATCATGGGGTGTGATCATGAGCTGGCGGGGTTCGGGCACGCTGAATGTGGCCAGCTCCTGCATTCGCATTTCGACGCCATAGGCCTCGACGGTCAGGTTCTCTACCATCGAGGACGAAGCCCGGCCGGTCCGGACGGAGGAGAACTCGCGTCGAGTATGGACGACGGCGTCGGCCATCTTCTCCCTGGTCTCTTCGAGGACCAACTGAACCATTTCGTCGCTCAAGAACCCTCCCAGCTCAGGCGACCAGAGTACCGACGGACTCTCCGGCGAGGATGGACCGGACGTTTCCGGGCGTCATCAGGTCGAACATGACGATCGGCAGGTTGTTCTCCATGCAGAGCGTGACGGCCGTGGCGTCCATCGCCCGGAGTCCCATCTGGATCACCTCGAGGTGGCTGACCTTGTCGATGACGGTCGCATCGGGATCGAGTTGCGGATCGGCCGTATAGATGCCGTCGGTTCCCGAATGGGTTCCCTTGAGCACCACCCCGGCCTCGATCTCGACGGCACGCAGGGCAGCGGCCGTGTCGGTCGTGAAGAACGGGTTGCCCGTGCCACCGGCGAAGATGACAACCCGGCCCTTCTCGAGGTGGCGGGTTGCCCGCCGCCTGATGTACGGCTCGGCGATCTGTTCCATGCGGATGGCTGTCTGCACCCGGGTCGGCTGGCCCAGTTGTTCGAGGGTGTCCTGGAGGGCCAGGGCGTTGATCGTGGTCGCCAGCATGCCCATGTAGTCGGCCTGGGCACGGTCCATGCCCGCACCGGCGCCCGACATGCCCCGCCAGATGTTGCCACCACCGACGACGACCGCTACGTCGACCTCGAACTCGCTGCAGACATCGACGATCTCCTGGGCGATCCGGGCGACCACCTCGCCGTCGATGCCGTACCCGGCGCTACCGGCGAACGCCTCTCCCGACACCTTCAGGACGACACGGTCCCAACGTGGGGTGAGGCGTTCAGTCACGGCGTCAGCCTCCCAGAAATACCTGGGCGAAGCGAACGATGTCGCCTCCGCCGAGCGAGTCCTTCACGAGGGCCTTGTCTCCGTGGAGCCCCTGCTCGAGAAGCACCGACTCGCGGTACCAGCCCGACAGCCGACCCTCGACGATCTTCTCCCAGGCCTGCTCGGGCTTGCCCTCGGCCTTGGTGATCTCGAGCAGCGAAGCACGCTCCTGCTCCACCAGGTCTGCGGGGATCTCTTCTCGGGACAGTGCGGTCGGCTTTGCAAAGGCGACGTGCAACGCCACCTGGTGGAGGGCCTCGGAGTCGACGCCCGAACCCTCGACGACCACGCCGTTGACCCCCCGCCCGTCCTGGACGTGCAGGTAGGTGTCGAGCGCATTGCCGTCGGCAGCCTCGAAAAGGGTGACCCGACCAACCTCGATATTCTCCTTCGTGGAGAGCTTGAGGTCCTCGAGTGCCCCGGTGAAGCCCTCTACCGCATCCTCGCCGTCCGCGAGGACAGCGTCTGCGATGCCGTTGACCAGGGTGATGAACGCATCGGACTTTGCCGAGAAGTCGGTCTCGCACTTGACATGCACCAACGCCGCACGGCTGCCGTTGCCGGCAAGTGCGACGACACCTTCGACATTGTCACGGTCGGTTCGGGTTGCCGCCTTGGCAAGGCCACGCTCGCGCAGCAACTGGGAAGCCGCCTCGAAGTCGCCTTCGGTGTCGATCAGCGCACGCTTGGCGTCCATCATCCCTGCGCCGGTGGCATCACGCAGGGCCTTGACCTCTCGTGCAGCGATTTCAGCCATACCGGTCAGGACCCTTCCACGGTGTCGTCGTCGGTGGAGGTCCCGGCCTCGGCTTCAACAGGTTCGGCAGGCACCTCCTCGGCTTCAACAGGTTCGGCAGGCACCTCCACGGACGCCACCACGCGGGCCTCACGCTCGACTGCCGCCGCCTCGGCCTCGACACGTGCCTCCGCCTGCTCAGCGGCACGATCTTCGGCATCCAGGGAAGGTCCGTCGTCCTCGGCCGCAGTGGTGCGGGAGTTGGCGATGTAGCGACCCTCCTCGACGGCGTCGGACAGGATACGACAGAGCAGCCTGCCTGCCCGTATGGCGTCGTCGTTGCCGGGGATCAGGTACTCGATCACGTCCGGATCGCAATCGGTGTCGACCACGGCCACGATCGGAATCCCCAACTTGTTGGCTTCGGTGACGGCGATGTGCTCACGGGCCGTGTCGATCACGAACACGGCATCGGGCAGGCGCTCCATGTCCCGGATGCCACCCAGGTTCCTCTCGAGCTTCTCGAGCTCGCGCGACAGCAGCAGTGCCTCCTTTTTCGGCATGGCCTCGAACTCGCCCGAGTCGCGCATGCGCTGGTACTCGAGCATCTTGGCGACACGCTTCGAGATGGTCGAGAAGTTGGTGAGGGTGCCACCCAGCCAGCGCTGGTTGATGAACGGCATCCCACACTTCTCGGCATAGGAGTTGATCGGATCCTGCGCCTGGCGCTTGGTGCCGACAAAGAGCACCCTGCCGCCGTCGGCGACGAGGTCCCGCACGAACACGTACGCCTTCTCGATCCGGTCGAGGGTCTGATGGAGATCGATGATGTAGATCCCGGACCGCTCGCCGTGGATGAACCGCCGCATCTTGGGGTTCCAGCGGCGAGTCTGGTGCCCGAAGTGCACCCCCGCCTCGAGCAACTGCTTCATGGTCACGACAGCCATGCCGCGCCCTCCTTTCCCATCGGTTCGACTCGCCCCGTCCCTGCGCCCGGAGGCGACCGTGGGTGGGTCGGGGTGTAGGTGAATTCGCGGCCGCCACACGGTGCGGCGGCCAGCGTCGGAGTGTAGCGGCGGCCGACGGCGGCTCCCCCGGGGTTGCGTGGCGGATCGCGGCCCCCGGAGCCCACCGGCGCCGGTCACCCCAGGTACCCCAGGAACCCGGATGCCGTGACCAGTTGGTGTGCGGACTCGACGATGAACGGAACCGCAACCCCGCCCAGGCGTTCTGCCAGCGATTGGCAGGCCGAAGGTCGATCCGCCAGGAAGAGGCTGATCTCGCGCAGGGCGTCCCGGTGGCCGACGAGGCCACCATGGGCATCCGTGCCGAGCACGTCGACGACGACCGTGCGGGCACCGTCGAGTTCGGCACGGCCCGCCGGGACGAACAGGTCGCCGGAGGCCGCAAGGCTCAGCGCCTCGACACCCGAAGGCACAGGGCGCAGGGCTCCCACCGCCAGGTCGGCGAGGACGGGCTGGCCGACCTCAGGGCGTCCGCCGAGGCGAAAGGCCTCGGCCACGACCTTCAGCGCACCCAGGACGTCGAACCCCTCCGCCAGGAGGTTGCCACCGTGGGGCGTCGACAACGTCACCAGGCGCAAATGTGGCGCATCGGCGTCGGCCGCCAATCGGGCGACCCCCTCGAGCGCCACGAGGCCGCCCAGCGAATGCCCGTAGACCTCGAGGGTGGCACCGGGCCGCTCTCCCGCAATGTCGGAGAGGAGCTGCGCCAGGAGTTCGGCACTCTCGTCGACCGGGCGGTGCACATCGCCTGCGGCCTCGTGGGAGGCTTCAAGTTGCGTTGCCCATTCGGGGCCGGGGCCGTCACCGGCGATGCGCCCTCCCCCGTAGGAGAAGCGTACGACGTCATCGGGATCGATGCCCAGGGCCTGCATGTCGAGGTCGGTGATCGGTCCACCGTCCGATCCGGAATCGAGGCCCGGCACCAGGATCGCGACGCGGTCTCCCCGAGGCGACTCGACGCCGACCTCAGAGGGCGTGCACTCGGGCGTCGGCAGCGCCGCCAGGAGGTCCGTGGCGAGGTCGATCGAGGCGCCCACCGCCGCAATCGGGCGCTCGACGTACCAGGTCAGGCCGTCGATGGCGGTCCGACCGGCGCTGGCAACCACCTGGCGCCCGAACGCTGCCCCCTCGACGAACTGCTCGCCCACCCAGGACGTAGCCGAACCGGCAGCCGCAACCAGGTTCCCCAACGTAGACCGCTCGTCGCCCAGGAGCTCACGCGCCGCAGCGACGATCGCCTCTTCGTCGTGGGGAGCCAGTCGGGCCCTGAGCGTGCCGTTGGACCCGAAGATCAGGCCAGGATCCAGATAGGTGCCGTCCGGATCTCGGACACCGAAGTGGAACGTGGTCGCTGCGCGCCCCACCGCCGTACCGGCGAGGACCTCCCGCCCGTGCGTAACCTCGATCGAGGACAAGAACGAATAGCTGGTCCGGAGGCCGTCCGCATGGAGCAGCGTGACGTGGCGGGAGCCGGCAACCGTGCCGGCGAACAACACGCTCCCGTCGGCAGCGGCACGCACCACCTGGCCGGGAAACGTGGCGTACTCGTACCCGCGATTGCCGGGCAACCAGGGACGGGCCGGTGGTCGGAACCCGTCGATGACCGGCGTGTCGACCGGAGCCTGATAGGCGACAGGCGCAGCCTCGGTGCGGTCGACGCCTGTGGCAGGGTCGCGACCACCGGGACCGGGCTGGGCGGCGACCGGCGCAGCGGTCAGGATGCCGACGAGCACCACCAGTGCGAACGCGGCGGCGATGGGCAGCAGGGCAGGTCGTTGGACCATGTTTCCTCCCTCGGAGGATCGAAGTCGCAGGGGGGAGCGAAACACCAGAGATCGAACCATCAGCGCACCCGTTGGTAGAACCCCCGTTCCTCGTCGAACCAGCCCATGCGAACCAGCCGGGCAACCGACGAAGCCAGGTCGACCGGGCCCAGGTCGACCCGCCGCGCAAGGGCATCGAGGGTCGTCGGCGACCAGCCGGCGGCATCGAGCACCCCGAGGTCCGAACCGTCCGGGTAGGTCCGGCGGTCGTTCGGCAGGGGCGCCGAACCGACGAGCCCGAGCGCAGTGAGGACATCGTCGATCCCGCACAGCGGCACGCACCCCTCGGCGAGCAGGTGGTTGGTTCCCCTCGATGCCGGACTGTGGATCGGGCCCGGTACTGCAAGGACCGGGCGATCGCGGTCCAGCGCCGCCTCGACCGTGTAGAGCGAGCCACCGGAGGCGTGCGATTCGACCACGACCACCACGTCGGCGAGACCGGCGATGATCCGGTTCCGGGACGGAAACCGCCAGGCCCGGGGGCCCGTGCCGAGCGGAGCCTCGGAGAAGAGCACACCCGCCTCGGCAACCCGGTTCCACAGGCGCCGGTTCGCCGTCGGGTACACGATGTCGAGCCCCGTGGCCACCACGCCGATCGGTGGCGCTCCCCCGGCGGAGAGCGCACCTGCATGTGCGGCACCATCTATGCCGAGCGCCAGGCCGGAGACCACCGCCACGCCGGCTTCGGCCAGGGCACCTCCGAGTTCCGTGGCCACATCCCGCCCGTAACGGGTGCATCGACGCGTTCCCACGATGGCCACACGGGACGGAACGGCAACCGCATCCAGACGGCCGAGGGCGAACAGCACGGGTGCCGGCTCGGGATCGGTGAGCAGGCACCGGGGATAACCGGCATCGCCGAGGGCTACCACGTCTACCCCCGCCGCCCGGTTGGTCGCCCAGACGACCACCGGATCAATGTCGCCTGCCGCCTTCGCCCATTCGGCGGTGAGCGCCCCCACCCGGCCACCCACGACCTCGGCCACCTCGGGGAGGGGCCTTCCGGATCGCACTGCCGTCCAGGCCTCCGCCGGCGACCGGTTGTCCAGCAGGGCACCGAGGCGTCGTGGACCCATCGCCGGAAGGCCGAGGAGGGCGGTCAACCAGGCCGCTTGAGGAAGGTCGGCCTCGGCGGCCACGACCCCGTCAGTGGATGCCATGACCGGCAGGGCGGAACGGGTCGATGCGGAGCCCGAGGGCCGTGTCGATGAGGTCGGGGCCGACCGGGCCTTCCCGACCGGTGAGGTCGGCAATGGTGAGTGCCACCGTGCGGACCCGGTGCAGGCCGCGGGCGCTCAGCCGGCCCGCATGCAGCGTCGCCTCCAGGAGGCGAGTCGCCTCGTGGGACAGGGGCGCAGCCGTTGCAAGTGCCGATGCGTCCAGTTCGACGTTTGCGGTCACGCCTCGGGACCGGGCCCGTTCCCGGGCCGCAGCGACCCGCTCGGCCACGGCAGACGAAGGTTCCCCGTCGCTCCCGTCGAGGAGTTCGACCGGTTCGGGCCGGTCGACGTCGATGCGCAGGTCGAACCGGTCGAGCAGGGGCCCCGACACCCGCCGGAGGTACTTGAGCCGGACGTGCTCCGGGCAGCGGCAGCCACCCGGTGCGCCCGACCCTCCGCAGGGGCAGGGGTTCATGGCCGCCACGAGCAGCACACGGGCCGGATAGTCGGCGCTGCCCGCAACCCTGCTGATCTGGACGGTGCCGTCCTCGAGCGGTTGGCGGAGGGCATCGAGCACCTTCGGGGCGAACTCGCCCAACTCGTCGAGGAACAGGACCCCACCGTGCGCCAGGCTGATCTCGCCCGGGCGCATCGCAGCGCTCCCCCCGCCGACCAGGGCCGCCGCCGAGGCCCCATGGTGGGGGGAGCGCCAGGGTGGACGCCGGAACAGGCCCCCGGTCGGCAACGCCTCGCCGGCTGCAGAACGGATTCGGGACACCTCGAGCGCCTGGTCACCGGTCAGGTCGGGGAGCAGACCCGGCAGACGTCGTGCCAACATGCTCTTGCCGGCTCCCGGTGGGCCGATCAGGAGGAGGTGGTGGGCTCCGGCAGCCGCAACCTCGACGGCGAAGCGGGCCATGCGCTGGCCCCGGACATCGACAAGGTCGGGCTCTTCGAAGGCAACGGCCTCCGGGGCCGGCGACCCGGCCTCGGGCCAGGGCTCCTCACCGCGCAGTGCGAGCACGAGGCTGCGCAGGTCGGGCACGGTGTGGACAACCGTCGGGGTGACGAGCCGTGCCTCGACAGCGTTGTCGGGGGCCACGACCACGACACCGACCTCGACTGCGTCGACCAGCGGCAGCGCACCGGGGATCGGACGCAACGAGCCGTCGAGGCCGAGCTCGCCCAGAAATGCGACGCCGTCGATCGATTCAGGCTCGACCTCGCCACAGGCCACGAGGAGGCCGACGGCCATGGGGAGGTCGAGGACGGCCCCCGCCTTGGGGACACCGGTGGGCGCCAGGTTGACGGTGATGCGGCGGGAAGGCCAGGCCAGGCCACTGGAGACGAGCGCTGCCCGGACCCTGTCCCGGGCCTCCTTGCACGACGCATCGGGAAGGCCGACGACGTTGAATGCGGGCAGGCCGTTGTCGACATGGACCTCGACACGGACAGGATGGCCGCGGACCCCGAGCAGGGTGGCGGCATGGACGGTTGCGAGCACGGATCCTCCCGGACGAATCGGCCGTCCGGGAACCGCTGCGCGGTCACCATCGGGCCGGGATGGGAGGAGTCGTCAACCGCCGACTCCGAGCGGCACCACCGAGGGTAGGGGCATCGTGGGACAACCACCACGGAAGCACACCTCGAAACGCAGAATTCCTGCCGGGTGCGCCATTGTGGATGGAGCCCCGGCGAACTACTCCTCGGTGTCCTCGTCCGATGACGTGTCGCTGGTGGAGCACGAGTCGTTGGAGATCGTTCCGGACTCCATCACGGTGTTGCAGAAGATCGCCCCCTCGAGGACCGTGCCCGTGAGGTCGGCATTGACGAGTATGGCGTTGGTGAGGTCGGCACCGGTGAGGTTGGCGTTGATGAGGCTGGCCTCGGTCAGGTCGACGCTGACCAGCATGGCGCTCGACAGGTCGACACCCGTCAGGTCCGCGTTGATCAGGCTGGCGCCCCGGAGGTTGGCGGCCGTCATCACGGCTCCGGTGAGCCCGGCGTAGAACAGGCTCGCCCCCATCAGGTTGGCGCCCGTCAGGTCCGACGCATCCATGCGGGCCCGGTAGAGGTTCGCTCCTGCCAACTGGGCGCCGGCCAGGTTCGTGAACTTCATCTGGGCACCGGCGCAGTCGGCCAGCGGCTCGATCACGCAGTCGCCGACCGCTCCACCGTCGAGCACGGTCTGGCCCTCGTCGTTGATCGAGGTCGTCGTCTCGACGACGGTCGTGGTCGGAGCCTCGGTGGTGGTCGTCGCCTCGGTGGTGGCTGTCGGAGCCTCGGTGGTGGTCGTCGCCTCGGTGGTGCTCGTGGTGGGTGCGGCGGTAGTGGTGGTCTCGGCCACGTCGTCGCCGCCTCCGCCGCCACAGGCCCCGGCGATCAACGCCAGTGCCACGAAACCACACGTCAGTCGTTGTCTGCTGTACATCTGCCCGCTCCTCGTCTAGCCGTCCAACACCGCCAACGCGTCCTCCATCAGCGAGCTGATGACGAGTGCGCCGACCGTGTCCTCGTTCTCCGTTGCCTCCGTTGCGGCTGCCTCGAGGTCGAGGACCAGCTCGAACACGGCACTGCTCACCGTGGCCTGGCCCCTCAGGTCCTCGGTCGCCTGCGCTGCGGCCAACTGGGCCGAGAGGGCGTCGATCGCCGCTCCGACGCCTGATGCCTGGGCCGTGCTGAAGCCACCCTCGGAGGTGATCTCCTCGACGCCGACGCTCTCGAGGAGCTCAGAGGCGGCCTCGTCCACGACCGCTGCCGTGGAGGTGGCCTCGCCACCGGCGTCGAGGTCCTCGTCCGGGCTCCACACGGTCTCGGTGCCGTCCTCGTCAGTGGTCACGATGCTGCCGTCGGCGTTGACCGTACGGATGGACGTGTCACCGTCGGCGGTCGTCAGGGTGGTGTCACCGGTGGGCTCCCACGATGCCTCCTCGCCGTCGTCGGTGGCGGCGACGGTGGACCCGTCGGCCTCCACCTCGATCTCGACGGTCACACCGTCGTCGGTGGCCACGGTTCCGGACCCGTCGGCGGCGAGCGTGATCTGGCCACCGTCGAACTCGACCTCGAGGTCACCGTCCTCGTTGCGCTTCGCCTCGCGGGTCTGCCCATCGGCGGTCGTGAGGATGAAACTCCCGTCGGGACTCTGCGTCATCGAGGAGCCGTCCGGCCGGGTCCTGGTGATGGAACCGTCGGAGTTGAGCTCCTCTTTGAACGTGTTGCCGTCGGCATCCACCAGGGTCCGGCTGCCGTTGGGGTTCGTGGTAGCAACGCGTCCGTCGGAGAACGTGACGCGTGTCGAGCCGTCCGCCAGGTTCTGCGTGGACTGGGACGAACCATCGCAGTTGCTGTGGGTCAACGACCCGTCTTCGTTCTTGGTGACCATCTGCTTGCAACCGTCGGCTCCCGTGAACTCACGGCTGCCGTCCGGATACCAGACTGCGACGCTGCCGTCGGAGTAGGTGGTCTCGCGGTGACCGTCGCTGTACTGCTTGACGGTGCCGGTCCGGCCATCGGGTTCGACGATCGTGCACTCACCCGTGTCCTCGTTGCAGGTGCTGGCGAAGCCGTCGGAGCTGGTGTGGGTGACGGATCCGTCCTCGTTCCTGACCTCGCGGACCACCCGACCCGACGGGTCGACGAACGTACCGACGCCCGTCTCCGGGTCGAAGGTCCCCGATGCTCCGTCGCAGTTGCTCCGCGTGATGGTGCCGTCCTCGTTGCGGGACTCATCCCACTCGCAGCCGTTGGGATCGGCTCCCCAGCGACGACCGGTGGACCGGTCCTCCTTGGCCCAGCCGCCGTTGGAACAGCGCCGGGTCGAGATGCCCGTGTCGAAGTCCTCGGACATGTTGCAGGTCAGGCCGTTGGGCATGGTCTCGGTCCGAGTGCCGTTGACCGGGTCAAAGGTCTCGGAGTGTCCGTCGGACGAGATCGTAGTGATCGTGCCGTCGTCGTTGAAGACCTGGCGGAACGAGCGGGTGCGTCCCTGCCGGTCGGTGTGCGACATCTCGCCGGTCTCCGGGTTGATGGTGGTCAGGGTGCCGTCGGGGTTGGTCAGCGTGCAGCTGCCGTCCTCGTTGCGGACGACGTTGGATGGGCAACCCATCTCGCCCGGGCCGCCACCAGGGCCGCCGGGGTCTCCGCGCATGTCGAAGTCGCGGACCTGGCCGTCGGACGACGTGATGGTGCCCTGGCCGGTGGCCATGTCGACCTCGATGGTGTTGCCACCGGGGTCGGTGAAGGTGCAGATGCCGTCTACGACGCTGCCCTCGGGCGGGCAGCCACCGGGTCCCTGCGGACCGTCCTGTCCGTTCTGGGGGCCCATCCTGAACGGCTCCACCGAACCGTCCGGGAGCGTGATCGAACCCTCACCGGTCTCCATGTCGAACGTGATCGTGTTGCCGCCGGGGTCCTGGAACGAACAGGTGCCGGCATCTTCGTCGATGGTGCCCTCGGGCGGGCAGCCACCGGGACCGCCGCCCGGACCACCCGGTCCGCCCCCGTCCATGCGGAACTCCTCGACGGTGCCGTCGGCGAGTGTGATGGATCCCTCGCCCGTCTCCATGTCGACCGTGATCACCGCACCGGCCGGATCCGTGAACGAGCAGGTCCCGGCCTCCTCGTCGATGGTGCCCTCGGGCGGACAGCCGAAGCCGCCGCCTCCACCCGGACCGCCTCCGCCCATGGAGATCTCGTTGCCCTGCGGGTCGAACATCCGGATGTGACCGGTCTCCATGTTCATTTCAACCCGGTTTCCCGCCGGGTCGTTCATGGTGCAGATGTCGCCATCGACGGTGGCGTCGGGCGGACACTCCTGGGGCCCACCGGGGAAGAAGCCGCCTCCCCCGCCGGGACCGCCCTGGGGGTTGTTCATCCGGAAGTCCTCGATGCGCCCGTCGGAATGCGTGACGGTGCCGGCACCTGTTGCCAGGTCGAACACGATCGTGTTGCCAGCGGGGTCGGTGAACGAACAGGTGTTGGTCTCTTCGTCGATGGTGCCGTCGGGCGGACAGCCCGGAGCACCTCCGGGTCCGCCGGGACCGCCGTCGGGGCCGCCCATCTCGTTCATGTTGAAGGGCTCGACGCTGCCGTCGGGGAAGGTGATGGTGCCCTGACCCGTTTCCAGGTCGAAGGAGATCATGTTGCCGCCGGGATCGCTGAACGAACACGTGTTGGCCTCTTCGTCGTGGAGGCCGTTGGGGGGGCAACCCTGGGGCATGCCCATGCCCGGGCCACCGCCCATATCCATCCGCATCTCCTCGATGGAACCGTCGGGCTTCATGATCGTGCCCCGGCCGGTGTCCATGTCGATCGTGATCACCGAACCGCTGGGGTCGGTGAAGGTGCAGGTGTTGGTCTCCTCGTTGATGTCACCCTCGGGTGGGCAGCCGGGACCGCTGCCGCCGGGGCCGCCGGGGCCGCCCCGCATGTCGAACGGCACCTCATCGCCGTTGGCCATGGTGATGGTGCCCTGGCCGGTCTCGAGGTCGAACGAGATCAGGTTGCCCGTCCCGTCGTCGAACGAACAGGTGTTTGTCGCCTCGTCGACGGTGCCTTCGGGTGGGCAGCCCTGCACGTCGCCGCGCCCGCCACCGGGGCCCGGGCCCATGCCCGGTCCACCCATGACGAAGGGCTGCTCGCGGCCGTCCGGGAAGATGATGGTGCCCTCGCCAGTCTCCAGGTCGATGGTGATCGTGTTGCCACCGGGGTCCGAGAACGAACACGTGTTGGTCGCCTCGTCGACGACGCCCTCGGGCGGACAGCCCTGGGGCATGCCACCGGGACCGCCCATGCCCTCGCCACCGGGACCACCCATCTCGATCTCCTCGACCGTTCCGTCCGGGTGTGTAATGGTGCCCTTGCCGGTCTCCAGGTCGAGGACGATCGTGCTGCCGTCGGGATCGGAGAACGTGCAGGTACCGGCCGCCTCGTCGACCGTGCCATCCGGCGGACAACCTCCCATGCCGCCACCGGGACCACCCATGTTCGGATCGCCCGGGCCCTGGCCACCCATGTCCATATCCTGGACGGTGCCGTCGGGGAAGGTGATGGTTCCCTGGCCGGTCGACAGGTCGATCGTGATCGTGTTGCCACCGGGATCGGTGAACGAGCACGTGTTGGTCGCCTCGTCGACCGTGCCTTCCGGCGGACAACCTCCCATGCCGCCACCGGGACCACCCATGTTCGGATCACCCATGCCCGAGCCGTCGCCCGGCTCCATGCCGGAAGGCGGCTCCATGCCACAGGCATTCATCAGGGCCTGCATGTCCATGCCGTTGACTGCCTCGACCGTGCCGTCGGGACAGGTAACGGATCCCTGCCCGGAAGTCATGTCGACGGCGTACGAACGGCCCAGGGGGTCGTCGTAGCGGCACATGCCGTCATCGCCCACGGGGCTGGGACACATGTCACCGCCGGGCTGGCCGCCCTGACCGGGCTGGTCTCCCGGACCCTGGCCGGGCTGGCTGCCCGGATCGCCGCCCGGAGGCGCCATCCCGCAGGCCCCCAGGAGCGCCTGCATGCCCTGCATGGCGTCGACCTGCTCGACCGTGCCGTCAGTACACGTAACCGTGCCCTGGCCGGTGTTGGTGTTGACCTCGAACCGACGACCCATCGGGTCGTCGTAGCGGCACATGCCGTCATCGCCCACCGGGCTGGGGCACATGCCCGCACCGGGCTGGCCACCCTGCCCATCCTGGGGCGGCTGGCCACCCTGCCCGTCCTGGGGCGGCTGGCCATCCTGGGGCGGCTGGCCATCCTGGGGCGGCTGGCCACCCTGCCCATCCTGGGGCGGCTGGCCATCCTGGGGCGGCTGCCCGTCCAGAGGTGGAAGGTTGCCCGCCGGCTGCCCGTCCTGGGGCGGCGGGGCGTTCGGGTCGACTTCCTGGGCCGCTGCCGCCACCGGCAGCATCAGCACGCTCAGCAGCGCCAGCAGCGTGACCCTCAATACCTGACGGCCGCGGCTGCGCCGTCCTGAAGTTCGTCGGAATCCATGTCGCATCGGATGCCCTCCTCCCCGCACGGGGGCTGCACCTGGTTCGTTGATGGGATGACAGTAGGCGAAATGTACCCGCCAGTTCCACCGCGGGCACCGCAGGCGCAAGAATCGAACGAGCGGCAATACTGGACTCATGGGATTCGACCCGCAACGCCGACACCGACGGCGGCCAACCGACATCGCATTCGTAGCCGCCGCCCTCGTGGTGGGGGCGCTCCTGGTGCTCTGGGCAATGGTGGGCTGAACCGTGCAGAACCCCGAAATCCTCGGTGACCTCGATGTCCGCTTCATCCAACCCCATCAGGCGGTCAAGGCCTACCTCTGCCCGGGATGCAACCGCTACATCCCCAGCGGTCTGGGCCATGTGGTCGTGGTTCCTGTCGATGCCCCCGACATGCGGCGCCACTGGCACCGTGGATGCTGGAACCGCCGCCGCTGACAGAAACTAGGCCCATCGGATCAGAAGGCTCCCTCTATGCGGTCGAGCCTGTCGGGAAGCACACCGACCACGTCGAAGCGGACCGGGAACCCTGCATGTTCGAGCCCGGGTCCCGACAGCCATTCGGAGGCGGCGCGGCGCAACCGTTCGCGACGGCGCCGGTCAACTGCGTCGAACGGTGAACCGAACCGGTCCGACGAGCGGGCCTTGACCTCGCAGAACACGACAACCCCGTGCCCGAACAGGATCACGTCTATCTCGCCTGACCGCCCACGCCAGTTGCGGGCCACGATGCGGTAGCCGTCGCGACGGTAGTCGCGGACAGCGCAGCGTTCACCCCACAGGCCGAGGGCCAGATGGCGGGTGGGAGGCTTGTCGTGTCGGGACATGGCCCGACAATAGGAACGGCCGGTGACAGTCGGTCCCGGCCGGGAGTTCAGAACTCCCGCTTCTCCCTGACCTTGGCGCGCTTCCCGATCCGGTCACGGAGGTAGTAGAGCTTGGCCCGACGGACATCGCCCCTCGACACCACCTCGATGTGGTCGATGACCGGTGCATGGACCGGAAAGGTGCGCTCCACGCCGACGCTGAAGCTGAGCTTGCGGACCGTGAAGGTCTCGCGGACTCCGCTGCCCTGGCGGCGGATGACGACGCCCTCGAAGACCTGGATGCGCTGGCGGTTGCCCTCGATGACCCGGACGTGGACCTTGAGGGTGTCGCCGGCGCCGAAGTCGGGAATGTCGTCGCGAAGGTTCGCCTCATCGATGAAATCTGTGCGCTGCATGATGGTTCCTGCTTCAGATCTGGGGGTGGGCGGGTGGCCGGCACCTGGTTCTGTGTCTCAGCCGACCGTGCAGCATACGGGCGCTACCACACCTCCCGGCGCGGTGGGCCCGCCTCAGGCGTCGTCCGTGGCGGGAACGGACAGGCCATGGGACTCGAGCAGCGAGCGCTCCTCGTCGGTCAGGCCCCCACGTCGTTCGATCATGTCCGGGCGCCGCTCGAGGGTGCGGTGGATCGCCATGGCACGACGCCAGCGGGCGATGCGTCCGTGGTCGCCGGACCGCAGGACCTCCGGAACCCCGCCGCCCCGGAAGTCCGCCGGACGCGTGTACTGCGGATACTCGAGGAGCCCGGAGGAAAAAGACTCCTCGACCGCCGATACCTCGTTGCCGAGCACCCCCGGCAGCAGGCGGGCAACCGTCTCCACGACGACGAGCGCCGCCAACTCCCCGCCGGCCAGCACCAGGTCGCCGATCGAGAGCTCATCGTCGCAGAGCTCGCTGCGGATCCGCTCGTCGACACCCTCATAGCGTCCACAGAGGAGCGAGAAACCGTCCCGGGACGCCAACTCCTCGGCAACCTCCTGATCGAACCGGCGCCCGGAGGGGTCGAGCAGGATCAGCGGACGGGGCGGCTCGACCGCCTCGACCGCCTCGAACACCGGCTCGGGCATCAGCACCATGCCCGCCCCACCACCGAACGGACTGTCGTCGACCGTTCGGTGGATGTCGGTCGTCGCTGCCCGCAGGTCGCGTGCATTGACCTCCAGGAGCCCGGCGGCGGATGCCCGACCCAGGATGCTCCCCCCCGTGTAGTCGCTGACCATCTCCGGGAAGATCGTGAAAACGTCGATGCGCATGCTCATGCACCCTCTTTGCCATTGGCGCCATCGGAACCGTCGAGCAACCCGTCGGGCGCCTCGACGTCGACACGGACCCCGGGCAGGTGGTCCACCACGAAGACCGAGGGGACGAGCCGACCATCCTCGAGTTCGAGGAGGTCGCTCGCCGGGTTCTCGATCACCGCCTGCACCAGCCCATGGCAACGGCCGTGCTGGTCGAAGAGTTCGGCACCGACCACCTGGTGTACCCAGATGGTTTCGTCATCGGGATCGTCGATCGGCTCGGCCGAGAGCACGACGCCGCGCCATGACTCTGCGGCGTCCCGATCCGGAATGCGGTCGAACCGGACCAGATACCGGTTCTGGTGGGGTCGGCTGGAGCCGACCGTCAGGTCGCCGCGCTCGGTTGACAGAACGGTGCCGGGGGCCAGCCGCTCAACGCGTGTGGTGTGCAGCGTTACCACGACCTCGCCGCGCACGCCGTGTGGTCGATCGATACGACCGACCTCGAGCAGGTCGGGCGCCTCGATGGTGGGGTCCCCTCGATCAGTCGACGAAGTCGACGTCGATCTCGGTCTCGTCGCTGATCGCCGCGGCACGCACGATCGTGCGGATGGCGTTGGCAACGCGGCCACGCTTGCCGATGACCCGACCCATGTCGCCGTCGGCGACAGTGACCGAGAACTTGCAGCGGTCGTCGCCGGAGGTCTCGATGTGGACTGCGTCCGGCTCTTCGACGATTGTGCGGATCAGGAAGGCGAGCACGCCCTCTGCGGTGGGTGCCTCGGCGCTCATGCCTGCTCCTCTTCGTCGGCTTCGTCGGCTTCGTCGGCTTCGTCGGCCGGAGCATCCTCTGCGGCCGTTGCTTCTGCAACGTCTTCGACCGGGGCATCCCCGGCTGCATCCCCGGCTGGAACCTCCTCGGCAACGCCTTCTACCGGAGATTCCTCGGCTGCTTCCGCGACCGGGGCCTCCTCGGCGGCGGGGGCGGGTGGCGTGGTGTCGAACTGCTCGCCGCTGAATTCGGTCCAGGCACCTGTGATCTTCAGGAGCTTCTCGACCCGCTCGGTGGGCTGGGCGCCGTTGCGCAGCCAGGCCACCGCCCTTTCATTGTCGATCTCGATCACGGAAGGATCACGCCGCGGGTCGTAGAAGCCCAGCGCCTCTATGAAACGGCCGTTGCGGGCCTTGCGCGAGTCGGCGGCGACGACACGGTAGGTCGGCTGCTTCTTCTTTCCCATCCGCATCAGGCGGAGCTTCACGGCCACGTCGGGCTCACTCTCTTGTTGAAGACTTCTTTGACATCTGGCCGGGTGGACGAACAGCGGTCGTACCCGTCGGACCGGTGGAACAGTCTGCCGGACCCGGCGAGCTTTTCCATCCCGTCGGGCCCGTTCAGGATCGCGGCAGGAACCCCCCGGGCTCGAACGTTCCGGGGTTTCCCAGATCCTGCGCTCCCTCGACGCCATGGCCGCCCAGTCCGGGCAGCGCCAGGCCCTTGTTCTGAACCTTCACGGGACCGCTGGGCGTCGTCCGACCACCGCCCCCCTGCCTCCTGCCCTTCCTGCCCCGCTTCGGACCGCGGCCCCGACCTTTCGACCCCGCCCCTCCCATCTGCTTCATGAGCTTGCGCATCTCACGGAACTGGCGGACCAGCCGGCTGACCTCGCTGACCTGCGTACCGCTGCCGGCGGCTATCCGTGCACGGCGTGAACCGTCGATCACATCCGGGTCGGTGCGCTCGTCGGGGGTCATCGAGTGGATGATCCCCTCTATGCGGTCGATGCGATGCTCGTCGAGCTCAGCCTCGGCTCCCTGTATCTGCTGTCCCAGACCCGGGACCATCTGCATGACGTCGCCGACCGGGCCCATTCGCCGGATCTGGCGGAGCTGTTCGAGGAAGTCGTCGAGCGTGAAAGTTCCCTCCAGCATCCGGGCGGCAGCCGCCTCAGCCTGCTCCTTTTCGAAGGTCTCCTCCGCCTTCTCGATCAGGGTCTCGATGTCGCCCATTCCGAGGATCCGACTGGCCAACCGGTCAGGATGGAAGGGCTCGAGGTCCTCCAGCGCCTCACCCGTCGAGGCGAAGGCAATGGGCCGACCCACCACCTCCCTGACCGAGAGGGCTGCACCACCACGTGCATCGCCGTCGAGCTTCGTGAGCACCACCGCGTCGAGTTCGAGCCGTTGGTGGAACGCCTCGGCGACGTTGACAGCATCCTGTCCGGTCATGGCGTCGAGGACGAGGAACGTGTAGTGCGGTTCGAGAACTGCTGCGATCCGGGCGACCTCCGCCATGAGGTCGTCGTCGATCGCCAGCCGACCGGCTGTGTCGCAGATCAGGACATCGCGTCCGAGGCGACGGGCCTCTACAAGCCCGGCAGCAGCCACCGAAACCGGGTCACCGGGCTGGCTGAAGACAGGCACGTCGATGCGCCCAGCCAGGGTGCGCAGTTGCTCGACGGCGGCCGGCCTGTCCAGGTCGGCACCCACCAGCAGCGGGTTCCGTCCGTTCGCCTTGAACCAACGCGCCAACTTGGCGGACGCCGTGGTCTTGCCCGATCCCTGGAGGCCGGCGAGCAGAACCACCGTCGGCGGCTTCGAGGCGAACGTGATCGGCATCGTCTCACCGCCGAGGATCCCGGTTAGCTCCTCGAGCACGATCCTGACGACCTGCTGGCCGGGGTTGAGGACGCCGCTCAGCTCCTCGCCGAGGGCCCGCTCCCTGATCCGGTCCTGCAGGGTCTGAACCACGCCGAGGTGGACATCGGCATCCAACAGGGCGACGCGGATCTCCCGGAGGACCACCTCGACCTCGTCGGGCCCCAGGCGGCCCTTCCCCCGGATGTTGCGGAGGATCACCTCGAAGCGGTTCGTCAGGTTCTCGAACATCTCAGAACCCTCACTCCCCCATCTCGAACAGGGCGTCGACGAATTCGCCGGGGTCGAACGGCACGAGATCGTCCAGGCCCTCACCCACGCCGACGAACTTGACGGGAATGCCGAGTTCACCCTCGACGGCGAGGACGATGCCGCCTCGTGCCGAGCCGTCCAACTTGGTGAGGATGAGCCCGGTCACATCTGCCGCCTCGGTGAACTGTCGAGCCTGGACGAGGCCGTTCTGACCGGTCGTCGCGTCGAGCACGAGCAGCGTCTCGGTCACCGAGCCGGCGCCCTTCTCGGCGACACGGCGGACCTTGGCCAACTCGTCCATCAGGTTCCGGCGGGTGTGTACGCGACCGGCCGTATCGGCCAGCACCAGATCGGCCCCCCGGGCGGCGGCATGTTCGATGGCATCGAAGACGACAGAGCTCGGGTCGGCACCCTCGGCACCCCTGACGACCGTCGCACCGGCACGCTCGGCCCACAGCCCCAGCTGTTCGACCGCCGCCGCCCGGTAGGTGTCGCCGGCGGCGAATACGACGCTTCGCCCCGCAGACACCCGGAGGTGTCCCAGTCGGCCGATCGTGGTCGTCTTGCCGACGCCGTTCACGCCGACGAACAGCCAGACGCTCGGCGATGCCCGCTCCGACAGGGAACGGTCGACACCATCGAGCCGGCCGATGATCTCCGCCTTGAGGAGGTCGATGACATCGGCACCGTCGGAAACCCCGTCGGCTCCCACCCGCTCGCGTACCCGTGCAAGGAGCGCCGTCGACATCGAAACGCCCACGTCGGCGAGGATCAGGGCCTCCTCGAGTTCGTCCCAGGTGGCGGCATCAACCTCGTCGCGGCCACGGACATCGGCCAGCCGTGCTCCGAGGGCCTCACGGGCGCGGCCGAGACGGGTACGGAGGGTCATGCAGCGGCCAGCCTAACGGCGGCTCTCTCCCTCGTCCGTGGCGTCAGCCGATGAAGTCGTCCAGGGAACCGAGCTCTACGACGGTCGCCTGGAGGACCCCGTCGCGCTCGAACTGCAACTCCACCGACATCCCCGGTAGCCGCAGTTGGATGTCCGCCCGCAGGGCATCCATGGCAACGAGGGGGCGGCCGTCGGAGACCACGATCAGGTCGCCGGCCTCCAGACCGGCGGTGTCAGCCGGCGATCCGGGCTCTACCACCTCGATCAGTGCACCCGGACGACCGTCCGTGGTCGAAATGCCGACGATGCCCAACCAGGCGGTACCGACGGGCTCGCCGGCGAGCAGGCGTTCGGCCACGATGATGACCGTGTCGCTCGGAAGGGCGAAGCCCACCCCGGCATTGGAGACGTCGAACGAGTTGTTGGTCCGGATCGACGTGTTCATGCCGATGACCCGGCCGTACCTGTCGGACAGCGGACCTCCCGAGTTGCCGGGGTTTATCGGTGCGTCGGTCTGGATGGTCGCCACCCCGGCGCACTCGGCCGACTGTCCCCTGCCCAGGTTGCAGCCAAATGAGGGCAACACCCGTCCGATGGCGCTCACTATGCCGGAGGTCACGGACTGGGTCAGTTCGAACGGGCTGCCGACCGCCACGGCGAGCTGGCCGACGCGGACCTCGTCACTCGGAGCAAACGTGGCCGGCAGCAGTTCGGGGGCGGGCTCCAGGAGACGGAGGACAGCTACGTCCCGGCGAATGTCGGCGCCGATGGCTGTCGCCTCGATCCGTCGGCCGCTGGACAGGACGACCTCCACCTCGATGCCCGCCAACTCCTCGGCCGTCGCCGCATCTTCGATCAGCACGTGGGCGTTGGTCACCACGTGACCCTCGCCGTCGAGTGCGATCCCCGAGCCCTGACCGAACCCCGGGACGAAGACGTGGACCACCGAAGGTGTCACCGCCTCGGCGACCGCCACGACCGGTTCATCGCCGGAGTCGGCAACGGGTGCTTCTCCGACCATCACGGTGAGGCCGGTCGGGGCGGGGCTCGAACCGCCACCGTCCCGAAGCAGCCAGCCTGCGCCGACTCCCGCGCCGACAAGGACCAGCGCCACCACGCCGACCGAAAGCAGCCGTGCCCCCCTGCGGACGACAGGGTCGACCGGGGCTACCGGCGAAGGCAACGGGGCGTTTACACCGTGCGACGGGGTGTCGACCGACCGGGCCCCGGCCCCATCCTGAGGCCCACCGGTTCCGTCCTCCGTCGCCGGAAGGAACCGTGGCTCAGACGGGGTTCGACGGGTGTCCTCAGCCTCGGTCGTCGACTCCTCCACGCCGTCAGTATTCCTGCTCGGGATCGGCGATCCACATACAGAGGCAACCAGACAGCGAAGGTCGAAATTCCTGCTCGGGATCAGCGATCCACATACCGGGGCAACCAGATCGTGAAGGTGGACCCGACGCCGAGGGTCGAACGAACTGTGACCTGCCCACCGTGGCCCTCGGCTATCTGACGCACGATCGCAAGCCCCAGACCGGACCGGCCGTGTTCCCTGGCCGACGAGAGGTCGCCGCGCCAGAAGCGCTGGAAGACACGGTCGATGTCGTCGGGGTCGATTCCGGGTCCCTCGTCGCGCACCGAGATCCATACCTTCTCCTCGTCGTGACCGCCGGAGACCAGCACCGACGTGTCGGGTTCGGAGACGCGAATCGAGTTGCTGAGCAGGTTCGCCAACCCCCTGCGAAGCGCCGCAGGGTCACCGACCACGGCGAGTTGCTCCGCCACCTCGGACCGTAGTTCCACACCGGCTGACCCGGCTGCAGCGGCGAAGTCTGCGACCGTCTCAGTGACGACCGATGCCAGGTCGATCGGACCATGATGGATGTCGGGCCGTTCGTGGTGTGCGTACAGGAGAAGGTCGTCGACCATGGAAGACATACGGGAGGTGGCCCGGAGCGCCACCTCACTGGCTGCCCGGAAGTCGTCCGGACCCGACCCGGGGTCGTCCATCACCACGTCCAGGTTGGTGCGCAGGACGGCAAGTGGGTTCCGCAGTTCGTGGGAGGCCTCCTGGATGAAGCGCCGCTGCATCTCGAAGGCGGCGTCCAGGCGGTCGAGCATGTCGTCGAACGTGTCGGCCAACTCCCGGAACTCGTCGGGTGGACCACCGAGGCCGATACGGCGCGACAGGTCGGTTCCCTGGATCCTCCTGGCCACAGCGGTGATGCGTCCGATCGGGCGCACGACGAGCCCTGAGACGTACCACCCGATTATCAGGCTGGCGAAGAACAGGACTGCCAGGGCGACGACGGAGTAGGTACGCAGCTGTCTCAGGGCCCGACTGTTGACCGCCTCCTCGAATACCTGCAGGCCGCCGGCGGCATCGTCGTCGGGCGGGTCGACCAGTTCCGTGAACGCCGCATGGCGTGACATCGGCTCGTCGTCGAGGACGCGTGACACGTTCTGGTAGATGGCACCGATGGCGACGGCGGCGATGCCGAACAGCAGGATCGAGTGGAGCAGGGCCAGGCGGAAGCGGATGCTCGCGGCCGGTAGGAGGATGTTCCTCAACAGCGACGGGCGCACCTCGTCCGGGTCGGCGCTCACGGGGCGTCCCCCCCCGTACCGAGCCGGTAGCCGCGGCCTACCACCGTTTCGATGGCGTCGTCCCCTCCAACGGCGGCCAACTTCTTGCGGAGCGTCCCCACGGTCACGCGGACTGTCTGGGTGAAGGGGTCGGCGTGCTCGTCCCATACGTGCTCGAGCAGTTCCTCCTGTGAGACGACCAGTTCGGGCCTCGACATGAAGTAGCGCAGCAGTGCGAACTCCTTGGGTGACAGGTCCAGGGTGGCGCCGTCGCAGGTCGCATGGTGTCGGGCCGTGTCGAGTACCAGGCCCCCGACCTCGAGCGCCGCCCCAGAACGGCCGGCGTCCCTTCTCAGGAGGGAGCGGATCCGTGCACCCAACTCGTCGAAGGAGAACGGCTTGACCAGGTAGTCGTCGGCGCCTGCGTCCAATCCTCGGATCCGGTCACCCACGGTGTCACGGGCGGTGAGCATCAGGATCCGGGGAACGACCCCGTCGACAGGGTTCGCCCGGAGGTGCTCACATACCTCGAGGCCGTCGATCCCGGGCATCGTCAGGTCGAGGCAGACCAGGTCGTAGGGGTTGAACGAGGCCTTGTCGAGCGCCTCGTCGCCGTCGGCTGCCGTATCGACGGCATAGCCCTCGCGTCGCAGCCCGCGCGCCAGCGCCTCTACGAGGTCGGCTTCGTCATCGACGACGAGGATCCGCATCCCCCGACGGTACCCCGGGTCGGACCGCCCGAAGGGGCGGGTGGGAGACCTGTCAGGAGGCGACGAGCGCCACGACGTCCTCGGCGACACGGTCCACGGCGACCCGTTCGCTGACGACACGCGATGAACCACCCGGCGCCATTGTCACGCCGAACAGGCAGTCGGCAGCCTCCATCGTCCGCTTCTGGTGACTGACGATCAGCAGCTGGGCATCGTTTCTGAACTGTCGGACGAGCCCCAGGAAGCGGTGCAGGTTGACGTCGTCCAGAGCGGCCTCGACCTCGTCCATGACGTAGAAGGGCGAGGGTCGGCTGCGGAAGACGGCGAACAGGAACGCAAGTGCGGTGAGCGAGCGCTCGCCACCGGACAGCAGCGAGAGCTTCCTGACGTTCTTGCCCGAGGGCTTCGCCTCGACCTCGATGCCGGTTTCGAGCAGGTTGTCCGGGTCGGTGAGGTGGAGTCGGCCGGTGCCCCCCGGGAACAGGGTGTCGAACAGGTCGGTGAAATGGGCCGACACCTCGGCGAACGCCTCGGCGAACACCGAGGCGATCTCATCGTCGATCGATCGGATCACCTTGCGGAGGTCACGTCGGGTGTTGCGGATGTCCTCGAGTTGGCCGACCAGGAACTCGTGGCGCTCGCGCAGGGTGTCGTACTCCTCGAGTGCCAACGGGTTGACCGGCCCCATCAACTCGAGTTCCCGTTCCAGCTCGGTGATGCGGGCTGTCGCAGTGACGTCGTCGGGCAGGTCGGGAACGGGAGCGTCCAGGATGGCATCGGGCTCGCAACCGAACTCGCTACGTATCGCCTCGGTCAGGTTCTCGAGTCGGAGCCTGGTCTCGGCCCGCTCGACCTCGAGCCGGGTCAGGCGCTCTCTCGCATCGGTGAGCGACTGCTCGGCGTCGGAGCGCTCGCGGCGGAGCCCGTCGAGCCTTGCGGCAACGGCCCGCACACGCTCGGACTGTCGACGGCGCTGCTCCCGCAGCTCGTCGAGTCGCCCATCCGCAACCGACATGCGAACGTCGAGCGCCTCTACGAGGTGGCGGGTGGCCGCCGCCTGAAGGTCGAGCTCGGCGCGTCGCTGGTCGGCCTGCTGGCGCTCGTCGTTGAGCTCGTCGAGGCGTGAGGAGTACTCGGTGACCCGTGTGAGTAGCAGGTTGCGTCGGGCCGCCAGGTCGGCCATCCGGACCTCGTGTGCGGTCCGGCGGCCGGCCAACTCGGCGGAGCGCTCCTCGAGGTCACGGCGCTGCTCGGCCATGCGTCGACCGGATTCCACGGCTTCGGATTCGGCGTCCTCGAGGTCGGGCAGCCTCGTCTCCAGATCGGCGACCCGGGACCGCTCATCCTTCAGCCGGGCCTCGATCACCCCGATGCGGGTCCGGAGGCCTTCGGCCTCGTTGAGGACGTCACGGCGTTCGGCCTGAAGACGCTGGAGTGCCTCGGCGGCCGCCGTGAACCGACCATCGTGGACATCGAGTTGCCGGGTGTGCCGGGCAACCTCGTCCTCGAGGTCGGAGGTCTGACGCTCGGCCTCGTCGAGTTGGCGGCGGGCGTCGATGCGCTCGTCCTCGGCAACTGTGAGGCTGGATTCGGCTTCGGCCAGGGCGGCACCCGTGGCACCCCCTCGGTCTCCGCCGATCCGCCAGCCGGACGGTCCGAACCGGTCCCCATCGAGGGTCACGAAGACGGCATCGGGGTACGCCATCGCCGCCTCGACAGCGGCATGGGCGTCGACGATGGCGGCCGGTGCGAGGAGGCGGTCGAGCAGGCGGTCGACCTCGGGCGTGCGGGCACGTACGTGCCCACGTACCGATCGTCCGACCGGTGGCGCAGTCTTGTTTCCGGTGCCGGCGACCAGGGAGAGCACCGCTGCGTGGAGGTGGCCCTCGCGCAGGGCATCGAGAGCCTGCACCGCACGTTCGGCGTCCTCGACGACGACAGCGTCGAGCGCCTCGCCGGCTGCTGCGGCAAAGGCGGCCTCATAGCCCTCGTCGACCTCGACCAGGTCGAGCAGTGTGCCCAGGACACCTTCGATGGCCGACAGGTGGGCCACGCCGGCACGCGAGCGGGCCTCGTCGAGTGCGAGGGCGAGGGCCTCCGCCCTCGCCCGGACGGTGCGGACATCGGCCTCCGCCGTGGCCAGCCGTTCCCAGGCGACGTTGCGCTGCATGGCAGCAGCGTGCAGGCGTTGCTCGATCTGGGTGAGCGCCTCGACCAACGGCTGTTCGGCTGTCTCGCCCTCGGAGAGTTGGTGGCGCAGGTCGATGGCCGCGGCGTCGAGGCGACCGGTCTCGGCCTCGAGCAGGGCCAGGCGGCCGGCCAGGCCGTCGCTTTCGGTCGAGGCCTGGGCGAGCGTGGCCCGCAGCACGCCCAACTCGCCGCGCGCCTCGGCTGCGTGGGTGCCGAGGGCCACGATCCCCTCGGCCCAGGTGACCTCGAAGGCGGTGCGGTCCGCCGCCAGCCCTGTCTCGGCCAGCGCCAGGCGCTCGGACTCGGGGGCCAGGGACTCGGATTCGGATTCGAGGCTCGCCAACTCGGACTCGGCACGGGTCTTGTCGACTTCGAGGCCGAGGACCATCTGCTGTGAGACGAAGGCCTCGCGGTCCCGCTCGATGCCCCGCAGCCGTTCGACCAGCACGCCGCGGATTCCACGGCCGCGTTCACGAAGGGACTCGAAGCGGAGCAGGCGGTCGCCGAGGTCGTCACCACCGGCGGCCAACTCGGACTCGGCCGACCTGATCTGGTCGGCGAAACCCTCGAGGGTGGCACGTGACCCGGATTCGATGCCGGCCAGGTCGGCCCGGCTCGTGGCCTCTCTGCGGGCCCGCTCCCGGAGCGTGGTGAGTTCGGTTGCGGTGCGGTGGCGGCGCAGGGCGCTCAGGTCGCCGACCAGGTCACCGTGTCGGCGGGCCGCCTCGGCCTGACGCTCGAGCGGTCGCAACTGTCGCCTCACCTCGCGTTGCAGGTCGCCCAGGCGGTCCAGGTCCACCTCGGTCGACCGCAGGCGTCGTTCGGCCTTCTCGCGGCGCTTGCGGTACTTCAGGATCCCAGCGGCGTCCTCGATGATCATGCGCCGCTCCTCGGCGTGCGCGTTCAGCACGGCGTCGATCTGGCCCTGGGAGATGATCACATGCTGTTGTCGCCCCACCGACGCATCCGAGAGCAGCTCCTGGATGTCGAGCAGCCGGCAGGCGGCGCCGTTGAGCGAGTACTCGCTCTCACCGGTCCGGAGCAACGTTCGGGTGATGGTGATCTCGGCGAGGTCGACAGGCAACAGGCGGGCTTCGTTGTCGATCGTGAGCGAGACCTCGGCCCGGTCGAGGGCGGGACGCTCGGCGGTGCCTGCGAAGATGACATCGTCCATCTTCTGAGAACGGACGGCGCTGGGGGCCTGGGCGCCGAGCACCCAGGTGATGGCATCCACCACGTTGGACTTGCCGCTGCCGTTGGGGCCGACGACGACGGTTACACCCGGCTCGACATCGAGCACGGCCCGGTCGGCGAAGGACTTGAAGCCCTTGATGGTGAGCCGCTTGAGGAACACCCCGGCTACCCCTCCGCGCCGTTTCCCCGGCAGGCCGATACGCGGGCCGATACGCGAATCACAGTGCTGTCATTTGCCACACCCCCACCATAGACGCAGGAACGGCGTCAGATGCCGCGTTTCGGCGCCCGGTGGCGCAGAATCCTCAGACCTGTGTGTCGCAGTAGTAGGTCCAGCGGTTCTTGTACTTCGTGCGCAGGATCGGCGCCCGACTGCGAGGGCTGAGATCGCCGGCCCGCCCGTAGACGGCCAGATGGTCCTGGTAGATGCCCGCAACGCCGAAGATGTCGAGGAAGGGCCGATCCTCGAGGCTTGTGCCCCGGTACTTGACGGCATTGTGGACGATCTCGACAACCGCCCGGTAGAGGCGCCGGACCTCCTGGCTCGAGAGCGAGCCGGTCCGCCGGTCGTGCCGCAGCCCGGCGGCGAAGAGGATCTCGTCGCTGTAGACGTCGCCGATGCCGACAAGGAAGGAGTCGTCGCACAGGAGGTCCTTGAGCAGCGCATCGCGGCTGAACACCCGTCCGGCGAAGTCCGTCCAGGAGATCGGTTCACCAATCGGGTCGAGGCCCAACCTGTCGAGTTCAGGAAGGTCCTGGAAGATCGTCTCGGCCGGCACGACGCGAACCTGTGAGGCCCCGGCCGGGTCGACCAGGCGCAGCTGTCCTCCCTGGGTGAACGTGATCGTCAACTCGGTGCCCGGCTGCCTGGCTTCCTTCGTGCGCTGTCGACGCAGCAGGGCACCGGGGCCGAGGCGAATCACGAGGTAGTGGTCGTCCATCTCGATGCAGATGTGGAGTCCGGCCCGACGAACCGAAACCACCTTGCGACCCTCGAGCTGGCTGGTGAACTGCTTGCGGTTGTGGTAGCCCTCCAGCACCGCCATCGACGCCGCCTCGGCAGACTTGATCTTTCGGCTCGGGTTGCAGAGGTCCCGGTCGAGGTCGCGTCTAAGGGTTTCGATCTCGGGCAGTTCCAACGCAATGGTCATCAATCTCTCCCTGCTTCGGCCAGGACGGCCGCTTCCTGACGATTCGGTTCGGGGGCGGCGGACCGGTCGAGCCCCTCGAGCTCGGTCCAGGCGAGGTGGGCAGCCGCCTGTTCGGCCCGCTTCTTGGAGGTGCCGGAGGCGGGCCCGTATGAGGTCCCGTCGACCTCGACCTCGGCGTGGAACCGTGGATCGTGGTCGGGGCCCTCGGAGGTCAACAGGTACCTCGGCGGGGCATCGAAGTGGCGCGCCACGAGTTCCTGGAGCCGGGTCTTGTGATCGTGGACCCCCGGATCCTCGGCGGCCCGGTCGATGGCGCTGTCGAGGAGCCCATCGACGACCGCGAAAGCCGGTCGCTGGCCGCCATCGAGGAAGACGGCGCCGATGACCGCCTCCATGGCATCGGACAGGATGGACTCCTTGCAGTCCCCACCCGACGCTGCCTCACCCCGACCCAGCCGCAGCGCTCGGCCGAGGTCGATGCAACGGGCGGCCTCGGCCAGGGCGTCGGCGCTGACGACACCCGCACGGATCTTGGCCAACTCGCCTTCGGTGAGTTCGGGGTGCACGCGGTAGAGGCGGGCGGCGACGGCGAGCCCCAGCACGGCGTCACCCAGGAACTCGAGGCGCTCGTTGGATTCGCCACCGTGCTCGGCACACCAGGAGCGGTGCGTCAGGGCCTCGATCAGCAGGTCCGGGTCTGCGAACCGGTGCCCGAGCCGATCTGCGACGGCCTGCGCTTCGGTGGTTGCGGGATCAGCCGAGGAGGGAGGAGACATAGTCGACCGCGTCACGCACGGTCTTGAGGTCTTCGAGGACCTCGTCTTCGATGCGGAAGCCGACCGAACGCTCGGCCAGCTCTTCCTCGATGGCCTCGACAAGTTCGATGAGCGCCAGGGAATCGGCGTCGAGGTCGTCGGCGAACGAGTCACCCTCGCCGATGTCGGAGGGCTCGATCTCGAGAATGTCGGCAAGCCGGTCACGGACCAGTGCGAGCACCTCGTCGCGTCCGATCGGGTCTCCTTCGACATGGGTTTCGGCAGGCACGGGACTCCTCGGGGACTTCGGGCGGACGGTGGTGGCAAATAGGAACTGCGGGCACCGAACGCAGGGGGTGTGACTACCGATTCTACCGGATCGACATTCTGTCCGGGAGGGCCCTGAAAGGACGGAAATAGGCGGACAGGGGTTGAAACAGCCTCAGTCGGCGTTCGGAGCGGCAACCGCCTCGGTGATGTGGCCCACCACATCGGCCTCCACCATCTCAGCGGCGGCCCGGACCGCATTTTCGATGGCGAGCGAGCGCGACGAACCGTGGCTGATGATGCAGACGCCCCGCACACCCAGGAGCATGGCACCGCCGTAGGTATCCGGGTGGAACATCCTGTACAGGCTGTCGAGTTCGGGCCCCAGCGTCTGCGCCGCCTCCGCTGCCTCGGGGCGCTCACCGAGGCTGGTGAGCAGGGCGGTCATGAGCGCCGTCATCGACCCCTCGAGCGTCTTGAGCGCCACGTTGCCGGTGAACCCGTCGGTCACGACCACGTCGACTTCATCGGTGAGCAGGTCGCGGCCCTCGACGTTGCCGACGAACGAGGCATCCTTCCAGTCGGCGTCCGTCATGGCCCGGTGGGCTTCCTTGACGAACGGGCTGCCCTTGCCGGGCTCCTCGCCGATTGAGAGCAGGGCGACACGAGGCTCGGCGATTCCAAGGCGGTCCCGGGAGAAGACGGCCCCCATCTGGCCGAACTGGACCAACCATGCCGGGCTGCACTCCGAGTTGGCGCCGGCATCGAGGAGGACGGTCGGCTTCCCGCCCGGGGTCGGCAGCAGGGTGGCGATGGCGGGACGACTGACCCCCCTGATGCGGCCCATGCGAAGGAGGGCGCTCGCCATGGTGGCCCCGGTGTTGCCGGCGCTCACCATCGCCGATGCGGCACCGTCGCGCACCGCCTCGGCAGCCCGAACCAGCGAAGAGTCCTTCATCTTCCGGACGCTGGAACCCGGATCGGCGTCCATGGCGATTACCTCCGAGGCGGGTAGCACCTCCAGGCCACCGCAGTCGGTCAGGTCCTCGGGACGACCGACGAGGACGACAGGTATGCCGTGCTCATCGTGGGCTCGCAATGCGCCGGCGACTATCTCGTCGGGTGCGAAGTCGCCGCCCATCGCATCGACGGCGACCGGGAGCGGGAGGGTCATTGAAACGGAGCCGTTCGGCTCAGTCGACGTCGATGGCCTGGCGGCCGCCGTACCAGCCACAGTTGCCGCACACGCGGTGGGGGCGACGAACCTCACCGCAGCGGGGACAGGTGCTGCGCGACGACGGGCGCAGGGTCCAGTTTGCGGCCCGGCGGCTACGGCCCTTGGACTTGGATGTCTTTTTCTTGGGGACGGCCATCGTGGACTCGCGGTGGTTGGAGCGTTCGGGGAAATCGTGGGCCCTGGAGTGGACTCGGTGCCCGGCCCGGCGACCCGCAAAGGCTAGCGGGCACTCGACCGAACCCGGTCAGCCCTCGTCACCGGGTTCGCGCAGGGCGTCGAGTACCGCCCAGCGGGGATCCCGCTCCGGTTCGGCGGCTTCCCCTTCGGGCCCGACTTCCTCCACGGGCATCGCCGGAAAGCGCTCGGGGTCCGGGCCGGCGCAGTCGTCACCGCACAACGGTGACAGCGGCAGCGCCAGGAGCACGGCGTCACGGGCAACGGCCCCGACATCGATGCAGTCCTCTCCGGCATCGGACTCGAGCGGGTAGGTGTCTCCGGCATCGGCGTCATCCGACCGGAAGACCTCGCGCACATCGATCCGGAGGTGGCCACAAACCGGTTCGAGGCATCGCCGGCACTCCCCCGTCCAGTCGACATCGACCTTGCCCGACGCCACGATGTCCATGCCGCTCGCTCCCACCTCGAGGTCGATGACGACCTCGTCACCGTCGACACCGACAGTTCCGATGCGCATGCCTTCGAGGACTGCGGTCGTCCGCACCTCCCTTGGGGCCACACCCGGACGCCGCAGGAGGGCGACGGGTACCCGGAGGCCCCCGGTCATTGTCCGGGCTGCGGGGCGGTCACCCGCCCGACTCGCCGCCACTGTCCTGGTCGAAAAACGACGAACTGGACCTCGGCCTCCGGGCTTCCTCAGTGGCCGCCTGGGCGGCCTGTTCGGCAACCTCGGCCTGCTGGCGACGCTCGCGGTCGAGCACCGTCTCCTGGAGCTTGCGGCGACCCGTGGCGATTGTGTCGCGGGCATCGGTCAGCGATGTCTCGAAGGTCGCCAACTTCTGGTCGCAGTAGTCCTCCGTTTCGCGCCGCATCCGCCGTGTCTCCTCTCGGGCCATCTCGACCAGTTGGCGGGCCCGTTGCTCGGCCGTGCGGACGACCTCGGTGCGTTGGACCAGCCGTTCGGCCTGCGACCGCGCCATCTCGAGGATCTCGTCACCCTCGCGGCGCACCTTGGCCAGGAACTCCTCTCGCTCCTTGAGCAGCCACCGGGCGGCCCTGAGGTCGTCGGGAAGGCGGGCGATGGCCTCGTCGAGCATCTCGAGGAGGTCCTCCTTGTTGATCATGGAGGACGCCGACAGCGGCATCGGACGGGCCGAGGCGACGACCTCGCGGGCCTGGCGCATGATGCCCTCGACCTGTGGCGGGTGATACGGGTCGGGTGTCGGCACAGAAGGGGCGCCCGGCTCAGCCGGGGTCGGCGGCGTCAGCCCGGTGTCGGGAATGTCGGTCACCGCTCCGTACCCCCGACCCTTTCCACCAGCCGCCGGAAGACCTGCTCGGGGACCATCTCGGACACGTCGCCGCCGAGACGGGCCACCTCGCGGATAAGCCCGGACGCCAGGAACGACCGACGGGAGGCGGTCGGCAGGAAGATGGTGTGCACCCCGGAGATGGCCAGGTTGGTCTGGGCCATCTGGAGCTCGGTCTCGAAGTCGGAGACCGCCCGCAGGCCCTTGACAATGAAGTCGGCACCTACCTGCCGGGCCAGGGTGACGACGAGCCCGTCGAACATCGTGGTGCTGACATTGTCGAGGTGGGCGAAGCATTCATCGAGCAGGTCCATGCGCTCCTCGAGGGTGAACAGGCCACCGCCCTTGGACGGATTCATGAGCGTGCCTACGACGACCTCGTCGAACAGCCGGGCGGCCGTCTCGACGAGCTCGACGTGCCCGTTGTGGACAGGATCGAAGGAACCGGGGTACAGGACTCGGGTCACGGGGTGGAACTCCCTGGGTCTCCGTCTTGGGGCGAGAGCAGCGTCAACACGGTACCCGCATACCGGCGCACCCTCTCGACATGCCATCCGGGTACCGATTCGAGCTCCCGGTCGGACTCCACGGCAACCAGCCCGGCGTCGAGCCCGGCCAACAGCGCCAGCCAGCCATCGAAGGCGTACGGCGGGTCCAACAGGGCCAGGTCCCACGGTCCGGGGTTGGCCGACAACCATGCCCGGGCGTCGGCGACTACGACCGCTGCCCGGTCGGAGAAGCCGCAGGTGGCGAGGTTGGCCTCCACCAGGGCGGCGTGGGTGCGTGAACATTCGACGAACACCACATGTGAGGCGCCACGCGACAGCGCCTCGATTCCGAGTGCACCCGTCCCGGCGAACAGGTCGAGCACCGTGGCCTCCTCGATGGCGCCTCGGCTGTGGAGGGCGTTGAACAGGGCTTCCCGGACCCGATCACCGGTGGGCCGGATCCCTTCGTCCCTGGGGGTGGCCAGCCGGAGGCCACGTGCGGTTCCTGCCACGACGCGCATGGCACAAGTATGGGCCGCTGGTCGGGATTCGGCTCCCGTCATCCGACAGTCGACCCAAGCACCTCCGACAAAGCGACTCGATGTCCTGGCGGCCGTCAGTTACCCTCGCCCCCATGCGGGCGCCGGTCAACATCATCTGCGTCGACTGCGGGGGAACCTGCCACCTGCTCGCCCACCCCGACGAGGAGTTCGAGCCCGGAGATCCGGTTGCCTACCGGTGCGCCGACTGCATGGACCGGTGGGACCTCGTCATGCCCGAACACGACGAAGAGGCCGGCGCACCCGACTGAGGCGTGCCTCGGGTCAGGCGTGCGGGTCCCTCCACATGAGGGGGATCGTCGGCCCGTCGGCGATCGACACCTCGCCGGTGACCGAAAAGCCGTGTCTTTCGTACAGGGGCACGTTCGCCGGGTCGCTCGACTCGAGGTAGGCGGGCACGCCCTCGGCATCGCACCGGTCGGTCACGGCGGCGACGAGCGCCGACGCCAGGCCCCTGCCGCGGCCCTCGGGTCGGGTGCCCACGAACGCCAGGTACCAGTGCGGTGTGTGAGGGTGGGCCTCGAGCATCGGTTGGAGCGCCATGAGCTTTGCCATGGCCTGCTCCTCGCCGAGCAGTGACATCGAAGCCGCCACGACGGCCCCGAAGTCGGGACCGGGATCGTCGGGTCCCTGTGGCGGCACCCACACGGCGGCCGAGGAACAGCCGTCGACCGTCAGGACCTCGTCAATGCCGATGCCACCCGTCAGGCGGGCGGCGAAGAACGTGGCGAGCATCGACGGCCGGACCACAGGGTCCTCGTAGAGGAAGGACAGGACCGGGTCCTGCGCGAACGCCACGGCCAGGGTGGCGACCACGTCGGGAAGCTCTGAAGCTTCGACAGTTCGTGCGTTCATGACTTGAGTAGATAGTCGACCTCGTCGCCTCCCAGCAACAGGGCCACCTCGTCTGACAACGCCGGGTGCAACTCGAGGCCGTCGCCGTCACCCACCAACTCGACGGCGACCTCTCTGGCCGCCTCGACCCATTCGCGGTCGCGGCGCAACGAGGCCAGCCGCAGGTCGTTGCGGCCCTTCTGGCGTTCGCCCATGATCGTGCCCTCGCCTCGCAGGTCCAGGTCGACTTCGGCCAGTTCGAATCCGTCCGTGGTGCGCACCAGCGCCCCGAGTCTCTCCTCGGCGTCGGGCGTGGGCGCTTCGCCGACCAGCAGGCAGCGGCTCTGTGCCGATCCCCGACCCACCCGTCCACGCAGTTGGTGGAGTTGGGCGATGCCGAAGCGGGCGGCGTCGAGGACCACCATGACCGTCGCATTGGGGACGTCGACCCCCACCTCGATCACCGTCGTCGCAACCAGCACGTCGAGGGCGCCCGACCGGAACAGCCGCATCGTCTCCTCCTTCTCTGCGGGCCCGACCCTCCCGTGGATCAGGCCGACCCTCAGGTCGGACAGCACGCCTGCGGTCAGCGACCCGTGGGTCTCCTCGGCCGAACGGACCTCCAGCGCCTCGGACTCGTCGATCAGCGGGCAGACCACGTACGCCTGGTGGCCGGCCGCCACCTCATCGCGCACGATCGCCCATGCCTCCCCGTCGTCGACGATCCAGTCGGTACGGATCGGGGTGCGACCGGGCGGCATCTCGTCGATGACCGAGACGTCGAGGTCGCCGTAGACGGTCATGGCCGCCGTCCTCGGAATCGGTGTCGCCGTCATGACGAGGACATCGGGAATGGCGGGCTCGGTGTCGTTTCCCTGTTCCCTCAGGGCGGCCCGCTGCTCGACGCCGAAGCGGTGCTGTTCGTCGATAACGATGACGCCCAGGGAATGGAAGCCGACCCCTTCCTGGATGAGGGCATGGGTGCCGATCAGCATGTCGACGCCTCCGTCCTCGAGTCCGTCGACGATCCGCCGCCTTTCAGCCGCCGTGGCACGGCTGGTGAGCAACTCGACCCGGAGGGGCCGCTCGCCCATCAGCGTGCCGGGGTCGGCGACCACTAGCCCCGCAAGCAGGTCGGCGATGCCCAGGTGGTGCTGCTCGGCAAGGACTGCCGTCGGAACCATCAACGCCCCCTGGTGGCCGCCCTGGACCGCCACCAGCAGGGCGCTCACCGCCACGACCGTCTTGCCGGAGCCGACGTCGCCCTGGAGGAGACGGTGCATCGGCGATGGTCGGGCCAGGTCAACCAGGATCTCGTCGATCGTCCGCTGCTGGGCGCCGGTCAACGGGAAGCCGAGCCGGTCGTGGAAGGCCCCGACCAGATCGCCGTCGGTGCCATGCCCATCACACACGTGGGCGATCCCGCTGGCGCTGCGTTCGAGGTGGACCTTGCGGCGGACCAACTCGAGCTGGATGCGCAACAGCTCGTCGAACACCAGGCGCCGACGGGCCTCAACCACCTCCTGCATGGACTCCGGACGGTGGATCCCCCCGTAGGCCGTGGCACGGTCGACGAACCGGTAGCGGTCCCGCACCCCCGCCGGCAGCGGATCGTCGAAGCCCCGCTTCAGCATCACGCGGCGCAGCGCCTCGCCGACCAGACCGTCGAGGTCCCAGCTCTGGAGACCGGCCGATTCGGACTGTGGATAGACGGCCACGATCCTGCCCGTCCGGTCGCCCACCAGGTCGACGATCGGATTGGTCATCTGGAACTTGTCGCGGTAGAGGTCCATCTTGCCGAAGACGACCGCCTCGGTGCCTTCGGAGAGTTGACGCTCGCGCCACGGCTGGTTGAAGAAGGTGAGGGAGAGCGAGCCCGTGCCGTCGGTGACCCTGGCCTCGACCAGCGACCGTCCGTTGCGGGTCCGACGCGCCGACACCCTGGCGACCCTCACCAGCACCATGCCCTCCTCACCGACCCCGAGCGCCTCGATGGTGGCCTCGCGGGTGCGGTCGAGGTACCGGCGCGGGTAGTAGGAGATCAGGTCGAGGATCGTGCGGACATCGACCCTGGCCAACGCCGCTGCCCTCTTGTCACCCACTCCCTGGAGGTCGGTCACCGGCCGGTCGGCCAGCTCCCGGAGCGTGACGCCCGCCGGGATGGATCTGCTGGGCACTCCCTACTCGATGCCCACGAAATACGGGTACAGGGGCTGGCCCCCTTCGTGGACCTCGACCTCGACGTGCGGGTGCGAGTCCTCGACGTGTGCCACGATCACTGCCGTGGTTACCTCGTCGGCTCCGTCACCGGCTATGAGCGTTACGAGTTCGTGGTCGTCGCCGAGCAGTTCGTCGAGCAGCCGGGTCGTCGCCTCGAGTAGGGAACCGGCGATGACGCGCACCCTGCCGCCGGACAGGCCGAGGTGGTCTCCGGTGGTGATGTCGCCGGCGTCGCTCCCGCTGTCGCGCACCGCCACCGTGACCTCGGCGGCCACGACTGCGGACGCCGCCTCGCCCATGAGGTCGAGGTTGTCGTCGGCGGTGCCCTCGGGGTCGTATTCGAGCAGCGAGGCGAACCCCTCTGAGATGCTCTTCGTGCGGACTACACGGACGGTCTTGTCGGTCTGCGCATCGACCTGCTCGGCTACGGCGACGATGTTGCCGTTGTTCGGGAGGATGATGACGTGCTCGGCGGGAACGGCCTCGACGGCGGTCAGCAGGTCGGCGGTCGACGGGTTCATCGACTGGCCGCCTGCCACCACCCTGTGGACGCCGAGCGACCTGAAGATCTCGACGACGCCGGTTCCGTTGGCGACCGCGACGACGGCACAGGGCACCGGTTCGCCGGCGGGTTCGTCCAGGCCGCCTGCGACCTGCTCACGCACCCAGGCCTGCTCCTCGGCCTCTTCGAGCAGGTCCGAGACACGGATCCGGTGGGGGCGCCCGACCGCTATTCCGGCCTCGACGGCTGCACCGATGTCGTCGGTGTGGACATGGCAGTTCCAGACCCCGTCGCCGCCCACTACCACGACCGAGTCGCCGAGATCCCCCCATGCGTCCTTGAAGCCCGGGACCGTGTCGTCCGGGGCGTCGAGGAAGAACATGACCTCGTAGCGGCCGCCATCGAGCCCGTGGTCGGCGACACCCCGGTTGTCCGCCAACGGGGCAGCGGCCACTGGAGTCTCGGGGGGTTCGGGCAGCGGACGGCCGTCGGCGACGGTCAGCACGGCATCGAGGAACAGCACGTAGCCGCTGGCGCCGGCGTCGACGACACCCGCCTCGGCCAGCACGGGCAGCAGGTCGGGCGTCCGGGCGAGCGAGTCGCCGGCCCTGACGCGGGCAGCCTCGGCGACCGGCAGCAGGTCGGCACCCGAGTCGGCTGCGGCAACCGCCGCCTCGGACGACTCGCGCACCACGGTGAGGATCGTGCCCTCGACCGGTTGCCCGACGGCGCCATAGGCCGCCTCTGAGGCGGCGGCCAGCCCGTCGGCGAGGACACGTCCGTCGATGCGGCCGGCCTCACCCACCACCGTGCACAGCGCACGCAGGACCTGCGACAGGATCACGCCGGAGTTGCCCCGCGCCCCCATGAGCGAGCCATGGGCAACGGCGCCGGTCACCGCCACCAGGTCGTCGTCGGCCGGAGCCTCGAGTTCCTCGAGGGCCGTGACCGCCGCCTGGGCGGTCATGGACATGTTCGTTCCGGTGTCGCCGTCGGGCACCGGGTACACGTTGAGGAGGTTGAGAACCTCGCGGTGATCGACCAGGGCGTCGCGGAATCCGGTCACGACGGCCCGCAGGCCGATGGCGTCCAGGTGGGTCGCTGTGGTCACGGTGCGCGAGCGTAGCCACCCCCCGCAGACCGGTCGCGGCCCCGACGTGATCCGCCGCCGGGGGTTGGAGCCCCGCGGGGGGTGGCCGTAGCCTTTCGGGGTTCCCACGGGCGGGCACCACCACTGCCCGACCCGCCCATCGAAGGATGCATCACCGACATGGCCTCCGTATGTGAGATCTGTGGCAAGAAGCCCTGGTTCGGCAAGAAGTTGAGCCACTCCCACCGCCGTACGAACCGGCGCTGGAACCCCAACATCCAGCGGGTCCGCGCTGTCGTCGGGTCGACCACGAAGCGGGTCAACGTCTGCACCGGCTGCCTCAAGGCCGGCAAGGTGCAAAAGGCCGCCCACTAGGGCTTCTGCGACGCTACGAGGGGACACGGGATACCGCTATGCAGGGAGTCATCAAGGCATACGACCCCGGATCCCGTGACGGGGTGGTCGTACGCGAGACCGACTTCGCCGAGTTCGACCTGGCGGACGACGCCCTCGAGGGCTCCATCTTCAGGATGCTGCGCCCAGGCCAACGGGTGCTTTTCGAACTCGATTCCGAGGAGCGGGCGACCGGCCTCTCGATCGGTGCCGAGGTCGACATGGACACCCCCGACATCCACTGATTCCTCAGGTCGGGCCCCGAAACCGTCCCGGCTGCTGTCGCACCAGTCACACCCCTCCATTTCCCTTTCGTCATGTTCAGTGGTGTAGCAAGTAGGGGCATGACGGCGGCGACCTCCAACCAGATCCTGCTCGAATGGGTCGACCAATGGACCGGGATCCTCGGCCCCGGGGCGGTCCACTGGTGTGACGGCTCCGAGGCCGAATACGACGCCCTCGCCGAGGGGATGGTCGCCTCCGGCACCCTCCGTCGGCTGAACGACGACCTGCGTCCCAACAGCTATCTGGCCCTCTCCGATCCCGAGGACGTAGCACGCGTCGAGGACCGCACCTTCATCGCCACCAAGGACCGTCTGGACGCCGGCCCCACCAACAACTGGCGCGATCCGACCGAACTCAAGGCCGAGATGACGGCGCTGTTCCGGGGCGCGATGTCTGGCCGCACGATGTATGTGGTGCCGTTCAGCATGGGTCCGCTGGGGTCCCCGATCGCCCACATCGGAGTCCAGTTGACCGACTCGCCATATGTCGCCGTCAGCATGAGGACCATGACCCGCATGGGCCAACCTGTCCTCGACGTGCTCGGCGATGGCGACTTCGTGCCGTGCATCCACTCGGTGGGAGCGCCGCTCGCAGACGGCGCCGACGACGTGCCCTGGCCCTGCGACCCCGAGAACCGGTACATCGCCCACTTCCCCGAGACCCGCGAGATCTGGTCCTACGGGTCCGGCTACGGCGGCAATGCACTGCTGGGAAAGAAGTGCTTCGCCCTGCGCATCGCATCGACCATGGCCCGCGAGGACGGCTGGCTGGCCGAACACATGCTCGTGTTGGCCGTGACCCCGCCCGGCGGCGAGCGCAGGTACGTCGCCGCCGCCTTCCCTTCGGCCTGTGGCAAGACCAACATGGCGATGATGGTCCCGACCCTTCCGGGATGGACCGTCGAGACGATCGGCGACGACATCGCCTGGATGAAGTTCGGCGACGACGGCCGCC
>JACNKQ010000035.1 GCA_014381945.1 Actinomycetota bacterium
TGATGTTGCCGATGTTCTTGCCCCGGGTGAGGCCGGCCTCGACCAGGGCGAACCCGGCCTGCATCAGGAACACGAGGCAGCCCGCCACGATCAGCCAGAGGCTGGCCAGCAGGGCGTTGTTGTCGGCCGGGGTGATCTCCTGGGCGGCCGCCGGGCCGGCCATGACCAGGACGGCGCCGAGGATTCCGAAGAGGCCGAAGCCGAGCTTGCGGATCTGGCTCCGATGCCGTCTCTCCTCCCAACTTCGGGACAGGCTCTTTGACAGACCCCTGGACGGTGGCTCTGAGAGTGAACGCGCTTCGGTACGGGCACAGGTCACGATGACCCCCTTCGGTTCGCGGGTGGATCTCCAAGGGCGAACGTACGCAGGCCCGGTTACACCACGGTTCGGTCAGCGTGACGCGTTGTGGTCGGCTCCCTGACCGGAACCTGACAGAACGGAGCCAGCAGCGGGGTCAGTCGGTGTGGGTCGGCTCGGCCACTTCAACGATCACCGGGACAGACATCGACTCGGCGACGACCTCGCGCATCCACGTCGCGGTCTCCTCGTCGGGTGCGCCGATCGACACGGCGTTGGCCTCGACGTCGATGTCGGTGAAGGTCACCGCTGCACGCACCTCTGCGGGTAGTTGCCTGATGGCGGCCAGCAGCTCGTCGACCGTGTGGTCCACCCCCAGGCGCACCTCGAGGAACGGCACCTCCGCCAGAATCGCCGCCGTCTCCGGACGGACTGGCTCGTCGCCCTTCAGGATCACGTAGCCCGTGTACTCCGGTTCGTGGTCGATCCCCCAGCCCGCCACCCGGCCGCCCTCGAGCCGGACGATCTCGGCGATCGGCTCGTCAAGGTCGAACTGGAGCATCAGGCGCGACCTGGCCTCGTCGAGCGTGATCCCGAACTCCTCGGCGTACATCGCCGCATCCTCGTCCAGGGCCCCGTCGGAACCTGCCGCCCCCTCCTGCCCTTCCGGGGCACCTGCGGTCGGCTCCTCGTCGCCAGCAGTCAGCGCTGCCGAACCATCCGCCGCTTCCACTGGCCGTATCGACTCGAGGAACCAGAGGTCTCGGGCCAGACACCCGTCGGCCCAGGGCTGCACGAGGCTGAACGTGCTCGGGCTCCATTCCCATTCGGCATCGTCGGTCGACGGTTCCCTCCCGTATCCGCCCAACGCCACTTCGTGACCGGCGGACACGACCTCACCGAGCCCCCAGATCGAGTCACCGTCCGAACTCAGGAACGTCTGCGCCGCCGGGAAGACCACCAGGATCGGCGACCCACCCCAATCGGGATCCACATAGGCACAGTCACCGTCGATCCGAAGCGTCCCCTCCAGGAGTTCGAGTGTCGAGGGACCCTCCGGGTCCCAGTCGAACTCTCGCAGAGGGAACGGCGCAGGCCGCTCCGCAGAGAAACCAGCCGGCAGGGTGAGCGACGGTTCCACGGTGGCCGAGGTGAGGAGGATGATGGTGCCTTTGTCGGTAACCAGTTCAGCGCTGCCGTCGTCGTGAACGGTGACGGTGACCGGGCCATAGAGATGCTCACGCAGGTCGAGCCAGTCGATCACGTCGCCACAGGCCATCTTCGTATTGCCAACGCCGCCCAGGACCAGCGTCGCACCGTCCGGCACCCATTGCCCGGACATGGAGTTGCACCCGAGGCTACCGTCGATCCAGCCGCCGGTGTCGAAGGTGATGTGCACGTCGGAGCCCTCGGGGGGTGGTTCGGTGATGCCTCCGGTGATCAGTCCGACGACGGACCACCGGGTGCCCACGAACCCGCCCCGGGTGGCCAACGGGGTCGTGGTGGTCGTCACGGTCGTGGAAGCGGGGCTGGAGGCCGGTGGAGCCGCGGTGTCGCTCGAACAGGCGGTCAGGGCCAGGACCAGCGCCAGGGTAAGGGTCAGGCCGGCGGTGCACGGGGGTCGCATCGGTCAGGTCTCCACGGGTCGATCGTCACCGGTTGGGACGATGCGAAGGGGGTTCCTGGTTCCCGAGAGATGCCACCGCTCCTACCTGCATCGGCGCCCCTCCTCCGCCGACCAACGTCACGCACACAGGGGGAATCGTCAACCCGACCGTTGACGGGTGGTTCACGGGGGCGAAACGCACCCGAAACAGGGCATCCGTACGGTGCGCACATGCATCAGGGGAATCTGGACGACCTGGCGATCGTGCGGTGGCCGGCCGAGTCCGACCGACTCGAACGGCTGCGGGCCGCCGGGACCCCCCGCCTGGCGCTGGTGGCGCCCCACGCCCCGCCCTTCACCGTCAACGACCCGCTCGAGGACTGGGTGCGGATGCCCGCCGACGAGGGCGACGTCCGGGCCAGGGCCCGATGCCTGCTCTCACGCTGCGACAGCAGCGTGTCCCATGAGCCCGAGTTGGCCGACGACCGGGTCCTGAGGTTCGGCCGCTGGTGGACCACGCTCACCCCCGTCGAGGCCCGTCTGGCCGGGCTGCTGTCCGACCGGTTCGGCCACGTCGTGCCGCGAACCGACCTGGCACGTGTCGGCTGGCCCGCCGGGCTGCCCAGCCGCAACAGCCTCGACGTGCAACTCGGCCGCCTCCGTCGGCGCATCGACGGCTCCGGCCTGGTGCTGCGCACCGTGCGCTCCCGGGGCTGCATGCTCGACGCCCGACCCGCCGCCTGAGCGCCCTCCCGAAGGCCCACCACCCCGACCGCCGGGGCTACTCTGCGGCCACCATGGACCAGCGCAAGTTCAAGCCCCACCACGCCGCCATCGGGCTCGGCGTCCTCGTCGCCCTGTTCACCGCAGCCTCCGGCATCGCCGCAACGGTAAACGGCTGGCACGACGACTCCGAGATCACCCGGGAGGTCTTCGGGAACATCCCCGATGCCCTCAAGGTGACCTTCTACACGGTCATCCCCGTGCTGATCGTCTACGGCGCCGTCCTGTTCGCCAACCGCATGAAGAACTGGGAGCGCGGCACCCCCGACAACCGGTCCACCACCGCCGGCAACGCCAAGCGCCGCTTCGGCGACTTCCGGGCCGGCGTCTACATGCAGACGCTGCTGCGCGAGCCGGCCGCCGGCCTCATGCATTCGCTCATCTACTTCCCGTTCCTGATCCTGCTGGCGGTCACAACCGTCCTCGAGGTCAACCACCAGGTCCCCGAGGGCCTCAAGTTCCTGCACGGCGACGTGTACCGGGCGTACACGCTGGTCGGCGACGTCGCCGGCGTGCTGTTCCTGGTCGGCGTGGTCTGGGCGCTGCTGCGCCGCTTCGGACCGCGCCGGTTCCGTCCCTACCGCATCCGCATCAAGACCAAGCCCGAGCACGCCGCCGGCCTGATCGTGTTCGCCGCCATCGGCGTGACCGGCTTCGCCGCCGAGGCGTTCCGCATCGCCGCCACCGCCGCCGATCACGGCGGCGAACTCCCGTCGGCCGAGACCTGGTCGGTGGTCGGCTACCCGCTGGCCGGGGCCGTCGACTCGATCGGGTTCTTCGCCGACTCGATCCACGGCTGGCACCAGGTCATGTGGATCGCCCACGTGCTGGCATTCATGGCCTTCCTGGCGCTCCTGCCGATCACGATGCTGCGCCACATGTTCACGTCGCCGCTCAACATGTACCTCAAGGACCGCGACCGGCCCAAGGGCGCCATGAAGCCGCTGCCCGACCTCATGGAGACCGAACTCGAGAGCTTCGGCGTGGCCACCATCGAGGACTTCACCTGGAAGCAGTTGCTCGACACCGACTCGTGCACCATGTGCGGCCGCTGCACAGCCGTCTGTCCGGCCCACGCCACCGGCAAGCCACTCGACCCCCGCGAGATCGTGCTCAAGACCGGCGAGGTCATGGCCGCCACCGGCACCCCGGTCGTGTCACCACCGATCGGCACCGACGACGAGGTCACCGTGCCCGCCAACTGGATGTTCGACCGCATCACCTCCGAGGAGCTGTGGGCGTGCACCACCTGCCGTGCCTGCGACGAGGCCTGCCCGGTCAACATCGAGATCCTCGACAAGATCCTCGACATGCGCCGCTACCTGTCGCTCATGGAATCCGACTTCCCCACCGAACTGGGCGCTGCCTACCGCTCCATGGAGAACTCGGGCAACCCGTGGGGCCTCTCGCAGAGCGACCGCACCGAATGGGTCGGCGACCTCGAGGGCATCGAGGTCATCGACGGCGGCGACCCGTTCGAGGCCGAGTACCTCTACTGGGTGGGCTGCGCCGGATCGTTCGACGACAAGAACAAGAAGGTGTCGAGGGCCATGGCCCAGCTCATGCAGCGGGCCGGCGTGTCGTTTTCGATCCTCGGCCCTTCCGAGATGTGCACCGGCGACCCTGCCCGGCGCTCCGGCAACGAGTACATCTTCCAGATGCTGGCCATGCAGAACGTCGAGACCCTCAACGGCATGGGCGTAAAGAAGATCGTCACCCAGTGCCCCCACTGCTTCAACACGCTCGCCAACGAATACCCGCAGATGGGCGGCCACTACGAGGTCGTCCACCACAGTCAACTGCTCGAATGGCTCGTCGACCAGGGAAAGCTCGACCTGTCCGGGGCCCGACTCGACGAACGGCTCGTCTACCACGACTCCTGCTACCTGGGTCGCCACAACGACGTCTACATGGCCCCCCGTCGGGTGGTCGGCAGCATCGGCGGCATCGAGCTGGTCGAGGCCGAGCGCAGCGGCACCAAGGGCATGTGCTGCGGTGCAGGCGGTGGCCGCATGTGGATGGAGGAGGACATCGGCAAGAACATCAACGTCGAACGCTCCCAGGAACTGCTGGCCACCGGCGCCACGCGCATCGCCACAGCTTGTCCGTTCTGCTACGTCATGATCGACGACGGCGTCAAGGGCGAAGGCGTCGAGGAATCAGAGGTGAAGGTGGGCGACATCGCCCTCCACGTGCTCGAAGCTCTCCAGAACGGCGAGGCCGGCTAGGCGCACTCGGCCGCAGAGTTGGTTGCAGCCGGCTGGGTGGTCTCCGTGACACGAGGCCCGTCCCCCTATCACTTGTGGGCAAGTGACACGAGGCCCGTCCCCCTATCACTTGCGTCCCCCTATCACTTGTGGGCCGATCGCTCAGCGCTCGAAGTTCTCCCAGTAGCGGCTGGGCCGGGGACCCTGTTGGCCCCGGTACTTCGAGCCGAGCACGCCTGACCCGTACGGGTTGTCGGCGGCCGAGGTCATCTGCACGAACGAGATCTGGCCGACCTTCATGTCCGGGTAGAGCGTGATCGGCAGGCTGGCCACGTTGGACAGCTCGAGGGTGAGCTGGCCGTCCCAGCCGGCGTCGACGTAGCCGGCGGTCGAGTGGATGAGCAGCCCGAGGCGACCGAGGCTGGACTTGCCCTCGAGGCGGGCCACCAGGTCGTCGGGCACGACCACGCGCTCCAGCGTGGAGCCCAGCACGAACTCGCCCGGGTGGAGGATGAACGGATCGTCGTCGGTGGCCTCGACCTGCTCGGTCAGGTCTGTGAGGTCCTCCCTGACGTCGATCAGGCCCCGGGTGTGGTTACGGAAGACGAGGAACCGGTGGTCCAGGTGCAGGTCGATCGACGAGGGCTGCACACAGGAGTCGTCGAACGGCTCGATGACGATACGGCCGGCGGCGATGGCCTCGCGCAGGGAACGGTCAGAGAGGATCATGGCCAGCCGATGCTAGGCCGGGCGATGAGGTGCCGCTGCCGGTGTCACGACGATGCGTCGGCGATGAGCGAGATGATCTCGAACATCACGGCCATCGACCGGTAGCTGGTGATGTGGTTGGGCGAATCGATCGTCGGCATGAGGCAGACCACGTCGCCGCCGATGACATTCTTGCCGCGCACCGAACGGATGAGCTGCACCACCTGGTCCATGCCGAAGCCCTCGATGCCCGCCTCGATGTTGGCAACACCGGGGGCGACCGTCGGGTCGAGGCAGTCGAGGTCGAACGTGATGTACAGCGGGCGGTCGCCGATGCGTTCGTCGATGACCTCCATGACCCGTCCGGGACCCATCTCGTCGTAGTCCTGCTTGCGTATGACCTCGTACCCGAGGGCATACGACGGTTCGAGCCAGTCGAGGCTGCGGACGTTGCCCCGGATGCCGACCTGCACGGAGTGCTCCGGGTCGACGTGCCCGCCGTTGACGAGGTAGCCGGCCCAGTGGGCGGCGGACTTCACGGCCCCGAGGAAGTGGGGGATGTTGTGGTAGGCGTCGGTGTGGGCGTCGAAGTGCAGCAGGCAGACCTTCTCTCCGTCGGTCAGGCGGGCGCCCTCGCCGGCGATGCCCTGGAGGATGCCGCCGGTGATCGAATGGTCGCCGCCGATCGACACCGGTCGGCAGCCTGCCTCGCCGACCTCCCGGTAGAAGTCGGTGATGTCCTCGATGCAGGCCTCGTTGTCGTTGGCCCGGGGCAGGGGCACGTCACCGATGTCGTGGATGCGGCACGACTCCCACGGGTCGAGTCCGAAGTCGTTGTGGACCCGTCGCCCGAGGGCCGAGATGTCTCGCACGGCCCGGGGGCCGAGGTGCTGGTCGCGCTGCGTGGTGCCGTTGCCGGTGCTGTGCGGCACGCCGATCAGGCCGATGTCGGCGTTGGCCGGGTCGGGGTCGTGGAGGCAGCGGAACAGGGTGGGGATGCCGTGCCAGAACAGGCCGTCCATCATCCGCTGCAGGTCGGATCCCGGCATCGCTCCCCTCCTCGATCGCCGACGTGGACTCAGCCGCCGCCGACCGGTTGGCCGGTCCACGGGTTGGTGCCGAAGAACTGGCGGATCAGCGGCTCGTAGTGGCCGAGTGGGTTCGAGTCGTAGCCCGGGTCGAACGCCGGCGAGTCGTACTCGGCGCAGAACTCCTCGGTGAGGACGTAGTGGGGCGAATCGGCGTACTGGTCGCGGGTGTTGCGGTCCATGCCCAGGTGGTGCCAGAAGTAGTACCCCTGGAAGATGCCGTGGTGCTCGACCATCCAGTGGTTGGCCTCGGACACGAAGGGCTTGAGGATCGCCGCCCCCACGTCGGGGTGGTTGTAGGGGGTGAGCGGGTCGCCCAGGTCGTGGAGCAGGGCGCACAGCACGTACTCGTCGTCTCGGCCTGCGCGTTCGGCCCGTGTGGCGGTCTGGACGCTGTGCTCGAGGCGGTCGACGGGAAAGCCGCCGTAGTCGTTGTGCAGGTTCTCGAACTGTTCGAGGATCCGGTCGGGGAGGGCGGCGTTGAGTTCACCGCGCTGCTCCATGATGAGCATCCAATCGTCCTTCGTGGACTCCTCGAACGAGCGGAACGATGCACGTGGGGGTGCCGTCTGGTCGGTCACTCGGATTCTCCTGGGTCAAATTCGGAAATGGCGGCGGCGGCCTCGGCGTCGGGACCCGGGCCGGGTGTCGCCAGCGACCACTGGTGGCCGTAGGGGTCGGCTAGGCGTGCGTAGCGGTCGCCCCAGAACATGTCCTCGGGGCCGTGGAGCAGCGTGGCGCCGGCGGCGACGGCCCGCTCGACCGAGGCATCGACGTCGGCGACGTCGCGGTGCAGGCAGATCGGGGTGCCGCCGATGGCCGTGGGTGAGGTGCCCTGTCCGCCGTGCATCTCGGGGAAGTCGTCGGTCACGAAGATGACGAACCCGTCGAACGAGACCTCGGCATGGATGACCCGACCATCGGGCAGGGAGTGGCGCATCAGTTCCTCGGCGCCGAAAGCCTCGGCGTAGAAGGCCAGCGCAGCGTCGCAGTCGTCGACGACGATCTCCGGAATGACCTCGGTGCGCAGCGGTCGGTGCGGTTCGCTCATGCCAGCGAGCGTACGGCACGTCGGCGCCCGATTCCCGAGCCGGGGACGACCGGGCTACAGGCAGGTGCGGAACAGGACCAGGGTGCGCCCCCAGGCGGTGGCTGCTGCTGCCTCGTCGTGGGTGCCGAGCGGGTTCTCCCAGTTGGCGAAGGCGTGGCCGGTGCCGTCGTAGACGTGGAACTCGACATCCCTGCCCATGTCCCGCAACTCCTCGCCCAGCGCCGTGACCGCTTCGGGGGGGAAGAAGTCGTCGACGGCGGCGAAGTGGCCCTCGACCTTCGCCGTGAGGCCCGACCAGTCGGGGCCGTCGTCGCCCAGCGGCGCCCCGTAGAACGGCGCAGCCGCCGCCACCCGGTCGCCCTCGATGGCGGCGATCAGCAGGGTCAGCATCCCGCCCATGCAGAAGCCGACCACTCCGACGGCGTCGCCGGTCGTGGCGTCGAGAGCCAGCAGGTGGTCGATGGCGCCCGACATGTCGCGGGCGGCCCGGTCCGGCGGCAGCGTGGTCATGAGCTCGCCGGCCTTGTCCATCTCGGTGTGCTCGGCGAACTCGCCCCCGTAGAGGTCGGGTGCCAGTGCCACGAACCCCTCTCCTGCCAACTGGTCGCAGACACCCTTGATCTGGTGCACCAGGCCCCACCACTCCTGCAGTACGACCACACCGGGACCGCTGCCGGCGTCGGGAACGGCCAGGTAGCCACCCGCACTAGTGCCATTGACGGGGAACTCCACCATCGAACCGCTCATCACAGACACCTCCTGCATCGCCGGACCACGCCGCGACCCTAGGCCCGGTCGATGGACCGGGATCGCGCCTCAGGCCTCTGACTCGTCCTCGGCGTTCGGGCTGAGGGCGTCGTCGGGCAGGGGGCGCACCCGCCGGCGGCGGCTCCGGCGGTCCGGAATCATGTCGCGCATCTCTTCGAGCCGCCCGAAGCACAGCAGGCGGTCGTTGGCCTCGAGCACCCGGCCCGGCTTCGGGTTCGGGATCACCTGCGCCCCCCGGTGCAGCGTGAGGACCACGACGTCCCGTTCGGCGAGACCGCTCTCGGCAATCGACTGGCCGACCAGGTGGGCATCTTCCCGGACGAGCAGTTCGGCGACCCCGTAGCCGGTGCTCACCGTAAGCCGCTGGCGGACGTCGAGTTCCGGGAAGGCGACCTGGTTGTCGATGTAGTCGATGATTGAGCCGGCGATGTCGAGCCCGGTGGCCCGCTCGATCCCCTCGAGGCCCGGCGACGAGTTGACCTCCATGACCAGCGGTCCGTCGTTGCCCTCGAGCATGTCGACGCCCGCCACCCGCAGGCCCATTATCTGGGCGCACCGGACAGCGGTCTGCTCGTAGTCGTCATCGAGGTCGACTGCCTCGACCGTGCCGCCACGGTGCACGTTCGAACGGAACTCGTCACCCTTGGCGGTGCGCCGCATGGCCCCCACGACCCGGTCGCCCACGACCAGCGCCCGGACATCGCGGCCCTTGGACTCCTTCACGAACGACTGGATGAGCACGTTCTGCCTGGCGCTCTGGAGCGTCTCGATGATCGCCGAAGCAACGGCGGTGTCGGGGGCCAGCACCACGCCGATGCCCTGCGTGCCCTCGAGCAACTTGATCACGACCGGTGCGCCGCCCACGCGCTCGATGGCCGGCAGTACATCGGCACGGTTGCGGGCAAACGCCGTGGCCGGCATGCCGATGGCGTGCCGGGACAGGATCTGGATGGCCCGCAACTTGTCGCGGGAGTTGGCGATGCCGTTCGAGGTGTTCGGCGTGTAGACGTCCATCTGTTCGAACTGGCGGACCACGGCCGTTCCGAAGTACGTGATCGAGGCGCCGATGCGGGGGATGACGGCGTCGAAGTCGTCGACGGGCTGCGACCGGTACTGCAGGTCGGGTTCGTCACCGGTCAGGTCGATGGCGAACCGGAGCGTGTCGAGGATGCCGACCTCGTGGCCCCGCTCCTCGGCCGCCTGCAGGAGGCGGCTCGAGCTGTAGCCGTTCGGCTGGCGAGAGAGGATGGCGAGCTTCACCGGGGCTCCAGGTGCAAATGGGGGACGAACCCGCGAACCGGGTCGCCATGGGAGGTTACGGCCGTTCGAGCGGCGATGATGAAGCCCGACCGGCCGAAGGTCGGGGCAACGCCATACTGGCCAGACTGAGGGGATCGGGGTCTATGAAGTCACTGCCGGTACTCGGTTGGCGGGAATGGGTCAGCCTCCCCGACCACGGTCTGCCCTGGGTCAAGGCCAAGGTCGACACGGGTGCCCGCACCTCGGCTCTGCACGCCACGGGGCTGGTCACGTTCGAGCGCGACGGCACTGAATGGGTCCGCTTCCGGGTCCACCCCTGGCAGCGCTCGTCCGTCGATTCCGTGAAGCTCGAGGCCCCGGTGCTCGACCGACGCATGGTGCGACCGTCGAGCGGCGTCGCCAGGTTGCGACCCGTCGTGCTGCTCCCGGTCCGGATCGGACCGAGCACCGTGACCGTCGAGTTCACCCTCACCCGACGCGAGCAGATGGGTTTCCGCATGCTGCTCGGCCGCCAGGCGATCCGCGGACGCTTCGCAGTCGATCCCGGACGCTCGTATCTGACCGGACGGCCACCCCGCAGCGAACGAGGCCCCGCTCCGCAGGAATCCCTGTGACCGAAACCGAGCCGATCGTTGTCGGCGGCCACGAGATCAGGGCCGGCACGGTCGCCCAACTCGAGCTGCCGATCGGTCGCCTGGCGACCGGTTCCGACATGGCCCTGCCGGTGCGCGTGGTGCACGGCGCACGTCCTGGTCCGACCATCTGGCTCAACGCCGCCATCCACGGTGACGAGGTCGGCGGCGTCGAGATCATCACCCGGCTCCTGGGCACCCTCGACCCGGTGGAGATGGCCGGTTCGGTGCTGGCCGTCCCGGTGGTCAACGTGCACGGGTTCATCGGCGGCGACCGCTACCTGCCCGACCGCCGCGACCTGAACCGGTCGTTCCCCGGCTCTGCCACCGGTTCGTTGGCCTCCCAGATCGCCCACCTGTTCATGGCCAGCATCGTCGGACCATCCGACGTGGGCATCGACCTCCACACGGCGAGCGACCACCGGACCAACCTCCCCCAGGTCCGGGCCGACCTCGACGATCCGATGGTCCTCGACCTGGCCACGGCGTTCGCTGCACCGGCGCTCGTCCATACCCGCCCCCGTGCCGGCACCCTTCGCCGGGCCGCTGCAAGGCGCGACAAGCCGGTCCTGCTCTACGAGGCGGGCGAGGCCTGGCGATTCGACGAGGAGGCGATCGCTACCGGTGTCGCCGGCGTTCGGCGGGTGCTGGCGCACCTCGGGGTGATCGACGCCGCTGAGCCACCTGTCTCGGAACCGGTCGTCATCCGCACCACCACCTGGCTGCGGGCAGGGCGCAGCGGCATCCTCCACCTCCGGGTGTACGCCGGAGACCGGGTGAACCGACGAGACGTGCTCGGCACCATCGACGACGCCTTCGGCAACAGCCTCGCCGCCGTCCGGGCGACGAGGGCCGGCCTGGTGATCGGCCACACCCGCTCACCCGTCGTGAACCGCGGCGACGCCCTCGTGCACCTGGGCTCGCCGGTTGACGAAGCCGACTGAGGTGAGCTACTTCGGGGGCATCCTGATGCCGCCGTCGACACGGATGACCTCGGCGTTCATGTACGGGTTGGTCAGCAGGTCCATGACCATGAACGCCAACTCCTCGCCGGAGCCCAGGCGCTTCGGGAACAGCACCGACTCGCCGAGGTGGGCCTTGAAGGCGTCGCTCTGGTCGCCCTCGCCGTAGATCGGCGTGTCGATGAGGCCGGGGGCGATGGTGTTGACCCGGATACCGACGACCGACAGGTCGCGGGCGACGGGGAGCGTCATGCCGACGATGCCGCCCTTGGAGGCCGAATAGGCGGCCTGGCCGATCTGCCCGTCGAAGGCTGCGGCCGAGGCCATGTTGACGATCGCCCCCCGCTGGCCGTCGTCGTCCATGGGTTCGGTGGCGGCCATGGCTCCTGCGGCCCGGCTGAGCATGTTGAACGACCCGATCAGGTTGACCCGGATGACGAACTCGAACTGCGAAAGGTCGAGCGGTTGGTTGTCACGGGAGATGGTGCGCCCAGCCATGCCCAGGCCAGCCGAGTTGACCAGCGCACGCAGCGGGCCCATCTCGGAGGCGGCGGCCACCGTGGTGTCGGCATCTTCGGTGCTGGTCACGTCACATCGGACGAACAGTCCGCCCAACTCGGAGGCCACGGCCTGACCGCTTTCCTCGTTGAGGTCGGCAATCACGACCCGGCTGCCGGCTGCGGCCAGCAGGCGGGCACTGGCCTCGCCGATGCCCGACGCCCCACCGGTGACGATGGACGAACTGCCTTCAAGGTCCACTCGTGGCATCGGGGGCTCCTGTCTGGGTCGGGGGATCGGGGGAAAGGGAGAAAGGGTTCAAGGGGCCGCCGGGCCGGTCGCCTCGGATGGCGAGTAGGTTCTCCGGCAACCACAGGTTTCGCGGGTGTTGTTCAATGGTAGAACCTCAGCTTCCCAAGCTGATGACGCGAGTTCGATTCTCGTCACCCGCTCACCGAAAACGAAGCCGCCAGAGCGACTGAATACCTGGACCGCAAGGTGGCCGAACTGAACGATCTGCGGTCACTCTAGTGATCACTCTGCCGCTTCCCGGCCGTAGGCGTTCGCCGGGCCGATCCGAGACCCCGTTAGGGTTTCACCGTGATCCCCGGGCCCGGCGAGACGCTCACGAGCACCGACTACCACACCGCCGGCGAGCCCTTCAGGATCGTCGATGCCGGCCCGATGGAAGGCCGGACGGTGCTCGATCGTCGCACCTGGGCACAACAGCACCTCGACGACGTCCGACAGTTCCTGATCAACGAGCCGCGTGGCCATGCCGACATGTACGGCGGGTTCGTGGTTCCTCCCGACGATGGCGACGGCGACCTCGGGGTGGTGTTCTTCCACAAGGACGGGTTCAGCACGGCTTGTGGCCATGGCACGATCGCCCTCGTCGCCTGGGCTGTAGATGAGGGGGTCATCGACGTGCCGGACGGCGCCGACCTACTCGAGGTCGTGGTCGATGTGCCGTCGGGTCGGCTCCACACCGTGGCCCGGATCGAGGACGGGCAGGCGGTGTCGGTGCGGTTCCGCAACGTGCCTGCATACATGGGCGCCACCGGCATCGAGGTCAACACATCGTTCGGACCGATCGAGGCTGACGTGTCGTTCGGTGGTGCCTCCTACGCCTCGGTGGCGATCGACGACCTGCCGCTCTCCGTGACGGCCGGCCACATCGGCGACCTCGTCACCCTGGGCCGCGAGGTCAAGGCGGCGTTGGCCGGCCACGGGTCGCTCGTGCATCCGACAGACGACCGGCTCTCGGGCTGCTATGGCACGATCCTGCATGAAACGCCCGGGGCCGAACCGCTCCACCAGCGCAACGTCACGATCTTCGCCGACGGCCAGGTCGACCGCTCTCCGTGCGGCTCGGGCACGTCGGCACGCCTCGCTCTCCTGTACCACCACGGGGTCATCGGGGTAGGTGACGCCTTCCACAACGAGGGCATCGCCGGCGGCGTGTTCGTCGGACGGATCGAGTCGGTCACCTACGACGGCTCGGTCGTGACCACCGTCGAGGGTTCGGCCCACAGGCACGCAACCAGCACCTTCATGCTCGATCCCTCCGACGCTCTCGGGCTCGGGTTCCAACTGCGGTGAGCGCACTCCCGTACTTCGACGCCGATGCGATCGTGGCCGCCGTGCCGATGCCCGCCGCCGTCGAGGTGCTCCGGGAGGCGTTTCGCGACCTCGGCGACCTGCACCCCCGCCGGGGAGTTTCGCTGGGCCCCTCCGACGACCTGCTGATGATGCCGGCGGTCGCCCCGGTGGGCATCGGCGTCAAGATCGTGACGGTCGTGTCCAGCAATCCTTCACGGGGGCTGCCGCTGATCCACGGCCACTACCTGTTCTGCGACCGGGAGACCGGCGTGCCGCTGGCGACCCTGGACGGGTCGGCACTGACCGCGCTGCGCACGCCGGCCGCCTCGGCGCTGGCGACCGACGTCCTCGCCCGCTCCGACGTGCGCACTCTGGGCATCTTCGGCACCGGCGTCCAGGCCCGCGGCCACATAGAGGCCGTGCTCGCCGTGCGCCCGGGGATCGAAACGGTCGTCGTCTGCGGCCGCACCTCCGAATCGAGCGAGGCATTCGCTGCAGGGGCCGAAGCCGGCGGACGCACCGTGGTCTCCGCCACCGCCGAAGAGACGGCCGCCTGCGACGTCGTGTGCGGGTGCACCTCGGCCGCCGATCCGGTCATCCCCACCGCCGCCGTCCGGCCCGGCACCCATGTCAACCTTGTGGGTTCCTACTCGACCGCCCGACGGGAGGTCGACGACGACCTCGTCGCCGCCGCCTCGGTGTTCGTCGACGACCGCGACGCCGCCGCCGAGGAGTCGGGCGAGCTCATCCACGCCGCTGCGGGCGCGTGGTCGTTCGACGAGATCGCCGGCGACCTGGCCGACCTGGCCACCGGGCGGGTTGGCCGCCGGAACGACGACGAGGTCACCCTGTTCAAGTCGGTGGGCCTGGCCGTCGAGGATGTCGTGGTCGCCGCCGCCGTGGTGGCTCGTTCCTGACGACTCCGCACCCGCCAGCCGCGTCAAGAACCTCGCGATCTACAACAGCTCGTTCTGCTTGACGGCGACTACGTACTGAGAATACGTTTCAGTTCTGCGGGATAATGGTTCGCTAGGCGGTCCCGATCGTCGAGCCGCCGGCGAACACCCGGGCACTGGAGAGTTGGCTTGTCGGCAGGAAGTAGTCGAACTGTCGGACGCGTGGCGCCAGGTTCGACAACTCTGCGACTGGCCTCAGATGGTGCGCTCGCTGCCGCCGTCGATGGGGACCTGGGCGGCAGTCGTGGCGGCGAAGCGGTCGGAACAGAGTTCGGCCACCGTCGTCGCCACGTGGGCGGCGCCGACCTCCATGCCGAGCAGGTTGCGCCGTTTGTACTCGTCGGGGGTCATCCCGTAGGCGGCGGACCGCTCGGCGACGAGTTTGTCGGTCCACAGCGCCGTGTCGAACACGTTGTCGGGGTGCACGACGTTGACGCGCACGCCGTGCTCGGCCCACTCCAGCGCCGCCACCCGGGCCAACTGGGTGAGCGCCGCCTTCGACGTTGAGTAGGCGGCGGCGCCCATTCCAGGTGCGGTGGCGTTGCGTGAGGCGATCACCGCCACCCGGCCACCGACCGGTGAGCGGAACAGCAGCGGGGCGACGTCCCGGAACAGCGCCGCCACCGAGTCGACGTTGACGGCCATGGTAAGGCGCCAGGCGTCGAGGTCCAGGTCGGCGATGGCCGAACCGCCCGGGAAGATGCCGGCGCCGACGACGAGCACGTCCAGGCCGCCGAAGCGCTCGACGCCGGCCCGCAGGGCGCCCGCCTGGGCGACGTGGTCGGAGACGTCGGCGGCCACCCCCAACCAGGCCGGGCCGTCGAAGGTGTCAATGACCGACTCCGAGAGATCGACGCCGACAACGGCTGCGCCCCGGTCGAGGAGTTCGGCGGCACACGCCCGGCCGATGCCCGATGCCGCCCCGGTCACGACGGCGATGTGCCCGGCCAGTTCCTTCGGCGCCCCCGCACGGCGCAGCTTGGCCTGCTCCAGGTCCCAGTATTCGCAGTCGAAGAGGTGGCCCTCGGCGAGCGCCACGTAGCCACCCCGGCCGTCCTCGAGGCGTTCGAGCACCGGAATGGTCTGGCGGTAGATGTCGGCGGCGATGTCGGCGTCTTTCGGGGTGGCGCCGGCGGTCAGCAGCCCGAGGGCCGGGTCGAGCACCACGCGTGGGACCGGGTCCAGCATGGTGAGGTCGTCGTCGCTGCGGCCCTCATTGCGTCTGAAGTAGGCGCCGTAGGCGGCGACGTATGCGTCGACATCGCGGCCGACCATCGGCGTGCGCTTGGTGCGGATCACGTGGTCCGGTGTGAGCGGCCCCCGGCCGGTCAGGTCGGCCAGGTCGGGCCGGGCGACGAAGCGCCCGATCGCATCGTCGTGGTGGCGGCTCAGGATCACCGGCCGACCCGCTGCCGCCGACATCGAACGGCGAAGGTCGGCCAGCTCGGTCAGCACGACCTCGGCCGCCTCGGAGGGTCCGGCCGGTTCGTGGGGCGCCACCCGGTCGAGGAACGACTCTGCCCGGGAGATCAGGTCGACGTGGCGCATGTATGCATCGCGGGTGGTTTCGCCGAACGTGAACAGGCCGTGGTGGCGCAGGACCATCCCGACGGTCCCGTCATGTGCCTGATCGTCCCAGCATTCCTGCACCGCCTTCGCCAGGTCGAAGCCGGGCATCACGTAGGGCACCACCACGACGGAGTCTCCGTAGACCTCGGCGAGGGTGTCCTCGGCGTCGGCCACGTTGGTGAGCCCGAGGATCACGTCGGCGTGGCTGTGCTGGATCGCCCGGAACGGCAGGTAGGCGTGGAGCAGGGTTTCGACGGACGGCTGTGGGGCATCGGCACGCAGGCGGGCGGCCGACAACTCGCCCATCATGTCGGCGTCGCTGAGGGCATCGAGACCGAGCAGGTCGTGGAGCCGGTCGAGCGGCAGCGGCGTGAAGCCCGGAACCTCGATCGATGCCAGGTCCCAGCCGGAGCCCTTCACGTAGAGGGCGTCGACGGTCCGTCCGGTGATGTCTGTCCAGTCGGCCTTTACGGACGTGTTGCCGCCTCCGTGCAGGACCAGCGAGCGGTCGCCTCCGAGCAGCCGCGACCCGTAGGCGCAGCAGCCGAGGGCGTCGGTCGAGCCACAGTCGTCGTCGCTCCAGAGATCCTCCATGCCTGAAACGGTATCGGGATGCTCAGAATCCCAGATCGTGGTGGGGCGGCACCTCGAAGCGGCCGATGGCGTCGGCCCGACGGTGGAGGAGGTCGATCGTGTCGTCGAGGTCGCGTGCGATGACGTAGCGGCGTTGCGCCACGCAGTCGACGACGAACCGGCCCAACTCGTCGAGGTCGGCCACCCTGACATCTCGTCCGGCCTTCTCCAGCAGCGCCTTGAGTTCGTCGAACGTCATGCTGGCCCGGCCGGTGCCGCCGCGGACCCGTTGCAGGTGCTCCGGGCGGTTGCGCTGTGCGGTGAACAGTCCCGTGTCCATGAGGCCCCCCGACGGGTAGAAGACCGAAGCGCCCATACCGTCGGCTTCGGCAATCAGTTGGTGCTGGAGTGCCTCCGTGAAGCACGACACCGCCGCCTTGCTCGAGGCATAGACCGATGCCATCGGCACCGGGGCGAAGCCACCGTCACCGGACGAGGTGTTGACCACGTGGCCGGGGTGCCCCGATTCGATCATGCGGGGTACGAACGAGATGACGCCGTGGGCGGTGCCGAAGACGTTGACCCCGAAGCACCACCGCCAGTCGTTGGGCTCGTTGGTCCAGGCCTTCCCGCCGCCGCCGGAGCCGACGCCGGCGTTGTTGAACAGCAGGTTGCAGCGGCCGAAGGTGGCGAAGACATGGTCGGCGAGAGCCTCGACGGAGGCCTCGTCGCTGACATCGGTCCGAACACCCGACACGGCGGACCCTGTGAACTCGGCGCCCAACTCCCCAACCGTGGCGTCCAGCACCGGTTGCTCGATGTCGGCGATGACGACAGTTGCGCCACGTTCGAGGAGCGCACGCACGATCCCCCTGCCTATGCCGTTTGCGCCGCCGGTGACTACGGCTATGGCGCCCTCGACCTCGAGCGGCTCCAGGTCGACGCCCGCGTCACCGCTCACGCTGCGTTCGCCTGCGTCTGGTTCTGGGGCGCCATGCCCGGGCAGCCCTTGGCCCGGTCGTCTATGTCGGCGTAGTCGATGGGCGTGGCCACCTCGGCTTTGGTCGGACAGTGCTGTTCGGCCAACGGCAGCAGGGCGTCGAGGTCGAAGTCGTAGAGTTCGGCCACGTTGGTGGTGAGGAGCTTCACGACCTCTTCCACGGGCTGGCCGGCGAACGTGAGGCGCAGGTGGTCCCGCGTGTAGGGATGCGAACCCTCGATGTGCGGATAGTCGGAACCCCACATGACGTTGTCGATCCCGATCTCTCGGCACAGGTCGACCTCAGTCGGGCGCAGGAAGCTGGCTCCGACGTGGCACTGGCGCTGCCAGTATTCGGACGGAGTGAGCGACATGCCGGCAACGGCCATACCGCCGAAGACGGCCTCAGAACCGTAGGTGGAGTGCTTCATTCGGTCGTAGAAGGAGTCGAGGCGCGCCAGGGTCTCGGGAACCCATGCGGTGCCGGTCTCGGTGTTGATGAACTGCAGGTCGGGATGCCGCTCGAACACGCCACTGAACATGAGGTGCCACAGGGCCCGTTGGCTCCACCAGGTGACCTCGAGCATGAACATCGCCAGCGACGACGGGAAGTGGTTGCCGAAGTCGGGCGTGGCCCCGCCTGCGTGGTGGTTGACCGGCATCCGGTTGGCCTCGGCGGCCTCCCAGATCGGCTCGTAGCACTTGGCGTAGAGCGGCTCGAACGGCGACCCCGGGGGCGCCCCGGGCAGCAGGATCCCGCCCCGGAAGCCGTTCTCAGCCGCCCACTCGATCTCGGCGACCGAGCCCTCGACGTCGGCGAGGAAGATCTGGACGATGCCCGCCCTCCGCTCAGGTGCCTCGTCGATCAGGTCGAGCAGCCACCTGTTGTGGGCACGGAGTCCGGCCCAGCGATGGTCGATATCGGCGTCGTAGCCGGGCGCCTCGAACGAGGTTGCCGCCACCGGAGCGAACGGGGGCTGGGTGTTGGGGAACAGCACCGTGGCGACCACGCCGTCCGCCTCCTGCTCGCGCAGGCGACGCTCGCTCGAGAAGTTGCGGTCGGCGTCGAGGACCGGGTCGCCGTCGACGCCGACGTTTCGGACCGACCGGTTCTGGTCCTTGAACGCTGCCTCGACCCGGGCGTGTTCGGCCTCCACCTCGTCGATCCACCCGTCGAAGTCGGCGTGGAACCTCTGTTCGAGGTAGGGCCTGTAGCCGCGCAGGTCTGCGCCGCAGTGGCTGTCGGCCGAGATGACGATGTGGTGGTCGGTCTCGGGAGTCCTGGTTCCGGACATTTTGGCCTCCTCAGTACTGCAGCGAGCAGTCGTACTCGTCGAGCCACCAGCGGGCGGTGCGGGTGGCATCCGGGGGCGTGCGCAGGTCGGGGTCCTGGCCGAGCGACTCGGGCGTCGGGCCGATGTCGGCGGCAATCGCGGTCAAGCCGTCGAAGTCGAGGCCGTAGCAGTCGATGGCGTTGAGACCCAGGAGCCGGCGGGTGTCCTCGATCGAAGCCTCACGGAAGTCATTTTCGAGGCGCATCACGGTGTTGGGCCACGAGCCCTCGGGATGCGGGTAGTCGGTTCCCCACATCAGGGCGTCGATGCCGTTGACATGGCGACGGCGGATCTCCTCGGTCGACATGGTGGAGGCTCCGATGAAGATGCTGTCGCCGACGTACTCGGACGGCAGCTTCGTGAGCAGGCCCTTCATCCTCGAACCCATCTTCTTGGCCTTCCAGCTGGCGCCGAAGTTGACGTCGCACTTCCAGAGCAGGTCGCCGAGCCAGTAGGAGCCGCACTCGACGACGCAGTACTTCAGCCCGGGGAACCGGTCGAACTTGCCGGAGAACAGCAGCTGCCAGAGGGGTCGGTGCGTCCAGAACGGCACCTCGTTGATGTACATGGCCACGTTCTCGCCGTAGGCGTCGAAGTCGGCCTCACCCGAGTGGGTGTGGACGACCAGGCCGGTCTCGGCGCATGCGGCCCACACCCTGTCGTAGTGGTCGCTGCCGTACGGCGGGAAGCCGTGCCACATGGTCGGAATCATCACCCCGTGGATGCCGGGGCGGCCGGCCAGCGACTCGATCTCGCGTACGGCCTCGTCGACGTCGTGGGTGATCGGCACCAGTGCCACGCCGGCACGGCGGACCGGGTTGGTTGCACAGAACTCCTCGAGCCAGCGGTTGTGGGCCCTTGCGCCACCGAAGGCCTGTCGGGAGTCGGTGATCTGGCCGGCGGAGAGGCCGGCTCCGAATGGAGGCGACTCCTGACCGGTCACGGCGTCGCCGTCAGCGAAGATGACCTCGCCGGCCACCCCGTCGGCGTCGAGCACCTTGTCGCGGATGTCCGGGTCATAGGCGCCGAGGAGCCCCTCGGCGTTGTCGCCCTCCCACTCCGCCAGGAACTCGGCGTTCATCTCCTCCTGGATTCGACGGTGCTCGTGGCGTTCGGCGACGTAGGCGTCGAACTCCTCGTGCAGCGACGACTCGAGGTAGGGCCGGTACTCCTCGCACTGCAGGCCGGCGTGGGTGTCGGACGAGACGACGATGTACGGCTCCGGGCCGGTGCCGACCGGGGTCTTGGCGGGTGTGGTCATATGCGGGCTCCTGGGAGGCTTCTGTCTTGAACACTGTCACATGCCGGCACGGTACCCTGCAAGTCGTGACCACGACTCGGACCTCCAGCCGACATGCTGGCCTCGACCGGGACGATGTCATCGATGCGGCCCTCCTGCTGGTCGACGAGGGCGGCCCCGAGGCACTCACCATGCGTCGACTCGCCGGCGAACTCGGCGTGGCGACCACCACCATCTACTGGCACGTCGGCAGCCGCGACGACGTGGTCGACGCCGTCATCCGACGCCATGCCGAACGCCTCGGCAGACAGGCCGCTTCAGGCGACACGCCCCGCCGGCGGGTCATGTCGGTGGCCCGCCACCTCTGGGACGGTGCGCTCGCCCACCGGGGCATCACCCGACTGGCCGAACTCCACGGTGGCGCCTCTGTGCTCAACGAACACCTCGAGGTCGCCATGGCCCGCGAGCTGACCGCCGTCGGCGTGGTCGGTGACGATGCCCGCGATGCACTGCGGGCCATCCTCATCTGCGTCGGCGGGTTCCTCGTTCTAGCTCTGCGGGACGAACGGGCGATCACCCCCGAGCGCTCCCGCACCGCCGTCTGGTCCAGGGTCGAGGATCCCGACGTCGATCCCTCGACCCGCCGGGCCCTCACCACCCAGGTCGACCTGCCGGCGCTCTTTGAACGCACGGTGCAGGCCGTAGTCGACACCTACGTTCCGGCACGCTGAGCCCGACCCCCACCTGGAAATCGGCCGGCTAACCGGATTCGGCCGCCAACTCCGCCTCGACCGATGCCCGGAACGCCGCCAACTCGGCGTCCCGGCGCCCACCCGACCAGCCGGCAGCCTCAGCGACCAGTGTCGCCACCTCAGGGGCCGCAGTCAGCGTGGCCGCACGATCCTCCAGGCGGGCCCGGGTCCGACGCGACAACACATCGTCGAGGGTGGTCGCCATCTCGTGACGCACCGCGTGGACCGCTTCAGCCCTCAGGTAGGGCAGGCCCGGCACCAGCGGCTCGCCCAACGACGGATCGGCCTCCACCAGGTCCACGACAACCGACGCCTCACCACCGAACCGGCCATCCAGGTGCGCATCGCCGCTCCCTGCGCCCCCCGCCCCCCGCAGCGCAAGTTTTCTGGTGCGGCAACGCCGCCGCTCGCCTCGCAGGTCCAACACCGCATCGACGGCGTCCTGTGCCATGCGGCGATACGTGGTGAGCTTGCCTCCGGTCACGGTCACCACACCTGACGGGTCGGTGTGCACGACATGGTGGCGGGATAGGTCGGCGGTGCGATCGGTCTCGGCGGTCGCCACCAGGGGACGCAGACCGGCCCACGACCCGGTCACGTCGGCGGGCACGAGCTCTGCGTCCGTCAGGGCGTTCACCGCTCCGAGCAGGTATGCGACATCGTCGGCAGTGCAGGTGGGCTCGTCGAGCGAACCGTCGAAATCCGTGTCGGTGGTGCCGATGTAGGTGTGTCCGTCCGGCCAGGGCAGGACGAAGATGGAGCGCCGGTCACCGCGCACCGGCAGCACCAGGGCCACGTCTGCCGGCAGCCGGTCATGGGGCACCGACAGGTGCACGCCCTTGGCCGGCCGGATGTCGAAGGCGTCCACCACGCCGGTCAGGTGCTGGACGCCCTCCGCCCACACACCGCAGGCGTTGACCACCCCGTCGCAGGCCACCTCGACGGTTCGGCCATCGGCCTCGAGGACGGCACCCGTCACCCGGTCGCCCGACCGTTCGACGCCGGTCAACGCCGCATAGGTGGCAACCGTCGCTCCGTGGTCGAGCGCCGCCGTTCGGGCGAGCGTCAGGGTCAGGCGGGCATCATCGGCCCAGGCATCCCAGTAGCCGTACCCGGAAGCGACAACGCCCTCTCTGAGGCTGGGCAGGTGCGCCCGGACGGCGTCGGCGTCGAGGCGGCGGTGCCGGCCCAGCCGTGCCCCACCCGTCAGGTCGTACTGCCACAGCGCCACCCCCAGGGCCCGGGCCACCCGCCGGTCGACCAGGCCGCCCTTCGTGAGGATCGGCAGTACGAACTGCAGTCCCCGCACGAGGTGGGGTGCGTTGCGCAGCAACCGGTGGCGCTCGAGCAGGGCCTGGTAGACGAGCCCGATCTCGCCCTGCTGGAGGTAGCGCAACCCGCCGTGCACCAACTTCGAGGACTTCGACGAGGTTCCCGAGGCCAGATCGGCCTTGTCGACCAGGGCGACAGTTAGCCCCCGGGAGGCGGCGTCGAGGGCAATTCCCGTCCCCGTGATGCCGCCGCCGATGACGAGCAGGTCGAACCGCTCCGAGGAAAGCCGCTCGAGGGAACGGTCACGGCAGAAGGCGGTCTCAGAGGGGTCGGGCATGGCCCTCGGATGGTAGGGCGCTCCGACCGGAAACCCCCGATCCATCCTTTCCTGACTCCGCGTCAGATTCATAGCGCGGTTAGAGTCCCGCCTCGTGGCTGTCTCCCCGAAGGAAGATCCCCCGACCGACGGCGGGACCACGCCCGCCGTCGCTGCATCGCTGGCCGCAACAGTCCTCGAGGAGGAGGCCCGCCGCGAGGAGATGCAGGCGGCCTCCGAGGTGCTTTTCGCCGACGACCTCCTGCCCGGCGTCAAGTCCGAGGGCATCAGCATCCGCAAGGGCCTCGCCATGGGCGGCGGCGCCGCCACCTTCGTGGTGCTCCTGCTGCTGGCCTCACTCGACGAACTCCAGACCGCCGCCATCACCGTCCTCGCCCCCGAGATGCGCGACACGTTCGGCGTGAGCGACGGAACCATCACGTTCATCGCCGCCTCCTCGAGCGCCTTCGTCGTCTTCGGTGCCATCCCGATGGGCTGGGCCGCCGACCGCATGCGACGTGTCCCGATCATCGGCTGGTCCAGCGTCTTTTTCACCGCCATGGTCTTCCTGTCGGGCCTCGCCCCCAATGCCTTCGCCTTCTTCTGGGCCCGGTTCGGTGTCGGCATCGCCAAGGCCAACACCATCCCAGTCCACTCATCGATCATGGCCGACACATACCCCATCGGCATCCGAGGGCGCCTGGGCGCCACCATGAGCGGATCGGCACGCCTGGTCGCCGTCATCAGCCCGGTCCTCGTCGGCGCCGTGGCCGTGGCCGCCAACGGACCCGGCGAGATCGACGGCTGGCGCTGGGCCTACTACCTCTTCGGTATCCCCGTCGCCGTACTCGCGATCGTGGCCTTCTTCATGAAGGAACCACCCCGCGGCCAGTGGGAGAAAATCGACGTGCTCGGCGAATCATTCGTCGAAAAGGACCCCCTGCCGGTCTCCCTCGACGCGGCGTTCTCCCGACTCATGCAGATCCGGACCGTCAAGACCGTGGTCGTCGGCTTCAGCGCCCTCGGCTTCGGCCTCTTCACCGTTCCGGTCCTCGAAAGCCTCTACCTCGAGGACCGCTGGGATCTCGACCCCCTCGACCGCGGCATCACCGTCACCGTCGGTGGCATCTTCGCCGTAATCGGCCTCCTGTACGTCGGCCCCAAGTTCGACCGGCTCTGGCGAGAGGACCCGACCCGGTCCCTGCGCATGGTCGGCATCTGCATCGGCCTCGGCACCCTGTTCAAGCCGATCCAGTACGCCGTGCCCAACGTGCCGCTGTTCATCGCCTTCGGCGTTCCCCAGACCGTCCTGTTCATCGCCGCCTTCGCCATGGTCAGCCCGCTGATGCAGTCGATCGTCCCCTACCGGTTGCGCGGCAGCGGCACTGCACTCATCACGCTCTACATCTTCTTCATCGGCGCCGCCGGCGGCGGCCTCATCTCGCTGCTGTTCACCGACGCCTGGGGCCCCCGCACCACCGCACTCGTCCTGTCGGTCCCCACCTCCATCCTCGGTGGCTGGATCCTGTACCGGGGTGCCCGCCACGTCCGCCACGACCTCTCACTCAACGTCCAGGAACTGCTCGACGAACAGGACGAGGAGAAGCGCCGCCACGAATCCGGTGAGGTCCCCGCCCTGCAGGTCAACAACCTGGACTTCTGCTACGGACCCGTCCAGGTGCTCTTCGACGTGGGATTCGAGGTCAACCGGGGCGAGACGCTCGCACTGCTCGGCACCAACGGGGCCGGCAAGTCCACCCTCCTGCGCGTCATCAGCGGCCTCGGCACGCCTCGACGTGGCGTCGTCCGCCTGGGTGGCCGCACGATCACCTACACGTCGCCACAACTGCGCGCCGCACTCGGCATCCACCAACTACCCGGCGGCAACGGCGTGTTCCCCGCCATGACCGTACGCCAGAACCTCACGATGGGCGCCTACATCCACCGCCGGGACAGCGACGACGTGGCGAGCCGGATCGACCGGGTACTCGGGTTGTTCCCCGACCTGGCCAACCGGCAGGACCAGCGGGCCTCGTCGATGTCCGGCGGCCAACAACAGATGCTCGCCCTGGCGCGGGTGCTGCTCCACGACCCCGAGATCCTGCTCATCGACGAACTCTCGCTCGGCCTGGCACCCACCGTCGTCCAGGACCTGCTCGGCATCATCGAACAACTCCAGGACGGGGGCCAGACGATCATCCTCGTGGAACAGTCCCTCAACGTCGCCCTGGCTGTCGCCGACCGGGCCATCTTCCTGGAAAAGGGGCAGGTCCGCTTCGAGGGCCCGGCACAGGAACTCCTCGAACGCGACGACCTTGCACGCGCCGTCTTCCTGGGCAGGGAGGGCGGCTGACGTGGGCCCACTGGCCACCCTGTCGCAGCCGGCAGTGTTCGCCGTCTGGACCACCCGCCAACTCTGGTTCGACGGACTCGTCAACGGCATGGTGTTCGGGCTGCTCGCCCTCGGCATCGTCCTCGTCTACCGGTCCACCAAGGTCATCAACCTGGCGGTAGGCAACATGGGCCTGCCGGCCTCCGGGCTGCTCGCCCTCCTGATCATCAACTACAAGTGGCCGTTCTGGATCGCCCTGGCCACAGCAATTCTCGTCGGTACCCTCATAGGCGCGATGGTCGAACGGGCGGTGATCCGTCGGCTGTTCGACTCGCCCCGGGTCATCGTGCTGGTCGCCACCATCGGCATCGCACAGTTGATGCAGGCCATCATGACCGCCTACCCCGACTTCGAGACAACCAGGCGCACCCGCTTCCCGGTCGCGATCGCCACCACCTGGGACGACGTGTTCGGCCTGCGCATCACCGGCGCCAAGTTGACGATCCTCCTCGCCGTCCCGACGATCACCTTCGCCCTCGCCTGGTTCCTGAACCGGACGGTCTTCGGCCAGACCGTGCAGGCCTCGGCCGACAACGCCGACCTGGCCAGGCTCTCCGGAATCGACCCCAAGCTCGTGTCGCTGTTCGTGTGGACAGTGGGCGGAGCACTCTCGAGCATCTCGCTGATCATGATGTCCGGCAACCGCGGCGGGATCACGGGCCTCGCTAACCTCGGCCCCAACACGATGATCCGGGCACTCGCCGCAGCGGTCATCGGCGGCATGGTCTCGTTCCCCCGGGCTCTTGCCGCCGGCATCGTCATCGGGATCGCTCAAGCCCACGTGCAGTTCGTGTTCCTCGACCAGATGGGGCTCGTCGACCTGCTCCTGTTCGTGGTCGTCGTGGTCGCCGTGGCGCTCCAGAGCCGCTCGGGCACAAAGGAGGAGGCTTCCTTTTCGTTCACCCCCCGGCAGCGACCTGTACCGGAAAGGCTCCTCCAGGTGTGGTGGATACGCCACCTCTCCCATCTGGCGCTCGGCACCCTCGGCCTCGTCGCCGTGGCGCTGCCGTTCATCGTGCCGCTTCCGTCGCGACACCTCCTCTATGCCAGCATCGTCGCCTTCGCCGTCTGCGCCGTATCGCTCACCATCGTCACCGGCTGGGCCGGGCAGCTTTCACTCAGCCAGATGGCCTTCGCCGGAATCGGAGCACTGGCCGCAGCAGGCTTCAACCGCGGCCTCGAGATCGGCTTCGGAATCGGCGACAGGTGGGAGTTGTTCAGCGTCACCCTTCCCAGGACGCCCTACCTGATCTCGATGCTGCTCGCCGCCGGGGTCGGTGCCGCCTCGGCAGCGGTCATCGGTCTCGGGGCCCTGCGCGTCAAGGGACTGCTCCTTGCGGTCTCGACCTTCGCCTTCGCAATGGCCGCCCAGCAGTACATCTTCCGACGCCCGGTGCTGAGCGGCGGCAGCAACCGAACCGTTGCATTCCGCAGGGGCAGCCTCGGCCCCCTCGACCTCACCTCGCAGCGCTCCTACTACCTGCTCTGCCTCGCCATACTCGCCATCGTGTTGGCCCTGATAGCCCACCTGCGCCGCAGCGGCATCGGCCGCTCGATCATCGCTGTCCGGGAGAACGAGGACACAGCCTCCGCCTACACCGTGTCCCCCACCCGGACCAAGCTCCTGGCGTTCTCGCTGGCCGGCGGCATCGCCGGACTCGGAGGAGCGTTGCTGGGCGGCCTCGTCCAGTCGATCAACTACGCCGACCGCTTCTTCCTCATCGGCGACTCGCTCCGAATGGTCTCGATCATCGTGATCGGCGGCCTCGGCAGCCTCATGGGTCCCGTGCTCGGGGCACTCTGGGTCGTCGGCCTGCCGGCATTTTGGCCCGGCAACGACCTGGTCCCACTGTTCACCTCCAGCATCGGCCTCCTGATCCTGCTGCTCTACTTCCCCGGGGGCCTGATCCAGATCGCCTACTCGGCACGCAATGCCCTGCTCGCCTGGGCCGAACGCCGCCTGCCTGAGGCTCCGACCAAGACGATCACAGCCCCCCCGGCAGTCGTGGTCGGCGGACGGACGGATTCGACACCCATCGACGGTCTGGCGATCGCAGTACGGGATGTGTCCGTTTCCTTCGGTGGCCTCCGCGCCGTGGAGACAGCGACCATCCTCGTCGAACGTGGAGAGGTCGTGGGCCTCATCGGCACCAACGGTGCCGGCAAGTCGACGCTCATGAACGCCATCGGCGGGTTCGTACCCTCTGAAGGAACCGTCGAACTCCTCGGCCGCGATGTCGGAGGCCTGTCCGCCTCACAGCGCGCACGCACGGGGCTCGGCCGGACCTTCCAGGCCGCTCGCCTGTTCCCGGAACTCACCGTCCGCGAGGCCATCCAGGTGGCGCTCGAGGCCCGGGGCCGCACCGGTTTCCTCTCGACCGCCCTCGTGCTCCCGGCCTCCGGACGGGCCGAACGGGCCAGGCGGACGCAGGCCGCCGAGCTCATCGACTTCCTCGGCCTCGGACGCTACGCCGATGTCTTCATCGCTGAACTCTCGACGGGAACCCGACGGATCGTCGAACTGGCCGGGCTCCTCGCCCTCGACGCACACATCCTCTGCCTCGACGAACCCACCGCAGGCGTTGCGCAGCGCGAGACCGAGGCGTTCGGCCCGCTGCTCAAGGAGATCCAGGGAGAACTCGGAGCCTCAATGGTCGTCATCGAGCACGACATGCCGATGATCATGGCGCTGTCGGATCGCGTCTACTGCCTGGAGGCCGGTGTGGTGATCGCCGAAGGCGCACCCGAGGTCGTCCGCAACGACCCCAAGGTGGTCGCCAGCTACCTCGGCACCGACGAGCGGGCCATCCTGCGCAGCGACGGCTGATCCGCCGCCGGCACTACTCGGCTACTCGTCGCCGTCGCCCCCGGAGCGTCGTTCCAACAGGTCGTCGCGGATCTCGGTACCCGCCGCATCGGCCTTCGTCCGTTCGGCCACCTTGTTCACCCACACGGTCCGCTGCGGGAACGGGATCTCGATGCCGTGCACGTCGAACGCCTTCTTGAGGCGCCCCCGGATGATCCGGCCGGTGGCCCACTGCTCGCCCGGCTCGGTCTTGACCGCCAACCGGATCGAGATGGCATCGGCGCCGAAGTTCTGCACACCCCAGATCTCGGGCTCCTCCAGGATCGTCGCCGACTCGAGGCCCTCCTGCCAGACCTCGTCCGCAACCGCCTTGATGACGCTGGCCGCCAGGTCGATGTCGGTGTCGTAGGCGACATCCACATCGAGCACCGTGCGGGCCCAGAGCTGCGACGAGTTGCCAACGTTTCGCACGTCGCCGTTCGGCACAACCCACACAGTGCCGTGGACGTCCCGCATCACCGTGGTGCGCAGCGTGACCCGCTCGACCGTGCCAGAAGCGCTGCCCACGTCGATGAAGTCGCCGACGCCGTACTGATCCTCGATGATGATGAAGATGCCGGCGATGAAGTCGGCGACCAGCGACTGGGCACCGAAACCGACCGCCAAGCCGACGATGCCTGCACCGGCGATGAACGGACCCAGGTCGAGACCCAGCTCACCGAGCATCGCAAGGACGGCCATTGCGTAGATGGCGAAGCTGGCGATGCTGCGCAGCACAGCCCCCAGGGTCACAGCCCGCTGCTTCGAACGCTCAGCCTGCTCGTGGATCCGCTGAATCTTGACGCGGGCCCGACGGCCCAAACGGGCCAGAAGGTCGTCGTCTTCGGCTTCGGTCGTCTCCTTGACCCGGGACTCGACGATACGGCCAACCAGACGGTCGATGGCCCGACCGACGAACCGGTTCAGTATCCAGGCCCCTATCAGAATCACGGCGATCTTGAGGGGCCGTTCAAGCAGCCAGCCGATGACCTCGGCCATGGCCTCACTGTCAGTCATGTCGAACACCCATTCACAGATGAAGCCCGGCTCGATGCCACATGCTTCGGTGAGGGTCTGGGGTAGTGCGCTTGTCATTTCGATACCTCCGTCGGAGCACGGTACCGGACCGTCCGTTGCGACCAGCGCTATCCGTTGGTCAGCGTCCCCAGTGCCCAGATGGTGACCACCAGCCCGACCACGATGTAGAGCAGGCTGCGAACGAGCGGTGGTCGCCCGACCTCCCGATCACCACCGGGCGGCCGAACGAGCGCCAGCAGGTTGCCGACCGCCATCGCAGCACCCAACGCCAACAGCAACCAGCCCAGCAGGTCCTCGCCCAGGAACATCGGAGGGATCGAACCCGCTCAACCCACCCGGGCCATGTCGGCGAAACGCGTGTGGTGTGCAATGAAGGCAAGGCGGGTCATACCCGTCGGGCCGTTGCGGTGCTTGGCCACGATGATCTCGGCAGTGCCGATGTCAGGGGACTCGGGGTTGTACACCTCGTCCCGGTAGATGAACGCCACCACGTCGGCGTCCTGCTCGAGGGACCCGGACTCACGGAGGTCGGCGAGCATGGGACGCTTGTCCTGGCGGGATTCGAGGCCACGGGACAACTGCGAGAGGCCGATCACCGGCGTGTCGAGCTCACGGGCGAGGATCTTGAGGCCACGGCTGATCTCAGAGACTTCGACCTGGCGGCTCTCGGCACTCATTCGACCGGTCATGAGCTGGAGGTAGTCGACGATGACGACCCCGAGCTTCCCGACCCGGCTGGTGAGACGGCGGGCCTTGGCACGGATCTCCATCACCGATGTGCCCGGGTTGTCGTCGATCCACAGCGGCGCCTCGGCCAGGCGACCGACGCCGTGGTTGATCCGGGACCAGTCATCCTCCCCAATGTTGCCACTGCGCATGTTCTTGGAGTCGACGCGCGACTCGGAGCAGAGGATGCGCTGGCTGAGTTCGAGTTGGCTCATCTCCAGCGAGAACAGCAGCACAGGCAGGCCGGCGTCTATCGCCACCGAGGTCGCGATGTTGAGGGCGAAGGAGGTCTTCCCCATGGCAGGACGGGCCCCGATGATGATCAGGTTGCTGGGTTGGAGGCCGGAGAGCAGTACGTCGAAGTCGGCGAAGCCCGTGGGCGTGCCGGTGATGGACTTGTCCTCTGCGTAGCGCTCCTCGAGTTGGTCGAGGCTGGCGTCGAGCAGGTCGCGCATTTTCGACATCGTGTCGGCGACCCGACCCTGGCCGACCTGGAACACCATGTTCTCGGCCTCGTCGACGGCCTTGACGACATCGTCCGGTCGGCCATAGCCGATCTCGGCGATCTCGTTGGCAGCACCGATAAGGCTCCGCAGGGTGGCGTTCTCCTGGATGATCCGGGCGTACTTGGCGGCGCTCGAGGTAGCCGGGGTGGCAGCCTGCAACTCGAGGAGGAACCCGGGTCCACCGATCTGGTCCAGCACACCGGCACGGGTGAGCGTCTCGGCGACGGTGACCGGATCGGCAGGCTCGCCCGAGGCGTAGAGCGAGCAGATGGCATCGAACACGTGGCCGTGCGACGGCTTGTAGAAGTGGTCGACCTCGACGATCTCGAGCGCATCGGCGATGGCATCCCGGGAAAGCAGCATGGCGCCCAGCAGCGAAGCCTCGGCATCGAGGTTGTGCGGCGGCACGCGTCCGACATGCAATCCGCTGGAATCCCCACGTCGTGCACTGCGTTGGTCGAACGCCGGTGGCGAATCACCCTCGTCGAGAAGGGGAGGCGGCTCCGGCAGAGGGGCGTCGTCCCTCGGAGGCTCCGGGATTGCAGAGGTGTCGAGCGGCTCCGACTCGTCTGAGGTCGGCGTGTCGTCACTCACCGGTCAGACCCGTCTCGCCACACGACCACGATGTCGCCTTCTGTCACCATCGGATTTCCTGACCCCTGCTGTCGCGCCCAATCCCAACGGCGCCTGATGTGATGCCTGACACCGCGTGCTGCTCCGTCGGTCGCCTTCCGACGCCCGGTCCAGCCTGCCGGAAGGGACCTGTGGGTCGCTAGTGGACAGCCCGTGGATATACCCGGGATTCCCTCCCTGACACAGGGGACAACGCTGGGGATGGGAACAGGTACAACCGCCGGTGTCTGTGGACGACCGGCGATCGACATGCTCAGTCCTCGGCCGATACCTCGATGGTCACGGGCACCGCCACGTCAGGATGGAGGTGCACCGTGAACTCGTGCGTTCCGATCTCCTTGGCGACCTCGCCCTCGACCAGGTGCCGATCGACGGTGACGCCTGCCTGTTCGGCCAGTGCCTTCGCAACCTCGGCAGAGCCGACGGAGCCGTAGAGTCGTCCCTCGTCGGAAGCCTTCATCGAGGCGGTCAGCACCGTTCCCGTCAGTTGGCCGGCTACCGCCTCGGCATCCGTGCGTTCCTCGGTGGCCTGCTTGATCCGCTTGCGCTGCATCGCCTCGGACTGTGCCGCGATTCCGTCCGTGGCCTCGACGGCCATGCCCTTGGGCACCAGATAGTTGCGGGCGTAGCCACGGGCCACGTCGATGACGTCGCCGGTCCTTCCCAGGCCGTCGACATCGATGCGAAGGAGGATCTTCACGACGTAACCTCGTTCGCCTCGCCTGGAGCCTCCTCGACAGCAGCCTCCTCGACGGGCGCCTCCTCGACGGGCGCCTCCTCTACAGCAGCCTCCTCGACGGGCGCCTCCTCGGCTATGCCATCGGCATCTGACAGGCCGCCGGGCGGGGGCATCGACGGACGCGACGGCGGACCGTCGGATTGTTCGCCCCGCTCATCGTTGCGACGCTCGCGGCGCTGCGTGGTGACCCGGTTCGTGAAGGGGATCAGCGCCATCTCGCGGGCAACCTTGATCGCCTTGGCGACATCGCGCTGCTGCCGGGCATCGTTGCCGTTGACCGCCCGGCCCTTGATCTTGGCCCGGTCCGAGATGTACTTGGTGAGCAACTCCGTGTCCTTGTAGTCGACGTACTCGACCTTGCCGATGATGATCGGGCTCACCTTCTTGCGCCCCCTCCGCTTGTTGCGGGGCTTGGTCCGGCGAGGCGGGCGTCGGGCCATCAGAAGGGTTCCTCATCGGTCGGGAAGTCGCCGCCACCCGTGGACTGACGTCCTCCGCCCGATCCACCCGATCCGCCCGAGGACCCGCCACCGTCGCCGCGGAACTCGTTGCGGGTGGTCTCGGCGGTCGCCCACCTGAGGCTCGGCGCCACATCGTCGGCGATGATCTCGACCTTGGAGCGACGCTCGCCGTCGTTGTTCTCCCAGGAGCGGTGCTCGAGCCGGCCGTAGACGATCACGCGTTGCCCCTTGGTGATCGACTCGGCCACGTTCTCGGCCAGGCTGCGCCAGCAGGTGATGTCGAAGAACGAGACCACATCTTCGTCGTTCTGGTCCTTGCGGTTCCACGCCACGCTGAAGTTGGTGACGGGGGCCCCACCGGGGGTGAAGCGCAGTTCGGGGTCGCGGGTCACGTTGCCCACGACGGTCACAGTGTTGTCGTATGCCATGTCATTACTCCTGTTAGTCAGCCGGCGGTGACCGGCTCGCCATCACCGAGCAGACCACGGCGGTCCACTTCAGAATCTGGAAGGCGGAGGATCTTGTGGCGGACCACCTCACTGCGGTCCGCGAGCCGGAGATTCCGGTGGATGGTGTCGAGGTCGTTGGCCTCGGTGACCACCTCCAGGACGACGTAGACGCCTTCCCACTTGTTGTTGATCCGGTAGGCGAAGCGGCGACGGCCCCACGGCTCGGAATCGAGCGTGTTGACCACGCGACCGCCCTCGGCCTCGATAGTGGCGGTGACCTTCGACAGGCTGGCCGTCACGGCCTCCTGCTCGAGGTCGCCGTCGAAAATGATCATCAGTTCATAGGCCCGCATGGCAGGCACTCACCTCCTCTGGTCCCGGGGGCACGGATGCTGTCCAGGGGCCCCTCGTCCGGGGCAGGGGGAACGGGTTGTCGTGCTCCCGGAGGAGCGAGCCGAGGCTACCGGCAGAGCAGCAACTCGCGTGGTCGATAGTCGTGTTCTTCATCACCACCATTGTCGCGCCCGGGTGTGACACCCGCCTTCCGCCAGACCCGGCAGCCGTTCAGGCCACCCCGTACAACCCCAGGGTGGCGGCCTCGGCATCGGCCATCCGGTAGCTCTCGTCTGCCGTCGGGAACGCCCCCGAACGCACATCGGCGGCAAAGTGCCGTAGCGCAACCACACCCTCGGTGTGCAGGTCGGCGTAGCGGCGCACGAACTTCGGCACCACCCGGTGCTCGAGGCCCAGGACATCGTGGAAGACCAGCACCTGTCCGTCACAGTCGGGGCCGGCGCCGATGCCGATGGTCGGCACGTCGACGGTCCCCGTGACCCGGGCGGCCACTAGGTCGGGAACGCCCTCCAGCACGATCGCGAAACACCCGGCATGGACAAGCGCCTCGGCATCGTCGACCAGGTCTAGTGCCGCCAGGGCGTCCCGTCCCTGGACCTTGAACCCGCCCATGGCATGCATCGACTGGGGGGTCAGGCCGATGTGGCCCATCACCGGAATCTCAGCACCAACCAGCGCTTCGACCATCGGCAGCCGACGCCTACCGCCCTCGAGCTTGACCGCCTGGGCGCCGGCCCGGATCAGGGTGGCTGCGTTCTGGACAGTCTCCCCTGCCGACACGTGGTAGCTCATCCACGGCATGTCGGCGACAATCAACGCATCAGGCCTGGTACGCGCCACCGCAGCCGTGTGGTGGGCGATGTCATCGACGGTCACCTGCAAAGTGTCGTCGTAGCCGAGCACCACCATCGCCACCGAGTCGCCGACCAGGATCAGGTCGGCCCCGGCCTGATCGACCATGCGGGCGCCGGGAGCGTCGTAAGCGGTGAGCATCACGAGAGGTTCGACGCCATCCGACGCCTTGCGTGCCCGAACGGCGGGCACCGTCATCTGTTGAGCCATCGCTGGCCTCCTTTCCCGTCCAGCGCACAGTGGCTGCCGGCGGTGGAAAAATTGTAGCAGCGTCCCCGGCGTGCGTCGACGGAAGCCGCCCGTGCCCTGTGCGACGCCAGCCGGGATGCAGTTGCGTTCAGCCGCGACCGATCGAGGTGATCCGAACCAGGTGGTTCCAGGCGCAGGCCACGCACACCTCGACGGTGTAGGCGGCAAAGGTGCCCGGACGGGCGTCATAGCGGGCCAACTCGCCGGGCACCGAGAGGCAGCGCCCATGCGACGGCAGCCGGGGCCCGAACACATAGACCACGCGTGCCAGTTCGTGCTCGTCGCAGATCGGACACATCTCACCGGTGCGTTCACCGCAGTGGTGGGCGTTGCGCCGCAGCATCGGTTGGGCGTCGCAGACCAGGTCCCGGGCGAGGGTGCCGTTGCGGAATGCGGTGAGGGTGCCCTGGCGGGCCAGTCGGTAGTCGACATCGGCTACACGCGTGTCCGGTACCAGTCCCCTGGCTGCCGGTCCGAAGCCCATGCGCCACTGTAGGCCATCCCCGGGAGACGGTCTGGCGCGTCGGTCGGGCAGGCCTGTACCGGTCAGCGGTTATCCCACCATTCGACGAGGCGACGCCCCGCCCCGTCCGGATCGAACCGGCCCTCGCTGAGTCGCAGTTCCACCAGCCAGGCCATGGCCTCACCGACGTCCGGCCCCGGCTCGATCCCGAGCAGTTCGATGACCTGCGCCCCTCCCAGCATCGGCCCGAGGTCGTCGAGGTCGCCGTCGGCACGCAGTTCGGCAAGCCGCTTGTCGAGCACGCCTGTCACCGTTCCGGCCAGAGCCGCCAGGGTGACCGCCCCGGTCAGGTGCGCTCCGGCCGCAGCCGTCAGTCGGCGAACCGCCTCATCGGACCATGCATCGCCGGATCGCCCACGGATGAGCCCCACGGCCGCAACCAGACCGAGCACCGTCGACCGCTGGCCACCCGACAGTTGCAACCCGCGGAGGCGCCCCTCGAGCACCGGCGCCGACAGGTCCATGAGCAACGCAGCCAACCGAACCTCGGGCACCGGATCAGCGGCAACGACCCGGCGAAACACCTCCGACCGCTCCTGTTCCGACCGCTCCGACACCTCCGGCAGCAACATCGGCAATTGTCCAGCCTCATCCAGGAAGGTGAGCCCGACCCCGGGATCCCCGAGGACCAGGAGCCTCCACAACTCGTCGCGGATGCGTTCGGCAGACACGATCCGCAGCCGCTCGGACACCGTCCGGGCGGCCTCGACCAGCCCCGGCGCCGGCTCCAGGCCGAACCCGGCGAGGAACCTTGCCGCACGCAGCATCCGCAGAGGGTCATCCGAAAACGACTCCTCCGGGGTGAGCGGCGTACGCAGAACACCAGCTTCGAGGTCGGCCTGCCCGCCAAGTGGATCGTGCAGGGTCCCATCGACCACGTCGACCGCCATGGCGTTCACGGTGAAGTCCCTGCGCAGGAGATCGTCCTCGAGTTGCGTCGAAAACGACACGACCGGCTTCCGGGAATCGGACAGGTATGCCTCAGCCCGGTGCGTCGTGATCTCGAAGGTGCGCTCCCCCAACCGGGCCCCGATGGTGCCGAACTTCTCACCCTGCAACCAGACAGCGTCCGCCACCCCCTCGATGAGGCTGCGGATCCGGTCCGGCGTCGCATCCGTGGTCAGGTCGAAGTCGGGATGGTCCCCGACCCGACCCGACAGCACATCTCGCACCACCCCTCCGACGAGGTAGAGCCGCAGCCCGCCTGCAGCGAACCGTTCGGCCAGGGGCCCGACGGCCGCACACTGTGCCCCGAAGCGCGAGCCGGTCGGGGTCACCGCAACACCAGCCCATGCAGGGCAGCCACCGATTCGACGACCTCGCTACCCGGGCCCTCGCTGCTGGCAGCCTCAGGTCGATGGTCGATGCCGACCGCAGCCGCCACCGCTGCGCCGGCGGACGCCGACAGCGCATCGAGGTCATAGCCGCCCTCGAGGAACAGGATGCTCCGGCCGGTCCGGGCCAGGCCGACGAGTCGAGCCGTCAGGTCGGCGAAGTCACCCGAGGTAAGGCCCAACCGGGTGAGCGGATCGGCCCGGTGGGCATCGAAGCCGGCCGACACCAGCAGCCAGTCGGGAGCGAAGCGTTCCACGATCGGTACGACCACGGCATCAAGCGCATACCGGTAGGTGTCGCCGGCAGAGTCGGGAGGCAGCGCAAGGTTGACGGTCGTCCCGGTGCCGGTCCCCTCGCCCATCTCGTCGGGTGCACCGGTTCCGGGAAACAGCGGCCACTGGTGGAACGACACGAACAACACCCTGTCATCCGAATAGAAAACCTCCTGCGTGCCGTTGCCATGGTGGGCATCGAAGTCGACGATGGCCACCCTCTCACCGGCATCGGCCAGCGCCATTGCAGTCACCGCCAGGTTGTTGAGCAGGCAGAATCCCATGGTCCGTGTCGGGGTGGCATGATGACCGGGCGGACGGACGGCGCAGAAGGCAGTTGCCGCCTCACCGTTTCGCAGGGCCGCCACCGCCACGAGGCCGGCACCGGCGGCCAGGCGTGCCGCCGTCCACGACCCGGTGCTCATCTTCGTGTCCGGATCGACCCGACCGCCGCCCGCCGCATCCAGATAGACCAGACGGGCGAGATGCGGGGCCGGATGGCATCGCAACAGATCCTCGTCCGATGCCTCCTCCGCTGGGCGGCGCACAACGGCATCACCGAGTCCTGCCGCGTCGAGGCCAGACCACACAGCCTCCAGACGGGCCGGCCGCTCGGGATGGCGTTCGCCCGGCCGGTGGTCGAGGAAGCGTTCATCGGTCACCACAAGGACGCTCACTGCGGCGATCGTACCCCCCGTCGTCCGAGCGGCCGGGGTGGACGGCCCGGTCGCGGCAGGACACCCGTCATGGGCAAGCGACGGGCCTCCCCTGCCCACGAGCCGTAGTGTGGACCCCATCGCCATGGCCCTGCTCTCGTACGTCTCCCGGTCGCCCGAGCGATCCCGGATGTTCACCGCTTCGACCGGTGTCCGATTCCGATTCGGACCACGACGCGGCAACAGCCCCGAGGGACAGGTCATCCCCCTGGGGGGCGGCCTCCTCGACACCTCATCTGTAGCCGAGGTCGTCGAACACCTCCGTGGCCACGGATACGACACGATCCTCACCTCGGCCCTGGCCCCCGACGAACAGCGGCCCTTCCTCGACGCCGGCTTCCGGACCGAGGAGCACCTCCACCTCCTCCTCGCCGAAGCGCACCCGGATGCAGCACCGGCGACCCGACGGACCCGGCGCTTGCGCCGTCGCGACCTGTCCCGGGTCCTCGAGATCGACACCTCTGCCTTCACGCCGTTCTGGCGGTTCGACCGGACCGCCTTCCGCGAGGCCACGTCCGCTACACCCTCCTGTCGGCGGCGGGTCGTTTCCGTCGGCGGCCATCTGCGTCGAAACGTGGTCGGCTACGCCGTCACCGGACATTCCGGGGATCAGGGCTTCGTACAACGCCTCGCCGTCGACCCGGCCCACCAGGGGGCCGGCATCGGCCGGACGCTTCTCGACGACGCCCTCCACTGGCTGGCCCGACAGGGCGCCACGACCGTCCTGGTCAACACTCAGCCGGACAACACCGCCGCTCTCGACCTCTACCGCTCGGCGGGATTCACGGACCGACCCGGCGGACTCTCGGTCCTACGCCTGGACCACCGGCCCTCGTGACGCTCCCGACACCCACGGTCCGGCTCGCCAAGTCGGTCACCGCCGCACTGCTCGGCGCCCTCACGCTGTTCGGATCGGCGCTGCTGGCGGGCGCCGGCGCAGAGACCGGTGGGAGCATCAACCTCGTCGGCCAGTCACCATGGGTCGACGACGAGGGCGTGCTCACCATCGACCTGCGGGTCACCGGTTCGATCGGCGACGGCCTGCTGACCTTCCGCCTCCACGAAGCCGTCGGCACCGGCGGTCTCCTCGGAGGTGCGCTGCGCGAAGGCGAGACGCTCCCCGACCCGGTGGGCTCTCCGGTGTCATTCCAGCTCGCCGACAACCTCGGAGCCGGAGGCGTTGCCTCGCTCGTGCTCGACATCGGACCCGGGAGCGCCCTGCCGACCAGCCCGGGATCGGTGCATCCACTCTCGATCCTGCTCACCTCTGCCAGCGGCGAGATCCTCGACAGCGTCCGCACGATGGTGATCCACCTCCCAGACGGCAGACCGCCGTTCCCGCTCCTGACCGCCATGGTCATCGACATCACCGGGCCGCCCCCGCTCCAACCCGACGGAGCCAGCGTCCCCGACCCCGACACCGTCCGGAGCCTCAGATCGGTTGTCGATGCTCTCATCGACCACCCGCTCGTGGCTGCCGACCTGCGCCTCCCGCCGGCAACCGTCGTAGCCCTCGCCCAGTCCGGCAAAACAGCCGACGGTCAGCTGCTCGACGACCTGATCGACGCCGTCGGAGGCGGAATCCGGTTGGCTTCGTCGCCGTTCGTGACCGCCGACCCTGAGGCCTGGCGACAGGCCGCACGCCCCGACATCTACCGGGACATCCTCGACCATGGGGACCTCGCTCTCGCCGACGAGCTCGGCACGACCCCCGACCGGGCCATCGCCCACCTCCCGCCCTCCGGCGTCGCCGACACGCTCGACCTCCTCAGCCATCTCGGCAGCCAACGATTCATCGTCAGCGCCGAGCACCTCGAACCCCGACCCTCCGACCTCGAAGGCCTGTCACAACCTGTCCGACTCCGGGGCGAAAGTGGTTCACCATTCACTGCGCTGGTCGTCGATCCGCAGTTGGCACAGCACCTGCTCGGTCCAGGCGGGCCCGTTGCCTCCGTCCAGTTCCTGCTGGCCGACCTGGCGGTACGCAGCTGGGCCGAACCCGTCGTCCCACGCCTCGCCATGATCGCCATCTCCGATCCCTCCGCACTTGACGGCCTCCTCCTCGACGTCCTGCTCGGGGCCCTGGAAGGGGCACCTTTCGTGGAACTGGCGCCACTTCCCGCCGTCTTCAGCTCGCTCGCCACCCTCGATCCGGAAAGCATCCCCGAGCCGACCCTGTGGCCGGAGGCGGTTGCCTCCACCGCCACCAAGGTCCGGGACCGGGGCCTGGTCGAGGTCACGATCGAGGCTTACGCATCTCTCGTCGGTGGACGGCGACCTGAGATCGCACACCTCGACGACCTGCTCGAAGCCACCGCAGCAGCGGAGCTCTCCACCGAACAGGGTGAGCCGTACCTGCGTGCCGTCTACGACGCCGTCGTCGTGGTCCTAGACGCCTTCGAGGCACCTGCCAACCAGAACGTGCGGCTCACGTCCCGTAGGGCAACGGTTCCCTACACCGTGGAAAACGGGCTCTCCGTGCCTGCCCATGTCAGGCTGCACCTGGAGTCCGACGGTCGCCTCGACTTCCCGGAAGGGGACACCCTCGACGTCACCCTGAGCCCGGGTAGCAACCGAATTCCAATCCTTGTGGAGGCCAGGACCTCCGGCGACGCCCGTCTCCTGGTCACGGTCAGGTCGCCCGACACCTCGGAACTCCTGCAACTCCGGTCGTCCACGTTGCTCGTCCGAAGTACCCAGCTCTCGGGTGTCGGCGTGTTCCTCCTGGCGGGGGCGTTGCTGGTTCTCGGCGTGTGGTGGTTCCGATCCACCCGCAGTAACAGAACCGTTCCAGCCGACGACTACGCTGCCCCAGACTCAGGGGAGGACCAATGACCGTCAGGATCGTCACCGACAGTGCCTGCGATCTCACCGACGACGAAGTCGCTTCATACGGCATCGAGATCGTGCCCCTCAGCATCCGCTTCGGCGACGAGGAGTTCATCGACCGCGAGCAACTCGGCATCACCGAGTTCTACGACCGCATGGCAACGAGCGAGCACCTCCCACAGACGGCGGCGCCATCGCCCGGACAGTTCGACCAGGCATTCCGTCGTGCCCTCGACGGCGGAGCCGACCAGGTGGTGTGCATCGACCTCTCGAGCAAGGTTTCGGCCACGATGGAGTCCGCCCAGGCCGGCGCACGGGGTTGTGATGGCGACATCCGGGTCCTCGACAGCGGTTCGGTCACCTGCGGGCTCGGCACGATCGTGCTGGCCGCCGCCCAGGCTGCCGCCGACGGTGCCACCGCCGATGACATCACCTCCCTCGTCGCCGATCTCTCGGATCGGACTCGGGTCTATGCCGTCCTCGACACCCTCGAGAACCTCAAGAAGGGCGGGCGCATCGGCAACGCCCAGGCATGGCTGGGCAGCATGTTGTCGATCAAGCCGCTGCTCGACTTCAGCTCCGGCGAAGTCGAGGAGGCGGGCAGGCAACGCACCCGCAGGAAGGCCCTGGCATGGCTGCGCTCGACGGTCGCCGACAACGCCGACAACATCGACCGCCTGGCGATCGCCCACGCCATGGCCGACGACATCGACGACTTCGTCGCCCAGGTGGCGGCCGACACGGGCCGCAGCGACATCAGGGTCGATGTGGTCGGCCCTGTCGTCGCCAGCCACGGCGGCCCGGGACTCGTCGGCGTCGGCATGGTCCTGAAGGCCTGACCTCCCTCGGCCCCGACAGGGCCGACCCTCCATACACCATCGGAAACGGGCTGCTCATTACCGTCGATGGTGATGGCACTGCAGCACCCACGTGGAGGCGTGGCCGGAACGGTCATCGCCGGCCGATATCGCCTGGTCGACCTCATCGGCGGCACCACCCACACCGAGGTGTGGGCAGGACACGACGCCGTGCTCGAACGACCGGTCACCGTGAAGTTCGTCCATGCCGGCGATGTCGCCACCGGTGCCGCCCGCCTGACCCTCGCCGGTGTCGCTGCCGTGTTCGACGTGACCGACCACGACGGCCTGGCCGTGGTCGTGACCGAACGAGTGGATGCGGTGCCCCTCGACCAACTCCTCGACCGCCAGCCCCACCTCTCCTCCGACGACGTCGTCACCCTCGTCACTGCGGTGGCCGGTGTCCTCGAAGCGGCCCACGGGGCCGGTGTGCCACACGGAGCCATCCGGCCGTCCAATGTGCTCGTCCGGGAGGACGGAACGGTCCTGCTGACCGACTTCCGGGGAGCCGGCGACGGAGGGCCCGGCCCATTCGACCCGCGTGCCGACCTCGAAGCCCTCGCCATCCTGCTCGCCGAACTCCTCGCCCACTGCCCGCGCAGCGACGTCCCCACGTACCTGCGCCAGTTCGTCGACCGGGCGCTCACCGCTCCCGAATCGCAACGGCCGGTCGGGATGCTCGACTTCCGGATGGCGCTACGGCCGGACGACGCCGTACCCGGCGCCGACGAGGGCCGACCCCTGATGCGCCGCCGACTCTCCGGTGCGGTGCTCAGCCTGCTCCTCGTCGCCGCACTGGTAGTTGCCGTCGTGGTCACGACCGCCCTCCTCGGCGCCGGGTGGACCCTGGTCGGCTGGGACTAGTTTTCGACCATCGCCGCCCCACCACCCCGCACCGAACCAACCGACGACGACCTGGTCGCCGCTGCACGGACAGGCGACCGTGCGGCCCTGGACCGCCTGCTGCGTCGTCACCATGACCGGATCTGGTCGATCTGCCGCCGAATGGCCGGCAACGACGCCGACGCTGCCGACGCCACCCAGGAGGCTCTGATCGCAATCGCAACCCGCCTAGACCGCTTCGACGGACGTTCGAAGTTCACGACCTGGCTCCACCGGGTGGCCACGAATGCCTGTCTCGACGAACTCCGCCGACGGGGTCGCCGTCCTGTTCCCGTGGAGGAGGTCCTGCCCCGGGTCGAAGCGACGTCTGCCGATGCCGGAGTCGCCGACCGGCTCGACATCGACGCCGCCCTCGCAGAACTCCCCGAGGACTTCCGTGTCGCCGTGATCCTGCGCGACCTCTGCGACCTCGACTACGCCGCCATCGCCGAAGTCCTCGGCCTGCCTCCCGGCACCGTGCGCTCCCGCATCGCACGCGGGCGGACCGCACTTGCCGATCGGCTCGGGAACCCCGGCGCCCGCACAGAACGTCAGAACAGGTGACCATGCACGACCCACCGACCCCTGCCGAACTGGACCCCCTCGACGGGTTGGCCTCTGCCATCGTCGACGGTGAGGCAAGCCTTCCTGCCGACGCCGATCCGGCACTCGTCGACCGGGTCGCTGCGCTTCGCAATGTCCGTGTCGCCGTCGCCGGACCGGTCGACCCCCCATCCGATGCCATCCGGGAAGCAGGGATGGCTGCCGCGCTCGGGGCATCCGCCGCCAGCCCCGACGTCCACTCGCTGACCATGCGCCGTCGCCGGATGCCGGTCCTTCCGACCGCTGCGGTTGCGGCGGCGCTGGCCCTGCTCGTCGGACTGGGAATTCTGAGCCTCGGCGACGACACCCGTGAGACCGACGTGGCCGACGTGGCCAGCGTGGCCACCACGACAGCCGCCGCCGCAACAACCAGCACCCATGCCCCCGTTCCGACCCTCGCTCCGGTCCCCACCGAGGCTCCCACCACCACGTTCACGGCCGCGACCACGACCGCAGCCTTCATGAGGTCAGCCGACGAGACCACGATCACGGCAGACGAGATCGCAGACGCATCCGGAGCAGGCGAAATGGGAGCCGGCGTCCTGCAGGCAGGCGACGACACCGAAGACCTCAGGTCTCCAGCGGTCCAAGAACAGGTGGTCGCCGAAGACGGATTCAGCGACGCTGCCGGCGGAGAGTCCTACCTGACCGACGATGACAGCAGGGCCATGCCGGCTCTCGACGACTCCTCTACCGGAACAGCCGCCATGTCCGCCGAATATGGCGAAATCGACCCCTTCTCCTTCCTCTTCCCCTATGCCGAAGAAGAAGCGCAGGGCTACCGCTGGGAACTCGATGAAACGACAACCGACCCTCCACACATCGCAGAGGTCCCGTTCGACCTCCACGGCTGCACGCCCGAGTTGGCACTTCTGCTGAGCGGCGAGGACCGGTTGGCCTACTCACTGTTGTTCTTCGATCTGGAGGACCGGGTCATCGAGGCGCTGCTGGTGATCGGCCATGACACGTGGGAACTGATGCTCACCGACACGTGTGCGACGTTCCGCTACCCGCCGGCCGACGACGGCTGAACCCCGGATCGGGCCACGAGAGCCCCTTGTAGGCTCACGGACCATGGCCGAAACGGGTACACCTTCCCACGACCCCCACGACGAAGAACCACGCGACCTCGCCTCGCGCGTCACCGACCACATCGTCGACGCCGTCGGCGCCCTCCGCTCCCGTACCACCGAACCCCTCCTCACCGCCACCCGGGCCATCGTCTACGGGACCTTCGTCGCCATCGCCGGCACCGCCTTCCTCGCCCTGGTCGGAATCGGCCTCTTCCGCCTCCTCGACACCGCACTGCCAGGCGAGTCGTGGTCGGCCTTCCTGGCCCTGGGTGCCGCCTGTATCGCTGCCGGCGCCTGGCTGTGGTCCCGACGCACGCCTACCACCGACTGAACGTTCCTTCCCCGAATTCCCCAGGAGCCCCCATGCCCCCTGCACACCGTGAAGTCGTCATAATCGGATCCGGCCCCGCCGGCCTCACCGCAGCCATCTATTCGGCCCGCGCCGACCTGGCGCCCCTCGTGCTCGAGGGCGAGCCGTCGTCCAACTCCGACCAGCCCGGTGGCCAACTCATGCTCACCACCGAAGTCGAGAACTTCCCCGGCTTCCCCGAAGGCGTCATGGGCCCGGTGCTGATGTCCGACATGCGCGCCCAGGCCACCCGCTTCGGTGCCGAGATCGAAACCGTCAAGGCCAGCCGTGTCGAGCTCTCCGCATCACCGATCGGCATCTGGGTCGGCGACCCCGTCGCCGACGAACCCACCCACACCGCGGATGCGGTCATCATCTCGACGGGCGCCCGCTCCGTGATGCTCGGCCTCGAGGCAGAGGAGCGGCTCATCGGTCACGGCCTCTCAACCTGTGCCACCTGCGACGGCTTCTTCTTCCGTGACCAGGAGATCGCCGTGGTCGGAGGCGGCGACTCAGCCATCGAGGAGGCCACCTTCCTCACCAAGTTCGCCAGCAAGGTCACCATCATCCACCGCCGCGACGAACTCCGGGCCTCGAAGATCATGCAGAGCCGGGCCTTCGACAATCCCAGGATCGAGTTTGCCTGGAACACGGTTGTCGACGACATCCTCGGCGACGACAAGGTCACCGGAATGCGCCTCCGGGACACCGTCACCGACAAGGTCCGCGAACTACCGGTCACCGGCGTGTTCATCGCCATCGGCCACCGACCCAACACAGACCTCTTCGCCGGTCAGCTGCCCATGGACGACAACGGCTACCTGCTGACCCACCCCGACCGGTCGACCACCGACCTCGAGGGCGTCTTCGCCTGCGGCGACGTACAGGACCACACATACCGCCAGGCGATCACCGCTGCCGCCTCCGGATGCATGGCCGCCATCGACGCCGAACGGTGGCTTCAGAGCCGCCACGACTGACGACGTGACCGGCGACCGGCCGCCCCTCTCCCCCGTCGGCCTCCCGAACGGGTAGAAAGGGACCACAGGGTCGTCTGACATCCACGTCTCCCGACCGCCACCCGATCCTCCCGAACCCAAGCGAGGCACACCATGGCCGGCGCCATCAGCAACCTTTCCGAAACCACCTTCGACGAGGAGATCAACTCCGCCACCGAGCCTGTGCTCGTCGACTTCTGGGCCGAGTGGTGTGGGCCGTGCAAGATGGTCGCACCGATCCTCGAGGAGATCGCCGACGAGCAGGCCGGCACGCTCCGCATCGCCAAGGTCAACGTCGACGAAGCCCCCGAACTGGCCCGCCGCTTCCAGGTGATGAGCATCCCCACCATGATCCTGTTCCGCGACGGCGAACCCGCCACCCAGATCGTCGGCGCCAAGGGCAAGGCACAGCTCCTCGAGGAGCTGGCCGCCCACCTCTAGGTCACCTCGAGCGCCCTGTCCACCCGGTGGTCAGGCCTTTCGTCCAATGGCCCCCGAGAAGACCACACCGATCGGTCAGCCCCTTCGGCCGGGCGACACCGGTGAGGGCGTCCGGGACCTGCACCGTCGCCTTGAAACCGCCGGTCACCCGGTAGCAGCCGACGAATCCGTCGCCGGCCACTACGGGGACGACACTTCAGCCCGTGTCGCCCGCTTCCAGGCCGAGCGCGGCCTCCACGAACACGGCAATGTCGACGAGCACACGCTCTCATCGCTGATCGAGGCAGGCCTCCGACTGGGAGACCGCCACCTCTACCTCCATGCGCCGATGCTGCGCGGTGACGACGTTGCCGACCTCCAGTTGCGGCTCGGCAGCCTCGGCTTCGACGCTGGTCGGATCGACGGCATCTTCGGACCCGACTCGTCGAACGCCCTGAGGGACTTCCAGCGCAACTCCGGGCTGGTCCTGGACGGCATCGCCGGCGCTGCCACGGTCCGTGCCCTGCGCCACCTCGCAGGGCGTTCGACCGGAACGACACCTGTCGCACAGGTCCGCGAACTCGACCGCCTGCGTCGCAGTCGACCCGACCTCGACGAACGGCGCATCGCCCTTGGCCACTTCGGCAGTTGCGGAGCCCTGGCCGCTGCACTGTCTCGCGGCCTGCGTGTTCGTGGTGCGAACGTCGTCGCCCTCGACCATCCCGACGACACCACGCAGGCTTCTACGGCCAACCGGTTCGAAGCGGAGGTCTACATCGGGCTTCGCATCGAGAACCTCCCTGCCCCGGATGTGGCGTACTTCGGCACCGAGGGCTTCCACAGCGAGGGTGGGCTGCGCCTGGCCCAACGTTGCTCCTCGGCCCTGGCGCAGGTACTGGCCGACGGCACGGCCGGCGCCGGGGTGCCGGTGCGCGGCATGAGGCTCCCGATCCTGCGCAGGACCCGTATGCCGGCCGTGCTCTGCACCCTGGCGCCACCATCTTCGGTCGTCCCCGCAACGGCTCAGATCGCCGAGCGCCTTGCTGCTGCGGTGGCCGACTGGGCAGCGGACCCCACTACCCCCCCGGAGGCCTGAGGCCGGTTCCGGGGTGCGGCTCGGATGCTCAGGCCGGCCCGTCGACCGACGACGAGCCTGTCTAAGTCCCGTCGGCGGCCCCGTCGGCGATGCCACCGTCGGTTCCCTGTTTCGCCTCTCGCTTCGCCTGACGTCGCTGTCGCCGGCGGAAACCCCTGGTGGTGTTTGCCCGCAGCAACTCGATCTCCGGTCGCAGCGCCGCATTTTCCTCCCGTACCGCGACCATGTCGTCACGGAGGCCGTCGCGTTCTTCCCGTAGGTCGCTGCGCTCACCGCGGGCTGCATCGCGTTCGGTTACGGCCTGTCGGAGTTTTCCCTGAACGCCCTGGTGTTCTGCATTCAGGCGATGTGCTTCGGCGGTCCTCTCCTCGAGGTCGCTTTCGAGGCGCCTGATACGGGCGTCACGGGCCACCAGGTCCTCAAGGGCGCGTTCCCTTGCTGCATCGGTGATGCGAAGGTCGGCTTCGAGCCTGATCACCTGCTCCCGACCGGCCGTTTCCTCGGTTCTGGCCCGATCCCGTTCTGCCACGAGCGCCTCGTGCCCACCCTCGAGTTGCCGGACCCGTTCTTCGTAAAGGGCTGTTTCGATGGCCTTTCTGTGGGGTTCAGGATCCAGCCGGTAGTTCCCTTCCCGTTGGGTGTCGTCGTTGACTGTGGACAACGACGGGGGCCGGTTGACAGGTGTGTGCTCACCGGCTGAAGGGCTCCCGTCCACGCTGCGCAAGGCCAGGACATCGGCAACGGTGGGGACCGGGTAGCCCAGTTCCTCGCAGACGGCCGCTACGCCTTCGAGTCTGAAGACCGGGCGCGGGCAGGTGGGACCCGGGGCCTCCCTGACCGACCCGAACCGGCCCTTGTCCCGAAAGGTGTACAGCCGGGTTCGCTTGATCTGTGTCAGGGCGAGGATCTCGTCGAGGTAGAGCTCGTCCTCGCCTGCGGGTCCCCGTCGCAACGGGAGGTTGGTCTGGGCCGCAGGGACCGGCTCAACGGGTGATTGGTCCATGCCGGTGACCGTAGTGCGCGGACGGCGACCCATGGCGGACAGTTCGAAGGATTCGGGATTGTCCGAACTGTTCGAATGATTCGGTCGAGGTCCAGTCGAAGTCAGGCGCTCCTCCCGCAGGCCAGATCAGCCAACTGAAACAGTGCCGGCACATGTTCCGTGCCCTGATCGGCAGATGCAGCAGGTCCCACGACCATCTGGATGCGTTCCCGATGTGGGCCTGGTCGGATACTTGCGGGCCTGACCCTGAACACATCCGAACCCTTTGGAAGCATCCGAACCCTTTGGAAACATCCGCTGATTCCCGGGCCTGTCCCCCTGTCCCGTTCTCCGGGTGTCGAGCACCCTCCGGTGCGACCAGTCCAGGAAAACGGGATCGACGAATTCCCCACCAATACACAGCTATCGCTCCCCATTGCTGTCCATCCGGCTACCCTGCCGGAAGCTTCACCACCCCCCCCGGCACAACCCCACCGACGGAGCCACATGACCGAATACGTCTCACTCAAGGAAGCCTCGCGGCGCTTCGGCTACGAGGTCTCCACCATCCGGCGATGGCTCAAGGGCCACCGGGTCGACGGCCTCAAGGGCCCGACCCGGAATTCGCCCTGGAAGGTGTCCGTGGACTCCCTCGAACAACTCCTGCGCGAGGGGGCCAGTACGGGGCGCACCGGAACCCCGCCTGCCGGGACCGGCGGGGGACCGCTACCCGAGCTGCTTCGATCCTGGTCCGACACCATCGACACACGCCTCTCCGCCCGGGAGCCACGCTCCCTGACCGACCGTCAACGGGCCGAGGCGGCCCAGGCGCTGATCGAGCTCAACGGCTGGCTTTCCGACCTCTCCGGTGAGTTGGACGCCGGCTGAGGGCTCCCACATGCCTTCTGAACACCCACAGTTTCCCGGTTCTGGGCCTCTCGGCCCCAACAATCGCCTCAGAACAGGGGTGAGCGCACGATCGCCCGCCAGGCACGGGGGTAACGGTCGTTGCAACACCTCTGGGCCACAAACGCCCTGAATCCGGCTCCCCCCACATCCCAGGAACCCGCGTCAACCAGTCCGAGGTCGCCCAGAGGACCCTCCGGCCACCGTGGAGGCCCGCCTTCCGGAGGTTCGCTGACCACCAGGTGTCCTCCCTCGGCCAGCAGCGGCGCCCCACATTCCACGGTGGCACCCGGCGGGCCGAATCCCCGTGCCGTCACCAACGACACGGTGCCACGAAGCTCACCCCGTCCGACGTCCGTGGCATCAGAATGGAGGACCGACACCCTGTCGGACAGGTTGAGGGACCGCACCGCCCATTCCAGGAACCGGCAGCGGCGCTCGCCGCGATCAACCAGATACCAATGGCAATCCGTGCGGGTGGCCAGCACCAGGCCTGGCAGACCACCACCGGATCCCAGATCGACCGCCGTCTGACCGGCCATGGGCGGGGGAGTGCCGACCAGGAATCCCAGACTGTGAGCAGGTCCGTCAACCGCAGCCCCGGCCGTCAGAAACCCCTCGTCAACAGCAGCCTCGAGCACCCGCTCGACGCCGCCATCCATGGTGGTCCTCAGTCGGCGACGGGCCGGATCACCACCCGGCGATCCCGATCGGAACCCTCGGACTCGGTCTCGACCCCGTCGATCTCAGAGACGGTGTCGTGAATGACCTTTCGATCAGCAGAACCCATTGCCTCGAGCGCACGCGCCCGGCCGTCGCCGAGCACCGCTTCGGCCTGGTTGCGGGCGAACTCCTCGAGGAATGTGCGGCGCCGTTCGCGGTAGCCCCCGACGTCGACGCTCAAGAAGCCGACCGCTGCACCCTCTGACCTGCGTTGCACGATCGTGCGGGCGATTTCGGTGATGGCACGGACGGTTTCGCCCCTGTGGCCTATGGCGAGGCCCAGATTCAGCCCCTGTGCCTCGACAGAAAGACGATCTTCCTGAATCGTGCTGACAACACGGGCATCCAGGCCCATCTCGTCGAGCAGGCCGGCGACGAACTCCTCGACGATCTCCGACTGGGTCTCGAGTTCCATCTGCACTCCCTTGGGCGCCGAAGCCGGCGATCTGTCGTTTCGGCCGCGATCGGCCCGGTCATCGCCAGTGGACTCTACGCCCGAACCAACATCTCCCACAGTTTCCGGGCTTTCTCCCCGTCGACGGCGGCGTGACGACCTGTCACCAGAACCACGATTCGGGCCGTTTCCCGATTTTTCGGAACGGTCAGCGTCCTTTCGGGGCCGTTGGCTGCCGTCGTCCTGCTTCCTGCGGTTGCCCCGGCCAGTGGACTCCTGTTTCCCGCCCTCGCCCCTGCTGTTCCCCTTGTTCCGGCCATTTCGGCCGCCACCACGGGACCCGCCACCCCTCCGGTTGCGGTCCCGATCCCGCCGCTCGACCCGTGGGAGGGACTGACGGGGACGAACCCGTGCCCGCAGTCGGGCGTCGGTCTTTTTCAAGCCCAGCATTGACCGTGAGGCCTCGGCCAGGATCTCGTACTCCAACTCGTCCTCGGCCACGCCCAGGCGGTCAAGCGCCCGTTCCTTGGCGTCGTCGACGGTTGCGCCGGTTGTTTCGATCCATTCCATGGACTATTTCCTCTTCTTTCTGTTCTTGCGCTTGGCACCCCGGGCCCGGGCAGTGCCCGAGGGAGTGGTGCGCCCACCGCCACGACGTGCCGCCGGTGGGCGTCCGTCGCCGGTATCTGATTCTTCGGTCTTTGCCCGACGAATCCGCTTCTGGCGTCTACCCGACTTGTCTGCCTTGGGCTTGTCCGGCTTGGCGTTTCTGCCCTTCTTCCCGTCCGGCGGGAGATCGGCCTTCTTGTCATCGGCTTTCTTGTAGCGGGGCTTCGCCGGCTTGTCGTTCCCCGAATCGCCTGCGGCATTGCTGCTGCCGGCAGTCGTGCGCCGACTGCGTGCATCGCTGGGGCCCGTGCCTCCACCCGATCCGTCACCGGAATTGCCGGACGGCCGGGACCCGGAAGCCCCCGCCTCGCCGGTCGAACCGGTCTTCTTTCCCTTGCCGCCCTTTGGTTTTTCGTCCGGCCTGTCGATCGGCGCCGGCACCACCACGGCAGGAGCCTCGTGCCCGGGTCCGTAGAGGGCACGGGTGATGTAGAACTGCTGACCCGTGCGGTACACGTTCGACACCACGAAATAGGAGACGAGGGCGGCGTCGAGGCCGTAGGAGATGACCGGCAGAAAGAAGGGCATCACCTTCATGATCATTTCCTGTTGCGGGTTCGTGGACTGGCCCTTGTTCCGACCACGGATCTGCTTGTTCATCACCCAGGACGTGGCGAACACGGCCAGAATGAGCAGAAGATAGGGAATCGACGCCACGAGACCGCTGCCCAACGCCTGGCTGAGCGACCTTGACAGGTCGAACCCCCACGACACCATCTCGGTCTTCTCGGAAAGGTCCAGGAAGAGGCGCGAGTCCTCGGGCAGGTAGTCCGGGTAGAAGGGCTGGGCGGTGACGGGTGCTTCGATGAGCTCATGCCCGCCCGACAGTCGACCGGCCACCCAACCGGCGACCTCGCCGACATCGGACCGGCGCCGGGTCAGGCCCCGCAGCACGTTGTAGAGGACGATGAACACCGGAGCCTGGGCGACCATCGGGATACAACCGCCCATGGGGTTGATGCTGTTGGCCTGGTAGAAGGCCATCATCTCCTTGTTCATCCGTTCCCGGTCGCCCTTGTACCGGTTCTGGATCTTCTTCATCTCGGGCTGCAGGTGCTGCATCTTGATCATCGACCGCGTGCCCTTGAGGGTCAGCGGTGTCAGGATCACCATCACGACAAGCGTGAGCAGAACGATGGCCATCCCGAAGGAGGGCCAGAGATCGTAGAACCAGGCGAGGACCTTGGCGATCAGGTCGAACATGAATGCCGCTCCTCGTCGATGGAACTACCCGCACAGGGATATGGATCGGGAACCGGATCCCAGCCGCTGCGTCCCCATGGATGACAGCGCGACAGGCGTCGGATGGTCAACCACGCCCCGCGGATCGCACCATGTCCCTCGAGTGCGTCGAGCGCATAGTTCGAACAGGTGGGCACATAGCGGCACGGGGTCGGGCGACCGCCGGCCAGTCGCTGGTAGAGGCGCACAAGCCCCATCATCGGGCGAACGACGACAACACCGACGGCCGCCCTGTCACCGGAAACAGGCATGTCAGGCCTTCGATCCCAGGTCGGCGACGATCCCATCCAGGGCATCGGTCAGTTCGGCGAACGAAATAATGGCCGCTGAGGGCTCAGCGCGTACCAGATAGTCGCCTGCGGGAAGGCCTCCGCGGGCATCCAGACCGGTCATGACCACCCGCAGGCGTCGCCGAAGCCGATTGCGGACAACGGCGTTGCCGACCGATCGTCCGATGCCGTAGGCGACCCGTGCTTCCGGGATCTGTCCGGCGAGAAAGCGTACACGAAGCGATCCGCGCCGAACCGTTCGACCATGCCGTCGCAGGGCATCGAAATCGTTCCGGCGGGAGAGTCGGCGAATCAAGCCGAGAGGCGGGTCCGGCCCTTCTGACGGCGGGCCTTGATGATGGCCCGCCCGGCCCGGGTACGCATGCGTCGACGGAAGCCGTGCTTGCGGGCACGTCTCCGGGTGTTCGGCTGATAGGTGCGCTTCATCGCAGACTCCTGGTGGCACGCCCGATGTCAGGAGAAGTAGGAGCACCCGGCGTGCCGTCGATTGGGTTCGAACCGCATGGTTGGCGGTCCATCCGCGGCCGACCTCTGATGGCAGACCACGCTCGCTACGCGACGGCGCGTGGCGACCTGCTGAGGCTACGGGTGACACGGTCCCCGCGCCAACCACCCGTAGATTCTGACGTCGTACCCCACAGCACCACCCGCCTGCACGATGCCGGTTATCCACAGGCCCGACAACCGGTTCACAGCGCCCCACAACGGCACGCCTGTCCTGTCCAAAACGCGATCGCCGCGGTCCCACGCGCGAAAAAACGGCAACCTACCTGCACCTTTCCCGCGCGTGGATCGACCGTGTGCAGGCGGTCATCCACAGTGCTACGTTGCCCCGCCCACCAACCGGGCGGCGTGGGCCCCCTCAGGGTCATTTCACCCGTTCCGCCCGGTATCCACAGCAGGTTCCACAACTGTGGATAAGACGATCGGAGTAGGAACGTGGCAAGGAAGTCGCTGAAACAGAACGCCGACGAGGCATGGAACGCCGACGAGGTTTGGGAGCAGTGTGCGGCAGCCGTCAGATCCCAGGTTTCCGACATCGTCTACCAGATGACGTTCAGTTCGGTCCAGACCTCAGGTGTCGATGGAACGGAGATCGTGTTGACCGTCCCCAGCTCGGTCACGAAGGACCGGATAGAGGGCCGCTACCGGGAAATCATCGAGGAGACGATCGCCGAGGCCACCGACGACCACCTCCGTCCCCGTATCGAGGTTCGCGAGGCGACCGGTCCCGACGACGAACTCCTCGGGCAACCGCTGATCGACCCGCTCCTCATCCAACCGGCTTACGAGGAGTCCATCGGGTCGACACCCCTGGATGACCTGCACCTTTCAGAGAACGGCCACCCGGACATTTTCCCCGAAGCCAATCCACCTGAGGCAGCCACCCGGACACAACCGGTGCACTTCACGTTCGACGACTTCGTGATCGGCACCTCGAACCGTTTCGCCCATGCCGCTGCGCTGGCTGTGGCCGGTGAGCCGGCGAAGCACTACAACCCCCTGTTCATCTACGGCGCCGCCGGACTGGGCAAGACCCACCTCCTGCGTGCAGTCGCCAACTACGTGATCGACCAGTACCCGAACCTGAGGGTGAGGTACGTCTCGAGCGAGGAGTTCATGAACCGCTTCGTCGGGGCGATTCAGAACCGGACCCTGCCCGAGTTCAAGCAGCGCTACCGGGAGGTCGATGTCCTCCTCGTCGACGACGTCCAGTTCCTCGCCGGCAAGGAGGGCCTCCAGGAGGAGTTCTTCCACACGTTCAACTCGATCCACCAGGCCGGTGGCCAGATCCTGCTCTCCAGCGACCGGCCACCCGACAAGATCAACACGCTCGAGGACCGCCTGCGCAGTCGCTTCAAGATGGGCCTCACCACCGATATCCAGCCTCCTGACTTCGAGACCCGGCTTGCCATTCTCCGGAAGAAGGGAGAGGAGGCCACCAACCTCAACCTGCTGAGCCCTGAGGTCCTGGACTTCATCGCCGGGAACATCACCAACAACATCCGGGAACTCGAGGGCGCACTCACCCGGATCACGGCATTTGCCAACCTCAACCAGGTGACTGCGACAGAGGAACTGGCGCGCACCGTTCTCAAGGACCTCATCACATCGAACCTGCCACGACCCGTCACCCCTGAGGTGATCCTCCGCCACACCTCGGAGCTGTACGGGTTCTCGGTGGTCGACCTCATCGGTCCGAGTCGCCGGCGGCCGCTGGTCCAGGTACGTCAGATCGCCATGTATGTCTTCCGAGACCTCACCGACCTGAGCTTCCCCGCCATCGGTCGTGAATTCGGCGATCGGGACCACACCACCGTCATTCACGCCGTCGACAAGATCCGGTCGTTGATGGGATCCCGACAGGAGATCTACGACCAGGTGACGGACCTGATCGCCGTCATCAAGACCGGGGATTGAGGTAGAACCACCTGTGGACATCCACCTCGTTCTCCACAACCCCGGCCATGGCCCGGGTTCCGGTTGTGGACGCGCGTGGACAACCGGTGGATGCGAAATGTCGCTACGACCTGCGAGAATGCCCCATTGTCCCCAATCCACACGCCTACTCTCCCTACTACCTGATGAGAACCTGCCTGAGATGAATGTGAGTGCCCTGTGAAATTCCGTTGTGAACGCGATGTCCTCGACCGGGCCCTGTCGGTTGCCAGTCGTGCCGCAGCCACCAGGGGTGCTCTCCTGCAGGTCCTCGGCGGTATTCACCTGCAGTTGGAGGGAGACTGCCTTTTGGTGACAGGCAGCGACCGGAACCTGACGGTGCGGGTCACATGTCAGGTGGGAGGCCAGGAAGATGGCGAGGCCGTGCTGCCGGCGAAGTTGGCGGCCGATATCGCACATGCCCTCGACAGCGGCCAGGTCGAGGTGACCGTCGGCGACAATGAGGCCAGCCTCAGTTCGGGTCGTTCCAACTTCAGCCTCCGCACGCTTGTTCCCGATGAGTTCCCACGGTTCGAACTACCAGCCGGCGACGAGGTCACCCTGTCCGCTTCAGGAGTGGCAGCCGCCCTCGACCAGGTGGTGGGGGCCGCCAGCGGAGACGACAGCAGGCCGATCCTCACGGGCGTCCTGTTGGCCGCCGAAGAGGACGGTCTGCGGTTCGTAGCCACCGACTCGTACCGGCTCGCCATGCGCGACCTACCCGGAACGAGCATCCTCAGCCGGGACCAGACGGTGCTGGTCCCGTCCCGTGCCCTCGAAGTGGTGGGCCGCCTCCTCGGAGATGTCGACGAACTCACCATCTGCCTGGGTGAACGCGAAGCGGTCTTCACCGTCGGAGACGTCCAGATCGTCACCAGCCTGATAGTGGGCGAATACCCCAACTACCGGGGCCTGATCCCCGACGACCACCCCAACAGCCTGATCGTCGAACGCGACGACATGCTCGACGCGCTCCGCCGGGTACGACTCCTGGCAACCGACAACACTCCGGTTCGCCTGGAGATGAGCAGCGACGGACTCCAACTCAAGGCCATCACCCAGGACATCGGGCAGGCCAGCGAAACAGTCGACGCCAACTACGACGGCGAAGACCTGACCGTGGCTTTCAATCCGACCTACCTGATTGCGGGACTAGAGGTGTGTCCCGACGAGGAACTCCGCCTCGAAACCTGCGATGCGCTCAAGCCGGCGGTCATCCGCGGCGTGGAGGATTCGGACTTCCTCTATCTGCTGATGCCGGTCCGCGTCTCCTAGACCAGCCGGCCAGGCCTATGCCGGTCCGGCGTATCTCGATCGTCGACTTCCGGAATCTGGTGGCCGTAGACCTCGAGTTGGCCGAAGGTCGCATCGCCGTAATCGGCGACAACGGCCAGGGCAAGACGAACCTGATGGAGGCGCTTGTCTGGCTGACGACGGCCTCGTCGTTCCGGGGTGCCCCTACCGAGGCGCTCGTCCGGGAAGGCGCCGAACATGCGATCCTGCGCGCCGAGGTCGAAAGCGAAGGCCGCACGACGCTGCTCGAGGTAGAGCTCGCTGCTGTTGGTCGCAATCGGATGCAGGTGAACCGGAACCGGGTGTCGCGTGTACGCGACCTGCTGGGCCATCTCGTCGCAACGGTCTTCGGGCCCGATGACCTGGCCCTCGTCAAGGGGGGGCCTGCAGGGCGCCGCCGCTACATGGACGACCTCCTGATCGCATCGCATCCGCGTCACCACAGCCTCGTGACCGACCTTGAGCGAATCCTCCGGCAGCGCAACACCCTGTTGCGACAGGCAGGAGGTCGCATGACACGGGAAGTCGAGGAGACTCTCGATGTCTGGGACGACAAGTTGGCGGGCATCGGTGAGGAGTTGGGCCGGGCACGACGGGACCTGGTGGTGCTGCTCAGGCCCGAGTTGGCCGACATCCTCGATGTGTTGGGCGACGGGACACGTCCGGCCACCATGGAATACGAATCACACTGGCTCGACATGGGACTGGGACCAGCGCTCGTCGAGGCCCGCCGGGACGACATCAGGCGGGGTGTCACGACCGTGGGTCCCCATCGGGACGACCTGTGTATCGGACTCGGTGGCATGCCGTCGCGTACGCACGCCTCGCAGGGAGAACAGAGGTCGCTGGCGCTTGCCCTACGCCTCGGAGGCCACCGTGTCCTCGCAGAGCGCCTCGGTGTCGAGCCGGTCATAATCCTCGACGATGTGTTCTCCGAGCTCGACCCGGGTCGAGCCGGCCGCCTGGTGGGCCTGCTGCCGTCCACACAGGTGTTCGTCACCGCGGCCGGATCTCTCCCCGAGGGCATCGACGTGGACCGTGTGATCAGGATCGAGGCGGGCTCGGTCGCCTCCGACTCGGAGGCAGGGGCGTGACCCGACCGGGTATGGAGGGGTCTCCTGTGCCGATCCGTCGGACCCTGGAGCGCCTGATGTCGGGCATGGGGGCCCCCGAGATCGATGCCACCACCACCATCATCGACGCCTGGCCTGACATCGTCGGGCCGGAGCTTGCCAGCCGGATCGTGGCCGTGGCCGTCCGTGGCCCGGAACTCGTCGTCCGGGTCGAGGATCCGGCCTGGGCCAGCCAACTGGGGTGGCTGGAACAACAACTCCTGACCCGCGTCGAGGCGCTGGTCGGGCCCGGGAGGATCACCTCTGTGACCGCCCGGGTGGCCCCACGGGATGCCACCTGAGGAGATCCCGGAAGGTGGCGTCGGCCTGCCGAGAACGGGTTGTCAAGGCCCCCGGAGAGCCCGGCAGAGACAGCCGAACCGGGGGTCCGACTGGTAGGCTTGTCGGGTCGTGAACATGCCCTCTGACCTGCGGTTTTCCCAGACAGGACACCTCCCAGTGGTGGGTTTTTGCGACGACCGGGCGTATGGACCGGTTCTCCCCGGTGGGCGCTGCCGATGACCACCACCGGGACCTCGTACAACGCCGCCGACATTACCGTCCTCGAGGGCCTGGAGGCGGTTCGGAAAAGGCCCGGCATGTACATCGGATCCACCGGCCCGACCGGCCTCCACCACCTCGTCTGGGAGGTCGTGGACAACAGCGTCGACGAGGCCATGGCCGGGCACTGCTCGACCATCCGGGTCCGACTCCTGCCCGGCGGCGGGTGCGAGGTGAGCGACGACGGGCGCGGCATTCCAGTTGATCGACACCCCCAGTTCGAGGAGTTGACGGCCGCCGAGGTCGTGCTCACGGTCCTCCATGCCGGCGGGAAATTCGGTGGCGAGGGCTACAAGATCTCGGGTGGCCTCCACGGGGTCGGCGTCTCCGTCGTCAACGCCCTCTCCTCCAGGGTCGAGGTCGAAATCGACCGTGACGGCACAAGGCACTACATGGACTTTGCCGACGGCGGCATCCTCCAGACCCGACTGTCAGAGACCGGACCGTCACCAGATGGCCGGACCGGTACCACGGTCCGCTTCTGGCCCGACAGGGCGATCTTCGAGGACGTGGAGTTCCGCCCCCAGACGCTCATCGAACGGTTCCAGATGATGGCGTTTCTCAACAGCGGCCTCGAGATCCAGGTATGCGATGAACGCGGCGAGGAGCACACCGAGCAGTCGTTTTGCTACGAGGGCGGCATCCGGGACTTCGTCGCCCACGTGAACGCCTCCAAGGAATCCCTGTTCTCGATCGTCGGATACTACGAACAACAGGAGGACGACCAGGAGGTCGAGGTCGCCTTCCAGTGGAACACCGGGTTCAACGCAGACGGCCTCCACTCGTTCGCGAACGGCATCAACACAATCGAAGGCGGCATGCACGAGGAGGGCTTCCGCAGTGCCCTCACGGCCTCCCTCAACCGCTATGCCCGCAGCAAGGGCCTGCTCAGGGACGGCGACGACAACCTCCAGGGTGAGGACATCCGCGAGGGCCTCACCGCCATCCTCAGCGTGCGCATGGTGGACCCCCAGTTCGAGGGACAGACCAAGTCCAAACTCGGCAACGTCTCGATTCGCTCCCTCGTCCAGCGGGCCACCAACGACGGCCTCGGCCACTGGCTCGAGGAACACCCCTCCGAGGCGAAGCGCATCACGCAGAAGGCGCTCAACGCCCAGAGGGCGCGCATCGCCGCTCAGGATGCCCGCCGTTCCGCCCGCCGCAAGTCAGCACTCGACGGGGCAGGCATGCCCGACAAGCTCAAGGACTGCGCCTCCCGAGATCCACGCGAATCCGAACTATTCATCGTCGAGGGTGACTCGGCCGGCGGATCAGCGGTCCAGGCCCGTGATCCCCGCACCATGGCGATCCTCCCGATCCGGGGGAAGATCCTCAACGTCGAACGGGCACGGCCCGACCGGATGCTCGACAACACCGAGATCCAGACCCTGATCCAGGCGATCGGCGGCGGCTACGGCAACGAGTTCGACGTCGAAAAGATTCGGTACCACAAGGTGATCCTGCTCTGCGACGCCGATGTCGATGGCAGCCACATCCGAACCCTTCTGCTGACGTTCTTCTACCGGCAGATGGAGGCACTGGTCGTCGGAGGCCACGTCTACATAGCCCAGCCACCGCTCTATTCCACGATCGTCGGACGCGAGAAGGTCTACCTCAAGGACGACCACGCCAAGGCGGCGTTTCTTGCCGAACACCCCGCCCACAAGCACGATTTCCAGCGCCTCAAGGGCCTCGGCGAGATGGACTTCGGCGAACTCCGCGAGACCACCATGAACCCGGCGACACGCAGCCTCCTGCAGGTATCGGTCGAGGCCTCGACTATCGCCGACGAGGTGTTCTCCACGTTGATGGGCAGCGACGTCGAGAGCCGGAAGCGGTTCATCCGGACCAACGCCCACGATGTCCGCTTCATCGACATCTGACCCGGCCCTACGCCAGACAGACGAACGCCCCGCATGACCGACACCACCGAGACTCCACCCGAGGAACTCCCCGGTGGATCGATCGAACCGATCGAGATCCAGGAGGAGATGGAGCAGTCTTTCTTGGACTACGCCATGTCGGTCATCGTGGCCCGGGCTCTGCCCGACGCCCGCGACGGCCTCAAGCCCGTCCACCGCCGGATCCTGTGGGGCATGTACGACCTTGGCGCCCGCCCCGACCGTCCCACCATGAAATGCGCACGCGTGACCGGCGAGGTCATGGGCAAGTACCACCCGCACGGCGACCAGGCCATCTACGACGCACTCGTGCGCATGGCCCAGGACTTCAGCCTCCGGCACCCCCTGGTGCACCCGAAGGGCAACTTCGGCTACTCGCCCGACGACGCTGCTGCGGCTGCCCGCTACACCGAATGCCGCCTCGATCCCATAGCCCTGGCGCTTCTCGACGGCATCGACGAGGACACCGTCGACTTCGTCGACAACTACTCGGGTGAGTTCTCCGAACCCGAGCTCCTGCCCTCCCGTTTCCCGAACCTGCTCGTCAACGGCAGCCAGGGCATCGCCGTCGGCATGGCCACCAACATCCCCACCCACAACCTGGGCGAGGTCATCGACGCCACCCTTCACCTCATCGACCATCCGGGTGCCACGCCCGACGACCTCATGGCCCACCTTCCCGGACCCGACTTCCCGACCGGGGCCCTGATCCTCGGACGATCCGGGATCGCCGACGCCTACCGAACCGGCCGGGGCACGATCCGCATGCGGGCGCGCACCGACATCGAGGAAGGGCCGCGCAACACCCGCATCATCGTCTCGGAGTTGCCCTATCAGGCCAGCCCGAACCAGATCATGGCCAAGATCCGCGACCTCGTCGACAGCCGAGAGATTGAGGGGATCGCCGACATCAACGACGAGTCGGCGCAGGGCATGACCCGCATCGTCATCACCCTCAAGCGGGAGGCACCGGCGCTGGTGATCCTGAACAACCTGTTCAAGCGGACGCCCCTGCAGACCACGTTCTCGGTCAACGCCGTAGCACTGGTCGACGGCATCCCCCGCACGCTGAACCTGCGCGAACTGCTCGACGCCTACGTGGCCCATCAGATCGAGGTGCTACGGCGACGCAGCGAGTACCGGCTCGCCAGGGCCAGGGCAGAAGCCCACATCACCGAGGGCCTGCTCGCTGCGCTGGGCTCGATCGACGAAGTGATCGCCCTCATCCGCGGGTCCTCCGACCGGGCCGGCGCCCGGGATGGCCTCATGGCCGAGCCCCATGGGTTCTCGGAGGTCCAGGCCAACCACATCCTCGACATGCAGCTCGTACGCCTGACGCGCCTCGGCCGGTCGAACCTCGAAGAACGGTTGGAGCAGTTGGTTGGCGAGATCTCCGAACTCGAGGGCATCCTCGCCGACGAGGCAAGGATCCGTGGCGTGCTCAAGGGCGAGCTGACCGAGTTACGCGACCGGTTCGCCACGCCGCGACGCAGCGAGTTCGTCTACGACCCCGGCGACCTCGACATCGAGGACCTGATCGACGACGAGGAACTGGTCTTCACGATGAGCTCGGCGGGCTACGTGAAGACCACGTCGGCCACCGAGTTCCGGTCCCAGGGTCGAGGGGGTCGTGGGGTCGCCGGCACCCGCCTCAGGGACGAGGACGCTGTCGCCCACCTGATCCACACCACGGCCCACTCCTATCTGATGATGTTTTCGACCCGTGGGCGCGTCTACCGACTGAAGGCCCACGAGGTGCCGATGGCCGGCCGCACGGCGAGGGGGACAGCGGTCGTCAACCTGCTGCCCCTCCAATCCGACGAGCGGATCCAGGCGGTCATCGACACACGCGACTACGAGACCCACAGGTTCCTGTTCTTCGCCACCCGCTCCGGTCGCGTAAAAAAGACCCGGTTCACCGCCTACGACTCATCGCTGCGGGCAGGCTTGATCGCCATCAGGCTGAACGACGGCGACGAGGTGGTAGAGGTAGTCCCCACCAACGGCGACGACCAACTCCTCCTGACCTCCCGGTTCGGGCAGACGCTGCGCTTTTCCGAAAAGGATGTCAGGCAGATGGGTCGGGACGCCGCCGGGGTGATCGGCATGAAGTTCCGGGATGGTGACGAGCTCGTCTCCTGCGCAGTGGTCCGACCGGGGTGCACCGTGCTCCACGTCAGCGTCGAGGGGTTCGGCAAGCGGACGCTGCTCGACGAATACCCGGTCAGGGGGCGTGCTGGGCTCGGCGTGCGTGGCATCCGCACCACCGACGACCGGGGATCTGTCGCCGGTGCGGTCGTCGTCTCCGACGAGGACCATGTGTTCATTGTGAGCACCGGGGGGGTGATCATCCGGATGCCGGTCGCCGAGATCTCCGTTCAGGGTCGGACCGCCACCGGGGTGCGGGTCATGTCGCCGGACGATGGCCACCAGGTGGCTGCCATCACACGGGCCCCCGCCGAGTCGACCATCGAGGACGACGGCGTCGTCGAGGCAGCGGACGCCTGATCGCTGCGCCCATCCCGGTCTCCCTCCTTCCCCCCACAATCTCCAACCACCGGCAGGTGCCGGTCGGAGGACCCCGTGGGGAACCACCTGTCCAGAGACCGTGATGACCGGGGGCAGATACTCCCGTTCACGACGCTGTTGCTCGTCCTGGCCGCCGGACTGGCTGTCCTGATCGTCGCACTCGGCCAGATCGCCGTGGACCGGGCACAGGCCAGGACTGCTGCAGATGCTGCTGCCCTGGCGGCTGCCGCCTCCCCGGAGCGAGCCCGTGTCCAGGCTGTTCGCCTGGCCGGGGCCAACGGTGCCCGGATCCTGTCGTTTGACGAACCATCCGGGGAGGTGGTCGTGGAGGTCGGCGTGGGTCGGGCACGCGCCACGGCCCGGGCGCAGACGATCCGGACATTCGCACGATAAGCCTCGAAGGCCGGGGTCTGGTAGCGACCGGTCCGTTCGCCTGCCCGGCCCTAGACTCCCTACCGTGAACGAAGCGGATCAGGCGGAACCGGACCGTCCAGCGCCGTCGGACGAATCGGAGAACGACACGTCGGCTTCCGGTGAACCGTCCGGGCAGGCACCGGTCTCCTCGGCAAGCCTCGCCCCGGGTGCCAGATCGGCCGATGAACCTCCATCTGCCGTGGCCGACGAAGTCGACGAGGCGCCCCCGCCGGCCGGCCCGGCTACAACAGGAGTCCGGCTCGAGAGGCTCTTCGAGGGGTTGCCCGACGACGAGGCGTCCGCTCCGGTTTCTACGCCGGCTTTTCCGCCGATTGCACCGTCCGAAGAGCAGAAGGCCAGGCGGGGTCCGTCGGTTCCCCGGTTCTCACCGCGGGGGCGGAGCCGCTCGTCCGAGGAGCGCACGCCGCGGCAGCCGCGCCGCGGCTATCGGGTTCGCCGGGTACGGCGGCTCATCCGACACGTCGAGCCCTGGTCGGTGCTCAAGATCGGCCTGGTCTTCTACCTCTGCGTCTGGGGGATGGCCATAATCGCCTCCCAGGCCCTGTGGCGGACCGCCGAGACCGCAGGGGTGATCGAGAAGGTCGAACGCTTCATCGAGGAACTCTTCGCGCTCGAGACGTTCGCCTTCGACACCGACAAGATCTTCCGCCTGTACATGCTGGCAGGCCTCGTCCTCGTCATCGGCGGCACGGCGCTCACCGTGGTGCTTGTTGTCCTGTTCAACCTGATCAGCGACCTCATGGGTGGCATCAGGTTCACGATGATCGAGGAGGAGACAGCCGTTCGGCGTCGTCGGCTGCGTGCCGGCGAGGAGGTGGTCCCGACCGACAAGGTGGGGCGGCGGCGGCGATCCGATTCGGGGTCCGGACAGGCCGAACCGGGGGGCGACGGGTAGGCGGCGACCAGCGGTCCCGCTACGGTTCCCGGACCGGGGGCTATAGCTCAGTCGGTTAGAGCGCACCCCTGATAAGGGTGAGGTCGCTGGTTCGATTCCAGCTAGCCCCACACTCCCGTAGCCCCGTTCGATATCTAGGATCCGACCATGCGCATGATCCGGAGGGCGATCGCAGCACTCGCCGCTGCAGCGACCATGGCGGCGGGGCTCCGAATGGCCGGAGGAGCGCCCGTCGAGCGCCAGTCGGGTGGTTGGCGGCCGCTCGAGGGACCGGACCTGACGTGAGTCGTGTTGCCATCTTCGGCGCCGGGGCGGTCGGAATTCGGGTCGCCCGGCACCTGCTGGCTGGCGGGTCAGCGGTTCATGTCGACCGGGTGGTCCTGCGCGACGTGGACCCCGAACGTTTGTCCGGGGCACTGGCCGTCCTCGATGCCGCCGCCTCGGAGGGACGAGTCGAGGTTGAGCTTGCTCCCTTTCCCGACCGGGTCGATGCCGATGTCATCGTCGTCGCCACGCCTCGGGGAACGCAGTTGGCGGCGGTCAGGGACGCCCTCTCGGGTGGCATTCCGGTCGTCCTGAGCGGCGACGGCCTTGCCGAGACCGTCGCAGTATCGCGGCTCGCCGACGAGGCCGGAGAACGGGGGGTTCCGGTGGTGCTCGGTGCGGGTTTTGCTCCCGGCCTGTCCGGTGTCCTGGCCGCACATGCCCGGTCCTGGTTCGACCATGTCGACGAGATCCACATTGCAAAGGCGGGTGCGGGAGGCCCAGCATGTGCCCTTGTCCACCACCGCGCCTTGAGCAGGCTGTCGTACGACTGGCGGAGCGGTGGATGGCGACGACGGCCGGGTGGTTCGGGTCGCGAGCTCTGCTGGTTTCCCGAGCCCGTGGGTCCCATGGACTGCTATCGGGCGGCCCTGCCCGATCCCGTGCTCCTTCACCATGCGTTTCCCGAGGTGGAGCGCATCACGGCCCGCATGGCTGCGACCCGGCTCGACCGCCTGACGGCGCCGCTTCCGATGTTGAGTCCGACCCACGTCGAAGGTGGGGTGGGAGCTGTTCGCGTCGAGGTCCGTGGCCGACGGGGCAGCACCCAGGATGTCCGTGTCCTGGGGGTGGCCGAACGTCCGGCCGTGGCAGCTGCTGCGGTGGCCGCCACGACGGTCGAATGGGCGCTGGATGGCCGCCTGCGGGTCCGGGGGATGGCGAGCCTCCCTGAGATGGTGGAGCCGGTGGCGTTCCTCCATACCGTGGCCGACCGTGGCCTGGTGGCGGAGATCTTCGAGGGCGAACATGCGGTGGTTTGAGGTGGCCGGGCGTGCGGCGGCCGGGCTCGTGGTGGCGATCGTCGCGTCTTCGGTTGTGGGTTGCAGCGGCGATGAAGGGACTGGTGGCGAAGGGACCGGTGTCGTACCGGACGGTGTAGAGCGCATCATGGTCACGAGCCGGGAGCACACCGATGCCGATGTCGACTATCCGACGATCCCGCCGGCGGGTGGCGATCATCTCGGGGTCTGGCACAACTGTGGCCTGTACACGGTCGAGTTGCACGATGAGGCGGCGGTGCACAGCCTCGAACACGGCGCCGTCTGGATCACATACCGGCCGGATGTCGGGGTGGCGGGGATCGTGTCGCTCACCGGGCAGCTCACCGGTGTCGACAAGGTGCTGTTGTCGCCGTATCCGGACCAGGAGGCCGCTGTCGTTGCAACGGCATGGGCGCGGCGCCTGGAGCTTGACGGACCGGACGATCCTCGATTGCTGGCCTTCGTCGACACCTACCGTGATGCCGAAACAGCGCCAGAGCCCGGCGTGGCCTGTGAGGGCGGGATCGGGGAGCCGCCTGCTGATCCGCTTGCAGGGTTGCGGTAGAGCCCCTGAGTTGGAGGGCTGCGAAAGGTCTCAGTCGGCGAGGATTCCTAGTATCTCGGCGTGGAGGGCGTGGTTGGTTGCCAGGGCGGTACCGCCTTCGGCGGTCACCGTTCCGGCGAAGTCGCTGAATACGCCGCCTGCCTCGGGAATGATCGTGAGGAACGGGGCCACGTCCCAGCGGTTCACGATCGGATCGACCATCGCATCGACCCGGCCGGTGGCGACGAGGACGTAGCCGTAGGCGTCGCCCCAGGTCCGGATGACGGTGCCGGGCGCCACGAAGGACTGCAGGGCTTCAGCGGACGGCCAGTAGTCGACCCCGCTGGTGACGATGCATGCGCCGGGAATGTCGGCATGGGTCGAAACGAGCGTTGGTTCGCCGTCGACAAAGCAGCCCAGCCCCCGCCCTGCCCACACGCACTCGTCGAGGCCGGGGATGTTGACCACCCCGACGGCTGGGCCGTGCTCGTCCTCGAGTGACACCAGGTTGCCGTACAGGGGTACGCCCCGGATGAACGACTCGGTGCCGTCGATCGGGTCGAGTATCCAGGTGCGACCCGATGGTCCGGTTGTGTCCGGTTCTTCTTCGCCGACGACCGCATCGTCGGGAAATTCAGCGGCGATCCGCTCGCGGAGCAGGCGCTCGGCGGAGCGGTCGGCGATGGTGACCGGGCTGCCGTCGGCCTTGCCCTCCACGTCGAGGTCGGCTCTGCGAAAGTAGTTGAGGGTGAGCTCGCCGGCCTCGCGTGCGATGTCGACTGCGAAGTTGACGAGGGCATCGTCCACGGGGGGAGCGTCCGGCATGGAGGCGAGCCTACGGTGCGACATCCGACGTGGATGTCCGCATTTCATGTCGAAACCGGGCACAGCGCGTGGCCGCTGTCGCGCTCGCCGTGTTGGCGCCTACGATGGGGCGACCCAGGGGCGCAGGGAGCGCCCAGGGGGCGGAACGGATGCCGTGGACTTGACGAAGACGCTGGGGGCGCTGACCGTCGGCACGATGCTGTCGCTCGTCCTGCTGGTCGGGGTCATTGCCGGTCCTGCAGCGGCCGATCCGGTCGGTTCCGCCTACGCCGAGTCCGACCTGCCCGACCTGCTCTGGGCGGCCGACCACCTGGGGCTCGACGGAGCAGAAGGTCTCCAGCGAACCGGCGTTGCCGTCATCAACTTCATCCTCAACATCTCGGGGCGGACCGACCCGGAGTGCGACCTCGACTACGGAGGCCTGATCGATCCGTACGGCACCCGCCGCTATGAGTCGCAGTGGGTAGGCGAGGACCTGGCGATGCTCGACTGGGTCGCCGACCACTACTGCATCAGCCGTGAGCAGTCACAGGTCTTCGGGGCGGCGCTGCTCAGCTTCTTCGCCGGCCTCGACGCCGGCGCCCGGGGCATCGAGATCGTTCGCCCGGCCGTACCCGCAGCGGTTGCGGTGGTGCCCGTGGCCTTCAGTGGAGTGGGCACGCAGACGGTCTCGCTGACCTCGGGCCTGCCATCGGACTACCAGATCGTGTCGTTCACACATGCAGGGCCGGGGTCGTTCCGGGTCGCGTCCCTCGATGTGGCGGGCAATGAACTCGAGGTTCTCATCGACCGGGTTGGCACCTTCCGGGGGCGGATCGTAGCCGACGACCCGGAATCCTTTGCCGCACTCGCGGTGGTGGCCGATGGCGAGTGGTCGGCGGCCTTCCTGCCGATGGCGTCGGCGACGCCGTTCGGTTCGGGCCTCACGGCGGGGGGAATGCAGGACGATGTGCTGCTCCTGCCTGATCCGGTGGTCGACGGGGCAGGCCTGGTCACGGCACGCCATGACGGATCGGCCAACTTCATCGTCTGGGAGTACGGACCCGACGGTCAGGCGGCCGCACTGCCGATCAACGAGATCGGGGCCTTCTCCGGACAGGTGGAGCTGACGGCAGGGTCCCGGTTCCTCGAGGTCGCCGCAAACGGCGAATGGGTGATGGCCCTGGGGGCCAGCCTCCCGCCACGCCGGGTGGGCGTTCCCGGGGTGGACAGGGGTGACGGGAGCCTGGGGATCACCTGGTCGGCTCCCGGCGACGGTGGGTCTCCGATCACCGGCTACGACGTATGGGTAAAGCCGGCAGCAGTCGCCGACCTTGTCGAGAACTGGACGCGGGTCGAGGCGCCGGCGGGGGTCACCGCCCATTCGGCGACGGAGTTGGCCAACGGCACCACGTATCACGTCCGCGTTCGGGCCCGCAACGGTGCCGGTGCCGGCCCCTGGTCGGAGGCCGTGGCGATGGCCCCGTTGTCGACCAGCACGCCCGACACGGTCGACGCCCTGGTGGCCACCGTCGGCGACCGTGAGGTCCAACTGTCATGGTCGGCGCCGGCGTCCGGAACCGACGGTGTCACCTACCGGGTCATCTGGTACGACGAGGATGCCGGTGCCATCGTAGAGACGCAGTCCCGGTCGGGATCGATCCGTGCCCAACGGCGGGAGTTGTCCGTGAGGGCACGTGGCCTGCTGGTCGCACCGCCGCCTACCGTTCGCCTGCCGTCCATCGTCGGCGGTTCAACGACATCGATCGCCGACCATCCCCACACGGTCGCGATCCTCTCGGCGGACATAGCCGACGGGTTCTCGGCCCAGTTCTGCGGTGGGACGCTCGTGACTCCCCGGTGGGTGGTGACGGCGGCCCACTGTGTCTCCGACCTTGCGGTCGCAGAGGTCGAGGTCGCTGCCGGTGTCAGCAGCCTGGCTGCGATAGGTGCCGGCGACCGACTTGCCATCGAGTCGATGTACGTGCATCCCGACTACGACGGCGAACTGGTGCTCAACGACATCGCGCTGCTGTACCTGGCAGCCGCCGTCGAAGCGGTCGCAGCCGATCCCATCCCGTGGCAGGGAACTGGCGCAGCGCCGGTTTCGGGGACGCCTCTCTCCACTTCGGGGTGGGGCTCTACCGATGTCGCCGGAGAAGAGTTCGGGTCGGATCTGCGTAGCGCGGCCTCGACCGTGCTGGCGGGGCCCGGTGAGGACGTCTGTGGCGACTGGCCGGACTTCCAGTCCGACACGGAACTCTGCGTGGGTGGCGAGGCAGGCGTCGGCGCCTGCCTTGGCGACAGCGGTGGCCCGGTGGTGGCCGAACTCGGGGCGACGAGGCTTGTCGGCGTTGTCTCGTACGGGTTGACGGGCAGCTGCGCCGACGGGTCCTTTCCGAACGTAGCGACCCGGGTCAGCGGGTTCGCCGACTGGATCGCCGGGTTCGTTGGCACGCCCTGGCAGGAGGCAGTCGGCCTCACGGATCCGTCGTACACCATCAGCGGCCTTGTCAACGGACGGACCTACACCTTCCGGGTTTCGGCCACGAACGCGTACGGGGTGACCTCCGGATCGACTGCCGTCCTTGTGACACCGGTCGGCCCACCCGACCAGGCGGCGACAGCGACGGGCGTCGGCGGATTCGGCAGCGCCACGCTGACATGGACTGCGCCGTTCACGGCCGACGGCCATCCGATCACCGACTACGTCATCGAGACCTCGGGTGACGACGGGGCGACCTGGGTTGTGGTCGAGGACGGTGTGTCGACGGAGGTCAGCGCCGTGTTGGCCGGCTTCGACAACGGTCGCACGATGATCTTCCGGGTGGCCGCCGTCAACGACCTCGGAACCGGTGGGTTCTCGGAAGGCGTGTCCGTGCTCATAGGCACACCGGACGCGCCGCCGGACGTGGCCGTGTCGACGGTGGGCGATGGCCAGGCGACCCTGACCTGGACTACTCCGACGGCAGATGGCGGGTCGGCGATCACCGACTACGTAGTCGGGTACTCAACGGACGGTGGCACCACATGGACCACCTTCGACGACGGCGTGTCCGGCGAGGTCGGAGCGACGGTCTCGGGTCTCGCCAACGGCGTGACATACACGTTCCGGGTGGCGACGGTGACCGGGATCGGAACCGGCCCGTGGTCGTCGACGGTCAGCGGCGTTCCGGGCCGACCCTCGGTTGTCGTCGACCTGGCGGCCACGTCGGGCAACGGCCAGGTGACGCTTGCCTGGGCTGCTCCTGCGGCCGTCGGCGGGTCGGCCGTCACCGACTACGTGGTTGCCACCTCGGTTGACGATGGGGCCACCTGGGCGACTTTCGAGGACGGAACCTCGGTGGAGGTCGGGGCCGTGGTCACCGGCCTCTCCAACGGGACGTCGTATCGGCTCAGGGTGGCGGTTGTGACGGCCATCGGCACAAGCGAATGGGCGGAGGTGGTTTCGGTGCCGGCGGCCGTGCCGGAGGTTCCGACAGGACTCTCGATCATGGTGGGGAGTGGCCGCCTGACCCTGTCGTGGGTCACGCCCTCGAACGGCGGGTCCGCCATCACGGCCGTGCATGTCGAGATCTCGAGCGACGGCGGCGCAACGTGGACCTCGTTCCAGGCCGGAGCCGGTACCACGTCGGCCACGGTGACGGGCCTGGTCTCCGGACAGGTCCACTCGATGCGGGTGTCGATCGAGAACGCTGTCGGCGTGGGGGCGGCATCAGCGGCCCTTACCGCCACCGTGGGCTGATCGGGTCGTTGGTCCTCAGAGGTAATTCAGCGCGCTCGGAGGGACTCGAACCCCCAACCTTCTGATCCGTAATCAGATGCTCTATCCAATTGAGCTACGAGCGCAGGCGCCCGAGTCTACGAGCGGTCCATGATCACCCACTGCCGGCAGGTGACGTTGGCGGAGAGGGTGGGATTCGAACCCACGATGAGCTTTTGGGCCCATACTCCCTTAGCAGGGGAGCGCCTTCAACCTGGCTCGGCCACCTCTCCTCGGGCAGGGATGCTACCGGCGGCCCCGAGACCGCGGACCCCTGCCGTTACGCTGCGCCACGGAGGGATGGCAGAGTGGACGATTGCGACGGTCTTGAAAACCGTTGAGCCTCACGGCTCCGGGGGTTCGAATCCCCCTCCCTCCGCCAGATCGGACACCGGGTCGCCCGGCGCCTCGCCGGCCGGTCAGACGGCCGACAGGTCAGCCGATGCCGTCGCGCAGGTCGGCAAGCCAGGCATCGGCGGCCTGCGACGCGGCCGACGCCTCGCTACGGACCTCGTCGCCACTGCTGCCCGCCGCCGGGTACGAGCCGAGGAACTTCACCCTGCCGTGCTTCATGTGCAGGTTGCGCAGGCAGTCGGCGATCACGTCGTCGGCGACATGGCCTTCGAGGTCCATCAGGAAGCAGTAGTCGCCCAGGCCCTGCTTGGTGGGGCGGGACTCGAGACGGGTCAGGTTGATCGAACGTGCGGCGAACTCCTGCAGGATGCCGAGAAGGCTGCCGGGTCGGTCCGCCCGCTGGAACACGACCAGCGAGGTCTTGTCGTGGCCGGTCGGCTCCGGGATCCCGTCGGACGCCACCAGGACGAACCGGGTCTCGTTCTCGGGATGGTCCTCGATGTCGCCGGCCAGGATCTCGAGCCCATAGACGTCGGCGGCCCGCCCCGGAGCGATCGCAGCCGTGTGCCCGTCGGGAGCTTCGGCGATGCGTCGTGCAGCGTCAGCCGTGGAGTTCGAGGCGTCGATGGTGGCATCGGGGAGGTGCTCGCGGAGCCATCCACGGCACTGGGCGATGGCATGGGGGAACGACACGACGCGGCGCACGTCGGACAACGACGTCCCGTTCGACACCAGCAGGTTCAACTGGACCGAGATGACCACCTCGCGCTGGATCAGCAGGTCGGCCTCGAAGGTGAGGGCGTCCTGGGTGACGTTGACGCTGCCCTCGATCGAGTTCTCGATTGCGGCGAAACCCAGGGCAACCTCACCGCCCGATACCTGCCGCAGGACATCCGAGATGGACGACGCCGGGACGTGTTCCAGCGCAGCGAGGTCGGCCTGGGTGAACAGCGCCTGCTCCGTGAAGGTCCCCGCCGGACCCAGGTATGCGATCGATGGGGGACGCGAGGGTGTGTCTGTGGCCACGACGGGGGAGGATAGTGACATGGACGCCGTAGCCCTGCGCCGTTTGATCGACGGCGTCGCCGCCGGCGAGGTCGATCCCGACGAGGCCGTGCGACTTCTCCGTGCCCTTCCGTTCGCCGATGTGGGCAACGCCCGTGTCGACCACCACCGTGCGCTACGGCAGGGACTGCCCGAAGCGGTCTACGGGCCCGGCAAGACCCCGGAGGACGTGGCCCTGATCGTCGCTGAACTCCTGGCCGCAGGATCGGGCCCCGTGGTCCTCACCCGGGCCGACAAGGAGCAGGTCACGGCCGCCCTCAGCGTTGACGCCGCCGGGACCGTGCGGGGCGCAACGGCGATCTGGCGCCGTGCCGACGAACGACCCGAGCGGGTCGCCGTGGTCACGGCCGGGACAGCCGACCTGCCGGTCGCAGACGAGTGCGCAGCCGTGCTGTGGGCCCACGGGCTCGAACCGGTGCGCATCACCGACGTCGGCGTCGCAGGCATCCACCGCCTACTTGCCGAGGTCGAGACCCTGCAGGCGGCCGATGCCGTCGTGGTCGTGGCCGGCATGGAGGGGGCGCTGGCCAGCGTCGTCGGAGGCCTCACAGGGGCCCCTGTCACCGCCGTGCCGACCAGCGTCGGATACGGCGCCTCGCTGGAGGGCGTCACCGCCCTGCTGGGCATGCTGGCCTCGTGCGCCTCGGGCCTGACCGTGGTCGGCATCGACAACGGCTTCGGCGCCGCCTGCGCCGTGCTGCGCCATCTGGGGACATGCCCGTGACCCGCCTCGCCTGGTTCCACTGCTTCTCAGGGATCGCCGGCGACATGGCCCTCGGTGCCCTCGTCGATGCCGGTGCAGACGGCGACGCGGTCGTCGAGCTCGTCGAGCGGCTGCCGGTGGGCGGTTGGAAGCTCGAGTTCGAACCGGTGCTGCGCTGCGGCATAGCCGCCACCAGGGCACGGGTGCACGCCGAGGAGACCACCGTGCATCGCACGGCCGGCAACATCACGGCCATGATCGAGGAGGCCGACCTTCCCGACCGGGTCACCCGTCGGGCGCTCGCCACGTTCCACGCACTCGCCGAGGTGGAGGGGCGGCTCCACAACAGGCCGCCCTCGCAGGTCCACTTCCATGAGGTCGGCGCCATCGACAGCATCGTCGACGTCGTCGGCACCTGTGCCGCACTCGAGGTTCTCGGCATCGACGTGGTGCACGCCAGCAGCGTTGCCACCGGTACGGGCATGGTCCGCTCGGCCCACGGCCTCATCCCCGTGCCCGCACCGGCCACCGTGGGGCTCCTCGTCGGGGCACCCACACACGGCACCGACGTGCCATTCGAACTCACCACCCCCACCGGTGCAGCCCTGCTGGCTGCCACCACCTCCGTCTGGGGCCCGATGCCGACGATGCTGGTCGAGGCCAGCGGATTCGGCGCCGGCAGCCGCGACCTCGACGGCCGACCGAACGTGACACAGGTCGTGGTCGGCGGGGCGGCGGCGGCAGCCGAACCGGGCCAGCCGGTGATGCTGCTCGAGGTCAACGTGGACGACGCCACGGGTGAGACCCTCGCCCATGCCGTCACCGAATGCCTCGCTGCCGGCGCCCACGACGCCTGGGTGACCCCGATCGTGATGAAGAAGGGCCGACCCGCCCACGTGGTCAGCACGCTCTGTGACCCGAGCCGGGTCGGTGAGGTGGCAGCCGTGCTCACCGCCGAGACCGGGTCGCTCGGGGTCCGTGGCCACACCCTCGAGCGCTGGCCGGCCGCCCGCACCATGGTCGAGGTCGAGGTCGGCGGCGAGCCCATCGCCATGAAGGTCACGTCCGGACGGGCCAAGGTCGAACACGACGACGCCGCCAGGGCCGCCCGGCGACTCGGCCTGCCGCTGCGGGAGGTCGTATCGCAGGCGGAGGAGGCCTGGCGCCGACGTGGCACCGAGCCCCTCGTGCCACCGCCCGACGGCGAACCGGCCTGAGCCGCTCCCTACGATGCGCCCATGAACGACCCGGCAACCGACAGGCTCTACTTCCGCCAACTGCTGTCCGGTCGCGACTTCGGTGCCGCCGACCAGGTGGCACAGCAGATGGTCAACTTCGTGTACCTCATCGGCGACCGCCACACCGGCGAGGCCGTCATCGTCGACCCCGCCTACGACGTCGTCGCACTGCTGCAGGCCCTCGAGGCCGACGGTATGCGGTGCACCGGGGTGCTCGCCACCCACTACCACCCGGACCACGTGGGCGGTTCGATGATGGGTTTCGACATCGCCGGCGTGAGGGAACTGCTCGACGAGGTGTCCGTGCCCGTCCACGCACAGAGCGAGGAGGCCGAGTTCATCCGCAAGGTGACCGGCCTCGAAGCGGGCGACGTTGTCGAACACGCCAGCGGCGACCACGTCCGGGTCGGCGAGGTCGACATCGAGTTGATCCACACCCCCGGACACACCCCGGGCAGCCAGTGCTTCCTGGTCGACAACCGCCTGGTCGCAGGCGACACGCTGTTCCTCGAGGGCTGCGGCCGTACCGACCTGCCCGGTGGCGACCCGGCTGCGCTGTACCGGAGCCTCACGCAGAAGTTGTCGAAGGTCCCCGACACCGCGGTCCTGTATCCCGGCCACCTGTACTCGCCGCAGCCGTCGGCCACTATGGGCCACACCCGCACCAACAACTTCGTGTTCCGGCCACGCTCCGAGGAGCAGTGGCTGGCCATGTTCGGCCGGTAGGCGCCGGCTCGAACCCGACCCACCCGAGGAGATCCCGTGTTCAAAGCCCTGCTGGCCGAAATGTCCGACGATGCCTTCTCCGTCGGGATCACCGACCTCGACGATGACGCCCTCCCCGATGGCGATGTGCTGGTCGACGTCGCCCACTCGACCGTGAACTTCAAGGACGGCCTTGCGGTCACGAACTCGTCGCCGATCGTGCGGTCATGGCCCATGGTCCCCGGCATCGACCTGGCCGGCACCGTCGCCTCCTCAGACCACCCTGATGTCGCCGTCGGTGAACGGGTGGTGGTCAACGGCTGGGGCATTGGCGAGGAGACCTGGGGCGGGTTCGCCCAGCGGGCCCGTGTCCAGGGTGGCTGGACCGTGCCCGTGCCCGACGCCTTCACCACCGAGCAGGCCATGGCCATCGGCACAGCCGGATACACGGCCATGCTCTGCGTGCTCGCCCTCGAGGAACACCAGGTGACCCCCGACGGCGGACCCGTCCTGGTTACCGGCGCTGCCGGTGGCGTCGGAAGTACCGCGATCGCCCTCCTGGCCGCTCGCGGCTACGAGGTCCACGCCTCTACCGGACGGCCGGAGGAATCCGACTACCTGACCGGGCTCGGGGCGACGACGATCGTCGAGCGCAGCGAGCTGTCCGAACCCTCGACCCGTCCGCTGGTGCGGGGACGTTGGGCCGGTGCCATCGACGCAGTTGGGAGCCACACCCTCGCCAACGTGCTCGCCGCCATCGAGCCCGAGGGCTGTGTAGCCGCCTGTGGCCTCGCCCAGGGCATGGACCTGCCGACATCGGTGGCGCCGTTCATCCTGCGGGGCGTCACCCTGCGGGGGGTCCACTCGGTGACCGTTCCCCGCCCCCGCCGCCTGGTGGCCTGGGAACGTCTGGCCAGCGACCTCGACCAGGGCCTCCTCGCCGGCATGACGCAGGTCGTCGGCCTCGGAGATGTCATCGGGGTGTCCGAGGAACTGCTCGCCGGCCGGATCCGCGGACGCGTCGTCGTCGACGTCAACGCCTGAGCGGAGGCTCCGTGAAGCTCGGGCTCGGCCTCGACACCTGGTCGTCGCCACGGCTCGAGTTGCCCCTCGAACGGGTTCGGCTCGCCGAACGCCTCGGCTTCGACTCGGTGTGGACCGCCGAGATCTACGGCGCCGACGCCATCACGCCGCTCGCCTTCCTGGCCGCCCGCACTAGCCGCATCCGCCTCGGCAGCGGCATCGCCCAGGTGGCGGCCCGCCCACCGACCACCACGGCCATGCAGTTCGGCACGCTCGAGGCGATGGCCACCGGCCGGGTCATCTGCGGCCTGGGCCTTTCGGGTCCACAGGTCGTCGAAGGCTGGTACGGGCAGCCCTGGACCCGACCCAACCAGACGCTGCGCGAGTACGTGGACGTGGTGCGCCAGGTGTTCCGACGCGAAGCGCCGGTGGCGATCAACGGCGAGATCCTGCACCTCCCCCACGACGGGCCCGAAGGCCTCGGCGTCGGCCGCCCCCTTAAGCCGATCCTGCACATGAACCCCGACCTGCCGATCTTCCTGGCCGCAGGCGGTCCCCGCAACGTCCGCCTGGCCTTCGAGGTAGCCGACGGATGGATACCGCTCGGCTACACGCCGGGAAGCGCCCACCTGTACGCCGACGACATCGCCGCCGGATTGGACGCAGGGGGACGCACCATCGCCGATGTCGAGATCCAGGCGTCGGCCCGGCTGGTGCTCACCGACGACGTGCGGGCAACCCTCGATGCCGCCAGGCCGCAGACGGCGATGCTGGTCGGCGGCTACGGCACCGACGACCACAACTTCCATCGGGATGCAATGGTGCGGCGCGGCTTCGGCGAGGAGGCCGCCAGGATCCACGAACTGTTCGCCGCCGGTCGGCGCGACGAGGCCGCAGCCGCCGTGCCGGACGACTATCTCGACGACGGGGCGCTCATCGGTGACGAGCAGCGGATCCGGTCGAAGTGGGCGTCCTGGGAGGCCAGCGACGCCACCGGGCTGACCGTGCGCCCGGGGAGCGACGACGAGATGCGGCTCCTGGCCGACATCGCCGGCTGCGAGCCCCGTCCCGGGTCCTGAGAGGCCGGGACGTGGACTCGGGGTGCGCGAGGAGGGACTTGAACCCTCACGTCCTTGCGGACACAGGAACCTGAATCCTGCGCGTCTGCCAATTCCGCCACTCGCGCGAGCAGCGGCGGGAAGCGTAACGGCATCTGGCCCCGGACAGCCGCGCCCGGCAGACGGGGACGTGACCCGATCGGGCACGGGAGCGTCGTTACGATCGTTGGCGTCGTGCCCGACCTGTTCCCACTCGCCGCCCTGATCGCCGCCCTCGCCGCGGTTGCCGGTGGCTCGGCCCTGCTCGTCCGCTCATCGAGCCGGGGCCGTAGTGGGCCACGCCACCTGATGGTGGTCGCCCCCGAGTCGCTCGAGGGCCTGACCGTCGACGTCGAAGAGGAGGTCACGCTCGGTCGGGCAGCCGGGTGCGGGATCACGGTCGACGACGGGCATGTCTCGCCGATCCACGCACGGTTGTTCCGGACCGGCGGGCACCTCGTCGTCGAAGACCTTGGCTCGACCAACGGGACCTACGTGAACCGTGAGAGGGTCGAATCACCGACCGCCCTGGGCGCCGGTGACCATCTGCAGGTGGGCGACACCGTCCTGGAACTGTGGTGACCGTGAACCGCCTACGAACGGTGAACCGGTGAGCCGTCGCCGCCGAAGGGTGCGCCTCCTGCACGGTGGAGCCTCGGCAGTGGGTCGTGTCCGGGCAACCAACCAGGACGACTTCGGAACCGGCGACGACATCTTCGTCCTGGCGGACGGCATGGGGGGCCACCGTGGGGGAGAGGTCGCATCGGCGGAGGCGGTGGCCGGCGTGCTGGGCTCGTTCGACGACCGTACCCGGGCCGGTCTCGCCCGGGCGGTCGACCGTGCCAACCATGCGGTGTTCGGACGGGCGGCCGGCGACGTGGACCTGTTCGGCATGGGCACGACGCTGTGTGCGCTGGCCCTGGTCCGCGGCGAGGGTGCCGATGTCCTGGCGGTCGCCAACGTGGGAGACAGCCGGGTGTACCGGTACGGCGACGGCCGACTGACGCAGATCAGCGACGACCACAGCCTTGTCGCCGACCTGGTCCGGGCAGGTGACCTGACCGAGGAGGAAGCTGCTCGGCATCCGCAGCGCAACATCCTGACCCGGGCGCTGGGCATCGAACCGGCGCTGTCCGTCGACACATGGGAACTGCAGGCGCTGGCCGGCGACCGCTACCTGCTGTGCAGCGACGGCCTGTTCAACGAACTCGACGACGACCGGATCGCCGACCTGCTGGGGGGAGACGACAACCCCGAACTGACCGCAGCGGCCCTTGTGCGCGCAGCCGTGGATGCCGGGGGACACGACAACGTCACAGCGTTGGTGGTCGATGTCGACGTCGCCCCACCGCTCGAAGGACCATGGCAACGCCCTGAGGTGGAGGTCGAGCAGCCGTCCAATGGCGGGACGCGTTCCACCCGTAGGCGGGTGGCCCCGCTGGTGCAACCGTTCCAGTCGATGCTCACCCGACTGGCCCGGAGACGGCGATGACCATTCGCGCGCACCGTAGGGGAAGGGCCGCGGTGAGCGCGACCCGACCTCGGGGATAGAATCCGTCCCCATGTCCGCGCAGGGCCCGACGGTTTTCAGCGGGCGTTACGAACTTCATCGCCAGATCGCCCGAGGCGGCATGGCCGACGTGTACCTGGCCCGCGACCAGTTGCTCGATCGCCCGGTCGCCGTCAAGGTGCTATTCAACGAGTTCGCCGACGACCCGAACTTCGTGGAACGGTTCCGCCGCGAGGCGCAGGCGGCCGCCAACCTCAACCACCCCAACATCGTGGGCGTCTACGACTGGGGCGAGGAGGAGGGCACCTACTTCATCGTCATGGAGTACGTCGAGGGTCGCAGCCTCGCCGAGATCCTCCGTACCCAGGGGGCGCTGCATCCCGACCGTGCCGCAGAGGTCGCCACCGACATTGCGGCAGCCCTCGGATTTGCACACCGCAACGGGCTCGTCCACCGCGATGTCAAGCCCGGCAACGTCCTCGTGACCGCCAACGGGCACGTCAAGGTCGCAGACTTCGGGATCGCAACGGCGATGGTCGGCAACCAGACCGAGTTGACACAAGCCGGAACGGTGATGGGCACCGCCACGTACTTCTCTCCCGAGCAGGCCCAGGGCCGGCCCGTCGACCCCCGCAGCGACCTCTACGCCCTCGGGATCGTCCTCTACGAGATGCTCCTCGGGCGACCGCCGTTCACGGGCGATTCGCCCCTTGCGGTCGCCTACCAGCACGTCCAGGAGAGCCCTCCACCCCTACGGGCATCCGGGGCCTCGGTGTCCGAGTCCCTGGAGGCGATCACCCTCAAGTTGCTCGCCAAGAACCCGGTCAACCGCTACCCGACAGCCGAGGACCTCCGCAGCGACCTGCGCCGCTACAGGGAGGGGGCCCACGACCTTCGGCCGCCGAGCGCCACCGGCGCTGGCGCACGTGTGGCGACACCCGCTGGGACGCCGCCGGTCGACTACGGCAAGGGATCCCGAAGCCGAAGGGACGATGGCTGGCGCCGCACGCTGCTCTTCTTTGTCGGGCTGGGGGCCCTCGTGATCGCGTTGGGGTACCTCGTCGTCGAGTTCTTCGACACGCTCGGCGTCAACAACGACTCATCGACCACCTCCGTTCCCGAGGACCGCGTCGAGGTCCCGTCCCTGATCGGAGTGCCGATGGACGAGGCCCGTTCGGCGCTGCGCGAGGCCAAGCTCAGCGTCCAGATGGACTACGAGACCAACAACGAGTTCCCCGAAAACACGGTCTTCGACCAGGAGCCTGCTGCGGGCACCAAGGTCGAGCAGGCCGACACGGTCCGGCTCTGGGTGAGCAGGGGGACCGGGCCCATGGTGCTGCTCGACGTGGTCGGGGATGCGCAGGCCGACGCCAAACGGGATCTCGAGGCGATGGGCCTGGTCGTCGACGTCTACCCCCTCGAGGATCCTGTGGTGCCGGCCGGTCAGGTAATCGAGCAGAACCCGCCAGCGGGAAGTCCCGTGGAGGCGACTGCGCAGATCGTCATCTTCGTATCGTCGGGGCCGCCGGTCGAGCAGCTTCCCGACCTCGTCAACCGGCCCGTGCTCGATGCCATGAACATCATCGTCCAGTTGGGCTGGCGGGCGGTCACGATCGAGGAATACAGCGAGGACGTGGCCGATGGGCTAGTGCTGCGGACAGAGCCGATGTCGAGGACCGAGTTGGAGCCCGGCGAGGAGGTCACGATCGTCGTTTCGTCCGGTCCGGCACCGGTGCCGGTGCCACCAGTGGTGAGCCTCACACAGGATTCCGCCACCGTCGCTCTCGAGGGCGCCGGGTTCGCCGTCAACGTACGGTTCCAGACGCTTCCGACCGACAGCCCCAATGCCGGCCGGGTCATCTCCCAGAGCCCGCTGCCGGATGAGGAGGTCGGCCGGGGGACGGCGGTGACCATCGTCGTCGGCGAGGCTGAGGCCTCCGTGGAGACGACCCTGGCGCCGGAGACGACCGAGCCGACCCTGGCGCCGGAGACGACCGAGCCGACCCTGGCGCCGGAGCCGACCGAGCCGCCCGTGGCGCCGGAGACGACCGCTGAGGGTTGAGGTCAGGCCACCCTGGCCAGGAAGTTGGCCAACAGGTCGTGGCCGGATGCGGTGAGGATCGACTCGGGATGGAACTGCACGCCCTCGACGTCGAGGTCCCGATGGCGCAACCCCATGACGAGGCCGTCGTCGGTGGAGGCGGTCACCTCGAGTTCCTCGGGGATCGACGAGCGCTCGACCAGCAGCGAGTGGTAGCGGGTCGCCTCGAACGGGGAGGGAAGCCCGGCGAACACGCCGTCGCCCCCGTGGTGGATCTGCGAGGTCTTGCCGTGCATGACGTCCGGTGCCCGGATGACGTTGCCACCCCAGGCGGCGCCGATGCACTGGTGGCCCAGGCAGACGCCGAGGACGGGGATCCGTCCGGCGGCCCAGCGGATGATCGAGGTTGAGACGCCTGCGTCCTCGGGCCGGCCGGGCCCCGGGCTGATGAGGACGGCGTCGGGCTCGAGTTCGGAGGCCTCGACGGTCGTGATGGCGTCGTGGCGGTGGACGATCGGCTCGGCGCCGAGCTCACCCAGGTACTGGACGAGGTTGTAGACGAACGAGTCGTAGTTGTCGATGACGAGGACACGGGCGGCCACGGGTGCGTACCGTAACGGGCGTGGCCACTGCCGGTCGGCTGGATTCCGGTGGAGCCGCCCGTCCTGCCCCGGTGCCCCTATCCTCGTGCCCATGTCGACTCCCCCGAAGAAGCGCGTAGAGGGCGGCCGGGTGACCCCCAGGGGTGGTCCCTCCGGTTCGCGCTACAACGCCCCGACATCCGCCGCCTCGAAGACCTCGCCGACGTGGGTGCCCGTGCTGATGTTCGGCCTCCTGGCGCTCGGCATAGCAATCATCTTCTTCAACTACGTGGGCTGGATGCCGGGCGGGATGAAGAACCTCTACCTGATGGTCGGCCTGGGCAGCATCCTCGGCGGCATCATCACGGCGACGCGGTTCCACTAGCCGTTCACGTACCTGCGAAATCGCCCGGTTTCCGGGATTCAGCCTCGAATCCCACGCGTGTCATTTCCCACAGATTGGTCCACAGACTGTGGACAAGTGGGCACCGGCTGAGACGAAGCGTCACTCCTCGGTGGCGACGATCTCCATGTCCTCCATGCAGTGGCGGGGCGGGTCAGGGTCCTGTTCGGTGGCAACGGTCATGCGCACCTCGGTGCCGCAGAGGCTGCACCGGTACTGCAACTTGACCTTCCGGAGGTCGCCGGGGGGCGGTGGCTCGGGGACCGGCGTGGCAAGGGCGCGCAGCAGGACGAGCCCGGCCCGTATGAGGACCACGGCCACGATGACGGCTAGAACGACCTTGATCAGGGACACGGTGGAAGATCGTATTCGGCTCCGCAGTAGGGTCACCCGCCGACGATCGCTGAACCTGCCGAAGGGCCTGCCATGAAGTCCACGACGGACATCGACCTGATCCTGCTGATCCTGCGTGCGACAGCGGGCCTCACCCTCGCCGCCCATGGCTGGAACAAGTTCTTCGGGGGTGGACGGATTCCCGGCACCGGCCGTTGGTTCGACAGCATCGGGATGCGGCCCGGCCGCCTCAATGCGATCCTCGCCGCCAGCTCCGAGGTGGGTGCCGGGGTGCTGCTGGCGCTCGGCCTTCTCAACCCGTTGGCCGCCGCCGGGGTCATCGGCGTGATGGTCGTCGCCTTCTGGACCACCCACCGCTCCAACGGCTTCTTCATCATCAAGGAGGGCTACGAATACGTGTTCATCCTTTCCGTGATGGCGCTGGTGTCGGCCACCCTGGGCCCTGGAACCTGGTCGCTCGACGAGGCATTTGGCATCGCCGCCGACCTCGACGGCTGGACCGGCTTCTGGATCGCCCTGCTGCTCGGTGTCGGCGGAGGCGTCCTGCAGATGCTGGTGTTCTTCCGACCGTCGAAGGTGACCTCGGGCGACTGAATGGACACCGGGCCCGACGTGGACCTGCGGGCCGTCGAGGGATGGTTGGCGGTTCGACTCGACGGTGCCTCGTCGGTACGCATCGACGGGGTGTCGGTGCCCGAGGGCGGTTACTCGGGCGAGACGATGATCCTGCCGGCGGTCGTCACCTGCAATGGGGCCGATCGGGATGAACGCTTCGTGCTTCGGCGCGAGCCTCCCGAGGCGGCTGTGTACCCGGCCCAGGCACCGGGCATCGTCGTTGAGGTCGACCTGCAGTGGCGGGTGATGGAGGCGATCCGGAGCCACACCTCGCTACCGGTGGCCCCGCCGGTCGGCTACGAGTCCGACCCGGCGGTGATCGGCGCACCGTTTTTCGTCACGGGGTTCGTGGAGGGTGACGTGCCGCGGGAGACCCCGGCGTACACGGCCGAGGGCTTCTACGTGGAGTCCACGGCGCAGCGTCGACGCGACATGAACATTGCAGGCATACGGACGGTCGCTGCCGTCAACCGGATCGACTGGCGGGCGGCGGGCCTGGGCTTCCTCGTCCCCGACGGCGTCGAGCCCGACCTCCGACGCCAACTCGACATCTGGCGGGAGTTCGCCGGTCGGGAGTTGAGGGGACGCCCGCATCCGGTCATGGAGGAAGCCTGGTTGCGCCTTGCCGCCGATGTCCCGGATGGTGCCGAGCCGGCTCTCTGCTGGGGCGACTGCCGGCTGGGGAACATTTTCTGGGACGGGGCCACGCCGGCCTGCCTCACCGACTTCGAGGGTGCCACGATCGTCCCGGCCGAGTTCGACCTGGGCTGGTTCCTGATGTTCGACCGCTGGATCCACGAGGCCTGTGGCAACCGGCGTCTCGACGGCGAGCCCTCACGCAGTGAACTCGTGTCCACCTACGAGGTGGCGCTGGGACGTCCGGTCGGGGCCACGTGGTGGCACGAGGCGTTCGCCGCCGTCCGCTACTGCGCCATCGTGGTGCGGGTCATCAACCGGCTCGAGGAACGGGGCGTGATGCCGCCGGGCACCGACACCTACCTCGCGGGCGGCGTCACCGACTGCCTCCGCCTGGTGCTCGACGAGGAAGCAGCCTGACGACGGTCAGAGCGTGACGACCTCGAGCAGCGTGTGGCGGGCGAGAACGTCGAAGTCGGCGTCGGCGTGCAGGACCGGGGTCCGGGCAGCGATGGCGGCTGAAGCGATGAGGCAGTCGGTCAGCCGACGGACGGTCTCCCCCTGGCGCCGACAGGCCCGGTAGAGGGATGCGGCGGTTTCGTAGTCGGCCGGCGTGGTGTTGACGATGCCGGCCCGGGCGAGGAGCCCGCGCAGGTCGTTCAGATGGAGGTCGTCCCGGGCGCCGGCGAGGACCTCCATGCAGACGGGATCGCAGACGGCGATGTCTCCGTCGAGGAGGTCATCGACTGCACGGCAGGTCGGGGAGCCTGTGTCCCGGAGGAACTCGACCCAGGCCGAGGTGTCGATCAGGATCATGCTGTCCGACCAGCACGCATGTCTTCGAGGTCGCCGTCCCAGCCGGAGCCGCGCATGGCACGTGCACGGTCGAGGTCGAGGGGTTCGGCGGCGAGCGTGCTCAGTGCGAGGTTGACGGCGTCGCGCTTGGTTGCCAGTCGGTAGCGGGCCATGACTGCTGCGCAGGCGTCGTCATCGATGTCGATGTTGGTGCGTGTCATACACCAATGATACACCAAGGAGTCTCTGTGCGCTACCTTTTCCGCTACTGCGCCGGGTCGAGGAACTCGGTGAAGCCGTATCTGGGGTACGGGCCGACCACGATCTGTTCGAGGACGCCGATGCCGGTGCGGTCGCCACAGATGGCCCGGACCACGGACTGCACGTGGAGGTTCTCGGGTGACATCTCGTCGACCTCGTCGAGTCGCCACGATTCGCCTTCCATGGCCAGTTCGCCCTTCCAGTGGCCGTGGCCCCAGGTGGGGTGGCTGTAGCCCATGCCCTTCATGCGGGCGGTCAACAGCGGCTCGAGGTCGATGACCACTTGGTCGCGGTCGACCCTGTCGAGGGTGAGCCGACCGCCGGAGATACGGCGGGTTCCCGACAGGAACGTGAGGTCGTGCTGCACCCTCATGAGGCGTTCGATGCCCGGGTCCTCGATTCCGGGGATGTCGTCGGGATCGTCGTAGGTGGGGAGGATGAACCCGTCCCAGTGCATCTGATGACCGTCGGCGTCCTCGAACACCCCCATGTGCGTGATGTGGTCGTCCCAGTGCAGTGGTGCCCAGAAGAACTTGAGACCCCTGTGTCGTCGGGGGGCGCCGGGCGGTGCCGGGTCGCCGACCGGTCGGACGCCCCACGACCGGTCCTTGGTGCCCCACAGCCTGTCGACTGCGATGGTGTTGTCGGGCAGGCGGATCTCGCCGGTCCAGTGGCCGAACTGGTTGAACCGGGTCGCCTCCATGTGGCTGTTGATCTGTCCCCGGCCGAGCAGTTGGAAGTCCTCGGCGAAAGACGCCGTGCGTGGGGTCCAGGTCAGGTCGGCGCCGATCCCGGTCTCGTTGTCGTCGAGTACCACCCTTAGGCGCATCATGGGCTCGAGGATCTCGATCCGGAATGGGCCGATCGTCATGTCGGACGGGTCGTCGGGCATGCGGCGTGAGGCGTGGAAGGCGTACTGGACGCCGTCGTGGACGATCGTGAGGCCGCAGTCCTGGATGCCCAGGTTCGGATACCGGGCGGAGCCGATGCCGAGGTAGAGGCTGCCGTCGTCGGTGTAGCCGTTGAACCAGAACCGGTCGTAGGCGTTGCGATCGGTCGTGGCCGGGACCGCCACGGGTCGCGACGTCTGGTGGACGAAGTAGTCGTCGAACGAACTGAGCATGGTCTGCCTCCCCGGAGGTGGAATCACGACAGTGTGATCCGTCGGCGGCCTGTCCGGCGAATTCGGTGGGGTCGCGGTACCAGGGGGGGCGGACCATAACGCGGATCGAAACCCCTTGGCGAGGCGCCACGGTGGTCATGTCGGGGGCGGGGGTGTCACCGGGCGGGTGCTGGGGAGTGCCGGGGTTTCTGGCTTCTCCTGGCGACCACGGGCAATCCACGCCCATCCGGATAGTGCTGAGTCGGGTTGGTTGTCGCTTTGCAGGTCTTCGTTGAACTGGTAGGTGGTCGTGGCCGCAACGAGTGTGGCGATCAGTCGAAGACGCCGGCCAGCCGTTCTGATCGATACACCACCCAGCCAGCCCCGCCTTCAACGGTGAGGCGCCAGACGATGTCACCTCCGTCCGATCCGAAGGGAACAACCTCGACGATCTGGGCCGAAGTCACGCCGTCAATGCCGCCGTTGAGGCCACCATCGGTTATGAGGACGTTGCCGTTGGCCAGCCGATCGGCATCGCCAACGAATCCGGCAAACGCTGGTTGGCCGTTCAACGAGCTTCGGAACTCCCAAAGTTGCTCGGCCGTCTTGGCATCGCCGTCGATGGAATAGAGCACGACACGGCTGAAGTAGGGGTTTTCGGAAGTCCCGAATCCTGGCCTGTGGTTACCGTTGTCGTACACGAGGATGGTGCCATCGTCCTGGACTTCGGGAGCGTGTTGATAGCGATGCCACGAACCGTTGGTCAGGGTCAGATCACCGAGCCGACCGCTCTGCCAGAGCGCCTCGCCAGCGGGGCCCTCGGCATCGTCGGTCCACCGCAAGGCCAGAAGTGCATCGAGATGCCGGATCGACACGATGAGAGCATTGGACGCTTCGTCGACTTCCACGGCATTGGCGTGAGTCCAGTCTCGCGCCAGGGGGTCGACTCCCTTGTAGAGCCAGTTCGGAAATACCCAGTCAAAGAACAGTCCGCAAAGGTTGTAGTTCGCCGGATCGTCGCGGGGATCGAAGTAGTCGAATATCGAGAACTCGTTCAGGACCTTGCCGGTGGCAGGGTCGAAGATCACGATGACATCGCCGATCAGGTGGTAGCTGCCATCGAATGTAGCTGGGTCCTCGTCGCATTGGGGTGTGTCGAACCCGTCGAGGACCCGCAGTTCGGCGCTGAGGGTCACGTGTGTGCCATCGGGTAGGCGATGCTGCTCATGATGCATGGCATCGGTGTTGACCACGATTGGTGTGTCGCCGATGACCTGCCGCCCCTGGGCGTCGACGAGGAATCGGCCGGTGATGATGGAGCCTGCCCACTCGTCGAGTAGCTCGCCGTCCAGGTTGATCCGACGGCCTCCCGTGTCGTTGTACTCGAAGAGGATCGTTCCATCCTCGAGGAACCGGGCATCGCCAATTGAGTGATCCTGGTTGTGGTACCAGACGATCTCGCCGGCCTCGTCGGCGATCAACAGCCACCCCGCTGGTCGTAGTGGGTCAAGATCGTCGTCGTCGCCCAGTTCCTCGCGCAGGTCCAGCAGGTTGAACAGGGTGTGGCCAGGGGCCGTTGCCGCTGGATCAAGAAGTTCCGTGGTGATTGGTGGAAGACCGTCTGGAAGGGGACCGGTGGTGAACTCTCCCCGATACCGGGCCGTCCCGGTCGTGGTCACTTCATAGGTGGTCTCGGCCCGCAGTCCCCGCAGTCGGACCTTTCCACCCTCCGACAGCACGGACATCGTTCGACTGTTCGGCGCCGTGGTGACCGAACCGAGTTCGGACACGGTCAGTTCGATGGGTCCGCCATCCTCGACCAGCGCGGCCACGTCGATATCAACCATGAGTGGATGACCGGTTTCCGTTACGACGAGATCGCCGATTATCTCCGCGTCATGATCAGGCGTTGTCGTGCTTTCGTCGGTGTTGGCAGTGGCGGGGTCCGGGGGCGATGTCGTCGTCGTCGTAGGAGCCGTTGTCGTCGTCGTAGGAGCCGCTGTCGTCGTAGGAGCCGTCGTCGTCGTAGGAGCCGTCGTCGTCGTAGGAGCCGCTGTCGTCGTAGGAGCTGTCGCTGTCGTCTTTAGGGACGCAATCTCTTCCCGCAGCGCCTCCAACTCGGTGGAGTCCGAACCCCCGCCACACGCCGAGACAACCAAGAGGAACGCTAGAACAACGCTGAAGTTCTTCACCAACCCAGTCTGCCACCCGCTACCTGAGGGTTTGGGGGTGACCGTCAACTCCCACGTGTAGATACGGGAACCCGGTTGAAGATCGGTGGCTGTCAACTTGGCCTCAGAACACAACCAGCGCACCCGCCAAGAGACGAATGCGCTGGTCACCGTGGTGGAGCTGATGGGACTCGAACCCACGACCCCCTGCTTGCAAAGCAGGTGCTCTAGCCAACTGAGCTACAGCCCCGGAAACTCCCAGCGTAGGGGGACGTCTGCTGCGTCAGATCGGGCGGCCGAAGGGGAGTTCGTCCTGCCACGAGCCGAGGAACGCCTCGGCCCGTTCGCAGGCGCCCAGCACCGGCCCCTCGGGATGGTCGAGTACCTCGGCCACGACGATTGCCGCCTCGTCGGCGGGAAGGCCGACCACCACGAAGTCCGGGAGCACGACGATTCCCCGTCGGGAACACGTGGCGAGCGCCCGCGTCGTGACCGCCAGGCGCACCGTCGGGACCACGACCTTCGCACCCAGCCCGTCGGCGCCGTCATGGTCGACGGCGCCCACACCGGCACCGACGAACAGCAGGTCGGCAGCAGCCGTCAGCGGCCGGTCGGCCTCGAGCACCTCGACGCCATGGTCGGCGAGCAGCCCGGCGAGAGGTGAAGGATCGCCGATGTCGGCAACCGCCGTCGACGCACCGGGGCACGCCGCAAGGGCTGCGGCGACGGCGCCCGGCAGCGGGTCACCGGCATCAACGGCCAGGGAGCCCAGGCCGGTCGGAGTGACCCCCTTGCCGGCCTCGAACCGGTAGCCGTCGTCCCAGCCGGCGACCTCATCGACGAAGGCTGCGACTGCAGCCTCGCCGTCCTCGGGTGCGACGCTGATCCCTGCAGAAACGCCCGCCTCACGCCGGCCCAGGCAGGCCAACGAGTAGGTCATCGAGCGTGCCAGGTTCTTCGCCCCGCCCTGCAGGATCTTGGGAGCCAGCCGCACGACCCCCCGGCCGGCGACCCCGTCGAGGTCGACGGCGACGAATGCGTTCGTCGAGGTCAGCTTGCGGATCCGCACGGGCGCAGTCTGGCGTTCGGGTCGGCGTCGGGACAGGTCAGGCGTCTTCGGCGGCCGCCACGACCTTCTCGACCTGGACTCTGGCGGCCTCGAGGCGTTCACGGCACAGGGTGAGCAGTTCGTCGGCACGGGCGACCCGCGTGGCGAGCACGTCGACGTCGACGGCATCGCCCTCGAGTTCGGCGAGGATCGCCTGAAGCTCACCGAGGGCGTCTGCATAACCGGTCTGTGTGTCGTACATGATCTTCCTCGTTCAGTCGACGGTGCTCGTGACCGTACCGTCGGCGAGGCGGGTCTCGAGTGCGTCGCCGCTGTGCACGTCGCCGGCGAATCGGACCAGGTCGCCGTCGGCTGTTCGCGTGATCGACCAGCCGCGGGCGAGGATCGCTTTCGGGTCGAGCGCCCGCAGGCGGGAGGTCATGGCGGCGAGGTGATCGCCGTTGCGGTCAAGGACGACGGCGGCTGACCGGGAGAGCCGACCAGATGCCGCCCCGAGGCGCTCGCCCTGTCGCGACAGGACGGATTCGGAACAACGCCGGAGCCGAACCGACAGATCGACCTGTCGGTCGGAGGCCGAGGACAACGCCCGTTCGGCCTGCGCCACGATCGAGTCCCGCAGCGCCAACAGGTCATCGAGCACAACCACGGCAGATGCGACGATCGCCACCGCACAGGCGGTCGGGGTCTTGAAGGCGGTGTGGGCGACCTCGTCGGCCACAGACCGGTCGACCTCGTGGCCGATCCCGGTGAACACGGGCACGCCGAGTGCGGCGATCGTGCGTGCGACCACCTCCGCGTCGAACGTCGCCAGGTCGGCTGCCGAACCACCGCCCCGCACGAGGGCAATGACGTCGGGCAGGTGCGTGGCGACCACACGCAGCCCTTCGGCCACGTCGAGCGCCGACCCCTCGCCCTGGACTCTGGCATCCCGTTCGAGGATCGTGAACCCGACGCCGCTGCGCTCCAACTCGGCGCAGAAGTCGGCGTGGGCCGCCGAACCGACGCTGGTCACCAGGCCGACGCGCAGGGGAGGTGCGCCGAGTTGCTGCCCGGCGTTGCGTTCAAGCAGCCCTTCGTCGGCCAGCGCACGCAGCAGCCGCCCCCGCTCGTCGGCCAGGCGTCCCAGCGTGAACGCCGGGTCGATTGCCGTCATGTTTAGCTGAACCCGCCCTCGTGGTGCATAGAAGCGCAGGTCGGCCCGTACCCGGACCACGAGGTCGTCCTCGAGGGCGAGCCCGCCCGCCTCGGTGAGCGTCTGCTCGATGCCTGGTCGGTTGCCCTTCCAGAGCGTCACGCTGAACAGTGCGGTAGGTGCCTTCCCCGGTTCGTCGCTCGGTTCGACCAGGTCGAAGTAGGTGTGGCCCGAACGGGCGAGGTGCAGGTTCGAAACCTGGCCCTCGATCCACAGGTCGTCCGGGAACAGCGCCCGGAACCCCTCCGCGACCAGGGCCCCGAGTTCGACCACCGTGACGACCGGGAGATCGGGGTCTGCGACCATCGGGCTACTGTACCGACGGTCGAAATGAGAGGTAGCCGATTGGGACCCCCTTCTGCTGCACCGACTAGAACAGACAGACTTTCAGCGATCAGACTTTCAACGATCAGGTCTTCGAAAGCGAGCGATGAACCAACCAGCGGTTGCCACCGAGGCGGCTGATCCGATCCTCTCCATCCAGAACATCGAGGTCGTCTACAACGACGTGATCCTCGTGCTGCGCGGAGTGTCGCTCGAGGTGGCCGAAGGCGAGATCGTCACCCTGCTCGGCGCCAACGGGGCCGGGAAGACCACCCTGCTGCGGGCCGTCACCGGGCTTCTCGAGGTGCACCGCGGCAGCATCACCAAGGGAACCGTGTCGTTCCTGGGGCGGCGCACCAACTTCGACGATCCCTCCCGACTGGTCCGAAGCGGCCTCGCCCAGGTCATGGAGGGTCGGCGCATCTTCGCCGAGTTGAGCGTCGAGGAGAACCTCCGGGCCGGTGCCTACACCGTGCGCTCCCGGCAGGCGGCCAACGAGGCCCACGAACGGGTCATCTCCCTCTTCCCGGTCCTGGCCGAACGGGCCAGGTCGACCGCCGGGTACCTCTCCGGCGGCGAGCAGCAGATGCTGGCGATCGGGCGCGCCCTCATGGCATCACCGAGGCTCCTGCTCCTCGACGAGCCGTCACTCGGCCTGGCGCCCCTCCTGGTCCAGCAGTTCCGCGACATCATCCGCGACATCAACGCCCAGGGCACCAGCGTGCTGCTGGTCGAGCAGAACGCCACGATGGCGCTGTCCATCGCCGACCGCGCCTATGTCATGGAAAGTGGTCGGATAGTCCGTGAGGGCACGGGAGCCGAACTGATGGCAGACGACGACATCCGCGAGTTCTACCTCGGGGTGGGCGAGGCCGGCCGCCGGTCGTTCCGCGACGTCAAGACCTACCGTCGACGCAAGCGCTGGAGCACCTGATGGGCGACAGCACCACCAACGGTGTCGATCCCATCCTCGAGGCCGACGACCTGACCCTCCGCTTCGGAGGAGTCACAGCGCTCGACAACGTCAGCTTCCACGTCAACCCCGGCGAACTGTTCGCAGTGATCGGCCCCAACGGCGCCGGCAAGACATCGATCTTCAACTGCCTCAACGGCGTCTACCGGCCCGAACGGGGCTCGATCCGACTGGAGGGCTGGGAGGTGGTCGGCCAGCGACCCGTCGCCATCGCTCGTCGGGGGATCGGCCGGACCTTCCAGAACCTCGGGCTGTTCATGAACCTGGACCTGATCGACAACCTCATGCTCGGCCGCCACCTCCAGATGAAGACGGGCTTCCTCGCCGGCGCCCTCTGGTGGGGGCGAGCCAGGCGTGAAGAGGTGGAGAACCGCGGGCGGGTGGAGGAGATCATCGAGCTGCTCGAACTCCAGACACAGCGCTACACGCCGGTCGGCCTGCTGCCATACGGGCTCCAGAAGCGGGTCGAGTTGGGCCGGGCCCTGGCGATGGAACCCCGCCTGCTGTTGCTGGACGAACCGGTTGCCGGGATGAACCTCGAGGAGACCGAGGACATGGCCCGCTACATCATCGAGGTCAACCACGAACTTGGGGTGCCGGTCATCCTCGTGGAACACGACATGGCGATGGTCATGGACATTGCCGACCGGGTGATGGCCCTCGACTTCGGTATGGCGATCGCCACAGGGAACCCTGCAGACGTCCAGTCGAATCCCGATGTCATCGCCGCCTACCTGGGGGAGCCGTCATGACCGCCACCTCTTCGCCAACGTCGACGACGTTGACGGCCAGCCTGCCGATGAGCGTTCCGGGCAAGGTCTTCCACCATGCCACCGAGCGTGCGCAGGACGTGGCCCTGAGGCACAAGCAGTTCGGGATCTGGCAGGAGTACACATGGCAGGAGTACGCCGACCACTCCCGCTGGGTGGCGCTCGGCCTGCGGTCTCTCGGTGTCGGCGCCGATGACAAGGTGGCCGTCCACTCTGAGAACCGACCCGAATGGGTCTGGGCCGATGTTGGTGCACAGTGCCTCGAGGCGGTCACAGTCGGCGTGTACCAGACCTGCCCGGCCGCCGAGGTCGAGTACCTGCTGGGGCACTCGGAGGCGAAGGTCCTGATCGCCGAGGACGAGGAGCAGTTGGACAAGGCGGTCGAGGTATGGGAGCAACTCCCCCATCTGGAACACATCGTCGTGATCGACCCACGGGGCGTACGGATCCTGGACGACCCGAGGGTGCTGACGTTCGCCGAACTGCTGGACCGCGGTCGGACGGCCGACGACGATGACGGCGGTGGCATCGCCCGGGACGTCGCCGCCATTGATCCCGACCGCACCGCCATCATCGTCTACACATCGGGGACGACCGGCCCTCCGAAGGGGGCCATGATCAGCCACCGCAACATGCACGTGGCCTCCGAAGCGTGGGAGTTGGTGATGGAACTGGACCGTCACGAGGAGGTGCTCTCGTACCTGCCGCTCTGCCACATCGCCGAGCGGACCATCTCGGTGAGCAACGCTGCGTCCGCCGGCTACGTAGTCAACTTCTGCGAGGACCTCGACTCGCTCAACCAGGACCTTGCCGAGGTCCAACCAAGCTTCTTCCTCGGCGTGCCGAGGATCTGGGAAAAGATGCTGGCTACCGTTCGGATCAAGGGCGCCGACGCCACCTGGCTCAAGCGCCACCTCCTCGACTTCTGGCTGGACCAGGGCGCACGGCTCGAGCGTCGCCGCCAGGCCGGCGCCTACGGGCCGCACCACCGGCTCTGGTACGGGCTGGGCTGGCTGCTCGTCTATCGGCCGCTTCGCCGCCTCCTGGGCATGGGACGCGTGAGGGTCGCCTTCTCTGGTGCAGCGCCCATCGCCCCACAGGTCCTCGAGACCCTGCGCGCCATCGGCATTCCTGTCCGGGAGGGCTATGCCATGACCGAGAACACCGCCGTCGCCACGTTCACCCCGGAGGACGACATCCGCCTGGGCAGCGTCGGCGTCGCGCTGCCGAACTCCGAGATCCGCATCGCCGACGACGGCGAGATCCTCACCCGCTCAGAGGCCACGTTCCTGGGCTACTTCAGGAACCCGGAGGCCACGGCCGCCACCGTCGTGGACGGCTGGCTCCACACCGGCGACGTGGGATACCTCGACGACGGCCACCTCTACATCACCGACCGCAAGAAGGACATCATCATCACCGCCGCCGGCAAGAACATCTCGCCCTCCGAGATCGAAAACCGGTTGAAGGTCTCCCCGTACGTCCGGGAGGCCATCGTCATCGGCGACCGCCGAAAGTACCTCACCGCCCTTGTCGGAATCGAAGGCGACACCGTCGGCGACTGGGCGACGCGCAAGAGGGTGCCGTACACGACCTACGAGGACCTGACTTCCAAGCCCGAGGTCCGGGACCTCATCGGCGATGTAGTCACAGAGGCCAACGTCGAGTTCGCCCAGGTCGAGACCATCAAGTACTTCGAGTTGCTGCCCATCGAACTCGACCACGAGGACGGTCAACTCACCGCCACGCAGAAGGTGAAACGGTCTGCGATCACCGACCAGTTCGAAGACCTCATCGAGGGGATGTACCGGTGAACCGAACCACGACGCCGACTGGGGGCCCGAGCCGATGAACCAACTTCTGCAGGGCCTGTTCGACGGCGTTGCGCTGGGCGCCCAGTACTCGGTGATCGTGGTCGGGTTCGTCGTCATCTACCGGGCGACCGGCATCATCAACTTCGCCCAGGGCGGCTTTGTGCTGATCGGCGCATACGTCACGTACAACATCAGCCAGACATGGGGTTGGAACTTCTACCTGGCCCTGCTGATGTCGATGCTCGTGACGGCGGCCATCAGCATCGTGATGCAGCGCATCCTCCTCCAGTGGGTGCTGCGCGAGGTTGTCGGCATGGCGCTCTGGCTCGTCCTCTGGGCTCTCCTCTACTTCAACGGATGGGGGCACGCCCCGGCCGTTGCAGTGTCCCTGCTCGTCGGTCTCGTCGGCTTCGGAGTGACGCGCCGGATCGAGCAGCATCGGGGGTCCGGCCAGGCCAGGGAGTTGCCGATCTTCGGCTCGATCATGGTCACGATCGGACTGCTCTACGTCATCAAGCAGGTCGTGCCGTCCATCTGGGGATTCGCGGAGCTCAACATGGGCGACCCCTGGGGGCTCAACGTGACCAGGGTCGGCGGGCTCGTCCTGTCGCACGCCAAGCTGTGGACGATAGGGCTCACGGTCACTGCCCTCGTGGCGTTCTTCGCCGTCAACCGGTACACCAAGATCGGCGTGGCGATGCGGGCCACCCATTTCGACCACGAGGCCGCCGTCGCCCAGGGCATCTCCCTCAAGGTGGTGTTCGCCGTGGCCTTCGGAATCGCCGGCGCCGTTGCCGCACTGGCCGGCACAACCGCAGGGGCGGGGATCGCCCAGCTCACCACCAACCTGGACCTGATCGTCTTCCTGGCCTTCCCGGCCATGATTCTCGGCGGTTTCGACTCACCCGGCGGCGCCGTGCTGGGCGGCATCATCATCGGGGTCGTCCAGAACCTGACCAAGGTGTACCAGCCCGAATGGGACCTCAACTGGCTCGGCGTGGGCTTCGACCGCGTCACCGTCTACATCGTGATGCTGATTGTCCTGATGATCCGCCCGTACGGCCTGTTCGGCACCAGGGAGGTCCACCGGGTATGAACCGGCCACAGGGTAGAAGGACGCGCGGCTGATGTCGGGGCCGTGGAAGGACCTCAAGGTCCGCTATCAGGACGACCTGAGGCTGTTCGGTTCTCCGACGCTGAGGCTCGGCCTCGTTGCGCTGGTCCTTGCCTACCTGTTCATCCCGGTCTGGTGGGAGACCTTCCCGGTCACCCGCCTCATCGAAGGCTGGGGGCTCACCATGACGACCCTCAACTATGTGGGCATCTTTGCAATCGGTGCGCTGGGCCTCAACCTGTTGACCGGTTACACGGGCCAGGTGTCGCTGGGGCATTCGGTGTTCGTCGGTGTGGGCGCCTACTTCGCCGCCTACGCGGGTGCGACCTGGGACCTTCCCTTCTGGCTGTGGCTGCCCGGGGCGACCCTGCTGGGCTTCGCAGTCGGTGTCCTGATCGGGCCCTTCGCACTCCGGCTCCGGGGCAACTACCTGGTGGTCGTAACGCTCGGGCTGGTGTTCGTCGGGGACCACGTCTTTCGCAACTGGAGGTCGGTCACCGGTGGAAACGCGGGTGTTTCGGTGTCGAAGGCCCCCCTCGAGGTCGGGCCGATCGACTTCCGCGACCTGACGCTGTTCGGTCACGGCTTCGAGAAGGAGCAGGGGTTCTTCTGGCTCATCTGGGGGTTCGTGGCGATCACTGCGTTGCTCGTCAAGAACATCGTCCGTACCCGGCCCGGTCGGGCGCTGCAGGCGGTGCGGGACCGGGACATCGCCGCTGAGATCATCGGGATCGACCTCTTCCGCTACAAGACGATGGCCTTCGCCATCTCGAGCGCCATCGCCGCCATGGCAGGCGGCCTCTACGGCACGCTCCAGGCCTATGTGAGCCCGATCGACTTCGGCCTGGGCATCGCCATCCAGTACATCGCGATCATCATTCTGGGCGGTCTCGGCACCGTGCACGGGTCGATCATCGGTGCGCTTTTCGTGGGGGCCCTCCCCCGGGTGATCGACGGCCTGGCGAAGGACTTCGACATCCCTGCGGTCGGCGGCGACAAGGGTGGTTCCGGTGGGATCCTTTCGGTCTCCTCGTTGAACCAGATCATCTTCGGCCTGCTGATCGCCGGCTTCCTTCTTCTCGAGCCCCGGGGCATCGCCGGCATCTGGGCGAGGGTCAAGGCCTATTTCAAGGCGTGGCCGTTCTCGTACTGAGCGGGTCCGGTCAGAGCCGGACGCGTTCGCTGTCCGGGTCGTAGAACGGCCGGAACGACGCCGTTGCCGGTATGCGTTCGCCGTTGACCCCTACCTCGAAGGTCCCCTCGATCACCTGCTGACGGGGCGTGTCGGGTTCGCTGCCGACGTACGACATGCCAAGGGCTCCTCCGACGGTGTGTCCGTACATGCCCGAGGTGATCCGCCCTACCAGATGGCCGTCGCGGAAGACCGGCTCGTCGTGGTACAGCAGGGGCTCGGGATCGTCGAGGCGGAACTGCACGAGCCGACGGGTGAGGCCGGCCTCGCGTTGGGCTATCAGGGCCTCGCGTCCGATGAAGCCGCCGGGCTTGTCCCACGCCACGCCCCACGAGAGCCCGGCCTCGAGCGGGGTGTCCTCGTCGGCGATGTCGTCGCCCCAGTGCCGGTATGCCTTTTCCATCCGCAGCGAGTTCATGGCGTGGTAGCCGGCGAGGGTGAGGCCCTCAGGAGCGCCCGACTCCCAGAGGGCGTCGAACACGCCGACGGCGAACTCGGACGGCACGTAGAGCTCCCAGCCCAGCTCGCCCATGTATGTGCGTCGCACGGCGATCGAGCGTGAGTAGGCCAGGTCGATCTCCTGGAGGGTGCCGAAAGGGAACGCCTCGTTGCCGAGGTCGGCGTCGGTCAAAGGCGCCAGGATGCGGCGGGCCTCTGGTCCGAACACGCCGAGCGTGGTCCAGCCTGAGGTCACGTCGGTGACGGTCATGCGGGCACCGTCGGGGGTGTGCCGGGCGATCCAGTCGGCGTCCTTTACCTGCGTGGAGTATGCGGTGACGATGAGGAAGCGCTCGTCGTCGAGGCGGTTGACGGTGAGGTCCGCCTCGATGCCACCCCGTTCGTTCAGCCAGGTGGTGTAGGCGGAGGTGCCGGGTTCGGCGTCGATGTCGGCCGATGAGATCCGGTTCAGCACCTCGGCGGCGTCAGGGCCCTGGACCAGCAGCTTGACGAGCGACGACTGGTCGAACAGGGCCGCACCCTCCCGGCAGGCCCGATGTTCGGCTGCCGAGTGTTCGAACCAGTTCTGACGACCGTAGGAGTACTCGTAGACCGGCTCGATGCCTTCTGGGGCGAACCAGTTCGGTCGTTCCCACCCTCCGTTTTCGCCATTGCAGGCGCCGAGGCCGGCGAGCCGGTCGTGGACTGCAGAGTGCCGCACCCCGCGGGCGGTTTCGACCTGCCGGTACGGCCAGTGCATTGCGTAGAGCAGCCCCAGGCCCTCGACGGACCGGTCCCGCAGGTAGCGGCGGTTGGTCTGGAAGTTCTGCATGCGGCGGATGTCGACGTCCCAGAGGTCCATCGGTGGTCGGCCGTCGACGATCCAGTCGGCGAGCACCTTGCCGACGCCGCCGGCCGACTGGAGGCCGATCGAGTTGAAGCCCGTTGCCACGAACAGGTTGCGGACCTCGGGGGTTTCGCCGAGGAGGTAACGGTCGTCGGGCGTGAATGATTCGGGGCCGTTGAACTCGAGCCGTAGCGGTACTTCGGCCAGCAACGGAATGCGTTCGCATATGCCTTCGTAGACGGGCGCCATGTGGTCCCAGTCGAACGGGAACTGCATGTTGGGTCGGTCGGTCGGGATGCCGTCGGTGCCGAACGGCTTGGCGATGGGTTCGAAGAAGCCCACCATGAGGCGGCCGGCTTCTTCCTTGACATAGGCGCAGTTGTCGGTGTCGCGCAGCACCGGCAGGCCGCTGGGCAGGTCGGGGATGCCGTCGGTCACCAGGTAGAAGTGCTCGCAGGCCGAAAGCGGAATGTTGACCCCGATGTCGCGGCCCAACTGGTGAGACCACATGCCGGCCGCCACGACCACGTATTCGGCATCGATCGGACCCTGGTCTGTGTCGACACCGACCGCCCGACCCTCGATGGTCCGGATTCGTTCGACCGAACAGCCCTCGATCACCCGGCCGCCCTTTTCCTTTGCGACGGCGGCCAGGGCCATCGTGGTGTCGATGGGTGAGGTCTGGCCGTCGCCGGGGAGCCAGACACCGCCGAGGATGCCCTCCGGGTTGACGAGCGGCCAACGTTCGACGAGTTCGTCCGGTCCGATTACGTCGACGTCGACGCCGAAGCAGTTGGCCATGCCGGCCCCGCGGACCAGCTCCTCGAGGCGGCCCGGGTTGTCGGCGATGCTGACGGATCCGGTGCGCCTGAAACCGGTCGGGTGGCCCAACTCGTTTTCGAGCCGGTCGTAGAGCTCGGCGGTGTAGGCGGCCAGCCGGGTCATGTTCTGGGTGGCCCGCAGGCAGCCGACCAGTCCGGCGGCGTGCCATGTGGTGCCGCTGGTGAGGGTGTGGCGTTCAAGCAGGGTGACATCGGTCCAGCCCAACTCGGTGAGGTGGAAGGCGATGCTGGCGCCGACGACGCCGCCCCCGATGATGACGACCTGGGCCCGGTCGGGGAGCTGTGCTGCCACGTTGACCTCCGGTTGGAGACGGCGGGCGGTGCAGTTTGCACCTACCCCCTTGCAGTTAGAAATAGTTTGGTCTAAGTTACGGCATCTAACGCCGGTTACGTTAGTCATGCCCTTTCCGCCACAAGTGGTGGAGGGGGCCCGTGAGCGCCGACCGGAGTGTACGACCCATCGATTCGCGAGCACAGGTACGAGACATGAGCGGTCAGCGTGAACGGGCCCAGCGCCACCTCGTTCCCCACTTCACCCCCGGCGCCGCCTGGCACAGCGACACCCTCCCCATCTTCGAACGGGGTGAAGGCTGCTACCTCTACGACACCGACGGCAACGAATGGCTGGACGGCCTCGCCGGGCTGTTCTGCGTCAACATCGGCCACGGCCGGACCGACCTGGCCGAAGCCGCAGCCGCCCAGATGGGACGCCTCGCCTACGCCACCAACTGGGGCAACGCCCACCCGCCTTCCATCGAGGCCGCATCGATGGTCGCCGACTTCGCACCCGGCGACCTATCGGAGGTGTTCTTCGTCAGCTCCGGTTCGGAGGCCGTCGAGTCGGCGCTCAAGTTCGCCCGCAACTACCACCTCTCCCAGGGCGACGAGGGCCGCTACAAGGTGATCTCCCGCAACTGGGCATACCACGGCACCACCCTCGGCGCCCTCGCCGTCACCGGCATTCCCAGGTTCCGCGATCCATTCCTGCCCCTGCTCTGGGACGGAGTCCGCCACGTACCCAACACCCGCCAGTGCACCTCGCCGGCCGGCACCCCGGTCGCCGACCTGTCGTGCGTCCGGGCCATCGAGGAGGCGATCCTCGCCGAGGGCCCCGAGACCGTCGCCATGGTCATAGCCGAACCGGTCCAGAACGGCGGCGGCGCCCTGGTTCCCCCCGACGGCTACTGGCAGGAACTGCGGCGCATCTGCGACCTCCACGGTGTCCTCCTTGTCGCCGACGAGGTCATCTGCTCGTTTGGGCGCTTCGGCCACTGGTTCGCCAGCGAACGCTTCGGCGTGGTGCCCGACATGATCACGTTCGCCAAGGGCGTCACCTCCGCCTACCAGCCCCTCGGCGGCGTCGTCATACGCGACGAACTGGTCGAGGCCGTCAACGACTCGCCCATGGGCACCTACATGCACGGCTCCACATTCGGCGGCCACCCGGTCGCCACCTCAGTGGCTGTCGCCAACATGTCGGCCATGCGTGACGAGGGAGTCCTGGAGCACGTGCTGGCCAATCAGGCCGGCATGGCCGAATCGCTAGCCAAGCTGGCCGACGCCCACCCGTGTGTGAAGGAGGTGCGGGGCACCGGCTTCTTCTATTCGATCGACCTCTGTGTCGACCGTGAGGACGGCCGGGACCTGAGCCCCACACAGGAGGCCGGCCTCCGTGGCGGGGTCCTGGGTGGCTACGTCCGCTCGGAACGCATCACGATTCGACCCGACGACCGGGGCTACACGGGGCTGAGCATCTCGCCACCGCTGATCGCAGACGGAACGGTGGTCGAGGATCTCATGAACCGGATCGACCGGGTGCTGGAACGAACCGGCGCCTGGCTGGACGAGAACGACTGATCGCGCTCCGAACGGAGCACGAAGGAGGGGACCGGACCGAACGAAAGAGGCCGAGGCGCCAGGTGGCAGTGGACTGTTGTCCATCGCCGGGTGCTTCGTTCGCCGAACGGGATCGACCGCTGACATGCCGTGTCGTGATCGTGCTTCTGACCACAGAAGACCGATCCGACATGGTCCTAGAGAGGGAACCAAAGGAGCAACACATGAAGAACTGGCGAAGGATCATGGCCTTCCTGATGGCGTTCGGCCTCGTGGCCGCCGCCTGTGGCAGTGGGGGGGACTCGTCGCCGGAAACGACGGCTGCGACTACCACGGATGCACCGACAACCACGGCTGTAGCGGTTGACACGGGTGGTCTCGATGAGCTCAACGTGGCGTATTTCCTGGAGTGGCCGACGGCCAACCAGGTTGCTCAGGCCGAGCAGACCTATGACGACGTGTTGGGGTTGACGGTGAACTGGTGGCCGTTTGCTTCGGGTAACGACATGGCGTTGGCGATGGAGTCGGGCGATATCGACATTTCGTATTCGCAGGGCCTGACACCGTTCGCGAACTATGTGACCAGCGGTGCTGATCATGTGATCGTGGGTGTTGCGGTGTCGTATGCCGATGCCGACAACTGTGTTGCGCATCCGGACTACGGCGTGTCGCAGGACAATGCTGCGTCGTCGTTGGCGGGTCAGAACATCTATACGCCGATCGGCAACGTGACGCATTTCAAGTTGCTCAAGATGCTCGAGCACCTGGGTGTGGATCTCGACGGTGTGTCGTTGATTCCGTCTGAGGGTGGTCCGGCTGCGGTTGCCGCGTTCGAAAACGGTGACGTCGCTATGGCGTGTGCGTTTGGTGGTGCGATCAACACGATGCTGGCTGCGGGCGGCAACCTGGTGATGACCGGTTCAGAGCAGGAAGCCCTGGGTATCCGCGTGTTCGACATCATCTCGATCCCGAGGTCGTTCGGAGACGACCACCCGAGTGTCGTGACTGCGTTCCTGCAGGTCACCGAGGACGCCAACGCCGCCTACGCATCTGACCGCGGGTCGCTCGAGGAGACCATCGCCGCTGCTGCCGGCATGGACGTGGCGGGTTCGAACTCGCTGCTCGATGCGTTCACGTTCCTGGATCGTGATTCGCAGTTGTCTGATGCATGGCTGGGTGGAACCGTTCAGGCGGCCATGAAGGAGCAGATGGACTTCTTCGTCGCCCAGGGCGAGATCGACACGGCGTTGGACTCCTACGACGCCGTCGTGGACACCTCTTACCTCGAGGGGGTCCGCTAGTCCAATCGGGTCGTGTCGGTTCCGGATCCAGCGGATTCCGGAACCGACACGCTCGGCGCGCGCCTACCATCTGATCCCGTCGAGCTGAAGGAGTATCGGTGAAGGACCTGTCCGTTCAGAACGTGAGCATGGTCTACGAACTGCCCAGGGGCGGCTCGGTCCAGGCCCTGCAGGATGTTTCGTTCGACCTTGAGGCCGGCCGCCTCCTGACACTGCTGGGTCCCTCGGGCTGTGGCAAGACGACGCTGCTCAACATCATCGCCGGCTTCCTGGCCCCGACGGGGGGCGCCGTGACCCTCGGCGGCGACCCGATCACCGGACCCGGCCAGGAGCGGGGCATGGTCTTCCAGCAGGGCGCCCTGTTCGAGTGGCAGAACGTCGCCCAGAACGTGGCGTTCGGGCCCCGGATGAACCACAGGAAGAAGTCCGAGACGAAGGATCTGGTCGACGGCCTGCTCAACACGGTCGGCCTCACGGGCTTCGGCGACAAGGCGATCTACGAACTCTCCGGAGGAATGCAGCAGCGTGTGGCCCTTGCCCGCTGCCTCGCCAACGAACCCGAGGTCATCCTGATGGACGAGCCGCTCGGAGCGCTCGACGCCCTGACCCGGGAGAAGATGCAGGGCTTGATCCTCAAGCTCTGGAAGGAGACCGGCAAGACCATCATCCTGGTCACCCACAGCGTCGAGGAGGCGCTGTTCCTCGGCGACAAGTTGTTCGTCATGGCACCCCGCCCCGGCCGCATCGAACAGGCCTATGAACTTCCGTTCGCCGAGGTCGGCCTCACCTCCGATCCACGAAAGCTCAAGGCCTCGGCGGAGTTCATCGACAAGCGCGAGGAGCTGCTCTCGATGATCTGGGGCATGGAGGAACAGATAATGGGCCACGAAGGGGGCATGTCATGAGCGATCACATCCCCGCCCCGGCTGCCGAGACCGCCGCCACCTTCGGCCGGTTCGACCGCCGCCGTGGCAACCAGAGCCGTAAGACCGTCACCTTCGGCGACGCCTCCGAGGTCACCACATCGAAGGTCTGGATGGTCTTCTCCCTGGGCGGCCTCATGCTGATCTGGTGGCTCGTCACTCGTGGCCCCGAGCCGATGATCGCCGAAAAGACCTTTCCCGGCCAGCGGGCGGTCTGGGACGCCTTCACCCGATGGCTGCGTGAGGGCTACCGGCGCGGGTCTGCCTGGGAGCACACCTGGGCGAGCCTCAGCCGGGTCCTCAAGGGCCTCCTCATCGGAACGGTCATCGGCATCCCGGTCGGCTTCGCCATGGGCCTCTCGCGCCGCCTGCGTGGCATCTTCGACCCCATCGTCGAGCTCTTTCGGCCGATTCCGCCGTTGGCCCTGCTGCCCCTGTTCATCATGTGGTTCGGCATCGGCGAGCAGTCGAAGGTCAACCTGCTGGTGTGGGCGTCGGTCTGGGTGATGATCATCGCCGCACGGGCCGGTGTGCTGGGCGTCGGCGGCTCGAAGGTTCATGCCGCCTACTCACTGGGCGCCAACCGCTGGCAGATTCTCCGGTACGTGATTCTCCCCAATGCCCTGCCCGAGGTGTTCACCGGCGTACGCGTGGCTCTCGGCGTGAGTTGGGGGACCCTGGTCGCAGCCGAACTGCTCGGGACCGAGGTCGGCTTAGGTGCCACGATCTACATCGCCAGCCGGTTCTTCCGTATGGACATAGTCGTCGTGAACATCCTCGTCATCGGCGTGATCGGGGTGGCAATGGACATCGTCATGCGAGTCCTCGAGGCGAGGCTCATCCCCTGGCGGGGCAAGGGCTGAGCGGGATCCGACCTTCGTGAGCGGTCCGCAGCCTGCGGTCGTGGCCGGCTGGTACGAGCGGGCCCGTGCCGATCCGGCGCGGGTGGTCCTCGCTGACCTGGGAGACCGGCGGGCCGACAACGCGGCCGCTTTTCTGCGGGACGAGGGCCTCGCCGTCATCGTCGAGCCCGTCGTGGACCCCGAGGATGAGGCCTGCGAGCCGGCGGCCGCCGTCGGACTCGACCCTGCCGATCCGGTCGTCGCCGCCACCCTGCTGGTGCGGGCCGGCCGGGCCGACGCCGCGGTCGCTGGGGCCACCCCACCGACCGCCGCTGTGCTGCGGGCCGGGCGCAGGGGGCTGGGCGGGGCCCCGGGCGTCCCCGCCGTCCGCAGCGGCGTCCTGAGGGTGCTGCCCGCCGGCCGCCCGGTGACCTTCGGCGACTGTGGCGTGGTACCCGATCCCGATGCCGAGCAGTTGGCGTCCATAGCGGCCTCGTCGGCCTCCACCCATGCCGCGCTCACGGGCGACGAACCCCGGGTGGCGATGCTGTCGTTTTCCACGAAGGGCAGCGCTGAGCACCCGCGTGTCGACAAGGTACGGGCCGCTACGCAACTGCTGCACGAGTCGGAGCCCGACCTGGTCGTCGACGGCGAGTTGCAGTTCGACGCCGCCTGGGATGCCGAGGTGGCCGAGGTGAAGGCTCCGGAATCGGCTGTGGCCGGCCGGGCCAACGTGTTCGTCTTTCCGGACCTCGACAGCGGCAACATTGCCTACAAGGTCACCGAACGCCTCGGTGGCGCCCGCGCCTACGGGCCGCTGCTCCAGGGCCTCGACGGGGTCCTCCACGACCTGTCCCGGGGATGTTCCCCTTCTGACATGGTCGACGTGGCAGTGATCGCCGGTCTTATGGCCGGCTCCTCGCGGGGCTGAGGGAGCCCATGCCTCTCGAGGCCGTTCTCCTGGTGTTGGTCTCGTCCGTGGTCCACGCCGGGTGGAACGCCCGGCTGCATCGGATGGACAACCCGGAGGTTGTGATCGCAGTGGCATACCTGTGTGTCGGGGTCGGCCTCCTGCCCATGGCGGTGGTGGACCCGCCGACCGAGGTGCTGGTCTGGGTGTTCGCCTCCACTGCGGCACAGTCCGTGTACATGGGGTGCCTCGGTGCCGCCTACCGGGACGGCAGCCTGAGCGTCGCCTATCCGATCGCCCGTGGGACGGCACCGCTGCTGATCGGCCTGGGCGGTTGGGGGCTGCTCGGCGAGGTTCCGTCGGCCGCCACGTCGATCGGCCTGGTGGTCCTGACGGCGGGCCTCCTGCTCGTGGCCGGCCTGGGTGCGCGCCTCCGGGAGGGTCGTGCGGTCGGCCTGGCGCTGCTGACGGGCCTGGGCACGGTCGCCTATTCGCTCATCGATGCCCGGTCGGTCGACCGCACCGGTGTACTCGGGTACCTCTCGGTCATCATGGTCCTGAGTTCCCTGGTGGTCCTTGCCGTGCGACGCCCGGGGGCGGAGCGGATGCGGGCCTCGTTGCGTCCGGGCGCCCTGATCGGGGCCGGGCAGGGGTCGGCATATGCGCTCATCCTCATCGCCTTCCAGCAGGCCCAGGCGGGTCAGGTGGCGGGTCTGCGGCAGGTTTCGGTGGTGATCGGCGTGCTGCTGGCCCGGGAGGCGCTGGGGCCCAGGGCCCTGGCCGGAGCCCTGGCGGTGGCGGCCGGTGCGGCGCTCGTCGTCTGGTGAGAGTGATCCGTCAACGATGTGTTCTAACTGGAATGTGAGAGGTGCTAACGCTAAGGTGAGGGTATGAGCCGGCGGACCCTCGACACCGACCAGGTCGTCGCGGCAGCGGCGTCGCTGGCCGACAACGAGGGGCTCGACGCAGTGACCCTCACCCGTGTCGCCAACGATCTGGGTGTCCGCCAGCCTGCCCTCTACCGGCACGTCGCCGGCTTCGACGCCCTTGTCCGGCTGCTGGGCCTGCGCGGTCGCGAGATTCTGGCCGAACGACTTGCCGCAGCCGCCGTCGGCGTGGCCGGAGACGATGCGGTGCGGGCCGTGGGCAGTGCATGGCGGAGCATGGTTCGAGACCACCCCGGCCTCTATGCCGCGACCGACAGATATCCCTGTGCCGGCGATGTCGAACTCGAGGCGGCCGTCGACAGAGTGGTCGCCGTCCTGGGCCGGGCCCTGGCCGCCTACGACCTCACCGAAGACGAAGAGGTCCACGTGGCGCGAACAATGCGAGCTGCATTCCACGGCTTCGCCCACCTCGAGGCCGGCGACGGCTTCCCCCAGCCCCACGACACCGACGACACGTTCGACCACATGCTCGACCTTCTCTGCAGCGGCATCCAGCCCGGAAACACCGGGTAGTCGGGCTCCAGGGTGTACAGAGTCCGAGAAGGCCGGCTGCTCCGATGACACGCCTCGGCTTCGTGCTCGATTCGGGCAGTTGCATCGGCTGCCACGCCTGCACCGTGGCCTGCAAAAGCGAACACGACGTACCGATAGGCGTCAACCGGACCTGGGTCAAATACGTCGAGACCGGCATCTTCCCCGACACCGACCGCCACTTCTCCGTCATGCGTTGCAACCAGTGCGAGGACGCACCCTGCATGACCATCTGCCCGACGTCGGCGCTGTTCCGTGCCGACAACGGCGTGGTCGACTTCGACGACCACAACTGCATCGGCTGCAAGGCGTGCATCAACGCCTGCCCCTACGACGCCATCTACATCAACCCGGCCACGTCCACAGCCCACAAGTGCAACTTCTGCAACCACCGGATCGAAGAGGGCCTCGAACCGTCGTGCGTGATCGTCTGCCCGACCCGGGCCATCCGGGTCGGCGACCTCGACGACCCCGACTCCGAGATCTCCCGGCTCCATGCCAACGGCGACGGCAGGGTGCGGACACCCGAACAAAAGACACGCCCCAGGGTGATCTACAAAGACGCCGAACCCTCGTCGCTCGATCCGCTGGCCGCAGCGATCGCCCCCGACGGCCTCATCTGGGCCGACACAACCCCGGCACATTCCACGCCGACACCTGTGGCGCTCACCGCCGCCCCCGACCGCGACGACGGAGCCGACATGGCCCGCACCGTCTACACCACACAGCACAAGCCCACCTGGGGATCCATGGTGTCCGGCTACCTCGTCACCAAGGCCATAGCCGCCGGCGTGATGCTGGTCGCAGCGCTGCTCGTGGTGCTGGGCCACGGCTCCGAACAGGCCGCCGTCGGGATCGTGCCGCCGATGGTCGCCGGGGCATTCCTGGTACTCACCGGGGCCCTGCTGGTGGGCGACCTCAGACAACCCGCCCGCTTCCACTACCTCATCACCCGCGGCAACCGCACCTCGTGGCTGGTCAAGGGCGCCTACGTGCTGGCGGGCTTCGCAGTGTGCCTCGCCGCATGGTGGATCGTCGGCCTGACCGGCGCCGCCGGGATCCTGCCCCTGCTGGTCGTGCCGACCGTGCTCCTCGCCCTCGGGACCGCCGGCTACACGGCCTTCCTGTTCGCACAGTGCGAAGGCCGGGACCTCTGGCAGGGTGGCCTGCTGCTTCCGGTCCTGCTGTCACAGGCCGTGGTCGCCGGCGGCGCAGCGACGATGATCCTCGACCTGTTCATGAATATTCCCGAGATCGCAGCCGTGCAGACGATGCTGGCGGTCGGCCTTGCCGCCAACATGCTGCTCGTGGTCGTCGAGGTCAGGAGCAGCCACTCCCGACACGTCACGATGGCGATTGCCGACCTGACCCTTGGTGCGCAGCGCACCCGTTACCTCCTGTGGCTGTTCCTGACCCCGGCCGTCCTTCCCCTCATCCTGCTCGGTGGCGTTGCTGCGGCAATCGGCGGCGCCTGTGCCCTGATCGGCCTGTTCGCCTACGAGGACGCATACGTACGGGCCGGCCAGTCGGTGCCGCTCTCATGACCGATCCCGGAGACCGAACATGCTGAACGCCTACCCGCCCGAAGAACAGTGGGACGACCTCGAGGCCCTCGACGCCAGGGAATGGCCCCGCAAGGTGAAGCGGCGCTTCCGACTGGTGCCCACCACATGCTTCAACTGCGAAGCCAACTGCGGCCTGCTCGCCTGGGTCGACAAGGACACCGGCAGGATCGCCAAGTTCGAGGGCAACCCCGTCCACCCCGCCAGCCGGGGTCGCAACTGCGCCAAGGGACCCGCCACCCTCAACCAGGTCGAGGACCCCGAACGGATCCTGTACCCCATGAAGCGGGTCGGCGACCGGGGCGAAGGCCTGTGGGAGCGCATCACCTGGGACCAGGCCCTCGACGAGATCGGTACACGCATCGGCAGGGCGTTCCGTGAGGACCGGAAACACGAGGTCATGTACCACGTCGGCCGGATGGGCGACGACAGCTACATGGAACGGGTGCTGCACGCCTGGGGCATCGACGGCCACAACAGCCACACCAACATCTGCTCCAGCGGCGCACGCGTCGGCTTCGCCACATGGATGGGCTTCGACAGGCCGTCGCCCGACTTCGCCAACGCCAAGGTCATCTTCCTCATCTCGTCACACCTCGAGGCCGGCCACTACTTCAACCCGCACGCCCAACGGATCCTCGAAGGCAGGAAGAACGGTGCCACGATCATCTGCGTCGACCCACGGCTGTCGAACACGGCATCGCAGGCAGACCACTGGTTCTCCGCCTGGCCCGGCACCGAGGCGTTCCTGTTGCTCGCCATCGCCCGGCTGCTCATAGAGAACGACACATGGGACCGGGAGTTCGTCGAGCGCTGGGTCAACTGGGAGACCTACCTCGCCGAAACCCGTCCTGACCTCGACCCGGTATTCGACAACGTCGGCCCCGCCCTGCTCGACCACTACGCCGGCTACACGCCAGCCGAGGCGGCACGGGTGTGCGGCATCGACGAGGACCGCATCCGCGAGGTCGCCCGGGTCATCGGAGCCGGGCTCGGTGGCTTCGCAGGCCACACCTGGAGGGCGGCGTCGGCCGGCAACGAGGGCGGCTGGCAGGTTTCACGGTGCCTCTGGTTCGTCAACGTCCTCACCGGCAGCGTCGGCACCGAGGGCGGAACCAACGCCAACGGCTGGAACAAGTTCATCCCCGTCACCCCGATCCACCCCGAACCCCAGGGCGAATGGAACGATCTGACCTGGCCCGCCGAGTACCCGCTGACCCACCACGAGCTGTCGATCCTGCTGCCCCACTTCCTCAAGTCCGGACGGGGGAAACTCGACACCTACTTCACCCGCGTCTACAACCCGCTGTGGACAAACCCCGACGGCTTCACCTGGATGGAGGTCCTATCCGACCCCGAGAAGGTCGGCTGCCACGTGGCGCTCACCCCGACCTGGAGCGAATCGGCCTGGTTCGCCGACTATGTGCTGCCGATGGGGGTCGGTTCCGAACGCCACGATGTCGCCAGCTTCGAAACCCACAACGGTCGGTGGATCGGCTTCCGCCAACCGGTGATGCGTCGCCACGGCGAGATCGAGGGCGAGACCTTCGACCGGACCCACGAAGCCAACCCGGGCGAGGTGTGGGAAGAACAGGAGTTCTGGATCGACCTGTCGTGGCGCATCGACCCCGATGGTTCGCTCGGCATCCGTCACCAGTTCGAGAGCCGCAGGAACCCCGGAACGCCTCTCACGCTCGACGAGTACTATGCGATGCTGTTCGAGGAATCGGTACCCGGCCTCCCCGAGGCCGCCGAAGCGGAGGGTGTCGACCCGCTCGAGTACATGCGGCGCAAGGGCGCCTTTGCCATCCCCGGCGACCAGTACCGGGTCTACGAACGCACGGTCGCCGACGCCGACCTGGCCGGCACCGAAAAGGACGAACAGGGCGTCTACCGCAAACCCGGAACAGCCGGCTCCTACGAATCGCTCGACGACATCGACGGCCACATGCCGTTCATCGGCGACGGCTCGCCGGCCATCGACATCGACGGCGAGGCCAGGCTCGGGTTCCCGACGCCGTCCAAGAAGCTCGAGCTGTTCTCCGAGACGATGCGCGACTGGGGCTGGCCCGAATACGCCACACCCACGTTCATCAGGAGCCAGGTCCATTGGGAGGACCTCGACTTCGCCGCAGGCGAGCGGATCCTCGTACCCACGTTCCGGATCCCGACCCTGATCCACACCCGGTCGGCCAACTCCGAATGGCTCAACGAGATCAGCCACCGGCATCCACTGTGGGTCCATCCCAGCGACGCCGAGAAACTCGGCATCGAGGAAAATGGCCTGGTCCGGATCAGCACCCGGATCGGCCACTTCGTGATCGCCGCCTGGCGCACCGAGGGCATCCGGCCGGGGGTAGTGGCCGCCAGCCACCACATGGGCCGCTGGCGCCTGGACGAGGACAAGGCCCGCTCATGGGGAGCCGGCAAGGCGTCCATCGACCGGGACGCCGACGGCCGCTGGCGCCTGCGCCGCGAACATGGCAGCGAGCCCTACGACAGCGACGAGCCGGACACCGGTCGTATCTGGTGGTCCGACACGGGCGTCCACCAGAACCTGACATTCCCGGTGCAGCCCGATCCGGTCAGCGGCATGCACTGCTGGCTGCAGCGGGTCACGGTCGGAGCAGCCGAGGCAGGCGACGAGTACGGCGACGTCGTGGTCGACACCGACGCCTCACACGCCGTGTTCGAGGAATGGCTGGCCAGGACACGCCCCGGCCCCGGCCCCGGCGGCCTGCGCCGACCCCTCTGGTTCGCCCGTCCCGTCAAGCCGAAGGCGACCGCCTACCGGGCGGACTGAGTACGGAACAACAGCGCCCCCTCTGTGTGCTCGTAGTCTGTTCGGGTGGGATCCGTGGCAAAGGTGGTCACCCGGTGTCGGCTGGGAGAGGAAGAATCCTCGCTCGGCTACTGGATGATGTGTACGCAACAGGAGCGCCTCGCCCACGTTGAGGAGTTGAGAGCCGACTACTACGGATGGACCAATGGAACTGGACCGCGGCTTCAGCGCGTCGTCCGCATCGTCCACTGGACGTAGTCCTTCCTGTCTCATGGCCCCGGACGCGTGATGACCCCGGACTCGTTCCGGGGAACTGCCGGGGTCATCTACGTGGCGGAAGGTATGGGATTTGAACCCATGGTGACCCGGAGGCCACAACGGCTTTCGAGGCCGCCCCATTCGTCCGCTCTGGCAACCTTCCGCCTGCGAGGCTAACGAAGCCCCGGAGGCGGACCAACCGCCTGGATCCCGTCAGGCTCTTCGTTGGCTAAAGAACTTTCTCAGGATGTCTCCGCAGGCCTCTTCCCGCACCCCATGGGTGACGTTGAGCTCGTGGTTCAGCCTTGGGTCGGAACCCAGGTGGTACAGGGACCCCAGAGAACCGGCATCGGGGTTGGGGGCACCCCACACGACCCGACCGATCCGGGATGCCCAGGCGGCTCCGGCGCACATCGGGCACGGTTCCAGCGTGACGAACAGGGTCGCCTCGTCGAGCCTCCAGGTTCCCAACTCGGTGGCCGCATCCCGCAGGGCGAGTATCTCTGCGTGGGCCGTGGGGTCATCGGTGGCTTCCCGCTCGTTGTGACGGCTGGCGACGATCCGCTCACCGATGGCCACGACGGCACCTACAGGTACCTCGCCAAGGGCAGCCGCCCGCTGGGCCTCAACTAGCGCTGAGTCCATGAGGACGTCATCTGACTGTGGCCTTTGCCGGTCCGGCAGTTGTTTCACGATGCCGACGATAGGCCCCGGTACGGGCTGCACCCGTCCTCGAGCGTGGCGGCCAGGTGGTCTGCGGCACCCCGGGGGTTCCGCTGAGGGCTGCTGCCTTCCGGCCCTGACCCGGTTCACGGGCCCCGGTCGCACAGGACCCGACCGCCACACTCGAAGACGGGTGTGTGTCGAAACGATACCCGTCAGCCCCGTCCCGTACACCGGCGCCCTGCTCCCGTCGGAAAAGTGGCCGCTAGCCTTGCGTCCGGAATCCGCCCCCGTGGCGGGACCCGGAGGGATGCGAGAGCGGACGAATCGGCACGCTTGGAAAGCGTGTGTGGCCCCGGTCACCGTGGGTTCGAATCCCACTCCCTCCGCCAAGCCGCGGCCAGCGGCACGCCCCCCGAGCGTGTCGCAGGGCCGCTGTAGGGTGAACGGTGCATGGAGTACACAGCCCTCTACCGCCGCTACCGTCCGCGCCGGTTCGATGAGATCCGGGGGCAGGAGCACGTCGTCGCGGCACTTCGTAACGCAGTCCGCGAGGACCGCGTCCACCACGCCTACCTCCTCAGCGGGCCACGGGGCACCGGCAAGACCACCGCCGCCCGGATCCTGGCCAAGGCCCTCAACTGCACGGCGCCGGCCGACGGCGAGCCCTGTTGCGAATGCGAGTCGTGCCTCTCGATCGACGCCGGCCGGTCCTTCGACCTCCACGAACTCGACGCTGCATCCAACAACAAGGTCGACGACATCCGGGACCTGCTGGCAAAGGTCGCCCTCGGCACGCCGGGCCGGACCAAGGTGTACCTCCTCGACGAGGTCCACATGCTCACGCCGGGTGCCGAGAACGCCCTCCTCAAGACGCTCGAGGAGCCGCCCGGCCACGTCGTGTTCGTGCTCGCCACCACCGAGCCCCACAAGGTCGTCGAGACCATCCGCAGCCGGTCCCAGCACCTCGAGTTGGGTCTGCTGTCGGCCGGCGAGCTCGCATCACTGGTCGCCGACGTGGTCGCAGACGCCGGCCTCGACGTGGATGAGGAGGGCCAGGCACAGGCGGTGCGCGCCGGACGCGGCTCGGCGCGCGATGCGCTTTCCGCCCTCGACCGGGTCGTCGCCGGCGGCGTCACCGCCGAAGATTCCTCGACCGCCGAACTGCTTTCCGCCCTCGCCGCCTCGGATGCCGCAGCGGCCCTGGGTGCGATCGCCACGGGCATCTCGCGTGGACGCGAGCCCCGGGTCCTGGGCGAAGCGCTGCTGGCGGCGCTGCGCGACGTCTTCCTGGTCCGCATGGGCGTGCCGCCCGAGCAACTCTCCGACGACGACCGGGCCCGGGCCGAGTCGTTCGCAGAATCCCTTGCCCCGGCAGCGATCACACGGGCACTCGAGGTGCTCGGAACCGCCCTGGTCGACATGCGCCGGGCACCCGATCCCCGGGTGGACCTCGAGGTCGCCCTGGTCCGCCTGGCGACGCCACCCGGTGGCGAACCCGGGCCAGGTCCCGCCGGGTCGCCGACCCTCGACGACCTGGTCCGACGCATCGAGCAACTCGAACAGGCACTGGCGCAGGGCAGGCCGACTGCCGTGCCGGGCGCAACTCCGCCACCGGTGCCTCCCCGGCCTTCCCGGAGCGGGCCGGCGGCTAAGGCCCGCGAGACCCTCTCCTCCAGCCAGGCACCTCCCGAGGCACCTGCAGATGCGGCTTCCGAAGCGCCCGCAGGTCCGTCCACGACCGAGGTGGCCCCCGAGCCCGAACCCGTTCCGGCGGCGCCGGCGGGCGACCTCCCCGACCGCGACGCGCTGGCCCTGGCGTGGGGAGACGAGGTCCTCGCCCGGCTCAGCAAGAAGGCCAGGGCCAGGTTCGCCATCGGAAGGTTCACCGAGGTCGTCGACGGCGTGGCGGTCCTGGCACTACCGAACAAGCCGCACCTGATGCGCTGCACCGAACTGGTCGGCGAGGTCGAAGGTGCCCTGGCTGAGCAGTTCGGGGTGGCCGTGCCGATCCGCCTGGTGGTCGACGAGGATGCGACCCGTCCACCTCCCCGGCCGGGCGCCGGCAGGCCCGCCGACGGGAAACGACCGGAGGAAGGTGCCGATGAGGAAGAAGAGTCCATCGACCCCGACGAACTGGTCGATGCCGACGCCGTCGTCGGTTCCGCCGTCGAACGCATCGCCGAGGCGTTCCCCGGCGTGAGCGTCGTCGAGCCCGACTGACCCGACCGGATCCCGTCCACCGTGTACGCCGACGCCGTCCAGCAGGTCATCGACGAACTGGGTCGCCTCCCGGGGATCGGCCCCCGGTCGGCGCAGCGGCTCGCCTTCCACCTCCTCGAAACCGACCCCACCGACGTCGAGCGCCTGACCGCAGCCATCGTCGAGATGCGTTCCCGGGTTCGATTCTGCACGCGGTGTTCCAACATCTCCGAGGACGATCTCTGCACCATCTGTGCGGACACACGACGGGAGGGCTCGGTGCTGTGCGTCGTCGAGGAGCCGCGCGATGTGGTGGCGGTCGAGCGTACGGCCGAGTTCCGGGGTCGGTACCACGTGCTCGGTGGTTCGATCAGCCCCATCGACGGCGTCGGCCCCGATCAACTCCGCATCAGGGAACTGCTGGCCAGGCTCGAGCCGGAAGCCGTGGCCGAGGTGATCCTGGCCACCAACCCCAACATCGAGGGTGAGGCCACCGCCATGTACCTGGCCCGGTTGCTCGAGCCCCTGGGGGTGGAGGTCACCAAGATCGCCAGCGGCCTGCCGGTGGGTGGTGACCTCGAGTACGCCGACGAACTGACCCTGGGCCGGGCGCTGGAGGGGCGGCGCAGGCTCGGCGGGGACTGAGGACGGCGCCGCCGAAAAATGGAAACGCCCCCCGGGGCCGGTGCGGGCGGTACCGGCGACCCTCGGAGGGCGCTTCCTCTAGTTGGGTGGAGGGGTGTTCCCAACGTGTTGCGATCACATTACAACAATGACGAGGCCATTACAAGTCGGGCAGGTTTTCCACAGGCACGTCCGAAATGACGGGGAAGTTCCCCGGACATGCCACGATGGCCCCGGGTCGACGCCCCACGATCCGCCGACGCCCCGACAGCGAGGACAGCGAGGACAGCACATGCTCCTGACCCAGATCGACCATGTCGCCATCGCCGTCCACGACCTCGAGGCGGCGATCGACTACCACGCCCGGGCCTTCGGCGCCGAGGTCTGCCATCGGGAGGTCGTCGACCGGGACGGCGTCGAAGAGGCCATGCTGCGCGTCGGCGAGTCCTACCTACAGCTCACCACGGGAACCCGGCCCGACTCGCCGATAAGCAGGTTCCTCGAGCAGCGGGGCGAGGGCATCCACCACATCGGCTACCGGGTCGAAGACTGCACAGCCGCCCTCGCCGCCATCGTGGCCGCCGGCGGAAAGGCCATCGACGAGACGCCCCGCCCCGGGTCACGGGGCACCACGGTCGCCTTCGTACATCCGAAGGGCTCCTTCGGCACCCTCATCGAACTGGTCCAGGAACCGCGCTAGGTCACGGGCCAGAGAGAGAAAACGCACAGCGTGGAGGTCCACCTCGTAGACGGGACATACGAACTGTTCCGCCACCACTTCGCAGTGCCGTCGCACCTGACCGCCGACGGCGTCGAGGTGGCGGCTACGCGAGCCGTCATCGGCTCGATGCTCGGGATGCTCGAGGGCGGCGCCACGCACGTCGGGGTAGCCACCGACCAGGTGGTCGAGTCGTTCCGCAACGACATGTTCGACGGCTACAAGACGGGTGAGGGAACGCCGCCGGAACTGTTCGCACAGTTCCCGCTGCTCGAGGCGGCGCTCGGCGCAGCGGGCTTTCGCGTCTTCGCCATGGTCGAACACGAGGCCGACGACGCCATGGGGGCAGCGGCCGTGAAGGCCGCCGAGGATCCCAGGGTGGACCGGATCCTGGTCTGCACCCCCGACAAGGACCTCGCCCAGGTCGTCGACGACGGGCTCCGCATCGTCCAGTACGACCGTCGCAAGGACGTCGTCTACGACCGGGACGGGATCATCGAGCGCTTCGGCGTGCGACCCGAGTCGATTCCCGACTATCTGGCGCTGGTCGGCGACACCGCCGACGGCATCCCCGGGCTGCCCGGATGGGGGGCGAAGTCGTCGTCCACCGTGCTGGCCCGCTACCTCCACCTCGAGGAGATCCCGGACGACGCCGGCGACTGGGACGTGGCCGTGCGTGGCGCCACACGGCTGGCGACGGCACTCGCCGATGGTCGTGAGGACTCCGAGCTCTACCGGCGCCTGGCCACGCTCGACCTCGAAGCCCCGGTCATGGACAATGTCGACGAGCTCTGCTGGACCGGCCCACAGCCCCATTTCGTCGAGATGTGCCGGAGGCTCGACGGTCCCCGCCTGGCCGAGCGGGCAGACCGGCTGGCACCCAGGCGGGCCTGAGCGGTGCGCCTCGCTACGGCCGGATCGCCTCCGGTCGCTACCCTGTGCCCCCGATGACGCAGCATTCCATGAGCGACCGGCTCGACGACCTCCGCAAGCGGCGGGAAGAAGCTTTCCACGCCGGCTCCGAGCGGGCTGTCGAGCGCCAGCACGGCAAGGGCAAGTTGCTCGCCCGCGAGCGCATTGACTACCTGCTCGATGAGGGCTCCTTCAACGAACTCGACCTGCTGGTCCGCCACCGGGCCCACGACAGCGGCATTGAGGAACGTCCCTACACCGACGGTGTCATCACCGGCTGGGGGACCGTCGACGGCCGCCGGGTGTTCGTGTTCGCCCAGGACTTCACCGTCTTCGGAGGCGCCCTCGGGGAGGCCTTCGCCAGGAAACTCCACAAGGTGATGGACCTGGCCCATTCGGTCGGCGCCCCGATGATCGGCCTCAACGATGGTGCCGGTGCCCGTATCCAGGAGGGCGTCGTCAGCCTCGACGGCTACGGCGGCATCTTCTACCGCAACGTGCAGTCCTCGGGCGTGATCCCCCAGATCAGCGTGATCCTCGGGCCCTGCGCCGGCGGCGCCGTTTACAGCCCGGCGATGACCGACTTCATCTTCATGGTGCGCGAGAAGTCGCACATGTTCATCACCGGCCCGGACGTCGTGCGGACGGTCACCGGCGAGGAGGTAACCCTTGAGGAACTCGGCGGCGCCGGAACCCATGCCACGAAGTCCGGAGTGGCCACCTTCGTCGGGGAAGACGAACACCAGGTCCTCGACGAGGTCAAGGTGCTGCTGTCGTACCTGCCGTCCAACAACATCGACCTGCCACCGACCATCGAATGTGACGACCCCGCCGACCGGCTGTGTCCCGAACTCGACGACCTCATGCCCGAGAGTTCCAACGTGCCCTACGACATGCGCCAGGTCATCACCGCCGTCGTCGACGACGGCGAGTTCATGGAGTACCACTCGGCCTGGGCCGGGAACATCGTGTGCTGCTTCGCCCGCCTCGACGGCCGATCCGTCGGCGTGGTCGGTAACCAGCCCATGATGCTCGCCGGGGTGCTCGACATCCAGGCCGCCGAGAAGGCCGCCCGGTTCGTCCGCACCTGCGACGCCTTCAACCTCCCGATCGTCACCTTCGTCGACGTTCCAGGGTTCCTGCCCGGCGTTGACCAGGAATACGGCGGCATCATCCGCCACGGCGCCAAGCTGCTCTACGCCTACTGCGAGGCCACGGTGCCGCGCATCCAGGTCATCACCCGCAAGGCCTACGGCGGTGCGTATGTCGTCATGGACTCGAAGTCGGTCGGTTCCGACCTGTCGCTGGCCTGGCCCACGGCCGAGTTGGCCGTGATGGGCCCGCAGGGCGCAGTCGAGATCCTCTATCGCCGCGAGCTGGCCGACGCCGCCGACCCGGTCGCCCGCCGGTCCGAGCTCGTCGAGGAATACGCCGAGCGCTACGCCAACCCGTACGTGTCCGCCGAACACGGCTTTGTCGACGACGTGATCGCCCCGTCCGAGACACGGGTCAGGTTGATAGCAGGACTCGAGATGCTGGCCGGCAAGCGCGAGGAACTTCCCCAGCGCAAGCACGGCAACGTGCCGCTGTAGCCACGATGGGAGACGAAGCCGCCGAACGTTTCGTGGTCGTCGACGAGTTTGACGCCACGACCCGGATCGAGGCACCGGGGGCCTCCGGGACCGAACTCCAAGCCATCCTCGCCGCGTATCGCGAACTCTGGCCCGACCCTGTGGCGACCCGACCGGCCGACCTGTCGAACTGGCGCTTCTCGGGTCGCTGGTGGACCGACACCCGCCTTCCCCGCCGCCGTTCGATCAGCTAGCCGTTCCCGGCGCCGGGTCCGCCCAGTCCGGACCGTCGGCGCCCATGGCCCTCTTCATGCGGCCGAGGTAGTCGGCCCGCGAGACCTCGGTCGCTCCGAGCCCGACGAGGTGTGGGGTGGCCCACTGGACGTCGACGAGGTGGTCGCCGCCCGTGCCGAGCAGGTCCACCAGCCCGATCAGAGCCACCTTCGAGGCGTCCGACCGGCGGTGAAACATCGACTCGCCGGCGAACAAACCGCCCAGCGACACGCCGTAGAGGCCGCCGGCGAGACCGTCGTCGTCCCAGGCCTCGACGGAGTGTGCCCAACCCAGCCGGTGGAGCTCGGTGTAGGCAGCGGTCATCTGGGCATCGATCCACCGGCTGGGCCGCTCGGGGTCGGCGCACGCTTCGAGCACCTCGGAGAAGGCGGTGTCGACCCGCACCTCGTAGCGGCGACACGACCGCCGCAGTGACCGGCTGACCACGAGATCGTCGGGACGCAGGACGCCCCGCGGGTCCGGCGACCACCAGGCGACGGCACCGTCCTGTTCGACGGGCATCGGGAACAGTCCCGACCGGTAGGCGGCGAGGAGTGTGCCGGGGTCGAGGTCTGCGCCGATGCCCACGATGCCGTGCTCGTCGGCGCTGTCGGCCGGGGGGAAGAGCCAGGTGCTGGGCGGTGGCTCAGCGGGCATGGTTCGGGTCGGTCAGCCTTCGACGATGGTGACCGAGCGGAGGACGATCTCGTGGCTGGGGCCACCGCCGTAGGGAGAGTCGGGGTCGGCGACGTAGAGGTCCATCATGGCGTCGAGGACGCTCTGGCCGGCGTTGTCGGTGGCGCCGAACAGCAGGTAGCTGCCCTGGCCGTCCAACAGCGACACGCTTTCGGTGGTTGTGAAGAAGAACTGGGCGCCCGAGCTGTTCAGCCCTGCCGAACGGGCCATCACCAGCTGTCCGGTCTTGTAGGAGAACGGCCCGGTGACGCCACCGTTCGCCACCGGAGTGAAGTTGCCCCCCTCGTCCGGGATCTGGTAGCCGGGCCCGGGGTCGGACCAGTCGTTGGTCGTCGGTGCACCGCCCTGGATGATGCCGATGCCCGGGTCGATGCGGAACAGGAGGGTGTCGTCGTAGTAGCCGTAGCGGGCGAGGGCCACGAAGTTGTTGGTGGTCTCGGGCATGCGTGCGGTGTCGAGGGCGAACCGGATCTCGCCCTCGCTGGTGTCGAACACCGCCGTGTAGACGGTGCCGCTGGTCAGGCAGTAGATGGGTCGGTTGTCGAACCGGTAGCGGGGGGCATCGGACTTGTCGGGGGCGGGACAGTCGGTCGGCACCACGGCCCTGTCGACGCTGCCACCACCGCGGTCGGTGAGGCTGGCGATGCCCACGGTCACCACGCCGCCGAGCATCACGACGGCAAGGACGCCGGCCAGCAGCCTGGTCCGGGGCGAGTAACTGTGGATGGGGGAGGTGGGGGGCGGCGCAGGCCGCCTGGTCTTCAACGCCATGGGGCGGCACCCTAACAACGAGCCGTCTCGGCACCGCAGCGCCGGAAACCCGCAGCAGTCCCGTCGGGTGGCGCCGGTAGCGTGGTTGCCCGTGGCACTGATCGTCCAGAAGTTCGGCGGTACCTCGGTCGGCGACCCCGACCGCATCCGCGCCGTCGCGGACCACGTGGCGCGCACGAAACGCCATGGGGACGATGTCGTCCTGGTGGTCTCGGCAATGGGCAAGGAGACCGACGACCTTCTGCGCCTGGCATCGGACGTCTCCGGCACACATCCGGGCCGTGAGATGGACATGCTCATCACGGCAGGGGAACGCAAGGCGATGGCGCTCATGTGCATGGCGCTCCACGACATGGGTGTACCCGCCGACTCCTTCACGGGAAGCCAGGCGGGCTTTCTGACCGACACCACACACGGCAATGCCAAGATCCTCGAGGTCCGGCCCGAGCGGGTGCGTGTGGCGGTCGATGCCGGACGGGTGGCCGTGGTGGGCGGCTCACAGGGGGTGTCGACGGACAACGACGTCACCTTCCTCGGCCGTGGAGGCTCCGATACGACCGCTGTGGCATTGGCCCATGCACTCGGTGCCGAGATCTGCGAGCTCTACACCGACGTGACCGGGGTGTTCACCACCGATCCCCGGCTGGTACCGACGGCCAGGCGGATGGACCGGGTGTCGTACGAGGAACTGCTGGAGATGACCGCTTCCGGCTGCCCGAAACCGTCCATGCGGTCCGTCGAATATGCCCGCACCCACGGGGTGCGGCTACATGTCCGATCGGCGTTCACCTGGCAGGAGGGAACGTGGGTCGACGAAAGGGAGCCAACCATGGAACAGGCCATAGTCTCGGCGGTCACACACGACGCATCAGAGGCAAAGATGACGATCGCCGGTGTGCCCGACCACGCCGGCGTGGCGGCCACGGTGTTCCGTGCGCTCGCCGACCTCGACGTGAACGTCGACCTCATCGTCCAGAACGTTTCGGAGCGGGGTGTGACCGACATCTCGTTCACCGTGCCGCGGGGCGACATCGACCGTACGTTGGAGGAGACCCGGAAGCTGGTCGCCGAGATCGGGGCGGTCGGCGTCGATGCCGACTCGACCATTGCTCGGGTCAGCATCGTCGGTGCCGGGATGCGTTCGAACCCGGGCGTGGCAGCGACCATGTTCGAGACCCTTGCCGAGACGGGCGTCAACATCCTGATGATCTCCACGTCGGCGATCCGCGTGAGCTGTGTCGTGGCCGAGGGCCAGGTGGAGGAGGCCGTAGCGGCCCTCCACGAGGCGTTCGGGCTGGCTGACGCCTGAGCAGGCGAGTCGACCTTCCCATCGTGCGTCCACCCCGCCGCCCCGTCGCGCCGCCGATGGCGCTGTTCATCGTGATCGCCCTGTTGGCCGGCGCCTGTGCCGATTCGGGCTCGGACAGCGTGGTCGATCCCACGACGACCGTTTCGCAGACAGCGACCACACTGGATGCAGACGGGGTGCGTTACCGGTTCATCGCCGATGCCGGTTCCGAGGGGGCACTGGCCGACCTTTCCGACACCGACCTGGGCTGCGTGGCCGACGCACTCCTCGCAGCCAGCGGGACCGGGGTCGTCCTGTCGATCGCATCTCAGGGTCCGAAGCCGCATCAGGCGGAAATGACCGTCGACGCCCTCGTGGCCTGTGGGGTGGTCGGGGCCGTGTTCCGGACCGGGCTTTTCACCGGGATGGCAACCGATCCGACGGCGCCGGACGTGGACCCGCTATGCCTTCTCGAGGGGATCTCCGTCGACCAGTTGGCCCCGGTCCTCGTCACCGAGTTGTCGCGCCCCGGGGGAGTCTCCGTCGACGGTTCGGACATGGACGTGCTCCTGTTCGACACCCCCCTCATGGTCAACCTGATGCGCTGTGCGCTCGAGGCTGCAGGGGAACTGACGCCGTTCTGCGCCGGGTATTTCGATGTCATCGACGGGTTGCTGCGCCTCGTTCTGACACAGGGGGCCCTTGAGTCGACGCCGGCCGATCCCGTGGCCTTTGCGTCGCTGTTCCACGTCGCCGAGGGCGTATTCGCGTGGCTCGCCACCAATGTCCCGGAGGATCTCGGTGACAGCGCGGTCCTCGTCCACGACGCCGTCATCGTCGTCGACGAGGCGTTTGCCGATGCCGTGGCGGGCATGGGGGACGACACCCCGGAGGCCCGCGATACCGCCCTGCTCGCTGCCAGCAGTCGGATCGGGGCAGGATTGGAGGGCATGGATGCCGGAGACCTCCCCACAGCGACGACCCGCCTGCGGGCCCACATTGCCGACGAATGTGGCGCCCAGGCGACCGTCGTCTTCGATCTGTTCGGCGGCTTCGGCGCCGGCTTCGTCCAGGAGGGCTGATCGATGCGGTTCCGTCCCTGTGCACTCCTGTTCGCCGTCGCCCTCGTGGCTGGTGCCTGCGGGAGCGATTCGGCACCTGAGCGACCGACCATCGACCCGTCCTGGACGGTGCCTTCGACCACGGCGCCGTCGACGACGACACAGCCGTCCGGTGGATCAGGAGTTCCCGTGTCGACGACGTCCGAGGTGGTCGCACCGACGACCGTTCCGGAGACCTTCTGCCCGGACCTGGCAATGCACCTGGATCGGGAGGGGAGTCGGCTGGCCGATCTCCGATCGAGCCTCGGCCCGGATGATCCCCAGATGTTCGTCGAGGCGGCTTCGGCGATGTCGCTCCTCGCCGGCTGGTTACTCGAGCGGGCACCCGTAGGCGTTGTGGGTGAGGCGGAGCGCCTGGCCAGGAACTGGCGGGAGGCGACGATGCCTCACATGGCCGGTTCGGAGGGGGAGTTCGATGCACGTGCAGCCATGTCGGCGATCAACGCTGCGCTGGCTGAGCGTCAGGCTGCCATGTCCGAGGCGGCTGAGGCTGTGAGCGTGTTCCTGCTCGAGGAGTGCCCCCAAGAAGTAGCTCTCCTGTTGCCCGGCCTCGATCCCCGTACGGTGGCTCCGGAGCGACCGTCGACCACGCCGCCTCCGTCGACGCTTCCCCAGGAGATCATCGACTTCATCCGGAAACTCCTGACCGGCAGCTGACGTGGGTCCGGTGCTGCGTCGGTCATCCATGGTGGTCGTCTTCCTCGTCGTCGGGGCCTGTGCCACGGTGGAGTCACCTCGGGGCGCCACTTCGGGTACGTCGTCGACGACGCTGTCGGCTTCGAGCACGGCCGTCCCCGTGGCGTCCACCACGGCGCCGCCCCCTACAAGCACGACGGTGGCGTCCACCACGGCGCCGCCCCGGACGACGACGTCGCAGGGGTCGGATGCGCCGGAGGGCTTCTGTGCGGGGCTCGCTGTCGAGTCGGCGAGGACCACACAGGCCCTCGAGGAGCTCGATTCGTCGGCCTCCTCCGATGCGGCACGCCTCCTCGTGAACCTGCGTGCGATGACAGGCCTCGTGGGCTGGATCGACGGACAGGTGCCGGCCGGCCTTCAGGAGGACTCCGGGTTGCTCGGTGAGGTGTATTCGGACATCGACGTCGCACTCGCCGACCTGGATCCCGTGATGGTCACGGATGGCCAACTCCGAAACGCCCTGTTCGGAGCCCTCATGGGATCGCCCGTCGACGGCCAGATGCTCGACGGTGCAGCGGGCAGGGTTGCGGACTGGGTGGATGGCTCGTGTGGGACGTTCCCGATGGTCGCCTTCGTCGCCGACCTGTTCGCTGCGGCCCGCCAGGCGGAAGGCGATGGGTTGGTCTTCGAGTTTCCCGGCTGACCGCAGTCCGGTAATCGAAGGGGTCCGCTATCACGGGCCGTGGGTAGCCTTCCCGGCGTGAACGTAGCGGTCGTCGGAGCAACGGGTCAGGTCGGTGGGGTCATGCGCGCCCTGCTGGCGGAACGCGACCTTCCCCTGGGCGACCTGCGATTCTTCGCCTCGTCGCGGTCTGCGGGTACGAGCCTGTCGTGGGGCGACGGAGAGATCGTCGTCGAGGACGTGGAGTCCACCGACTGGTCCGGGATCGACCTGGTCCTCATGAGCGCAGGCAGGGCCGCTTCGTTGGCCTATGCACCCGTGATCGCTGCGGCCGGAGCGATGGTCGTCGACAACTCGTCGGCGTGGCGCATGGACCCGGATGTTCCGCTGGTCGTGCCCGAGGTGAACGCAGGTGCCCTTGACCGCCTACCGAAGGGCATCGTCGCCAACCCCAACTGCACGACGATGGCCGCCATGCCGGTTCTGGCTCCGTTGCATGCCGAGGCCGACCTCGTGTCGTTGACCATCGCCACCTACCAGGCGGTCTCCGGGGCCGGACTGGCCGGCGTCGAGGAGTTGGTGTCGCAGGTGGCGGCGGTGCTCGACGACGCAACCTCTCTCACCCGCGACGGCCGTGCGGTCGAGTTCCCCGATCCGGAATCGTTCGCCCGGGCGATCGCCTTCAACGTGCTGCCCCATGCGGGTTCGTTCGTCGATGACGGGCGGGGCGAGACCGACGAGGAGCAGAAGTTGCGCAACGAGAGCCGCAAGATCCTCGGCATCCCCGACCTGATGGTTTCGGGGACCTGTGTGCGCGTTCCGGTGTTCACGGGGCATTCGTTGTCGATACACGCCGGGTTCGCCCGGGAACTCTCGCCCGAGCGGGCCACCGGTCTGCTGGCCGACGCACCGGGCGTGACCCTCGCCGATGTTCCTACGCCGATCGATGCTGCCGGGGTCGACCCGACGATCGTGGGCCGGATCCGTCCCGACGAGACCCTCGAACACGGCCTGGCGCTGTTCCTGTCCTGCGACAACCTGCGCAAGGGTGCTGCGCTCAACGCCATCCAGATCGCCGAGGAACTCGTCCGCCGCCGGGCATGACCGACGGCCCCCCGACGCCCTAGGGAGGGTCCTCGACGTAGCGGCGCATGGCGTCGTCGAGGGAGAGGCCCAACTGGTTGGCGAGGCTCGACAGCCAGGCCAGCACGTCTCCCAACTCGTGGAGTTGGCGTTCGGGTGTCTCCTTGCGGACCGCCCTGGCCAGCTCGCCGACCTCCTCGCACAACCAGGCCACGGTGGCGGGGACGCCGCGCTCCCGGTCGGCGCTGCCGTAGAGGGTCTCCATGAGGTCCTGGACGTCGTGTAGTTCCATGGTCCTGGAACGTACTGCATCGTGGTTGGCCGGACGGTCGCGCTGAGCGCGCGAAAGACCCCGGGTATCCCCACGCAGAGAGCGTGGATGCTTCACAATCTGGCGTGCTCACCGACACCCAGGCGACCAACGTGATGCGGGTCCTCGACGCCCTGGACGAGCTCGAGGCTGCGGCGCTCAAGCTCGTGACGGCCGAGTTGGCGTGCGGTCCCGTGGTCGACGGCCTGATGGCCGATCCGCTCACCGAGGGATCACGGCTGGACCTTCTGTACGTGGCCGACACGGTCGCCGCCGACGTCCTGACCGCTGTCGGCCGGCGTGACCGGCTCTGCCGGCTGCTGGACGGCGCCCCGCCGAGCTCGGCCCGGGACGCCCTCTCCCGGCACCTGGCCCGGGGTTCCGTCTAGGAGCAGGCCCGGGTCAGCCGGTTTCGGCGGGACGCGCCAGGTCGTCGACAACTTCGGCGCCGGGCAGGGCCAGCAGGCCCTCGGGCGGCAGCCGCAGCTTCCGGTCCCTGGATCCTCCACCCACGATCACCTCGCCTCGTTCCATGACGGCGGCGTCGATCCAGATGGGGACGGGTTCGGGAAGTCCGAACGGCGTGACCCCGCCGATCTCCATGCCGGTGAGCGCCCGGGTCTGGTCGGCGTCCGCAAACGACGCCTTGCGGCTGCCGAGCCGACGTCGGACGATGCCGTTGACGTCCAGTCGGTGGGTGGCGAGCACCAGGCACAGCGCAAAGGGTCGGGGTTCGTCCGCCCGGGGCTTCCCGGCCACGAGAATGGCGTTGGCGGAGTCCTCGGGGGCGATGCCGTAGGCCTTGCAGAAGACCGCCGTGTCGGCCAGGTCGGGGTCGCAGGGCATCACCTCGTGGACGACGCCGAGGGCGGCAGCCTGTTCGAGGACGGGGTCGGTGGATGCGGTCATGGGTGCATCAGGTGTGCGGCGTAGGGGTCGGTGTCACGGCGGCGGCCGGCCCGGTCACCCCGTAGGCGACGGCGGCCAGTACGACGGCAGCGCCGATGAACGTGGCCGTGGGCGGCAGTTCGTCGAACCAGATCCACACCCACAACGTGGCACACACGGTCTCGACGGGCGTGAACAGGCTCACCTCTGCCGGTGGCGCAAAGCGGGTCGCCGTGGACATGCAGAAGCGGGCGGCCGGTCCGAAAAGGCTGCCCATCGCCAGGGTGGCGATCAGTGCATTGCGGTCGAGTCCGAGTGGATGTGCCGGCACCGCTGTGACGACCATCGCAAACGTGGCGGTCAGGGCGACCAGCAGCGTCCTCGGCAGTTCGGGATGGCGGCGCCAGATCGACAGGTTTGCACCGAAGCAGCAGATGGCGAACAGGGCCAGGAGGTTGCCGCTGAGGCCGTCGCCGGAGAGCGATCCGCCGACTATCACGAGGATGCCGCCGACCGTGGCGGCGATGGCCCTCCAGGTCCGTGGAGAGGCACGCTCGCCGAGGGCGATCCGGGCGATGACGGCGGCGAAGATCGGAGCAGCGGCGATGATCGCCACGACATTGGCGACCTCGGTCTTGGTCACGGCCGTGATGAACGAGGTCATGCTGATCGCCCCGAGGAGGCTCGACGAGATGAGCGGCCCCCGGTACATGCGGAGCCGGTCGGGGAGTTCCCGCCCGAGGCTGCGGGCGGCGATCCCCCACATGATCGGCGTCGACCAGAGGCTGCTCATGAAGGCGATGGTCCACCCGTCCGCATCGGCGATTCTGATGAAGAGGGCGTCGGTCGAGACCAGGAACATGCCGGTCGCCGCCAGCAGCAGGCCGAGTTGGCGACCCTCTCGGGGCAGGCGGGGTGCGGGCATCGCGGGACACTAGTTGTGGCGCGGGGTTGGTCCGGCTTCGTGCGAGGATGCGCGCATGACGACCTCCGGGGAAGCCTCCCGTCCCAACCTGCTATTCGTCACGATCGACCAGTGGCGCGCCGACTGCTTCGGTGCGGCCGGCCACCCGATGGTCCGGACCCCGAACCTCGATTCACTCGCCGCCGACGGGGTGCGGTTCGCCAGCCACTACAGCCAGGCGTCTCCGTGCGGTCCGAGTAGGGCGTGCCTGCTGACCGGCACCTACCAGCACACCAACCGGGTGGTGTTCAACGGCACGCCGCTCGACGCCGGCCTCACCAACATCGCCCTCGAGGCCCGGGCCGGCGGCTACGACCCGATCCTGTTCGGCTACACGGACCAGACGGTCGACCCGCGGACCGTCGCCGACGACGACCCCCGGCTCCTGACCTACGAGGGGATCCTGCCCGGGTTCACCGTGGGGCTCCGGCTGCCGGACGATCGGGAGGCCTGGTTCAGATGGCTGGAGGAGAGGGGGCACGACATCTCCGACCGGGGCCGTATGAACCGCCCCCGGGACGATGTCGAGATACCCCCGGGGCGGGGTTCGATGTGGCCGCCGTCGGTGTTCGACGCCGACGAGACCGAGACGGCGTTCGTGGTCGACCGGGTGCTCGAGGTGCTCGACGGCCTCCCTGAGCCCTGGTTCGTGCACGTGTCGCTGCTGCGGCCGCACCCGCCGTTCCACGTGCCGGCCCCCTACAACGACCTCCACGATCCGGCGCAGGTCCCTGCGCCCCTGCCGGCGCCGGTCGTCGACCATCCCTTCGTCGAGGCCCTGGGGGGTTGGGGCTTCACGACGGCTTCGAGCGACCCGCTCGAGGTCAGGCAACTGCGTGCCACCTACTACGGGATGATCGCCGAGGTCGACCACCAGGTCGGCCGCCTGCTGGGGGCGCTGGACGACATCGGGGGTGCTGACCGGACGGTCGTGGCGGTCACGTCCGACCACGGCGAGCTGCTCGGCGACTACGGGCTGGTCTCCAAGATGGGCTACCACGACCGGTCGTTCCATGTGCCGCTGATAGTGCGCTGGCCGGACCTGGACGGCGTGTCCGGCATGGTGGTGGACGAGTTCACCGAGCACGTCGACGTGATGCCGACGCTGCTCGACCTGGCGGGGCTCCCGATTCCCGACCAGTGCCAGGGGCGGTCGCTGCGGCCGTTCCTGGAGGCGGGTGTGGCGCGGTCATGGAGGTCGGCTGCCCACTGGGAGTTCGACTTCCGTGTGTTCGCCGGGATCTTCGGCCTGCCGCTCGTCGACTGCAACCTGGCGGTCCAGAGGGACCGGGCCGGCAAGCTGGTGCTGTTCGGCGGGATGGACCCGTTGTTCTTCGACCTCGAAAACGACCCCGACGAGGTGTCCCCGGCGACCGACCATCCGGCCATGCGCACCTACGCCGAGGACCTCCTCGACTGGCGCCCGGGGGTCGTCGACGGCCCCCTTGCCAACCTGCTGGCGACGCCGGGGGGCATGATCACGCTCGCTGATCCGGGGACCTGAACTCCCGCCCCCTGCCACGCAGAGAGCGCGTGTGACCACAGTCTCCGAGGAGATCCGTGGCGGGCCCGGCAGACTTGTTCCATCGGAATGTTACCGATGGGTAACCACCGCTGACCAGCCCTTTCGGGCCGGGCGGGGCGGGGGTCACCGAAGGAAGTGCACCACCAGTGCGTCCGGTCAGCCGACCGTGGCGCGTTACCGAAAGAAATGCCCATGCGTGCTTTCAAGACCAACAACACAGCGGCCGGCGACGTGCGTTCGCTCGTCTATCAGGCCGTAGGAACCGGTTTCGGCTTCGGCATAAGCGGTTCCGTGATTCGGACCATCTCGGCCCTGGCCGACACCGCTGCCAAGAGCCCCTCGGGTCGCCGCCCGCGACCGACCACCCTGCGCTGAGGCGCACCCCTGTCCTTCGGGTGGGGATTGAGAACGAGCGAACCCGCCCCTCGGGCGGGTTCCTTCGCGTCCGGGACCCGG
>JACNKQ010000041.1 GCA_014381945.1 Actinomycetota bacterium
GACTAGCCCCCCGCGCTGGGCTCCGGGGGGGCCCTCGGTGTGGGGCCGATCGGCCCGGTGCGCGAGGAGCGGCGGGTCGGGCACGCCGGGGTTCATGGGGGGGCGGAGGGTGCTCCCCCAGTGTTCGTCGGCAAGGGCCTGGGGCGCCCCCACCCCCCCCCAGAGCGCCCGCCACTGACGGGGAGCAAGCACCACCTGGCGGACCATCCCGTCGGCGCAGGGGATGTTGGGATAAAGGGGGCTGTCGCCCGAGCGGACGGTCGGGACGGTGCCACCGTGGCGCAGGCCGTGGGCTACGTTCGGAACTGCCCAGGTGTTCATCTGGGTGAGCACCTCGAGGCCTGACACATCGAGGTGCTGGCCACCCGCCCCCCGGTCCCGGTGGAGCAGCGCAAGCACGACCGCATAGGCGCCGAGCACCCCGAGGGAATCATGGGCGACCGCTCCCGGCATGAGCAGCGGGGGCTTACCGGGCATACCCGACATCGCCAGCCATCCTGAGCGGGCCACGACCACGTCGTCGGTGGTCACCAGGTTGCTGTCGGGGCCTGTCTGTCCGAAATCGGTCAGAGACGCTATGACCAGATCGGGGTTGATTTCGAGGAGTACATCGGGACCGATACCGAGGGCCGCCAGATGACCCGGGGCATGGGACTCGACGAAGACGTCGGCCGACGCCACCAGGTCGCACAGGCGCCGCTGGTCGTCGGCCTCCTGCAGGTCGACGACGGTGCCCCGCTTGTTCGTGTTCCGGTACGCGAAGTACAGCGACGTGCCGTCGGGAGCGAAGGGCGGAAGTCGTCGGGATACGGCACCCCCGGGGGGCTCGACCCTCAGGACATCGGCTCCGAGGTCGGCCAGAAGGCGCCCGCAGAACTCGCCCCGCTCGTCGGCGAGGTCGACGACGCGCACCCCCTCCAGCGGTCGATTGACCGGTGTCGATGCTCCCAGGTCCCCCACAGGTGCCGAGTCTGCCACGGAGACCGGGGGAGGAGGACCCCGGACGGGGTCGGGGAGGGGGTACGGTTCGGCCGATGTCGGGACGTAGAGCGCTCTGTCGGATGCTGTTCGCAGCTATCGCCTTCTCCGTACTCGCCGGCAGCGCCTCTGCCGTCCCCGACACCGACGACATCCGGGACGCCCGCGACAAGCGGGAGGACGCCAAGGACCGGGCAGCCTCGACAGCCGAGGAGCTCGAGCTCGTCAAGGCCGAGGACATCGAGGTGGCCGACGCACTTCGGGCGCTGGACGAGTACGTCGCCCTGCAGCAGGCCAAGATCGCCGCCGCCCGTCAGGCCATCGAGGCGGCAGAGGCCGAGGCGACCCTCCGCTGGGTCGAGGCCGAACAGGTGGGCGAGGAGATCGTCGAACTGCGGGCACAACTCCAGCGGCTCGCGGTCGACGCCTACGTGGGGGCGATGCGGGCAGGGACCCTTCTCGAGGCCGAGGAGCTCTCCACCGGCCTGCGCATGGCGGCCATCCTCGATGTGATCACCGGAGACCGCGGCGACCTGCTCGAACGCCTCCGGGCACTCGAGTCGGACAGCGAGGACATCGCACGTTCCGCCGACGGGGCGATCATCGATGCCGAGGAACAGGAACGCGAGCTCGAATCATCGGTGCTGCTGCTGGCCAGGCGGATCGCCGCGCAGGAGGCGGCCCAGGAGGAGTTGGTAAAGCGCATCGCGGCCCACGAGCAGGAGATCCGTGAATTCGAACGCGAGCAGTACCGGATGGCGATTCTCATAGACAACCTCATAGCGGCTGAGTTGCGGAAGTCGGCTCCGAAGCTGACCGAGAAGTCGGCCTCCGGCTTCATCTACCCGGTCGAAGGCAAGATCACCTCCCCGTTCGGGCTCCGCATCCACCCGATCTTCGGATCCGAACGCCAGCACAACGGACTCGACATCGACTGCGTGGGAGGGCAGCCCATCTGGTCGGCCAAGGCCGGGACCGTCATATTCGCCGGCTGGCGGGACGGCTACGGCAACGTGGTCCTGATCGAGCACGAGGGCTACGTCGTCACCGTCTATGCCCACCAGTCCAGGCTCTCGGTCTCGAAGGGCCACAGCGTGGAGGCAGGAGACCCGATCGGCGAGTGCGGATCCACGGGATGGTCGACGGGCACCCATCTGCATTTCGAGGTCCGGGTGGGCGGCAAGCCCAAGGACCCGCTGCTGGTACTCCCGGCCTGAGGCACACGTGCCCGTCCGAGTTCGACTGGGCCGGATCGTGGCGCTCCTGAGTGCGACCCTCGGCGTGTCCCTGACGCTCGCCGTGAGGGGCTCGGGCCCCCTGCCGGGGGAGGTGGGCCTCGCCCGTTGGGCAAACAACAACACGCCGGGATTCCTCGACCCGGTGGCCGGACTGCTCGATGTCCTCCTGACCGATCTGGCAGCCCCGATGGTCTTCGTGGTCATCGTGGCGCTGGTGTGGCTGGCGTGGGGCCGCTATCCGGCAGCCGTCCTGGCCCTGGCCGGTGCGGCAACGGCCCTCACCCGGGTCGCCGACCTCGTCGAGCGTCCGCGGCCGACCCCCTCGTTGCGCTGGAGCAACTATTCGTTCGGGTCCGGTGGCTACCCGAGCGGGCATGCGGTGTTCGTCGTCCTGGTATTCGGGACGCTGGCCCTCCTGGCCCGGCGCCACCTCCCCGGTCCTTCCGGACGACGCCTGGCCCGGGCATGCTGGGCCCTCGTCGTCGTCGCATGCTGGCTGCGCATCAGCAGGCTCGAGCACTGGCCGGCCGACGTCCTGGGAGGAATCCTCCTGGCTCTTCCGGCCCTCCTTGCGGTGGCATGGCTAGAGCCCCGGGTCCCCGGCTGGCTGGCCGACTGCGCCGGACGTCCCCACCTCTCGCGACTCTCCAGGCTGTTGGGCGTCTGAGCCCCGACCGGGGAACGCTCAGCCGACGAAAGCCGAGGCGAACACCAGGCTCACGATGGTCATGACCTTGATGAGGATGTTCATGGCCGGTCCCGAGGTGTCCTTGAAGGGATCCCCAACGGTGTCGCCGACGACGGCGGCCTTGTGGCAGTCCGAGCCCTTGCCGCCGTGGTTGCCGGCCTCGATGTACTTCTTGGCGTTGTCCCAGGCGCCACCGGCGTTGGCCATGAAGATGGCGAGGCAGAATCCCGTGACCAGTGCACCGGCGAGGAAGCCACCCAGGGCATCGACGTCGATGAAGCCGATGATCAGCGGAACCGCGACCGCCAGCGAACCGGGAATGATCATCTCCTTGAGGGATGCACGGGTGGATATCTCGACACAGCGTGCCGAGTCGGGGTTGACCCCCTCCCTGCCCTCGCGGAGTCCGGGAATCTCGCGGAACTGCCTGCGGACCTCTTCGATCATCTGGAATGCTGCGCGTCCGACGGCGTCGATCGTGAGGGCGGCGAACAGGAACGGCAACATGGCCCCGAGGAAGAGGCCGATGAACACATCGACCTCGCCGATGTTGAGCGACAGGCTTCCGCCTGCCGCGATCACGGCGAACTCGAAGCTCTTGAAAAGCGCCAGTGCGGTCAGGGCCGCCGAGCCGACGGCGAAGCCCTTGGCGATGGCGGCCGTGGTGTTGCCCAACGAGTCGAGGGCATCGGTGACCTCGCGGACCTCCGGGTCGAGTCCAGCCATCTCGGCGATGCCTCCGGCATTGTCGGCGATCGGCCCGTAGGCGTCGACCGAAACCACGATGCCTGTGGTGGACAGCATTCCGATGGCGGCCACGGCGATGCCGTAGAGGCCTCCGTCCAGGGATCCGATCGAATCAAAGGCCATCTCGCCGCCCCAGTAGGCGATGCCCACTCCGACAGCGAGCAGGGCCACCGATGCGGCAACGGATACGAGGCCGGCAGAAAGGCCGCTCAGGATCGTCGTGGCCGGGCCAGTCTCTGTCTGCCTGGCGATCTTCCGGACGGGTCCGAAGTGGTCCGAGGTGTAGTACTCGGCGGTCTTGCCGAGCGCCCATCCGGCGACCAGGCCGCCGACAACCGAGATGGCGAGGCCGTACGGGCTGTCGAAGGTGTCGCCGCCGAACATCCAGCCGGCGAGCACGACTGTGGCGACAACGGTCAGGGCCATGGCCACGTTGGTACCCATGTGCAGCGCCTTGGAAAGCGCCTTCGAATCCGTGGAGTCACCGCCCTTGACGAAGAACGAGCCGAGGATCGAGGCAAGCATCCCGACGAAGGCGATTGCCATCGGGAACACGAGAAGGGAGATCGCCACCTCCCGGGTGGCGTGTTCGGCGGAGAGCCCCAGGGCGAAGGCCACCAGGGAGATCGGGGCGAGGATCGACCCGGCGTACGACTCGAACAGGTCGGCTCCCATGCCTGCCACGTCACCGACGTTGTCACCCACGTTGTCTGCGATGGTGGCCGGGTTGCGGGGATCGTCCTCGGGAATGCCTGCCTCGACCTTGCCGACCAGGTCGGCGCCGACGTCGGCGGCCTTGGTGTAGATGCCGCCGCCGACTCTGCTGAACAGGGCGATGGAGCTGGCACCGAGGCCGTAGGCGGTCAGGACCTCGAACGCCTGGTCGACCTCGAGGACCAGCACGAACAGGATGTAGACGAACATCAGGCCGGCAAGGGCCAGGCCCGCAACGCTGAATCCCATGACGGCGCCGCCCCGGAAGGCGATCGGCAGCGCCTTGCCGGGACCGTCCTTCGCAGCCTGGGTGGTCCGGGCATTGGCCATCGTGGCCACGGTCATGCCGACGTAGCCGGCGACGGCCGACAGCACGGCACCGGTCACGTAGGTGATGGCGGCGGTGGGCACTATCAGCACGCCGATCAGGAGCGCCATCACCACGACGAAGCCGGAGACCCAGATGTACTCCTGCTTCAGAAACGCACGCGCTCCCTTCTGGATCTCGGTCATCAGGTAGACCATCCGGTCGTTGCCCGGATCGGCCGCCCTGACGTTGGTGTAGAAGTACCAGGCGAGCAGAAGGCCGAGGACGGCCGAGGCTCCTGCCAGATAGGGGATCGACTCCACGAAAGTATCTCCTCGGTGGTTGGACTCGGGGCCGCGGCGTGCCACCCGTCGGATGCGGGAGGGTTCAGGGCCACCCGGCACCAGGGGCATACCACCCGAGCCGGGACCGTGGGGACGCTAGTGATCCTGCGCACCCGGTTCAAACATCGCCCGGGATTCGTACGCCAGACGTGACAGGTGTCTCAGGTGCTGGAACTCGCGCTCCGAACGGGGCAGCATCATGGTATGGAACCGGACACTGCACGGACCGAGATGTTGCGTCGTCGTCGTGCAGAGTCGTCGGAGGCGGTGCGGCGGGCCTCCGAGGTCGTCGTCCGGCGCCTGCTGGCACTCCCGGAACTCGACGGTTTCCTCCGGATCGGGGCATACGTCGGCATCCGCGGCGAGGTGGACCCGTCGTCGCTCTGTGATGCCGACCGTTTCGAGGTCGCACTTCCCGTCACCACCCCAGGTGAGCCCCTCCGCTTCCTGGTGCCTGCCGGCCCGCTGGAGGACGGCCCGTACGGGACCAGGCAGCCGGGGGAGGGGACCGAAGTAGACACACGGGATCTCGACGTCGTCGTGGTCCCCGTCGTGGCCGCCGATCCCCTGGGTCACCGGGTGGGCCACGGGGCCGGCTACTACGACATCACCTTCGCCGGTCGCAGCGAACGTCCACGACCGCCCGTGCTGATCGGCATCTGCCATGCCTTCCAGGTGGTCGAACGCCTCGACGCCCGGCCCTGGGACGTCCCGCTCGACCTCATCGTGACTGATGCCGGGATCATCCGCCCGGGGATGGCCCATTCGCGGTCCCGGATGGGCGAGGATTAGCCGGTGCGCATCATCGTGGTGGGCGCCGGCGAGGTCGGCACCTACGTGGCCGACCGTCTCAGCAGCCAGAAGCACGACATTGCCCTGATCGAGGTGGACACGGTCAGGTGCCGGGCCGTCGGCCTCAAGCTCGACGTTCAGGTCCTCGAGGGCAGCGGCACCGACCCCGAGATGCTCTCGATGGCCGGAATCGACGACGCCGACCTGCTGGTCGCCGTGACCAAGAGCGACGAGGTGAACCTGGTCTCCGCACTGCTGGCCCGGCTGGCCGGGGTCGACAAGACGATCGTCCGCATCGAGTCGCGACGCCTCCGATCGCCTTCGATCGACGCCCTTTTCAAGGGAGCCGAGGACCACCTGGTGATCGACCCCGACCGGGAGGTAGCCGAAGAGGTGCTGCGCCTCATGGAGTACCCGGGCGCCCTCGACCTGGCCCAGATGGGCGACGGTGAGGTGATCGTGCTGGGCGCCCGACTACCCGGCGAGGCTCCCCTCGTCGGGGCCTCGCTCCATGCCCTGGGCCGGGAGCTCGAACCCGACTGGGACTTCATCGTGGCGAGCATCACCCGCGCCGAGGACGACGAAGAGGAGGAGGTGACCATCATCCCGCGCAAGGACATCACCCTGCGCGAAGGCGACCTGCTACGCGTCGTATGCAAGCGGCGTGCACTGCGTGATGTGACCAGGCGCCTCGGGCTGGCCCGCGACATGCCCACACGCGCGCTCCTGCTCGGTGGGGGGCGTACCGCCGAGTTGTTGGCCGAATCGCTCATCTCCCGTGGCCTCGACGTCGGCATCATCGAACGACGGCCAGAGCGGGCGGCCGAGTTGAGCGCCCGATTCGGCCAGGCGGTCGTCTACCAGGGCGACATCACCGACGCCGACCTCCTGGTCGAGGCCGGCGTTGCCCGCCAGGACGTGGTCATCGCCCTCACCGGAGAAGACCACGCCAACGTCCTGGCATGCCTCTACGCCAAGTCGGCAGGCGCCACCAGGGCCCGACGACGCGGCAGCGAAAGGGGTGGCCCGGAGACGATCGCTGTGATCCACCGCCTCGAACTCCTCGACCTCATCGAGGCCCAGCAGGTCGACGCCGCCGTCAGCCCACGGACCGCAACGGCCAACAGCGTGCTGCGGTTCATCCGAGGGGACGGCGAGACAGTCGCTGCTGTGGCCACGTTCCTCCACGGCGATGTCGAGGTCCTGGAGTTCGCCATTTCGGACAGCAGCGCCTGCAATGGAGCGACCCTTGCCGACCTCGATGTTCCCAAGGGTGCGCTGGTCGGTGCCATCGTCCGTGACGGCAAGCCCCAGATAGCACGGGGGCGCAGCACGTTGCGCGACCAGGACCATGTGGTCGTGATAGCACGCCCCGACTCCGTGGACGGCGTCACCGCCCTCTTCGGGTGACCCTGTAGCGCCGGAAGCGCCACCACGATGCGCACCCTGTTCCGCCGCACCCGCAACCCGGACTGGGGCTCTCTCTCCTCGGCGGTTGTCACCGGAGCAGCCGTCGGCGGGCTCGGCGCCTCGGCCCTCGCCCTGGCCTCCGGCCTGTTCGACCTCACCGGTGCCGGAGGGGACGCACCTGTCCTGTTGTCTGGCGGCATCGTGACCGGCCTCGCCTCTGCACGGCTGCTCCGGAAGGTGCGGCGTCCACGGCGCCACGAGACGGCCGACATCCTCACCGGAGTCACGGTCGCCTTCCTTGCAATGGTGCTGGTGGGCACCTTCGCCTACCTCCTGACCGGCACCCTCGCTGATCCGGGAGATGCCCTGTTCGAGGCGGCCGCCGGCTTCAGCACGACGGCCCTGAGTACCCTCGACGTCGACACCATGGGCAGGGGAATGCTGCTTTTCCGGGCAGGCAGCCAGTGGGTGGGCGGCCTGACAGCCCTGATCCTCGGTGTGGCGATCCTGCCGGCCCTGAGTGCAGACCGGGAGCTCGCCGATCGGCGCACCGGGTCCGGGCGCACGCCCCTCGCCCCGTCAGGCGGCAGGGCAGCCGGAAACGTGCTGCGGCTCTATGCGGGTTTCACGCTCCTGCTCGGCATCGGCTATCTGCTCGCCGGCGCCGGACCCCTCGGGTCGGTGCTGCTTGCCGCTTCGACGGCCTCAACCGGAGGCTTCGTGGGCCCCGGCCAGCCACTCACCGAGCCTGCGGTCCAGTGGGTTGCCATCCTGGGCATGTTCGTGGCCGGCGCCAGCATGGTGATCCTCTGGAGGCTGGTGACCCTGCAGTGGCAGGGAATCCGGCGTTCGGCCGAGTTCCGCACCTACCTTCTCCTCCTGACAGGCGGCACCCTGCTGCTCGGCTGGTGGTCGGGGGCCGGCGGCCCGGACCAATGGCGGGAGACCCTCTTCACCCTCCTCTCGGCTGCCACGACCACCGGATTCCCGATGGAAGCTGTCGGCCCCTGGGCGACGGCAGCGCCCGTACTGCTGCTTCTCGCCGCCGCCGTCGGGCCCATGACCGGTTCGGCAGGAGGTGGCTTCCAGATCTTCCGGATGATCGGCCTTGTCAAGCTGGCACGGCGTGAGCTCATGCGTCAGCTCCACCCGAGCCTCATCGCCCGGATCCGGATCGGAGGAGTGGTTCTGAGCGAGGCCGGCGTAGGTCGCATCGTGCTCCAACAGTTCCTGTTCGTGGCGGTTGTCGTGGCTACTACCGGGGCAGTCGGCACGCTGGGGCTCGACCTGGCTACGGCCCTCACTGCCGGGGTGCACGCTGCGGCTACGGCAGGCCCGATTCGGGCCCTCGACGGCACCCTGCTCGACCCGGCGTCCTGGTCGCGAGCGGTACGCCTGGCGCTGGTGCCGGCCATGATCATCGGCCGGCTGGCGTTGTATCCGGCCCTCGTGGCGATCGGTACGGCCGCTACCGGTGTCCGGGACCGTCTACGCCTGAGGCGGCGATGGGCAGCGCTCACCATGGAGCGTGACCGGTGATCCGTCCGAGCCGTCGTTGGACATCGACCACGGCCCACGTGGGTGGCAATGCGCTCATCTTCGTGTCCCTGGCGATGGCACTGTCCGCATTCGTCGAACTGGTCGACGGCGACGAGGCGCCCGCCATGTTCGTGGCCGCAGTCCTGACGGGGGCCCTCGGGGCCGGCATGCGGCGCTGGACCCGGACCGGGGTGCTCGACCGCTCCATCGTGTTCACGGCCGTCGGGGCTACCTGGGTACTCGTCTCGGTGGTCGGAGCCCTGCCCTACGTTCTCGCCGGAACGTTTGCCCGGGACGGAGCCGGCGCACTCGTAGTGCTCGCCGATGCGTTCTTCGAATCGGTGTCGGGCTACTCCTGTACGGGATCCACGGTATTCGGGGCCCACAACCCGATCGAGGCGCAGGGCTCAGGCATCCTGCTGTACCGGCAGCTCACCCAGTGGCTGGGGGGCATGGGAATCGTCGTGCTGGTCGTGGCGGTCCTGCCCTCGCTCCGGGCAAGCGGCCTTGGCCTCATCGACGCCGAGGCGCCCGGCGAGGGAGCCGATCGCCTTGCACCGAAGGTCGTCGACACCGCCCGTCAGTTCTGGAAGGTCTACGGGGTTCTCACGCTCGCCGCTGCCGTATTCCTCCTGGGGGCCGGGATGAACCCCTTCGACGCGGTCGCCCATGCCCTGAGCGCAATCTCGACGGGTGGCTTCTCCACCCGGGATGCCTCGATCGGGTACTGGAACAGCGTTCCGGTCGAACTGGTGCTCATGGCAGTGATGATCCTGGGGGCGGCCAGCTTCACGCTCCACGCCCGCTCGTACGGGACCCGCCGGTTCGTCCACCTCCGTGATCCCGAGTTCCGCTGGTACCTCGGGTTGATCGCAGGCTGGACGGTCGTGGTGGCTGTGCTGCTGGCGGCCGACGGCATGGCCTGGGTCCGGGCACTTCGCATGTCCGCATTCAACGTCGTGACCCTGGGGACCAGCGGGGGCTTCGGAAACGCCACAGGCGCCGGTTCCGACGGCGACTTCGCAGCCTGGGCGGCGGGGCCCCAGGTGCTGCTGCTGCTGTTGCTGGTCGTGGGTGGCTGCACCGGATCGACCTCCGGAGGCATCAAGGTCATCCGCCTGAGGATCGGTGTGGCACACGCCTACCGGGCCCTGCGGGTCATGCGCAGGCCGAGGGCGGTCCTCCACGTCCGTTACGGCGACGGGACGGTTCCCGAGACCCTGGTCGAGCGCATCGCCGGCTTCATGGTCGTATTCGGCATGTTCGCCGTGATCGGCACCCTGATCGTCGCCTCACTCGGAACCGATCTGGTCACGGCCTTCACAGGAGTCATCGAGGCCCTCGGCAACATGGGGCCGGCGTTCGGGGAGGCCGGCCCGACGGCGTCGTTCGTGGACGGCTACAGCACCCCGGCCCGACTGGTGCTGGCGACCCTGATGCTGGTTGGCCGACTCGAGATCTTCCCGATGGTCCTGATGCTGATCGTTCCGTACCGCAGCATCAGGCAGGTGACACCGAAGGGCCCGTTGCGCCAACTGCGCGAGCGGCGGGCGCAACGCTCGATCGGCGCCTGACGTCACGAGCGGAGGAGTTCTTCGAGCAGCCTTCCGAGTAGGGGAACGTCGCCGACGGCGCAGAGTTCCCGTGCGCTGTGCATCGCCAGTTGCGGGGCACCCAGGTCGACTGTCGGGAGCCCGGTGGCGGCTGCGGTGATCGGACCGACGGTCGAGCCGCAGGGAAGGTCGGCCCGGTGGCTGTACGACTGCAGCGGCACCTCGCACCGCTCGGCTGCCAGGCGGACCCTTGCGGCACCCGGTGCGTCCGTCGCATAGCGCTGTGAGGCATTGAACTTCAGGACCGGGCCGCCGCCGAGGTGGACAAGGTGTTCGGCGTCGTGACGGTCGGGATAGTTCGGGTGGACAGCATGGGCACCGTCGACCGAACAGGCGAGGGAGTCAGCGGGCTTCAGCGACGCGTCGCCGAGGAGTTGTTCCAGCAACGAGCTCAACACGGGTGAGCCGGCCCCGGTGGCCGAGGTGCTGCCGACCTCCTCGTGGTCGTAGAGGACGATTACAGGCGTCGGGCCGCCGGCCTCGTCGACGATCCCGCAGATCGCTCCGACTGCGGCATGGCAGGAGAGCAGGTTGTCGATCCGGGAGGCACTCACGAACTCGTCGCCCGTGCCCGCCAGCGTCGACGGTGCGAGGTCATGGAGCATGAGGTCGAACCCGAGGACATCGGCGGCATCCACCCCGGCCGTGGCGGCGATTGTGGCGAGGAAGGCGCCGTGTTCCAGGTCGCCCAGCCCGGTTACCGGGGAGAGGTTGGTGTGTGGATCGAGGACCAGGCCCTTGGTGTTGACCCCACGGTCGAGGTGGATCGCCAGTTGGGGCACCCGGGCGATCGGGCGATCGAGTCGGACCAGCAACTCACGGTGCCCGTCGCCGTCCCGGACTGCCAGCCGGCCGGAACACCCGAGGTCCCGGTCCAGCCAGGAGTTGAGCAGTGCCCCGCCGTAGACCTCTATGCCGAGCTGCTGAACCCCGTGAGCAGAACGGTCCGGGTTGGGCGTGATGCGCAGGTTTGGGCTGTCGGTGTGGGCCATGAGCACCCGGAATCCGGTTGTCCGTCCATGTCCGGCTATCCAGGCGACCAGGCTGCCGGAGGACCGCAGGTATCGGGCTCCCGCTCCGTCGCCGGGTGATCCCTCGATGAAACCGGCGGCCTCGAGGCGGGCGGCTGCCGTGGCCACTGCATGGAACGGGGAGGGGGATGCGTCGATGAAGGTGCAGAGGTCCGCTGCCTGGTGGGTTGCGTCGGTGTCCATGGTCGTATATTGGCCGCTGGGACGCGCAGGTGGGAACCCATGCCGCGACGAGGCGGCCTCCGAAACGACCGACAGGGCCGTCCAGGCCGCCGATGTCCGCCGTCCAGGTTCCGAGACAGCGTCGCCTCCGCCGGGCAGCGACCCGGCAGCCCTCGACGAGGGACCGCTCTGACCGATGGTGCTCCGGGCGAATCCGAACAGCCACCGATGGTCCGGAGGACACTTCCCAGGCCGATGACGAAGCCAACGCCCACCGGTCTCAACACCGGCATTCCCGCCGCTCAGGGCCTCTACGACCCCCGGTTCGAACACGACGCCTGTGGGGTCAACTTCGTCTGCCACCTGCGGGGTATTCGCAGCCATGACATCGTGGCGTTGGGAATTGGAGCCCTCTGCAAGCTCCAGCACCGCGGGGCCCTCGGTGCGGAGAAGAACACGGGTGACGGTGCCGGCATCCTCCTCCAGGTACCCGACGGCTTCTACCGACAGGTCATCGACTTCGAACTCCCATCGGAGGGCCACTACGCCACCGGAATTGCGTTCCTGCCGGGGGATCCCGAACAGGCCGAACTGGTCGTCGACCGGATCGGACAGCTGGCCGCCGAGGAGGGCATAGAGGTTCTGGGATGGCGTGAGGTGCCGGTCGACGACTCGAAGATCGGTTCGGCGGCGAAGCGCACCGAGCCGATCTTCCGACAGGTGTTCATCGCGGGGCCTGAGGGTCCGGCCGGACGGCCCGGTGGTATAGCGCTCGACCGTCTCGCCTATGTCCTGCGCAAGCGCACCGAGCACGAGATCCACGTGCCGTCCGGAAGCGGCCCGGCGAGTCGCTCCGGGGGAGGGGGGATGGGCGCAGCCAGCGAGGCCCATGCCGGTGTCTACTTCCCGTCGCTTTCCTCCCGGACCATCGTCTACAAGGGGATGCTCACAACGCCGCAGTTGGCGGAGTTCTATCCGGACCTGACCGACGACCGGGTCGAGAGCGCTCTCGCCCTGGTCCACTCCCGATTCTCGACCAACACCTTCCCCGCATGGCCGCTTGCCCATCCCTACCGGATGATCGCCCACAACGGTGAGATCAACACGGTGCAGGGCAACCGCAACAAGATGCGGTCCCGTGAGGCCCTCCTGGCGACCGACCTCCTGCCCGGCGACCTCGAGCGCCTGTTCCCCATCTGTACCCCGGGAGGAAGCGACACAGCGACATTCGACGAGGCGCTCGAACTCCTCACCCTCGGCGGCTATTCGCTGCCAGAGGCCGTCATGATGATGATCCCGGAGCCCTGGGAGAACCACGATTCCATGGACGAGGAACGGCGTGCCTTCTACCGGTACCACGCATCCCTCATGGAACCATGGGACGGCCCGGCATCGATCGCCTTCACCGACGGCACGATGATCGGAGCGGTCCTCGACCGCAACGGCCTGCGCCCCAGCCGCTACTGGGTGACCGACGACGACCTGGTCGTGATGGCAAGTGAGGTCGGGGTCATAGACGTTGCGACCTCGAGCATCATCGAGAAGGGCCGACTCCAGCCGGGACGCATGTTCCTCATCGACACCGCCGAGGGGCGCATCGTCCGCGACCACGAGATCAAGGCGGGGCTGGCTGCCGCCCGTCCGTACGGCGCCTGGCTGGACCGCAACCTTGTCCGGCTCGAGGATCTTCCGGATCGCGAACGGCAACTCCGCTCAGAGGGAACCGCCCTCCAGCGCCAGCAGGCATTCGGGTTCACCCACGAGGACATGAAGCTGCTGATGGCACCGATGGTCCGGGACTCCAAGGAGGCAATCGGTTCGATGGGAACCGACACGCCCGTCGCCGCCCTCTCCAACCGTTCCCGACAGCTCTACGACTACTTCTCACAGCTGTTCGCCCAGGTCACGAACCCGCCGCTGGACGCCATGCGCGAAGAGCTGATCACCGCTGTCTGCGGGACCATCGGCCCGGAGGGCAACCTGCTCGACCCCACGCCCGATTCGTGCCGCCAGGTCCAGATTCCGCACCCTGTCCTGACAGAGGTGGAGTTGGCCCGCATCGTCCACATAGACGACGACGGCGGTCCCGGCCACTTTCGGACGGTGGTCCTCGATGCCAGGTACCCCGTCGCCGAGGGGGGAGCCGGGTTGGCAACCGCCCTCGACCGGCTGCGCCTGGAGGCCTCGGCGGCGATCGCTGATGGAGCAGGCCTTCTCGTGGTGAGCGACCGGGGCATTGATTCCACCAACGCACCCATTCCCTCCCTGCTTGCCGTCGGGGCGGTCCACCAGCACCTGATCCGGGAGAAGTCCCGTTCACGGGTCGGCCTGCTCGTCGAGAGTGGCGATGCCCGCGAGGTTCACCACGTGGCTCTCCTCCTCGGCTTCGGCGCTTCCGCCGTGTGTCCGTACGTCGCATTCGAGGCCATCGACGGGATGATCGCCGAGGGGCTCAACGGGCTGTCCCGCGACCTCGATCCGGCGAAGGCTCGACGGAACTACGTGGATGCCTGCGACAAGGGAATCCTCAAGGTGATGTCCAAGATGGGGATCTCCACGGTTGCCTCCTACACGGGTGCACAGATCTTCGAGGCCATCGGGCTGGGTGCCGAGGTGGTGGACGCCTGCTTCACCGGAACGGTGAGCCGCCTGGGGGGCGTCGGACTCGAGGTCCTGGCCACCGAGGTCGCCGTCCGCCACGCACTGGCCTTCCCCGACAACCCCGAGGAGCGAGCCCACCGCACCCTCGAGGTGGGCGGTGAGTACCAGTGGCGCCGGGAGGGCGAATACCACCTCTTCAACCCGGAAACCGTGTTCCGCCTGCAGCACGCCACCCGAGAGGGGCGCTACGACGTCTTCAAGCAGTACACGGCCCTCGTCGACGAACAGGCCGGGAACCTGGCGACCCTGCGCGGCCTCTTCCGGTTCCGCACGGGCCGGCGTCCCCCCGTTCCGATCGACGAGGTCGAGCCTGTTTCGGAGATCGTCCGGCGCTTCGCCACGGGTGCCATGTCCTATGGGTCGATCTCGGCCGAGGCCCATGAGACGCTCGCCATCGCCATGAACCGCATAGGCGGAAAGTCCAACACCGGTGAGGGCGGCGAGGACCCCGACCGGTTCGAACCGGACGAAAACGGTGACCTGCGGCGCTCTGCCGTCAAACAGGTTGCATCGGGCCGCTTCGGGGTCACGAGCGAATACCTGGTCAACAGCGACGACATCCAGATCAAGATGGCCCAGGGCGCCAAGCCCGGCGAGGGCGGTCAACTGCCGGGCCACAAGGTGTACCCCTGGATCGCCAGAACCCGCCACTCCACACCCGGTGTCGGCCTGATCTCGCCGCCGCCCCACCACGACATCTATTCGATCGAGGACCTGGCGCAGCTCATCTTCGACCTCAAGAACGCCAACCCCGTTTCCCGGGTTCATGTGAAGCTGGTCGCCGAGGTCGGGGTCGGCACGGTAGCTGCGGGCGTCGCCAAGGGCCACGCCGACGTTGTCCTCATCTCCGGGCACGACGGTGGCACCGGTGCCTCCCCGCTGTCGTCGATCAAGCACGCCGGCGCTCCCTGGGAACTGGGGCTCGCCGAGACCCAGCAGACCCTGCTCCTCAACGGCCTGCGCGACCGGATCGTGGTCCAGGTCGACGGCCAGCTCAAGACCGGACGCGACGTAATGATCGCAGCGCTTCTGGGCGGAGACGAGTTCGGCTTCGCCACCGCTCCGTTGGTGGTTTCGGGTTGCGTCATGATGCGGGTCTGCCACCTCGACACGTGCCCGGTCGGCGTCGCCACCCAGAACCCCGAGTTGCGCAAGAAGTTCAGCGGAAGGCCCGAGTTCGTCGTCAACTTCTTCGAATACATCGCCGAGGAGGTGCGCGAGCTGCTCGCCCAACTCGGCTTCCGGTCGCTCGGGGAGGCCATCGGCCAGGTCGAGTGCCTCGACGTCACCGAGGCGGTCTCCCACTGGAAGGCCGACGGCCTCGACCTCACGCCGATACTGCACGTACCCGACCTTCCGGAGGGGGCCGTTCGGCATCAGGCCACCGGACAGGACCACGGCCTCGATCAGATCCTGGACCGGACCCTGATCGCCGAGGCGGCCCCGGCCCTGGACGACGGATCACCTGTCGCCATCCTGACGAAGATCGGCAACGTCGACCGCTCGACCGGGACGATGCTCGGCTACGAGTTGACCCGGCGCTTCGGTGGGGACGGGCTTCCGGACGACACCATCACGATCGACCTCGACGGATCGGCCGGCAACAGCTTCGGGGCGTTCGTGCCCCGTGGCATCACGTTGCGGTTGGTCGGCGACGCCAACGACTACCTGGGCAAGGGACTCTCGGGCGGACGCCTCACCGTTCGGCCACCCGCGGACTCGCCGTTCCGTGCCGAGGAGCAGGTCATCGCCGGCAACGTGATCCTCTACGGGGCCACGGGCGGCGAAGTCTTCATCCGGGGCGTGGTGGGGGAGCGCTTCTGCGTGCGCAATTCCGGCGCCCTTGCGGTGGTCGAGGGAATAGGCGACCATGGCTGCGAGTACATGACCGGTGGTCGGGCCATCGTGCTGGGTCCGACGGGACGCAACTTCGCCGCCGGAATGTCAGGGGGCGTCGCATTCGTCCTCGACGAGGACCGCTCGTTTCCCCGAAGGGTCAATCCGGAAATGGTCCTGCTCGAGGACCTGGACCAGGATGACGCCGACTGGTTGCAGGAGGTGCTGGTCCGGCATCGGGAGGAGACGGAATCAGAGGTGGCCGGGCGACTGCTGGAGGGATGGTCGGAGGCAGCCGGTGCATTCCGGAAGGTCATGCCGATCGACTACCGGCGTGTGCTCGAGGCGGCCGCCGCCGCCCGAGCGGGAGGCCGCGACGAGGTGGAGGCGATCATGGCCTCCACGCGGGCCTGAGGAGCCGGGCATGGGTGATCCACGTGGCTTCCTCAAGCACGACCGCCTCCTGCCGGAGCGCCGACCGGTACCCGTGCGACTCCGGGACTGGAAGGAGGTCTACGAACCCTTTCCGGACGATGAACTCCAGAAGCAGGCCAGCCGCTGCATGGACTGCGGTGTCCCGTTCTGCAACGACGGGTGCCCGCTCGGCAACCTCATTCCCGACTGGAACGACCTCGTGTACCGGGAACAGTGGCGCCAGGGCTCCGAGCGCCTGCACGCCACCAACAACTTCCCGGAATTCACCGGCCGCCTCTGCCCGGCCCCCTGCGAGGCCGCATGTGTGCTGGGTATCAACGAGCCGGCGGTCGCCATCAAGCAGGTCGAGGTCAGCATCGTGGACCGTGCCTGGGAGGAGGGTTGGATCTCGCCGCAACCTCCCCAGGAGCGCACGGGCCGCCGGGTCTCCGTGGTCGGATCGGGTCCTGCGGGCCTTGCTGCCGCCCAACAGTTGACGCGTGCCGGCCATGATGTCGTCGTGTTCGAGCGGGCCGACCGGATCGGGGGACTACTGCGCTACGGGATCCCCGAGTTCAAGATGGAGAAGCGTCACCTGGATCGCCGGCTCGCTCAGATGGAGGCCGAGGGAACCGAGTTCCGCACCAACGTCGATGTCGGCACCGACCTGCCGGTCGAGGACATGCGCTCCGACTACGACGCCGTCGTCCTCGCCTGCGGGTCAACGCAATGGCGCGACCTTCCGATCCCCGGCCGTCAACTCGAAGGTGTCCATCAGGCGATGGAGTACCTCCCGTGGGGCAACCGCCTCCAGGAGGGAGACATCGACCGTTCCCCGATCGACGCAGCAGACAGGCACGTCGTGATCATCGGCGGTGGCGACACCGGCGCCGACTGCCTTGGCACCGCCCACCGGCAGGGGGCGGCATCGGTCCACCAGTTCGAGATCATGCCCCGTCCGACGGACGACCGTCCCGACGCCAACCCGTGGCCCACCTGGCCGATGCTCTACCGGGTCTCGTCCGCCCACGAAGAGGGTGGGGAACGCGTCTTCGCCATCAACACGGCCGAGTTCCTCGGGGAGGACGGCCGCCTTACCGGGCTCCTGACGCATCGGGTCGAGCAGGTGTTGACCGACGGCCGGATGTCCTTCGAGCCCGTCGATGGCAGCGACGAGGTGTTCCCTGCAGACCTGGCGTTCCTCGCCATGGGCTTCACGGGTCCCGAGCAGGGGCCCCTGACGGAGATTCTGGGCGTCGACCTCGACGCCCGTGGGAACGTGGCGCGGGATGCCGTCTTTGCCACGAACGTGGACGGGGTGTTCGTCTGCGGTGACATGGGTCGGGGGCAGTCTCTGGTCGTGTGGGCCATCGCCGAGGGCCGCTCGTGCGCTGCCGAGGTCGACCGCCACCTCATGGGCACCACCCACCTGCCTTCGCCGATTGCCCCGACTGCTGCGCCACTGCGCTGAGTCCCGAACGGGCGCTGCAGGCGCCTACCAGGCCTGAGCGTCGATGAAGCCGAGTGCGGCGTCGATGAAGCCGAAGTCCTTTGGCGTCGCGAAATGGTCCACGCCGGGAAGCACGACGAGTTCGGCGTCGGGCAGCGCATCGACCAGAGGATCCGCCGGTCCGGCCTCGTCCCGGCCGCCGAGCACGACCAGGACCGGTACATCGACCGCAGCCAGCAGGTCGGGGGCGAGCGGACCCCGGTCCGGGCGCCCGAGGAATGCCACCAGCGCCTCCCGGTCGGCATCTGCCGCGTCGGGTAGGCGTGCGAAGTAGGCGAGTTGCGGGTGGGGCGCCTCACCGGTGCGCACAGCCTCGAGGACAGCGTCGGTCCTCCAGTCGTCGGGCTCCATGAGCCGTGCACCGACCCCTGCCGCCACCAGGCGGTTGAAGCGCCCCGGGTGCCGGGCAGCCAGGACGAGGAGCGTGCGTGCTCCGTACGAGAAGCCGATGGCGTCGACCGGTTCTTCGGGCATGGCCGCCAGAACGTGCTCCTCGAGGTTCCTGTAGGACTCGGGGTCGTGCGGTCTGGGTGCCGTGCCGTGGCCCAGGAGGTCGACGCCGACCACTTCCCGGCCGGCATCCTCGAGCAGGGCAGTCCAGCCGTTGCCCACCCAGGTTTCGGTGAACGAGGTGCCGAAGCCGTGCAGGAGGAGGACGGGCGGCTTGCTCACAGAAGGCGACTGTAGTTGGGCGGGGATCCTGTCCGGGCTGCCGGGAGCAGCGTCAGTACGCTGGCCTGGTGAGCCCCCAGCGCCTGCTCCTCCTCATCGGCGTGCCCCTCGGGCTCCTGATCGTGCTGTTCGCCCCGGCCTGGACCGGCTACGACGAGCACACACACTTCGCCCGGGCCGCCGACATGGCCACCGGCTCGTTGTTCCCGACGCACGAAGAGGGGTCGGGCACGCCGATTCCCGCCAGCTACAGCGAGGACACGCTGCTGGTGCAGCAGAACTGGCTGGACGGCAATCCGGCCTGGACCGCCGCACTGACCGGTGACCTTCTGGGGAGCGGACCGGACGGCCGGATGGTCCACGTCGACCTGCGGCCGACCAACGCCTCGCCGCCGGTGGCGTACCTGCCCGCAGCCGTGGGAATGCTGGTGCCCGTGGCTGTGGATGCCCCGGGAATCGTGGCCCTGTGGTCCGGGCGGCTTGCCAACCTGACTGCCTACCTGGGCCTGGCCGCACTCGCTGTCTGCTGGGCCCGGCGCTTCCGTTGGACGATGACCGCCGTCGCCCTGCTACCGATGCACCTGGCGCTGGCCGCCACCATCTCCCCAGATGCCGTGACGGTCGCCGCCGTCCTCCTCCTGGTCGCCCTCTGGACCCGAATCGACGACGACGCTCCAATCTCGGCCCGGGCACTCGTCGGGGTCTCTCTCCTGCTGGCCCTGGCCAAGCCGCCCTACTTCCTACTCCTGGCACTCTTCCCGGTGGCTGCGATCGTGCGGCGGTCGGCGCAGAGCCTCTTCGCAGCGCGTGTCGCCGGGGGAGCGCTCGGAGTCGGCCTGCTGCTCACGCTCGTGAACTCCTCCACGAAGTACCAGGCCGTGACCTCGACCATGATCGACGACCAACTGACCTTCCAGCCCGAGGTTCAGCGTGACCGTCTCCTGGGCGACGTCCCTGGGTTCCTGTGGGCCTCGGTGGAGACCTGGTTCACGGAGATCCACCACTACGTCCAGGGATGGTTCCGGAACTACGGGTTCTTCACCTCGGACCTGCCGGCCGTGTTCCCCTGGGCGCTGCTCGTGTTCCTCGTGCTGGCCGCCCGCCGGCTGGATGCAGGCGACCACGAGCGCCTCTGCGGAGGTGAACGTGGGGCGATGGCATTCGGCGTGCCCGGAATGCTGCTCGTTCTTTTCGGATCGAGCTACGTGTACTTCACGGACCACATCGACTTCGACACCATCGGCCAGCAGATGGCCCGTTATTCGGCACCACTCCTGGTCCTGATGTTCATTGCCTGGACGCCACGTCGCCTGCCGCGACTTCCTGCGCTCGAGAAGGGTTACGCCGAGGTGGCTGCCCGGGCCACCATTCTGGCGGTACCGGTCCTGGCCACCACATGGATCCTGCTGACGTGGATGGTGACCGGCACCATCGACCGCTACTGAGGCGCGGCGGGAGGTCCGGCAGGACGAAGCGCCCGCCGCGCCAGCAGGGACCGCAGCGCCTCGGCCAGTAGGCACAGGACCGCCAGCACGCCCAGGACGTGGTAGCGGTCGAAGAAGGTGGGCCAGATGAAGTCGCGCGGGTACCGGTAGCGAACCTGGTCGATCACGATCATCAGCGCAGCAGCACCCATGAGCCCCGTGGCCAACAGCGGAAGGATGCGACGCCAGCATCGTCCGGCGAGCACGAGGCTGGTCACCACGCCCAACAGGGGAGCGGCCAGCGGCCAGGCGGGCAGGTTCAACCAGGCTCCAACGGCCACGGCCACTCCGATGGCGGCCGCCGCCCGAATGCCCATCACCGCCATTCCCCCACGTGGATCGACGAGGAGAATGTGTGCCGCGTCCTGTTCGTCGCCCCTGCGGCCCAGGCGCACCAGGAACAGGCAGGCGAGTGCGGCGAGCAGCGAGATGAGGAGCCCGATGCGCACGAGGCGCTGGGGGGTCCATTCGAGGTGGAGAGCCAACTCCCCACCGTGTCCGGCAGGGTCTATGAACCACCCGTTGGCGTAGCCGTCGATCAGCACCGGTGCCGGGTCTACCTCGACATCGTCGGAAGACAGCCGCCAGCCGTCGGAGAAGCTCTCCCCGAGCACGAGCCAGTAGGGGGTGTCCGATGCCGATGCCGAGAGGTCGCGGCTGGTCCGACTCCAGGCGAGCACCGAAACGTTCGGGAGGAGCCCCACTGCCGATGACGAAAGGGCCGTTGACGAAAGGGCTGTCGCCGACTGGGCCGTCGCCGACTGCAGGACCAGGCGGTCGATGTCGAAACCGGTGAGCCGGCCCGGGGCCGCCTCGAGGTGGTGCTCGCCGGCCCCCAGGCGGAGCAGCGGGCCGCATGACTCGACGGCCAGCGGCCTGCGTGCGACAGCGTCATCGACAGGGCCGATGATCCGGACCGCCACCGCTTCACCGTCCAGCAGGAGCAGGTCGTCGCGGCACGAATCCCGGAGGAGCAGGTCGATCGGCGGCACCGGAAGGCCGTCGATCTCCAAGAGGCCCACCGGCAACTCGACGGGAAGACCCGAATACCAGTCCATCGTCACATTCGGCCGGACGGACTCGATGCGAATCGTGAGTTCCGAGACATCGGTATCGGGAACGTCGATGTCCAGTCGCCGTTCTCCCCCGACCGCTGGAGGCAGTGGCTCGAACCTGTAGGTGCCGAGTGGTGCCTGGTCTCCGCTGACCGAGACCACAGTCGGAATCGAATGGTTGCCGTCATCTGTGAACCTAAGGGTGAACGACTCCACACGGCGGGGCTCCCGGAACGAAACCGTGAGCTCCTGACCGCCCTGTCTGCCGAGGGCGGCCTGCCACGCCGATCCGTCGTCTCCGTCAATTGCGGCGAAGGCACTCGAGCGAACGGATCCTGCCAGAGACGATGTGGCCGAAGCAGTGGTCGACCAGTCGTCTGCGCCGAGCAGCGCTGCGAGTGTCTCCGGAGATGCAGCGGCCGAAAGCCTGGACTCACCGGTCAGCTCGAACGTCCGGTCCCACGGCAGGACGAATGTGCGGTCCAGATGCTCCTCGCCATCCGACCGGACCGGATCGAGGGGATCTGACCGGAGCCGGGTGAGGAGCACCGCCACCTCCTGTCCGAGGTCGGCATCGAGCAGGTCCGTCAGGTCGGTCGGGAGCGCCACCGTCTCATCGGCGGACACGCCGGGGATCCTGACCTCGGAGAACCCGACGCCGCTGAACCCGAAGTACCACTTCGGGTCGCCTTCGCTGGTGGCCAGGATCTCGAGGCCGAGGAAGGAGGTCGGGTCGATGTCGAGCGGCACCACCTGTCCCGACGTGAGCGACTGTTCACCGAGGGCGACGTCGACGCTGCCGCCGCCATGATGTATGCGTACGTCGGTGATGACCCGGTTCTGCCCGAAGGTGACCGCCTGCACGAACGTCACGTTCGGAACGGGCACCGGTTCGTCGAACTCGAGGAGAAGTTGCTCGCCCCGGGCGTCGGCGAATGCCGACACGGACCATGCGGTCTGTGGATCGCCGTCGACGGCGTGAAACGGCCGCGCCGAGGGGATCAACGTGACGGGATTCCCGTATGCGGTGGCCGAAGCCCGGATGCCCTCCTGGAAGGCGACGGTCCGACTTCCCGGAAGGTCGGGGAACGCCTGTAGGCGCTGATCGGTGGGGTCGTCTGCAAGGGGTACCTGGTCGGCCCGCTCCGTGTAGCCCTGAGTCTCACGGATCGTGCCCCAACGCTGCCCCCGCTTGCGGTTGCTGTCCGTCAACAGCAGCAGCGCACCCGCCTGGTTGGCGATCTCCGGCGAGTCGGCGAGGGTGGCGCTGAAGAACACGGGGCGGCCCGCCTCGAGGAAGCCCTCGCCGGCGGCGGCCACCAGGCCCTCTGCGTCGCCGGCGACGATGATCGGACGTGTCGGGTCGGCGCTGCGCAGGATCAGGAAGGGCTCATCGACCCCGAAGACGGCGGCTGCCGGTGGATCTGCCGCACCGGGAGACAGGTCGAGGGTGTGCTCGTCCACGAGGGGGCGCTGGCTGAATGGAACATTCGGTGTCCCGGAGTCGAAGGGCTCCGGAGTTCCGAGCCCGGGGGCCATGAGGAGGTCTGCCCACAGGTCGGTCGGCCGGGGGGTTCGGTAGCGCTCGTACTGCAGGTCGCCGCGGAAGACGATGTCGCCGACCCCCATCAACCGGGCGAGCGGAGCCAGCGAATCGGGATCGAGGCGCCCCTCCTGGATCTCTGTGTCCAGGGCGACGATGAGGGACGCGGATGCGGGCGTCCCGAGCGGGACCAGCTCACGTGCAACATGTCCGCGTTCCATGAGGCCCGGCAGGATCGGGTCGACGGTGTTTCCCCAGCGGTGTGCGGCGAAGTCGCTCCCCGGCAGCTCGAGGACCCGCATGTCATGCGGATCCGGGACATCGTCGAGGGACGCAGCCAGCGACGTCCAGTATGCGGGAACCTCCTCAGGCCGCTCGAGGTTGTCGCCGAGCAGTTGGCCACGCCACAACGGCGCCAGGTTGGCCAGGATGGCCAGGCACAGGATGGCCGCAATCGGCTGGCGGAACCGGGGAAGGCGCCGCCCCATGGCTGCCACCCCGGCACCCAGGAACACGGCTGTGGCCAGCACCACGAGTGGGAGCGCACGGGGTGTGCTGCGCATCGCCAGGCCGGCATCGGTGGTCGTCCACCCACGGAACACCTGTCCGAGGGGCGAGGGCGAATCGAACGGGTGGGCGGCAATGGCGGTGAGCATTCCGACGCCGAACAGCAGCAGCAGGTGGCTCCGGTAGCGGAAGCGTGTCACCGATGCTGCGAGCAGGCCGCACAGCGGGAGTGCGAATGAGAGCGGCAGCGCCCACCGGGTGTATGCGTACGCCGGCTCGATCCAGGCGCCGAGCTTGTCCTGGCCGTAGAAGAACCAGTAGCCGAGTCCGCGGAACAGCTCTGGGGCGGTAGCGGCGTCGGCGATCACCTCGTAGGTCTCCGTCAGCCGCAGGGTGGGAAGGCCGTAGGAGGCCTGGGTTCGGAGCCCGATGATCCACCAGGCGGAGGTCCCGACCAGGAGGAGGCCGATTCGGCCGAGGACGCCGACGGCCTGGCGCCGGCCAACCGTGCCCTCGGCGACGCTCCAGGCGATCCAGAGCACCGGTCCGATGCCCACCAGCAGCAGGGAGGTGGCGTTGACACCACCGATGGTGAGCGTGACGAGGGCGAAACTCGCCGGATGGCGCCAGCCGGGCGTTCGCAGCGCCCGGACCGTCAGCGCCAGCATCCAGGGGAGGCCCGCCCACGGCAGCAGGATGACCGAGATGCGTGCGATGTAGTCGAGGACATAAGGGCTGAGCATGTAGGCGAGCGAGGCCACGAGCACAGGAGCGCCCCGCCAGCCGATGGTGCGGAGGAACCAGCGCAGTCCGAGGCCGGCGGCCAGCAGGATCGAGCCCAGCCAGAGGCGTTGGACGACCCAACCGGAGAGGCCCAGCAGGTCGCCAACTGCGAAGAACGGGCCGACGGGCCAGAGGAACCCGAGGTTCTGATGGGTGACGGTTCCCATGGCGAAGTCGGGCTGCCACATCGAGGAGGCGCCTGCGAGCAGTCCGCCGGGATCCAGCGTCAGGTAGGGCTTCGTGTCGGCCGCCACCATTCCCCGGTGGGTGAAAAGGAGCGGCAGGTAGGCCAGCATGGCCAGCAGGCCCACCTGTCCCCGGTCGGCACCCAGCGGCCGCAGCAGGCGTGCGCCGGACAGACGCGAAAGTGAACTCACCGGCCCGGTGGCACCGTCGAGGCGAGGACCCTGAAGGCCTCGGTGGCTGTCCGGTCCCAGTTGTAGCGGGCAGAGCGTGCGAGCGCCGCCGCGCCGAACGTCGTGCGCCGATCGCCGTCGGCCAGCAGCGCCGCGAGGTGCCCCGCCAGCTGCGGATCGTCGTCGGCCAGAAGGCCGGACACGTCGTGCTCGACGGCGTCCTCATGGCCGGGGATCCGTGTCGCCACGGCCGGGGTTCCGCAGGCCGCTGCTTCGGTGAGGGTCATGCCCCAGCCTTCGCTGGCGGAGGCGCTGGCCACCACCCAGGCCCGACGGTAGGCGGACACGAGGTCGTCGTCGTCGACCTGGCCCCGCAGGTCGACCCAGGATTCGGCGCCCAGTTCGGCGACGACTGCCGACAGGTCCTCTTTGGCGTAGCCCTGCCCGATGATCTCGAGGCTGGTAGCGGGAACGGTACGGCGGACCTCGGCGATGGTCCGGATGAGGGCGTCGAAGCGCTTCGACGGCATCAGTCGGCCGGCAGCGACCACCAACGGGGCTGTGCTGCGATCGCCGCCGGGGGTGAAGCGCCCATCAATGCCCGGCTCGACTACGTGGACTCCATGGCCCGGCAGGCGAAGGTCGGTTACGAGCGAGGCCCGTGAGGACCGGGAGAGGGTGACGACCGGGGTGTTTCGGTAGCACGGAGGTGCGATCCGGCGTTCGAGGAACGATCCGAGGCGGGCCAGGCCGGGGGAGAGGGCCATGGGCCACAGCAACTCGTGGTGATGGTGGAGGATGGTCATCCGGGGGTTTGCGGCCCAGAGGGGCGAGAAGAAGGGAACGCCGTTCCAGATCTCGACAAGGGCGTCGCGTCGCCCGTGGGCTCTGAGGATCTCGGCGGCAACTGCCCGCGGGAAAACCATGTAACGGCCTGCCCTACGCACCACCCGGTAGCCGTCACGTCGGATCGACGACCGGTGGCCGGCCGCATGGGAGGTGCGAACGGTCACCTCGAGGCCGGCATCAGACCAGCGCCGGGCGACCTCGTGGGCATGGATCTCGGATCCACCGGCCTCCGGGTCGTCCAGGTCGCGCCAGGCTAGAACATGTATCCGACGGATTCCCGACGCTCCGATCAGCGCGTCGAGAGAGCCACCAGGCAGGTCATCGGTCGGTTCATCGGGGGGTCGTTTTTGAGCCGCCATCGTCGGCGGAGCGTACCGGCACCACCGGTCCAGTCCGGGACAGCGGCGATTGACACCGCCGGGTGGCAGACTCGGGCCGTCCATGCTGTTTCCGACGATCACATTCGCCGTCTTCCTGACGCTGGTCCTGGCCGCCCACACGGTGCTGTTGCGGCGGCCCAGGGCCTGGAAGACGACCATGCTCGTCGCCAGCTACGTGTTCTACGCCTGGTGGGACTGGCGCTTCCTCACGCTCATCTGGATCTCGACACTCGTCGACTATGGGACAGGACTGGCGATCGACGGGTCGTCGGACCAGCGACGCCGGAGGGCCTACCTCGTCGTCAGCCTCGCCACGAACCTCGGCATGCTGGGTGTCTTCAAGTACGCGGACTTCTTCGTCACGGAGTTCGTGAACCTGATGGCGGACATGGGGATGACGGTCTCGGCACGCCCACTCGGGATCATCCTCCCGGTCGGCATCAGCTTCTACACGTTCCAGACGATGTCGTATTCGCTGGACATCTACCGGGGCACGCTGCGCCCGACGCGTGACCTCGGCGATTTCGCACTCTTCGTGGCCTTCTTCCCGCAGCTCGTTGCAGGGCCGATCGTGCGGGCCCGCGACTTCCTCGGACAGTTGGCGACCGACGACCGTGCTCCGTTGGACACGGGCCGTTCGATCCAGTTGATCCTGGGAGGCCTGTTCAAAAAGGTAGTGCTCGCCGACGTCCTTGCGACGCGGCTCGTCGATGGCGTCTTCGCAGATCCCGGCGGGGCCACCGGCCTCGAGACGCTCATGGCCGTCTACGGCTATGCGCTCCAGATCTACGGTGACTTCAGCGGCTACAGCGACATCGCCATCGGCATAGCACTGCTCCTGGGTTTCCGGTTCCCCGACAACTTCGACCAGCCCTACCGTGCTGCATCGCTTCAGGACTTCTGGCGACGCTGGCACATCAGCCTGTCGACATGGCTGCGGGACTACCTGTACATCGGAATGGGCGGCAGCCGCAGGGGCAGGTCCAGGACATACAGGAACCTCCTCGTCACCATGGTGCTGGGCGGCCTGTGGCACGGCGCCGGGTGGACGTTTCTGATCTGGGGCCTGCTGCACGGTGTGGGCCTGGTGGTCGGTCGCATCATCAGGGAACGCAGGTGGGGGGTGGTGCCGGCGGGGAGCCTGGCCAGATGCGTGCGTGTCGTCATCACCTTCCACCTGGTCTGCGTCGGCTGGGTGTTCTTCCGGGCGGTGGACCTGGACCGGGCGCTGGAGGTGTTCGGAGCACTCGGCGGCTCGTGGACTTCTGCGCCGTCAGTCGACGGTGGCGTGGTCGCCCTGCTGCTGCTCGGGATGGCCTTGCAGTTCGTCCCCCGGGGTCGGGCTGACGGTGCCTGGAGGGCATTGGGCCGGGCACCGGTACTCATCCAGGCGGCAGCGGTTCTGGTGGCGATACTCGGGATCGACCTGTTGGGCCCGGACGGGGTGGCACCTTTCATCTACTTCGCCTTCTAGCCGGCTTGGGGGGGGACAGGCCGCTACGACCGACTGGTATCCCTGCTGGCGTCCCGACTGGCGTCCCTGCTGGCCAGCCTCCCGCGTGCCCGGCCCAGGCCGAGGAGCAGGACGACGACGGTCGGGGCGAGCCCCAGTACCCCGCTCCAGTGCCCGAGGAAGCGGAAGTCCTCCCAGGCCACGATGACCCCCGAGGTGAGGCCGGCGAGTGCACCCGATGCCGCCATCGCCAGGTCGGCAAGGCCCTGGATCTGGACCCGGGACTCCGGAGGGAAGCTTCCGGTGAGCAGGGCCGATCCGGCGATCATGCCGCAACTCCACCCCAGGCCGATCAGGAAGAGGCCGACATAGATGCCGGTGGAATGCTCTGGTTGTGTGTGGGAGGAGAGTTCGGCACCGGCGAACAGGAGGAGTCCGCCCGTGGCGAGGACCGTATGGGAACCGAGACGGTCGGCCAGCCAGCCGACCACCGGCGAGAAGGCGTACATGCCGATGATGTGGAGCGAGATGACGAACCCGATGATCTGCAGTTCGTGATCGCCGTCCCGCATGTGCAGCGGGGTCATGGTCATGACGCCGACCATCACGACGTGGCCCGCCACCATTCCGAGGACGGCCAGGCGCCCGGGCGGAGAGCCGCTGAGCATACGGACCGATGCGAGCAGGCTCAGACGCGACTCGGCCGGCAGCCCCACACCGCCGGCCAGGACCAGGGGATCCGGCACCAGGCGACGCCAGATGAATAGCGCCGTTCCACCGAACAGGACGATGCACAGCAGGTACGGGCCCGCCAGGGGTGGGATACCGATCAGGTCGGCGGCCTGCTGTGCCGGCCCGAGGCCTATGGAGGGACCGAGCACCGTGCCGAAGGTGGACGCCCAGACGAGCCCGCCTATCGCCTTCCCCCGCCCGTCGTCGCCCGCCAGGTCGGCGGCGGCATACCTGGCGGCAAGGTTGGAGGCATTGCCGGATCCGATTCCGAGGATTCCGATGATCAGCAGGGGATACCAGCCAATCAGGGCAGACACGGCGGCGAAGGACGCTCCGGCACAGGCGATCAGGTACCCGACTGTCAGGCCCGGCCGGCGACCCCGTGCGGCCATGAGGCGTGCCAGGGGAACAGCAGCCACGGCGGCTCCCGTTGTCATGGCAGCAGCAGCCATACCGCCCTGCCAGGCGCTGCCCGTGATCTCCTCGCCGAGTACGGCCGCCGAGGAATAGCCGGCGCTCATCGCCGCGCCGGCCGGGAGTATGGCCGTCATCAGGATCATCAGGGTCCGGCGTTGCACGGCGGCACGGTCGGTGTCGACGGGCTGTTGGACATCGGACACCGGGGGAGCGTACGGGCCACACGGGGAACGGGCGCGACCGGCCGGAGGGTACGGTCACGCCCGTGATCGCCATAGGGAACCCGTCGGCGACCTCTGCCGGCTTCGCCTGCTTCGACGTCGAGACGACCGGCCTGGATGCAGACCGGGCACGGGTGATAGAGGTGGCCGTCGTTCGCATCGCGTCCACCGGGGAGGTGGTGGGGGAGTGGACGACCCTCGTGGATGCCGGGACGGGTGACCTCGGGCGCGTCGACATCCACGGGATCCAACCCGAATGGCTCGAATCGGCGCCGGCGTTCACCGAGATCGCCGGGGACCTGGCCGCCGAGCTGTCCGACTACGTGCCCGTCGCTCACAATGCCCCGTTCGACATCCGCTTCCTCGAGTCCGAGTGGGGACGGCTGGGAATCGGTCCGATGGGCCTGACGGCGATCGACACGTTGGATGTCGCCCGCAGCCATGGGCTGCCAGGGCGCCTCGGGCTCCTGGCCGAGGCCCTCGAGGTTCCCCTGGATGACGCTCATCAGGCTCTCGACGACTCGATGGCACTGGCCGGCGTGATGGCGGCCTTCCTGGACAGGGGATTCGAACTGCCGGCGGTTCCGACGTTTCCGAGGGCGCTTCTGCCTGCACCCACCGGCCGCAGCGAGCGTCGACCTGAGCGCGATGGGGCCCCGGACCGCTAGAAAGTACCGATGCGCCCAGCGGCCATCTGTCTCACGTTGGTTCTCTGCGTCATGCTCTCCTCCTGTGGCGGCGGCGATGACCTTCCGTCCATGCGGCACCTGGGGGCCACCACGACGACCCTGATCAGGCAGGGGACGCTCCCGCCTACGACCAGCACGGCGCCACCCGATACCACGACCACGGCGCCGCCTGTGACGAGCACCACGGCACCCGTGACCACCACGACGCCGCCCACCACGACGCCGCCCACGACGACCACCGGCATCGAGTCGGCGCCGGCTGCTGTGGTCGTCTCTGCAGTTCCCGGTGTCGCCCTCCTCGAGGCATTCCGAGAGCCGGGCGAGGGCGAGCAGTGGTGGCTGTTCCCGAACCCCGGTCCGTTCGACGGGCCCCGCGTTCTGCTGGCAGCCGACACGACCGACCCCGACTGGGTCGAGGTCCACCTGCCGGTGCGTCCCAACGGCAGGACCGGCTGGGTCCGGCGTGCGGACGTGGTGCTTTCGACGGTCACGACCAGGATCGTCGTGGAGTTGGGGAAGCGGCGTGTCACCGTCTACGACGGCAGCGAAATCCTCGTCACCGCCGATGTCGCGATCGGCGCACCGGAGACGCCCACCCCGACGGGTCTCTTCTACGTGAACCAGGTCCAGACTGAGGTCGATCCGGACACCGAGCGGGGTGCCGGCCTGTTCGGCACGTCGGCCTTCTCGGAGGTCCTCGACATCATCGACGGGGGAGAGCCGGCGGTGGCGCTGCACGGAACGAACCAGCCGGAGTTGCTGGGAGAGGCGGTCTCACGCGGATGCGTCCGCGTCGCCGACGAGGTGATCGAACTGCTGCTCCGCCTGTCTCTCCCCCTGGGCACACCGATCGAGATCCGCGCCTGAGCGGCATTCCTCAATTCATCGAGGGGTCCTCGGGGTAGTCGGCGACCCGACCCAGCAGACCCTCCTGACGGGCGAGGACGTGCTCCCAGAGCCCCTCGGGGTCGTCGGTGAGGACGTCGTCGGGTTCGGCCTCGAGGATGAACCAGGACCCGTAGGCCATTTCGCCCTCGAGTTGCCCGCCCGTCCAGCCCGCATAACCGGCGAACAGCCGGATGGCCTCGACGCCGGGTACCTCGTCGGGTTGGCGGTGGAGGTCGAGGATGCCGACCCTGCCGAAAAGCGGTGCCAGGCCGTCAGCCCCGCCGTCGGGACCGAGGGCGACGCCGATCACGGAGCCCTCCGACACCGGCCCTCCCTCGTGGAGGAACCCCGGCGGTCGAAGCAGGTCGCCCCAGTGTGGAACCGCCTCGGCGCCGCCGACCAGCCGGGGGCGATTCAGGACGATGCCGAGCGCCCCGTCCTCGTTGTGCTCGATGATCAGGATCACGGTCCGGTGAAAGTTGGGATCCGGCAACAGGGGAGTTGCCACGAGGAGCTTCGCCCTCAGGGAGTTCATGCCGTGGCCCCATCGAGGGCGTCGCGCAGCAGCGTGTTGGCCTCGGAGCGGCTGAGCACGCCGACAAGCTCTCCGCCGGCCAGCTCCGTGTAGATCCCGGTCGTGGCCACGCTGGCGTGTCCGAGGAGGCTCTGGATGACGTTCATGGGCACGCCGTCGGCGGCAAGCTGGACGCCGGCCGTGTGGCGCAATGCGTGGAGCGAACGGTCCCTGAGGGCTGCCTCACGGTTCAACTTGCGCAGCCAGTAGCGAAGCCGCTGGTAGTTGAAGCGTGTTCCCTCGTGCGTGACGAAGAGGGGATCGCCGGGGGCGGTGTGCCCGAACCGCTCCCTGCGCACCGACTGCCACCGGTCGTTCACATCGAGGAGCTCTCGGGAGAGTGGAAGCCTGCGGACCTTGCGGCCCTTGCCCCGTACGTGGAGCATCCAGTTGGCAGCATCGTCCACCTCGAGGAGGCGCTCCTGCGTCAGCCAGTCGAGGTTGGCGTTGTACAGCTCGGAGGCGCGGAGTCCGAGCACCGCCAGAAACGAGCACATGGCCAGGTCCCGTGCCGGCCAGCGCACCCCGTCCCGGTCGACGGGAGTCCGGGCGGTGCTGAACAGGTCCCGGACGTCAGCGGGCCGGTAGTACTCGGGATCGACCTGATCGGCATCGAGCTTGGTGAGCTTGCGTATCCGTCGGATGTCCGGAGCCTCGGCCACGAGGTGCTCGGCCAGGCAGTAGTCGAAGAACGAGTTGATGGCAGCGAGAGTCTGGTTCAGGGTCGCCTTCGACACCGCCGGCACGTCGTCACCGTTCTGGTTCCTTCGGCGTGCGGCCCGCATGCGACGAACAGCATCCGTGAGCACGGCCTGGCCGAGGTCACCGGGTCGGAAGGTCGCCGGCGGAACTTCGGCGTAGAGCAGCATGCGGCGCAGGCCCTGCCCGTAGGCACGCAGGGTGTCCTGGGACTTGTTCTCGTACGTGGGGAGCCAGAGGAGCCACGCGCCGTAGACGGCGGACATCGTCGATTCGTCGGGGAGTTCCTGATGGGCCACAGATCACCGCTTCGGTTGATTGATAACGCACGTTATCTTGACACCATTCGAGCCTGGAATGAGGGACCCCAAAACGGCCGAAGGACCGGCCCCCTGCTCTTCAGCGGGAGGCCGGCCCCTCTCAGGTTCGTTGTGGTCAGCCCTACGGCGTGCCGTCGAGGATGTCTCCCATCGGAGCCAGCTCGCCGTCCTCGCCCAGTGCCGAGTCGAACGATGCCAGCCGGAACGCATCGCTGGCGTCGTACTTGCCCGGACCGAACGAGTTGAACGGTGAACTCGGCAAGCTGAATTCGGTCATGGCCTCGGCCGCGGCCAACCACGACTCGTGGGTCGGGTTGGTACCAGCGGCCCCGGTGACGGCCACGAACAGGGCCAGCTGGTTGCAGTAGTTGGAGATGCCCTGGTACCACTTCTCCCCCACCGTCCACTCGAGGGGACCGACGATCTCAACCTCGGGATAGGCGGCCTTCACGACGTCGGCACATGCCTGCACCTCGTCGCGCTGCCAGATCTCGTCCGGGGTGAGGCCCGACAGCGTGATGCCGCCGTGGGCCATCTCGGGCGTCGCCGTCTCGCTGAGGCTGGTGTACGTCTCCTGGTTCATCACGAACATGTCGATGTCGATTCCAGCAAGCCAGAGGTTCCGGATACCGGCCCTCTCACCGCCGACCAGGAAGATCGTGTCGGCGCCCGAGGTGCGCACGTTCTCCACCAGCACGTCCCAGCGGGCATCCTCGGCCTCGAGGTCGCCTACCGTGACGTCGTTGAAGGCATCCAGGACAAGCTCGACACCTTGACCGGCGAGGATCTCCTGCGCACGCTCGTACGGCCCGTCCGTGCTGCCGACGAGGGCTATGGAACGACCGTCGAGGAATCCCTCCTGCGCAAGCAGCGAGACGAAGACATCCATGCGGCGCTCCTTCATCGTGCTTCCGATGAGCCATGGAGCGTCGGAGGCCTCGAGGAACTCGGTGGTCTGGGCGCCCCCGATCAGGACCGTGTTCTGGATGCCCGGTATGCAGGGGTTCGAGATCTCGGCCGGACCGAGGAAGCCACCGATGATGGCAAATGTCTCGAAGTCGCCGGTGAGCTCGACGCAGACTCCGTCGGCGTCGATGCCGGCTCCCGGGACCGGGCTGTAGAAGCGGTGGCCGTCGACGACCACCTGACGGCCGTTGATGCCGCCGTTGGCGTTCAGGTCGGCGATCAGGGCCTCCCAGATCATCTGCTGGTCGCCCCAGCCCTCTTCGGAGAAGTTCAGCTCCACCAGCCACGGGAAGTCGATCATCGTGATCCCGATGTGGATCTCGTCCTCGGTGATCCCGCGCCAGGAGGCGGTGCGGGGAACCTCGCATCCGGGTGCGTCGGTGACCCACACACACGTCGGGACTGCGTAGGACTCGAGGTCTGCCTTGAGGGCCACGAGCATGTCCTGCACGTCGGCAGGCACAGAGTCGGCATGGTCGTGGAACGAAGCCAGGGCCACACCGCCGTAGTAGTTGCCTGACGGCAACGAACCCGCAAACGACTGGCCGACCAGGTCCACGACCCCGTCGGTGATCATCTTCATCGAAGAAGACACCAGACACGGATGCGCCTCGGGAACAGTGTTCCACTGATCGGTGTCGACACCGATACAGAAAGCACCGGCCTCACCGGCGACCTCGATGATCGCACCGTTGCCGGTCTTGCCACCAGCACCAAATATCACATCGGCACCCTGGTCCAGTGCCTGACGGGCCGTGGTGGCCCCCCACTCGGGATCCGTGAACGCCACATCCAGACCACCCGGATGGTACGTCTTGATCACCGTGATCGAAGGATCGATGTGCTTGGCACCGTTGACGAAACCCTCACCGAACGCAACCACCGGCGGCACCAGGTCAGTACCCAGCACCTCGGCGATCACACCCGACGTCGACAACGAAGCAGCCAGAGCACCAGCGAGGAAACCGGCCTGATCCTCAGGGAACAACAAACCGGCCACATTGGCGATCGGTTCCGGCTGCCACTGGTCCACACCGATGAAATCGATGTCGGGATACTCACCGGCAGCGATCCCGGTCGCCTCACCAAGGGCGAAACCGACCGTGACGATCACGTCACAACCGCTGTCGGCGAACAGGCCGATGTTGGTCGCATAGTCCTTCGCCGCCTGCGTCTCGATGTAATCCACATCAGCGCCAGACGCCTCACCGGCAGCCTGCACACCCTCCCACGCCGACTGGTTGAACGACTTGTCATCCACCTGGCCCACATCGGTCACCAGACCGATACAGCCACCAGCAGCAACCTCCTCGGTGGTGGTCGTGACAGCCGCAGCCTCACTGGTGGTCGTGACAGCCGGAGCCTCAGTAGTGGTCGTCTCCGGCGCAGCCGTAGTAGTCGTGACAGTCGGCGCAGCCGTAGTCGTCGGCGTCGCACCACCACCGTCGCTCCCACAGGCCGCAGCCAACAGCGCAAAGGCGAGCAGGACGGTGAGAAGTGTTCGTGATCGGTACATGGAGTGCCTTCCCCTCAGGAGATCAGTCCGATTGTCGAACTGCACAGAGAGTAAAGCACAAACCTGACGTCATGTCAGAAACCGAGGACGGGATTCTTCCAGGGCGGGATGGGCGCACCTACGGCTAGCGTTGTGGCCCGTGCCACGCATCGAGATCGAACTCACCTCCACCAGGGAGGACGGCTCCTGGACATGGCGTGCCGCCGGCGCCCGGGAACCACGTGGCTCGCTCGACGGAACGCTGCTTCCCGAACCGGCATCCGTCGGCGACATCCTGCGGGTGGAGGTCGAGCAGTACCTCGACGGCATGACCGTTACGGCGGTCCTACCGGCCCGGGACGAGCGCAGCAGCCCCGTGCTCCTCGAGTTGCTCGATCGTGGTGGCGAAGAACCCGAGGTGACCACGCGCCTGATCGGCGGCAGGCGCCGCCGCGACAGCGATCGTGAGGGTGGACGCCGACCTCGCAGAAATGAGCGATCCTCGGACGGCAGGGGGGGTGGGGAGCGCACCGAACGCAAGCCCCGCGGCAAGGGCCGGGGAGGCAGTTCTCCGGATAGCAGGGGGGGTGGGGAGCGCACCGAACGCAAGCCCCGCGGCAAGGGCCGGGGAGGCAGTTCTCCGGATAGCAGGGGGGGTGGGGAGCGCACCGAACGCAAGCCCCGCGGCAAGGGCCGGGGAGGCAGTTCTCCGGATAGCAGGGGCCGCAGGGACCGTACCGATGCGCCTGCACGCCCCAGGGCCCCCCGGCTGCGCCCACGCCGGGTCCATCGGAAGGCCGCCATCGAGGCGCTCCCCGCCGAACAACGCCTCATCGGTCGGATCCTCCTCGACGGTGGCATTCCCGGCCTCCGTTCGGAGGTCAACAGCCAGAACGAATCAGCCAGGGATGCCGCCGAGCCTGAGATTCCCGCTGAGATCCTCCTCACCCTCGGTGAGCGCCTGCTCCCCCGACTCCATGCCGCAGAATGGTTGGACCGCGCCGACGCCGCCGAAGCCGGGCTCGCTGAAGTCGACCTGCGCGACCTCCGCTCGGTAGTCGTCGCTGCCGAGTCGGCCGCCCGGGACGAAGCGGCCCGCGCCCTCGCCGATCAACTCCGCATCGGACTCGCCGAGCGGGTGGAGCGCGAGCACGAGACATGGCTGGCCGAGGTCTCGCAGGTGCTGGGCGAGGGTCGCGTGGTACGCGCTCTGCGGCTCAGCTCCCATCCCCCGAAGGCAGGAGCGCCCATGCCCCGTGACCTGCTGGACCGCCTTTCCGGGGCCGCAGCCGCAGGCATGACCGCCGACACCGGTCAGGACCGCTGGGGCACGATGCTCGATGCGGTTGCCAACTCACCCGTGCACCAGCGCGTCGTTCCTGCCGGCCTGCCTGCAGAGCCCGGCGAAGAACTCCTCACCCTCGTACGGCGTCTCTCGACGCGGGTGCCGACGATCGCCGCCGCCTTCGGCGTGGATCCCACGCCCGCCCGATCCGGGCGGCGCCGGAAGAAGATCGGGTCCTGATCCGTCCGGTGGCTTCGATCCCGGGCCGGTCACCCCGCTAGCGTCACCACCATGATCGTCGAGTACGAGGACCACGGACGCACGGTTGTCATCCGCCTCAACCGCCCCGAGGCACGCAACGCAGTCAACCTCGAGTTGGCTGAGGCCCTCGAATCCGCCATTGACCGATTCGAGGGCGACCCTGAGACCTGGACGGCGATTCTCGCCGCCAACGGGCCGTCGTTTTGCGCCGGAGCCGACCTCAAGGCAATCTCTGCGGGTGCCACGCGGCTCGGAACTGAACGCGGTGGCTTCGCCGGTCTGGTACAACGCGAGCGCACCAAGCCCATCATCGCCGCCGTCGACGGTCCAGCGGTGGCCGGTGGCACCGAGGTGGTCCTGTCATGCGACCTCGTCGTCGCCTCGACCGCAGCCAGCTTCGGCCTTCCCGAGGTCAAGCGCTCGCTCATCGCTGCCGCCGGCGGGCTCGTCCGCCTGCCGCGGGCGCTTCCCCGCAACCTGGCGATGGAGATGGCCCTCACGGGCGACCCGGTGGATGCCGCCACCGCACACCACCACGGCCTCGTCAACCGCCTCGTCGAACCGGGAACCGTGGTCGAGGCGGCTATGGCTCTGGCAGACCAGGTCAACGCGAATGCGCCGCTCGCCGTTCGGGCCACCCGGCGGACGATAATCGCATCGACCCTGTTGGATGACGACGACGCCTTTCGACTCGGCGGTCGACTCAGTGCGGAGATCTCCGGAACCGAGGACTTCGCCGAGGGACCGCGCGCCTTCATCGAGAAGCGTCCGCCGAAATGGCAGGGACGTTGAGGCGCAGAACCTAGGAGAACCCGGGTACCCCACCCTCCAGGACGCCGTGATCCACGAGGAAGTCGATGAGTCCATCGACCACGTCACGGGAACGGAGTGCGTCTAGTGGCACCCACTCTGCCGCCGAGGCATCCGATGCCGCAACGGGCTCGTCGTCCGTGAGCACCGTGATGTCGAAGTCGAGGATGACGAAGTGGTGCTCGACCCCTACCCGCTCGACCCAACCACGGAACGGACCACATAAGGCATCCAGGCCGGTTTCCTCGCGTACCTCCCGGATCACGGCGGCGATGATCGACTCGCCCGCCTCGACCCGTCCACCGGGCAACGTCCATCTACCGATGGACGGCTTCGTCGTCCGCCGGATGAGGAGCAGGCAACCGTCCCTGACGGCTACCGCCCCCACGCAGAGTTCCGGGCGCCCGACGCTCAACGGTGCAGCCATCGATGAACGATGATCGCCCTGGCGACCATTCCCTGGGACTCGAAGAAGTTCTTGGTCGCACGGTCTCCGGGGAGGGCCACTGACTCGATCCCGATTGCACCCAGTGCTGTGGCCTCGACTATCAGCAAGTTGATCATGGCTTCGCCCACGCCGACGGCGCGTCCCCCGGGATCCACGTAGATCTGCTCCACAACGGCATGGGGGCGCGCGTCGGCGGCAGCATCGACCAGCATGGTGCCGAATCCGACCGGCGTGTCGTCGATGCATCCCACGACCACCACGCCACCAGGACGGTCCAGCACCCTGTCGATGGAACCGGCCGGCAGGTCCCGGTCGACATCGAGGCGATCGAGGATGTCCCCGCCGCGCTTCTCCCCCATCTCCAGGCGCGCCCGATCGGCGAGGTTCCCCAGTGCCTTCCGGTCCTCGGGGGTGGCTAGGCGGGCGGATTCCATTTCAGGTCTACTCGGCCCACTGCGGGCGCTCAGGTGATCGGGCCACCACAGTGTCCACACTCGCCGGTCTCGGCGACGGTGGCCGCCTGGACAAGCAGGAAGCAGTGCGGGCATGCCACCTCTGTCTCCTGCCTTGCGGTGGGTTGGTCTCCGGTGGTGGGCTTGACCGCTGGAGCGTCCTCGTCGTCCTCGTCGTCGTCGCTGGCGGCGATCCGGTCGCGCAGGATGGCGTCCAGGTCGGCTTCGACATCGTCGGGATCGGGCTCGTCGTCATCGTCGTGCCCGTTGCCACCCACCGCTCGTGGACCCTTTTCGTCTTCGTCGTCGTCCTCATCGTCGCCTTCCCCATCATCGTCGGCGGAACCCTCCTCCTCCCCGCCCTCTCCGTCAAGGTCGGCGTCATCAGGTCCATCACCCTCCGAATCGGGATTCTCATCCTCGGCGGACTCCGGGTCCTCGGGTTCTTCCTCTTCGCTCATTGCTTCCTCGGGTCGGCTGCGCTGGTCGCGGCGGGATCATAGGCAGGCGGACGGGGGTCCGCACCCCCACTGCTCAGGAGCGGGGACGATAGCCCCCATCGGGCGGGACCGTCGGTAGTCCCAGATCGGGATCCTGGAGCATCGCAGTCACCATAGGATCCACGGCTGCAAGTCGTTCAGGGGTACAGGGCTCCCACTCCTCGGCGATGTCGGCACATCGGTCCGGGTCGCCCTGACCTCCCAGGATCGTGGTATGTGACCAGTAGAAGTACTCGGTGGCCATGCAGTCGTATCCACAGGTCCGGTCGTCGTAGTGGTACCAGGCACCGGCAGGGTAGGTACCGGGGACCTTTTCGAAGCGGCCTCCCCTGGCAAGGTCCATGGCCGTGGTCAGGTCGGATGGTCCCTCCGGCGCGAGGCGCTCGGGATGGACGGATGCCCATCCGTAGTCGAAGACCAGGTGGTGGACCTCCTCGAGGGCTGCGTCGAATCCCCCGGTGGGAGCGGTCTCCACGTCGAAGAGGAGTTGGGCTCCGTATGCCTCCTCGAGGCCGGACTCGAGGATTCCCGATGACTCGAGGTCCTCCTCGTCGTAGGGCATCACCAGGACTGCGCGCTCGTCGGTCATTGCCTGAACCACGCGCTCATCGTCGGCATACCCGTCGGCATCGTTGTCCAGGTACTGGGCCAGAACCCCCGCCCCATGGGTAAACGCACGCTCCGAGACCCGGGGGAAGGCAACCACGTGGATGCCGAAGACGTCTATATGCCGATCGGCGTAGGGCTCCCAGTCATCGAGTTCGGCGGGCAGCGGGCCGACTGCCAGGTCCGGAACGGACAGGTCGCCTGCACCATCCGCCTCAGAGGTAGTGGCAGGCACTGTTGTCGTGGCAGGCACTGTTGTCGTGGCAGGCACTGTTGTCGAACCGGTTCCCCCATCACCCGCGCCGCTGCCACAGGCCGCCGACAACAACACCAGCGCCGCCAGCCGGCTTCCCCTCATCCGACCGTGGCGTCGCCGCGGGCACTTCTACGCTCCTCGGCCCGACGTTCGGCTTCGATGCGCTCGAGTTCCGGCTCGTCCGAGTGGTCGGCGAAGCGGATCATCTCGGCGATGGCACGGTGGCCGGCCACGTCCGCAATGAGATGGTGCATCTGCTGGCAGACCTCACGGTAGGCGGGATGGCCCTGCGGGGTGGTGCGCAACTCGATCACGTGCATCGCCTCACGGGCGTTCATCTCCATCAGGTACCGGATCCTGTAGGCCAGCGAGACGGCGTAGGAGGACTGCTCGGGGAACGGATCGAACAGGGCATCGTGGAGGGCGGCGGACCGGTCCATCGCCTCGTCGAAGCGTCCGGCGACACCAGCGTCGTCGATGTCTGGTGGACGGCAGTAGCCGTGCCGGGGCGACAGGCGTTGCCACTCGATTGTCAGGAGCCGGTGACGCTGGAGGTCTCTGAATGCTCCGTAGTCGGAGAGGATGTCGAACCGGTAGGTCGGCCGCTCGAGGGCACGCCCGGGCCGCTGTCGCCGGTTGCCCCTGTCACCCGTCAGCGCCGAGAGGACCCTCACCCTCTCCTCCACCGTCATTTTCCGCACACGTGCCTCGATCTCCCGGTCCGAATGGTGTGAGGACCGGTAGAGGGCTGCAGCCACCAACTTCACCTCGGCGTCGGGGTCGAAGTCCGTGAGATCGACGGTCGGCGCCGGCTGGACGGTCTCGCCAGCAGGGAAGAACTCCTCGGACAGCTCCTCGAGTCGTTCGCGGCTGTCGGCGGCGAAGCGGCCTGTCGCCTCGCCGCGGTCGGGGAGGTCGACTCGCCGCAGGAACGACGGGATCACCTTGCGGAGTTCGCGCAGCATCAGCTCGGCGTATGAACGGGCCTCCGGCAGGGGGTGGGCCCGCATCCGGACCAGCAGCGCCTCGTAGGCCTGACCGGTTCCGTAGATGCCGAGGTTCGAGAGCGACGCCGCCGGGAGGATGCCCCTGACGGAATCGAAGGCCTTGGCGCTGGTCGCCTGCCGGTAGACGAAGTCGGAGTCGTCCGGCTGCTTGGGGTTCCGCTCCCGGAAGTGGGCGACCATCACGGGTACCAGTTCGGAGTAGAGCTCGAAGAGACAGTCCAGGTCGGCGATGTAGCGGGCGCCCAGTGGGGAGGACAGCACGTCGGGGTCGCGGTAGTAGCGGAAGCGACCCCCCGGTCGGTCGTCGTAGGCGATGTAGCGCGTCGACTGCTCCAGGTACGACATGAGCCGACCGCGCTCGAGGATCTTGGTCAACAGGTTCGAGGACTGCTCGCAGGCCAGGTGGACACCGCCCAGTTGAGCGACGCTGTCGTCGCCGTACTCGAAAAAGATCCGGTCGTAGAGTTCCTCGGCCCGTCGCAGACCGACCGTGGCGTCAATGGACTCGTCGCCGCTGATGTCGAGTTCGCCTACGAACTCCTCCAGGAACAGGCGTCGGAGGCTGAGCCGTGTCCGGGAATAGCGGGCGAACAAGGCTCCCTTAACCACTTCGGGCAGGTTGACCAGCGCAAAGACGGGCTCGTCGAGGTTGGTGAAGTAGCGCCGGAGGACGTCCTCTTCGTCCGGTGTGAACTCCTCGGCGAAATAGGGCGTCACAAGCGGCGAGGCTAGGTCCTGGCGCCGGACTACGCGCGGAGCCTTGCCGCCTGCGATGCCGCAGTGTCGACTCGGGCGACAGCCAACTCGGCTGCCGCAGCGTCGAGGAGGCTCGGCTCGGTCCAGCAGTCGACCAGGGTCATCGCCATGGCCTTTGCGCCATCGAGCACCGCACGGTCGCCTTCGGGGCCCCCTGCGAATGCGGCGAAGTCGAGTGTGTGGATGCCGACATGCTCGGGTGCCGCCTTGATCATCGGATGGATAGAGGGGATCAGGTAACTGAGGTTGCCGAGGTCGGTGCTGCCGACGATCGCCAACTCGCTGTCCGGGCGGGGATCTCGCCCCAGGGAGCGGGCATTTCCCAGGTAGGCGTCGAGGACCGGGCGGCTGTCGAGCACGTCGTCATAGGAGGGGTGGATCCATTCGTGTTCCATGTCGCATCCGGCGGCTGCGGCCCCCGCCTCGAGACTGGCAAGGAGGCGCGCCTTGAGGCCGTCCAGCCGGCCACGGGTCGGTGAACGGGCGTACCAGTGGGCCTCGGCCCGTTCCGGGACGATGTTGGCCTTCTGGCCACCGTCCACGATGATGCCGTGGATGCGCTCGTCGGGGGCGATGTGCTGGCGCAGGGCTGCCACGTTGACGTAGCCGAGGACGGCGCCGTCGAGGGCGTTGATGCCCTGCTCAGGGGCAGCGGCGGCGTGCGCTGCAGACCCCCGGTACACAACGCGGATCTGTTGGACGGCGAGGCTCGTGATCCGCTCTACCTCTGAGCCGGACGGGTGGACCATCAGCGCCGCTGCGATCCCTTCGAATGCGCCCCGGTCGATGAGGCGGATCTTGCCACCCCCGCCTTCCTCTGCAGGGGTGCCGATGATCCGAAGGCGTCCACCCAGCTCCTCGGCTACAGCGGCGCCGGCCAGCCCGGCGCCCAGGCCTGCGGCAGCGATGATGTTGTGCCCACAGGCATGCCCGATTCCGGGCAGGGCGTCATACTCGCAGAGGACGGCCACCTCGGGACCCTCGGTGCCTGCCCGGGCTTCGAACGCTGTTTCGATGCCGTAGGCGCCACGAATCGGCGTGAGGCCCTGCTCTTCGAGGACGTCGGTCAGGACCCTGTGGGCATGGTGCTCCTCGTAGCAGAGCTCCGGGTTCGCATGGATGTCGTGTGATGTGGCGAGGAGCAGGTCGGCCAGCCCGTCGATGTGGGCACAGACCCGTGACTTTGCTGACTTGGCGATATCTCGATGGTCGCTCATGGCCGGATGGTACAGAGGCTGCGGCCAGGAGACGGAGTCAGTGTGCCGCAACTCAGATGACCACGAGGAGCGCCTCGCCATCCAGGCGTACTGAGAGTCGTCTGGCGGTTCCGGTGCGCCGTCCGTCCAGCCAGATGGGCGTGGGCCGATCGAACTCGACCTGTTCCGCCCGGGTGCGCGTGTAGCGGATCTCCGGATGGGGGACGTGGTTGCCGCCGGGTAGGCGTCGATGAGCGCCGATGCGCTGTCCGACGGCAAGGTCGGCATCGAGGACGTCCAGGAGGCCATCCGCCGGATGTGCCCTGGGGGCGATGTTCCATGTGTCGAGGTGGGCTGCATTGGCAGCGACCCAGGTCCGGCCCCGGAGCCATGATCGCCGTGCCACGAGGTGGGAGCAGAACCAGTGCAGCCGTCCGTCCAGAAGGGCCGTTCCGAGGTCGACCCGGAGCCGCTGTCCCAGTTCGCCCCGCCATCGCTCGACCCCCTTCGCCCCTCCGAGGGTGCGCCAGAGGTCGCCCCCTGTGAGAGCCACGGGTGGGATCTGGGAGCCTGCGCGCCGATGTCGGGTGACCAGGTCGAGGAGATCTGCGTTCGAGGCCACGACCACGCCGTCCTCCGGCAGCGGTCCCCTGCTCCCCCAGTCCCTGCCCCGCTCGATGCTCATCCGGTGCCTCCGGCGGTGTCCTCTGGCATGGGTGCGGAATCGTCGTCGGTTTCACCGTTGCCTTCCCGGGTCAGCGAAACGACACCGCGTTCGAGTTCACCGACAGCCTGACGGGCAACCCTGGCGACACGGGACGGGCCAACCTTTGCCACCTGGCGCAGCAGGTCGGCGACGAGGCGCACGTTGCGCACAAACTCCCCTCCCGTGAAGGCGTGCTCCCCGACACTGCCCAGCACGTCGGCGAGGTCACGGCCCGCAGTCCAGGACAGGACCACCCTGGCGAACCCAGGGTCGGGCTGCGGAAGGGCTTCGAGCCCGGCCGCCTCCTCCGCTGCAGCCAGGTCGGCCCAGAGGCCTTCGAGTTCTGTGAGGCGCCGCCCGGCCGGTCCGTGGAGGGATCGCTCCTCGGGCTCCACCGGACCGCGATGCCGGTAGGTGAGGGCAGACAGCACGGCAGCGAGGCCAGGTGGGTCGAGGTTCTCGAAGATCCCGGCAGCCAGCGCCTCGACGATGAGGAGGTCGGCTTCGTTGTAGATGCCCACCAGCGGCAATCCCTTGTCGGTGAGTGCCCACCCGTCCACCATGCCCCTGGCCCCGAGAACCTCCAGCAGTGCGCCGAGGCTGTCGACCAGGCCATCGGGGGCCTCGCCGCCGCGCTGCCGACCGCCTTGCCGTTCCCTGCGCCGGGCGATCCGGCGGTCGAGTTGGAACTGGCCGAAGGAGCGGCGGAGGAGGTCCTCGGCCTGTTCCCTGCTGCGGCCGTCCATGAGGTTGGCGACCATGTTGTAGGTGGGCCGGAAGGCGGACCGGAGCGGGAACTCGGTGCTGCTGACGAGTCGGGCGATCGTGTCGAAGGAAACGAACGGCGACCACAGGATCAGTGCGTGTCCCTCGGCATCCATCCCTCGCCGGCCCGCCCTGCCGGTGAGTTGCGTGAACTGGCCCGGGGTGAGCACCTCATGGCGCTCGCCGGTGAACCTCGTGAGGCGCTCGACCACCACGCTTCGAGCGGGAAGGTTGACCCCCACCGCCAATGTCTCGGTGGCGAAGATGATGCCGATAAGGCCCTTTCCGAAGAGTTCCTCTGTGACCTCCTTGAACAGCGGAAGCATCCCTGCGTGGTGGGATGCGATACCGCGTTCAAGGCCCTCACGCCATACGGCCACGCCCAGGACTCCCAGGTCCTCCTCGGAAAGTCCGGCCATCCGATTGTCGATGACCTCTGCGATCTCTGTCGCCTGGGCCTGGTCGGTCAAGCGGATCCCGTCCCTGACCAATTTGTCGCGCGCCTCTTCACATCCGGCCCGGCTGAAGATGAAGTTGATGGCCGGCAGCAGGTCGCGGCGTTGCAGTTCCCGCAGCACCTCGTCACGTCTCGGGGTCCGCCACCTGCGGGAAGGACGGCGCTGTCCCCCGGGACCCCCGCGGTTCCGCGATCGCCCGGGCTCGGCGTCATACCGGCTCCCCTCCCGGTTGGATCGGCCCTTGACCAGTACCGGTAGCCGGTTCACCCGACCTCCCTTTCGGTGCTCGCCCACCAGGTAGTGGCTGCGGAGCGGAACCGGACGGCGGTGTTCGACGACCACGTCAGTCGGGCCGTGCTGCATGCACAGCCACTCCCCCAGCTCGTCGGCGTTCGAAACCGTCGCCGACAGTGCGACCAGTTGGATGCCGTCGGCGAGTCCGAGTACCACCTCCTCCCAGACGGGTCCCCGGTACGGATCTTCGAGGAAGTGGACCTCGTCGAGGACCACGCACCCCAGCGCTTCGAGGGCCCCTGCGCCGGCATAGAGCATGTTGCGAAGTACCTCGGTGGTCATCACGACCACAGGGGCATCCCCCCGGACGGTGTTGTCTCCAGTCAGCAGGCCGACATTCCCCGTGTCCAGACGGCGGTTGAGGTCCCGGAACTTCTGGTTGGAGAGCGCCTTGAGGGGCGTGGTGTAGAAGGTGCGGTGTCCATCGGCGAGTGCCCGGTCGATGGCATGCTCGGCCACGACTGTCTTGCCGCTGGCGGTTGGCGCCGCCACCAGCACCGAGCGGCCTCCGTCGATTGCCGCCATGGCCCGGAGTTGGAAGTCATCGAGTTCGAAGGGCCAGCAGTCCACCTTGCGGTCAGTCCCGGTTGCGGCGCCGTCGACGGTCGTGCACCCGTCCCACGAGGATCGCCAGCTCGTAGAACAGCAGCATCGGTACCGAGAGGATGACCAGCGTGAACGGGTCTCCGCTCGGCGTCAGGACGGCCACGAGTGCCACGATTCCGACGATCGCATACCGCCGGACGTTTCGCAGCTGACGGTGGTGGAGCAGCCCGACGAGTTGAAGGAACACCAGCACAAGTGGGAACTCGAACCCGATGCCGAAGGCGATCGTCATCTTGACCACGAAGCCGAGGTACTTGGCCGGTGAGAAGACGCTGACGAGGTCCGGTCCGCCTATGTCCATCAGGAAGCCCAGGGCCCTGGGGATGCTCCAGTAGGCCAGGGCGGCGCCGGCAGCGAACAGCAGCGCACCGGACACGACGAACGGAATCGCCCAGCGCCGCTCGCGCCGGTACAGGCCCGGGGCGACGAAGCGCCAGATCTGCCAGAGGAGCACGGGAACGGAAAGTGCCAGGCCTCCGTACCCGGCGACCATCATGCGGACGCTGAACGGCTCGAGTGGGTCGGTGACGAGGAGCTCGCAGCCTTCCCCGAACATGTCGCCGACCGCCGAGTCGTCCTGAACCTTGCAGTAGGGCTCGAGCAGGAAGTCGAGGATCCACGGATAGAGGACCCAGCAGGCCACAGCGCCGACGCAGACGGTCAGGATCGAGACCAGCAGCCGTCGCCGGAGTTCGGTCAGGTGCTCCAGCAGGCTCATGCGGCCGGTGGGAGGATCTCCGTCAGTCGCCATCGGTCGCGGGCCCTGTCTCCTGGTCCTCGGACTTCACCGTGTCTGCCTGCGGATCCGCCGCCTCTGGCTTCGTCGTCCCCGTTGATGTGGTGCTCCGGGCGGTGGGATTTCCGCTCAGGCCCGCCTTCAGATCGACGATCGGGTCCTCGACGGCCGAACGCAGTTCTTCCTGGAAGCCGACGGTGACCTTCCGGACCTGGCGTAGCACCTTGCCCACCTGGCGGACGGCGGTCGGGAGGCGATCAGGACCGAGGACCAGGAGCCCGACGAGCAGGAGCACGAGGATTTCGCCGCCGCCGAGGTTGCCCATGGACCCTGAGCCTACCGGTGCAGTCGGAGGGGGGAATGTGCGTCATGGCGGGATGCGACCCGGGTGTGAAGTCAACCTGCACAACGATCAGTTGACTGTGGCGGTGAATCGTTCCTCTAGGGCAATGACGGCCGGAAAGAGTGAGTTGTTCTCCTTGTGTATGTGCAGTCGTGTGTCTGCATCGAGGGCGGCTAGACCCCTGAAACATGCCCGGTACGAGGCGCACCCATCAGATGGCGTCCTGAAACTGTTGGTCAGGTCGACCAGGAGGTCCAGAAGGTCGCCGGCCTGGTCGTGCTCGGCGAGCATCACGGAGATCGGGTTCGCTACCGATCCGCAGTGAAAGAGCAGCGCCTCGTCGGCTGCCACCAACTCTCGGACCATCGGGAAGAGCACCCGCTCCTCTTTCAAGAGGTGTGGCTCCAATTCGGCCCTGAGGCAACCGAACGCCTGCGCCACGTCCAGCAACTCGGGGTGGTTCGATCCGTGGACGCTCGCGATCTTTTCGGTCAGATGGGCGAGACGGGGTAGCTGTTCATCCAGAAATCGGTGATGGGTGGCCTCGAGGTGGTCAACGAGTTCGGTCGGATCCATGCCTGTCCAGTCGCCGGGTGGTTCGTCGGGGGCCATGCCGTTGAGGCTCGCGGCGGTCGCATCCGGGTCGAGGCCATGTTCATCACATGCCTCGGCGAGGGTCCGTCGGCCACCACAGCAGTAGTCCAGATTGCGTCGTTCGAGCTCTGTGGCCAGCGAGGGATGCTGATCCACGATCTCTCCGAGCGTCATCGCCGCATCGATTTCGGTCACCGTGTACTCCTCATCAATTCGGGTTCCCGACCAAGTTGGAGTGTGCCACCCGTCTGGTTCATTCCACAGGGAACTTGGTCCCGAATCCCTCTGCACTACAAGGCAGCGGGCCACCGGGCCGTTTGCAGATTCGGCTTGTCGGCCGCAGGATGGGGATCGTGCCCGTCCGGATCACCCCCTTCCGATCGCCCCCTCTGCTGTTTGCCCACCGTGGCGGGCGGGCCCATGCCCCTGAAAATTCGCTCGGGGCTTTCCGCATGGCCGTCGAACTCGGCGCTACGGGGTTGGAAAGCGACGTCTGGATAACTGCTGACGGCGTGCCGGTGCTTGACCACAACGGGCGAGTGGGGCGGGGCTTCCGTCGATCGCCGATCTCATCGCATCAACGTGTGGATCTCCCAGACAACATTCCGAGCCTTGCCGACCTGTTCAAATCGGTTCCTGCCGTGGCAGACGGGTCTGTCCATCTGTGCCTGGACCTGAAGGACCCGGAAGCTGCGGCGCCGGTCGTTGAAGTCGTGGCTGGATGGGGCCGCTGCTCCGAACTCTGGTTGGCGCATCCTGATCGGGCGTTGCTTGCCGGGTGGAGGCACCTTGACGCCCAGGTTCACCTCGTGGACTCTACGCGAACGGACAACATGCCCGACGGCCCCGAACGTCGTGCCGTCGACCTCGCCGGTGCAGGCGTGGATGCGATCAACCTGCATGCCGCCGAGTGGTCCGGAGGACTCTGCGCCCTGTTTCACCGATTCGGCATTGAATGCCTCGGCTGGGATGCCCAACAACCCAGGCAGATCGCCGCACTTCTGGAACAGGGAATCGACGGGATCTTCGGCGATCACGTGGACCGACTGGTGTCGGCCGCCTTGCAGACCCCAGGTAGGCCCAGGTCGGCACCCGCCTAGAGGCGCCCGAGGTCTCCCAGCGGCCATACCCGGATGAACGCCCGTCCCACGATGTCCGATTCGGCAACCGGCCCGAAGGCGCGGCTGTCCTTGGAGTTGTCCCGGTTGTCGCCCATGACGAAGACGTGGTCCTCCGGAACGGTGCACAGGTTGGTGGAATCGCGCTCTCCGATGCAGCCGGGTGGCAGGGAGAACCCTCGGGTGCTGTTCCTGGCCGCCAGGTAGGGCTCGATGAGCATGCCACCGTTGACATAGACCTTCCCGTCGAGCACCTCGACGGTCTCCCCCGGGAGGGCGATTACCCGCTTGATCAGGTCGTTGATGCCCTCTGGGTCCGGATCGGACTTGTGGAATACCACGACGTCGCCACGGTTGACCTCGTGCAGCCGATAGCTCAGTTTGTTGACGACGATCCGGTCGCCGTCCGTCAGGGTGGGCTGCATCGATGGCGACGGTATGTAGTAGGCGGCGAACAGGAACTGCTTGACCAGCAGGGCAACGACCAGGGCCCCGAGGATCACCCCCACCCATTCCAGAATGCCCCTGACCGTGCCGGCAGTGGTACCGGGGATTCCCAGGTCGACATCGGCTGCCGGAGATGGTTCGATGGCCAGGTGCGGCGGAAGTTGCTGGTCGTCGCCGAAGATGCCGGCTGCAGGCCCGCCTTCGGCGCGCTCGTACGCCTCGGCGAATGGGACAAACTCTTCGGCCGGGTCGTCTGCTTCTTCAGGCTTCGGGTTTTCGACCGTTGCCAGCGTCGGTCGCCGGGTTCGGCCATCCGGTGGGTCCGGTGCCGGCGGGGGCGCCATGTCGGATGCTTCGGGTTGGTCGTATTCGGGGGCCGGGGGCTCGGGCTCCGGCGTCGGCTCTGGAACCGGTTCGCCGCTGCTACGCGCCCTGGCCCGCTCCAGGATCTGTTCGGCCCAGTCTCCACCTTCGCCGGCGGCGTCCCCGTCATCGTGCACGGAGGCGAACCTAGCCCCCGCCCACCCGGTTGAGGGGGCAGCGCACCCTCAACATCCGTAGCGGGTGAGGACACGGGAGGCTGCGGTGGTCCGAAGTTCCTCACCCATTCCCTCGGGCGCCTCCTGGAGGGTGGCTGAAGCGCCGAGCCGGAGGAGCAGCCTTTCCAGCCATGCAGTCGAGGCGACGGCGAGTCGGATCCGAAGCCGGCCGTCGGCCTGCTCTTCCATTTCACGGTGGGGATACTGCGAGATCACCCAGCGCAGGTTCGCATCCAGGAGGAGTTCGACCTCCGGATAGTCGCCGTCCCTGAGGAACCCCTCTGGTCCGGCCGTCGGAACCGTCGGCCCGGGGTAGGTCTCGTCGCCCACCTCGTAGCGGCTGATCCGGTCGAGCCGGAAGACCCGGGGGCCGTCGGCCAGGCGACAGTGGGCGGACAGGTACCAGTTCCCGATGTCGGCGGTGAGCCCGTGCGGCTCGACGATCCGAGTGGTCAGTTGGTCCCGGCCGTACGAGTAGTAGTCGATCTCCACGATCCGCCGCTCGGCGGCCGCCTGCTGGAGTGCCTCGAGGAGGTCCTCATCGGCAACGCCGAGGTGCACGTCGACGGCATCGCGTACCTCCGGCTCGACCATTGCCGAGAGCTTGGTCAGCGCACGCCCCAGGGGGCCCAGGTCGTCGCCGACGTAGAATTCGGCGACGGACTGGCCGGCGGCGAGGAGGCGGAGGACCTCCTCTGGCCGCAGGGTCATCGGGCGAGCGAACCAGTTGCTGTACTCGATGTGTACCCAGTCGTCCTCCACGCGGGCCTCGAGCATGTCGGCGGGGCCGAATGGGGCTACGCCGATCATCTGGACTACGTACCAGACATCTTCGAGCAGGTCCTCGCGTGGGTAGTCGAATCGACGGGCGACATCCTCCAGGGACATGCCGCCCTCGGCGGCAACCCAGGGGATGATCGCCAGCAGTCGGCGGAGGCGGTCGACGGCGGTCAGCTCGGACATGCCATCTTCCTGAGCCATGCGACGATGTCGTCCCGTAGTTCTGCCGGCCCGAGTATCTCCGCTCCGTCGAGGAAGGTGAGCACGAATGAGCGGAACGCCTCGCGGTTGCATACCTCCTCAGCGACTACGACGGAGCCATCCGTCATTGTCTCAACCACCGCCGACTCACCCAGGTGGCCGGTCACCCAGGGTGCATGGGCGGCGTCTACCAGGAGGAGCGCCGTGACGGGGTCGTCGTCTCCATAGCGCCAGGCGGGACGGTCCTCGACCTTTGAGACCCGTTTGGGACGATCAAAGTCGGAGGGACCTCCCACCGCGACCTCGGACTCGAGACGGTCCACGCGAAACTGCCTCTGGCCGCCGCGGGTGCGGTCTTGCCCCTTTATGTGCCAGCGACCGTTCCTGAAGGCGAGCAGATGGGGCTCCACCACGCGTTCGACCCCGTGATAGGTGAATGTGGCGGTCCGGCGTTCGGCGACCGCATCCATCAGGATCTGCAGGGCAGGCTCCTCGGGGAGCCGTGCAACCGCGGCCACATCGGCATTGTCGGGACGCCCACCCAACTTCCAGAACGGGCCCGCGTCAGGCGAACCTCCGAGGCGGACGAGGCTGTTCGCAAGGTGGAGCGCAGCCAACTCGTCAGGCGTGAGGTCCGGTGCCCTGCCCCTGTAACGGCTCCTGTCGATCCGGTAGCCCGTGACAGGCGGGTCGTAGTCGGGTGAGGGTGCCGTGACCAGCGGAATCCCCATGGAACGCAGTTCGTCCTTGTCCCGTTCGAACTGGCGCCGGAAGGACTCATCGTCGTCGGGGTAGTACTCCCGCAGTCCGGCGCGCAGTTCATCGCGCGTCCTGGGCCACTCGGCGTGAAGGAGCGCCGTCACCAGGTTCATCAGTCGCTTGAGCTTGCTCTCCACCGCCTCTGTGTGACCTCCTCGCGAGCCTGACGCGATCGTCCCGCATAGTAGGCGCTGGTGTCAGGTGCTCCGGTCGTTCGCCTCAGAGCGATTCGATGAGTTTTTCGACGCGCTCATCGGAGGAGCGGAATGGATCCTTGCAGAGGACGGTCCGTTGGGCCTGGTCGTTGAGCTTGAGGTGGACCCAGTCCACCGTGTAGTCCCGTCGGCGCTCCTTGGCCCGCCGGATGAACTCACCTCGCAGGCGGGCGCGTGTGGTCTGCGGTGCGTTGTCGATCGCATCCGTGATGGCCTGGTCGTCGACCATGCGCTCGACCATGCCGCGTCGTTCGAGCAGGTAGTAGAGGCCGCGGTCCTGGTTGACGTCGTGGTACTGCAGGTCGAGCAGCGCTACCCGGGCGTCGGTGAGGGGCAGACCGTGACGATCCCGAAAGGACTCGATGAGGTGGTACTTGGCGACCCAGTCGCACTCGCGGTCGAGTGTGAGGGGGTCGCTCTCGATGCCGTCGAGGCAGTGTTCCCACATGGTGAGTGCCTTCTTCTCCTCATCGTCCAGGTCGTGGTGCTCGGAGAACCGGATCGCCCGGTCGAGGTATTCGCGCTGGATGTCGAGGGCGCGTACCTCGCGGCCGTTGGCCAGGCGGACCGTCCGCCGGCAGGTGATGTCCTGGCTGATCTCGCGGATTGCCCGGATCGGATTCTCGAGGGTCATGTCGCGTAGATGCACAGAGGGTTCCTCGAGCATCCGGAGCAACAGGCCGCAGGCTCCGACCTTGAGAAATGCGGTGTACTCGCTCATGTTTGAATCGCCGACGATGACGTGCATGCGCCGATAGCGCTCTGCATCTGCGTGTGGTTCGTCGCGCGAGTTGATGATGGGCCTTGAACGGGTGGTGGCGCTCGACACGCTCTCCCAGATGTGTTCCGCCCGCTGGCTGATGCAGTACCTGGCGCCTCGTGCCCCCGGGAGGACCTTGCCTGCTCCGGCATAGATCTGGCGGCTGACGAAGAACGGGATGAGGACCTCCGGGTACTCGGACTGGTCGTCGCGGCGGACCGTGAGGTAGTTCTCGTGGCATCCGTAGGAGTTGCCTGCCGAGTCGGTGTTGTTCTTGAACAGGTGGATGTCACCGCGGATTCCCTCCTCCCGGAGGCGGTCCTCGGCGCTGTGGAGCAACTGCTCGAGGATCCGCTCACCGGCTTTGTCGTGGGCGACGACATCGGACACGGAATCGCATTCGGGGGTTGCGTACTCGGGGTGGGAGCCGACGTCGAGGTAGAGGCGGGCGCCGTTGGCCAGAAAGACGTTGGAGCTGCGCCCCCAGTGGACGACCCGGCGAAACAGGTACCGGGCGACCTCGTCGGGGCTGAGTCGTCGCTGGCCGTCGAGCGTGCAGGTGATCCCGTATTCGTTCTCGATGCCGTAGATGCGTCGCTGCACGGTCGGCCCTCAGGCCCGGACGTCGGACTGGGTGGGCAGGACCTGGGGGGTCACCCGAGGAGCTCGCCCAGGTCGTCGCCCTCGATGCGCAGGAAGGCCCGTCGTCCTCCGTCCCTGGCCAGGACCGCCACCTCCAGGTCGTCGGGCGCAAGTTGGCGGTCGGGCCCGGCAAGTGCGCCGACGGCGACCCGTACGGCCTCCTGGAGTTGCAGGCCGGCCGACCAGCTGTCCGTCAGGCGGGCGCCGATCGTCTCGGCCTCTCCACCAATTACGACGTGCGTGGTGGTATCCATCACGGTGCCGTCGTAGAGCAGGTGGAAGAGCCGGTCACCGCCGGCCTCGGAGGTCATCTCGGCGACAAGCAGTTCGACCTCGAGTGGCTTCATCTCATGGGTGAAGTACTGGCCGAGGATCTGGGCGTACTGGTTGGCCAACCAGCGTGCGTCGACGTCCTCGCGGCTGAACGAGTAGCCCTTGAGGTCGGCATGGCGGACCCCGGCGACGCGCAGTTGGTCGAACTCGTTGTACTTGCCGACGCCCATGAAGCCGATGCGGTCGTAGATCTCCGAGACCTTGCGCAGGGTGTTGGACGGGTTCTCTGCACAGAGCAGCACGCCGTCGGCGTAGGTGGATGCGACCGCTGCACGACCGCGGGCGATTCCCTTGCGGGCATAGTCGGCCCTGTCCTTCATGACCTGCTCGGGCGACACGTACAGCGGCATGTTCATCGACCACTCCGATCACCGAGTAGCTCGAGCAGCGCCGTCGTGCGGGCCTCGACCTCGTCGTCCGGCAGGCGTTCGAAGCCCTCGGGTCCGATCGTGGCGACCACCGGGAAGATGCCCCTTACCGGATCGGGTCCGCCGGTGGCGCTGTCCTCATCTGCCGCCTCGAAGAGGGCTTCTACGGCGACGTCCACCGCTGTCGCCGAGTCCAGGTCGGGGGTGTGGCGGAGCTTGACGACCGTCGAGGCATGCAGGCTTCCGGATCCGACCGCTGCATGGCGACGTTCCTCGTAGCGACCACCAGTGATGTCGTACTGGAAGAGGCGTCCGGTTTCGAGGCGCTCGTCCCAGCCTGCGAACAGGGGCACGACCCCCAGGCCCTGCATTGCCGCCGCCAGGTTGCCTCGGACCATCTGGCTGAGCTGGTTGGCCTTGCCCTCGAGGCTCAGCTGCGAGCCTTCGACCTTCTCGTAGTGTTCGAGTTGCAGTTGGAACAGCCGGACCATCTCCATCGCCGGGCCCGCCGCCCCGGATATCGCAACTCCCGAATGGCGGTCGGCGGGAAAGATCTTCTCCATCGAATGGTGGCTGATGAGGTGGCCCGAGGTGGCCCGCCGGTCGCCTGCCATCACCACCCCGTCGGTGGTCCTGATTGCCAGCACCGTGGTGCCGTGCGTGACCGCATCGGTCCCGAGCGCACCGGTCACGTCCGGAGCAGTGATGCCCAGGCGTTCGAGGAGGCCCATAAAGCTCGGGCCGGGATCCTGGTCCGGGGTGAACAGTGGAAGCGTCACGGTGGTCGGAGGTGCTGCAGGGCCGGAGGCCTGTTGCGGCTACTCCCCGCCCTTCTGGACGTAGCTCTTGACGAACTCCTCGGCGTTGGTCTCGAGGACGCCGTCGATCTCGTCGAGGAGGTCGTCGAGTTCATCCTTGAGGCGCTCGCCGCGTTCGCTGATCGCAGGGGCGGTTGCCTCATCCACGGACTCGGGGTCGCGTCCGGACCTCTCCCGGCGAACCTGTTCCCTCTCGGCCATGGTGTCCTCTCCGGTCGTTCGCGTTTCTGGTCAGTCGGGGCGGCTCGAGAGCCGCTCGAGCAGTTCGGTGATGTCGTCGCAGTCGTCGATGAGCGTAGCGACATGGGCGCGGGTGCCGCGGGTCGGTTCCATCATCGGGACGCGACGGAGGGACTCCTCCCCGGCATCGAAGACCATCGAATCCCAGTTGGCGGCAACGACGCTGTCCGGCCAGCGGTCGAGGCAGCGGCCGCGAAAGTACGCCCGGGTGCCGTCGGGTGGGGCGGTCATTCCCCTTTCGACATCGACCGGATCGACCAGGGTCTCGGCACCCACCCGTGCGAACAGGGACCGCTCCGGTCGCAGGTCGTGGTACTGGAGGTCGAGCGCCATCAGGCGGAGGTCGTCGGTTTCCAGGCCGTGTCGATCGCGGTATCCGTCGATGATGTGGCGCTTGGTGACCCAGTCGACCACACCCACCAGGGACCCTGGGTCCTCCTCCAGGGTCGCCAGGACGTCGGCCCAGCGGTCGAGCACCTCGTGTGCGACCGGGCCACCGATACTTTCGTCACCCCTTTCCTCGACATACTTCCGACCCTGTTCGAGCAGGTCCCACTGGAGTTCGATGGCGGTCGCCGTCGTGCCGTCGGCGAGTTCGAGGGCCCTGGTGAGGCCCTGGTCGCGCGACACCTCCTGGAGTGCCCTGACGGGATCGACGAAGCGGACCTCCCGGTGGATGAAGTCGTCGTCCACCATCGCCAGGACGATCGCCGTGGTGCCCACCTTGAGGAACGTGGCGACCTCGCAGAGGTTGGCGTCGCCGACGATCACGTGGAGTCGCCTGTAGCGCTGCGGATCGGCATGGGGCTCGTCCCGGGTGTTGATGATGGGGCGCTTGAGTGTCGTCTCGAGGCCCACTTCCTCTTCGAAGAAGTCCGCCCGCTGGGTCAGTTGGAAGTCGATGGCGTTGCGGTTGCGCCCGGGGAGTTCGCAGCCGACCTTCCCGGCTCCGGTGAAGACCTGCCGGGTCACGAAGTGGGTGGTGGCGTGTGCCACGACCCTGCCGAACGGTGTGGCCCGGTCGATGAGGTAGTTCTCGTGGCAGCCGTAGCTGTTGCCCTTGCCGTCCGAGTTGTTCTTGTAGACGACGATCTCCTGGCCTTCGGGTAGGACCTCGTTGGCGGCCGCCATCGACTCGATCAGGATCTGTTCGGCCGCCCGGTCGAAACGCACGAGGTCCAGGGCGTCGATGCACTCGGGGGTGCTCAGTTCCGGGTGTGCGTGGTCCACGTAGTAGCGGGCTCCGTTGGTGAGCACGGCGTTGACAAGGTGCGTCTCGATCTCGGGAGCCATGGCGTCGAAGGCGGAGAAGCCGCGGAGGTCCAGCGATGGGCTCTCGTCGACGAAGTCCCAGCCGACACGGGGGGCGCCGGGGCCGTCGCCCGGTGCGCAACACCGGCTCAGGTAGGCGTTGATCAGCAGCGACGAGGCCGTGACCGGATTGGGTTCGGGGACCCCGCGGTGGATGATCCCGAACTCGGTCTCGATGCCGAGGATCTTCGGTACGGCCATGCGCGGACCCTATCGGGGTCGCGTTCCGGGCCGGGAGCGGCCGGTGGCCTCCTCGACGCGCCTGGACACGCCTAGAGGTACTGGCCCGTGCCCACGGCTTCGATGGCCCGCCCACCGCCTTCTTCGTCGGCCGCTGCGACGAGGGTGCGGACGTAGACGATCCGCTCGCCCTTCTTGCCCGAGATCTTCGCCCAGTCGTCCGGGTTGGTGGTGTTCGGCAGGTCTTCGTGCTCCCGGAACTCCTGGCGGACGGCATCTTCGAGGTCGGCGGTCCGGATGCCCCGGCTGCCACCGGCCAGTTGGCGCTTGATCGCCAACTTCTTGGCACGACGGACGATGTTTTCCACCATGGCACCCGATGCGAAGTCCTTGAACGAAAGGACCTCCTTGTCGCCGTTCTGGTAGGTGACCTCGAGGAAGCGGTTGCGCTCGTCGTCCCCGTACATGCTCTCTACGGCGGCCTCGATCATGCCGAGGACCGCCTTGTTGCGGTCTCCGCCGCCCAGCGTCTCGACCAGTTCCTCGTCGATCGGGAGGTCGCCTGTCAGGTAGCGGCGGAAGATGTGTGACGCTGCGGTCTCGTCGGGCCGTTCGATCTTGATCTTCACGTCGAGGCGACCCGGGCGCAGGATGGCGGGGTCGATCAGGTCCTCGCGGTTCGAGGCGCCTATCACGATGACGTTTCGCAGTGCTTCGACACCGTCTATCTCGGCGAGGAGTTGCGGGACGATGGTCGACTCGATGTCAGAGCTGATACCGGATCCCCTGGTCCGGAACAGCGACTCCATCTCGTCGAAGAAGACGATGACGGGCCATCCCTGCTCGGACTTCTCGCGCGCACGTTCGAAGACAAGGCGGATCTGGCGTTCGGTCTCCCCCACGTACTTGTTGAGCAGCTCCGGGCCCTTGATGTTGAGGAAGTAGCTGCGTGCCTCGCGGTCGCCCGACAGCTCGGACACCTTCGAGGCCAGGGAGTTGGCCACGGCCTTTGCGATCAGGGTCTTGCCGCAACCCGGCGGCCCGTAGAGCAGGATTCCCTTCGGCGCCGGCAGCTCGTACTCGGCGAACAGGTCCTGGTGGATGAACGGCAGTTCGACGGCGTCGATGATCATCTCGATCTGCTGGTCGAGGCCACCGACGTCCGCATAGGTGATGTCGGGTACCTCCTCCAGCACGAGGGCCTCGACCTCCGGGCGGGGCAGGCGTTCGAGCAGCAGCCCGGATCGGGGATCGAAGAGTGCAGCGTCTCCGCTGCGGATCCCCTCGTGGAGCAGGACGTCGCCCAGGTCGGCGACGCGCTCCTCGTCGGCGCGGCCCACGACGACCGCACGCAGGCCCCCCGGCAGGACCTCCCTTACGGTGACCACCTCGCCGACCTTCTCGGGGGGGCGGGCCCTGATGATGCTGAGGGAGTCGTTGAGCACGACCTCCTGGCCCACCGTGAGCCCGTCGGTGAGGTCCGGGTGGATGCTGACCCTCATCTTGCGACCCGATGCCTGGATGTCGGCGGAACCGTCGTCGTTGAGTCCGACCACTGTTCCGTAGGAGGCGGGTGGCTCCGAGAGCTTGTCGACCTCTTCGCGCAGGGTTTCGATCTTGTCCCTGGACGAACTCAGCGTGGTGTTGAGCTTCTGGTTCCGGGCCATTGCCCGCGCTAGTTCCCGCTTGGCGTCGCGGAGCTCCGCCTCGAATTCGGAGAGGCGACGCGGGGTGTCGAGCATCCGTCGCCGCAGTTCCTCGACCTCGGCCTCCAGGTCGGCGATCTGGGAGCGCAGGAACTCGCCCCCGCTGTCCTGTCGGTCATCGAGTTCGCCCACGACGCTCTCCTCTGTGTCCGCTGTGTCCGCTGTGTCCGCTACGCCACCTTCGCGGGACCCTAGCCCCTTGCCGTCGGATGGAGGTGACGGATGCCCGTTGTCCGGTGACGACACATAGCGCTCCCCGAGGTGGGGTCCGGGTACACTTTTGCTCCGCACGTCCGTGCTCCGTGTCAGGTCTCAGACATCGGGTGCTCCACTCACGAAGGGAATCCACATCAAATGAAGGTCTGGATCGATCAGGATCTCTGCACCGGTGATGGACTCTGCGAGGAGATCGCACCCGACGTGTTCGCCATGCTCGACGACGGCCTCGCCTATGTGAAGGACGGCGACAAGATCCTCAGCGAACCGGGCGGCGCCGAGGCGGTAGCCCCGATCCCCGAGGCGCTGCTGGAAGCCACCATCGAGTCCGCCGAGGAGTGCCCCGGCGAGTGCATCTTCATCGAGGTCGAGTGAGCCCGGGCAACGACGGCTGATCCGACTCCGGGGGCCGGTGGGCCTCCCGCCCGCACTTTGGCCCGATCCGCTCAGCGGCAGTCGGTAGGGGGAACCGGGCTGGTTCCGACCTCCTCGATTAGGGCCAGGAGTTCTCCGGACTGGACGGCGAAGGAGGTTCCGGCACCGCCCCGTGTGTTGGCGAACACGACCCCGACGACCGTGCCCTCTCCGTCTACGAGCGGCCCCCCCGAGTTGCCACGGGCAACCGATCCCTCGAGGATCAGGGCGTCCCGACCGGTCCCGGGGTTGTCGTATATGTCCTTGCCGGTGGCCCTGATGAGCTGCTGCACCGTGAGGTGACGCTCGACGGGCCGGGCGTCGTCGTCGAAGGCGACCAGTGCTACGACCGACCCGACGTTGGCTTCCCCGAGGGACAGGGGCTCTCCGAGGTCCTGTGCGATCCGGAGGACCGCCAGATCCGAGACGGGGTCGAAGGCGACAACCCGGCTGCTCACCTCCTCGTTGCCAACGCTCAGGACCGGTACCTCGATGCCGGCCACCACATGGGCGTTGGTCGCCAACAGGTCAGGGGCCACCAGAAATGCCGTGCCGACCTGGGCCCTGCGACAGTCGAGGCCCCGCACGGAGAAGGTGGCGGCCCGTGTGGCGGCCAGCACGGCCGCCTGGACCTCGGCCACGGTGGTGGGGACCTCAGCGGTGGATGTCGTCACGGTCAGGGCCGCTGATGTAGCCGGGGATGTAGCCGGGGATGTAGCCGGGGATGTAGCCGGGGATGTAGCCGGGGATGGCCCGGTATCCGGGGAGCAGCCAGCCAGCAGGATCACCAGGGCGGTGGCCCCTGCACGGCTCATGTGCCCAGGAGGCGTGCGTGGCTGAGGAATCCCGTGTGGCCCACCATCCGGTGCGCCGGACGGACCGCAGCCCCCTCGATGTGCCAACTCCGGTGCATCACCTCGAGGGTCTCCGGGTATGCGAAGCCGTGTTCCCCGAGGGACTCCCGGAATGTGGCGGCCTGCACGATGCTGGGCGTGTAGGCGAGGATGATCCCACCCCGGCGGAGGGCCCGGGCCGCATGGGGCACCACCCGCCAGGGTTCGGGCAGGTCTAGCAGGACCCGGTCGAACTCTGACTCGTCGATTCCCCCGTAGGCGTCGCGGATCTCGACGTCGTAGCGGTCGAGTGGTTCGCTGCCGAGCATGTCCTCGACGTTCTGGCGTGCACGGTCGGCGAAGTCCTGCCGGATCTCGTAGCCGGTCACCTCCGCCCCAGCCCGGAGCAGCGTCATCGAAAGCGCCCCGGAGCCGACGCCCGACTCCAGGACCCGCACCCCCGGTCGGATGTCGGCCAGCATCAGGATCGTGCCGAGGTCCTTGGGATAGATCACCTGTGCCCCCCGGGGCATCTTGAGCACGAAGTCGGCCAGGGTGGGCCGGAATGCCACGAAGGAGCCTCCCCGGCTCGAGCGGAGGTGGCTGCCGTCGGGTGCTCCGATCAGGTCGTCGTGGTCGACGACGCCGGTGTGTGAGTGGAACTCGCCACCGGTGACCAGCGTGACGAGGTAACGCCGGTCCTTGCGGTCCACCAGGAGCACACGATCCCCAACCTCGAAACAATGGCTCATGCCCGAACCCCGTCCTTGCGGCGACTCTCGAGTTGGACAGGTTCTCCTGCTCCCGTGGCACGTTCGGCGAGCCGGCAGAACGAGCAGATCTCGCCATTGGCCGGACTCCCGCACCTGGTGCAACTGCCAATGCCCGGATCCACCACAGCCATCTGATCGCGGAACAGGCCCGCCGCACGGTCCAGGAAGTTGAAGTAGAAGGTGTGCTTTGTGCCGGGCGACTGTACCTCGACGGCGTTCAGCGCCGCCTTGTAGCCCAGATGGCGGTTCCCCTCGGCCATGGGGCACTCCTCCACCTGGTAGTCGATGCCACGCAGCACGCAGTAGGCGGCGGTCTCGCGTTCGCCCAGGCGGACCAGCGGCTTGACCTTGCGGGGGAAGCCGTTGCCGGCAGGCAGGACGGGGAACTGTCGTGCCAGGTACTCCCCTTCCCAGCGCAGGACGTTGCCGAACAGCACTGCTGCCTCGTCGTCGAGGTTGTGACCGGTGGCCAGGGCCTCATAGTCACCGTCGCGGGCGGCGCGGTCGAACAGGTGCCGCTTCGAGAGCCCACAGGCGCTGCACGGTGGCCGCTTCGCCGCCCGTGAACCGTTCGGGATGTCGAAGCCGTGTTCAGACCTCAGGTCGACCTCCTGAAGGCTCAGGCCCCGGGGCGTGGCGAACCTGCGCACGTGGCTTCCGGACGCATCGCTGTATTCACCGATTCCGAGCCCCAGGTAGAGGCCGTCGACCTCGTAGCCCAGGGCCAGGAGGATGTCCCAGAGGGCCAGTGAGTCCTTGCCCCCCGACACTGCCACGAGGACCCGGGCGCCGGGCGACAGCATGTCGAAGGCCTCGATTGCCCTGGTCACCTGGTCGCGGCACAACTTCAGGAAGTGCTCCTCGCAGAAGTTGGCGTTGTGGCGACGGATGTCGATGACCGCCGGACCGCGGCAGACACGACATTTCATGGCGCCCCTCCCGAGATGACGGGCCGGATCTCGACCGCTGCGTCGGCTTCGATCCGTGCGTCGCCCGGAACGAGGGTTCCGTCGCAGATGACGAGGACCGTCTCGCGATCGACTTCAAGCCTCTGGAGGAGTGCCACGACCGTCAGCGGGCCGTCGATCTCGAGCGTGCGGCTCGGGTTGCGGAGCTCAACCCTCATCGACCCGATGGGCCGGAGCCGTCGAAGGCCGAGGCAGGCAGGTGTCGGATTTCGATGCCTTCACCCACATGGACGCGCTGGCGGTGGACCACCGGTCCGGAGCCCGGTCGGACCACACGTCGGACGAGCCGGGCCAGGGCGACGAGGCCGAGAACCATCTGCCACCGACGTTGTCCGCCCAACAGGCCCAGGCGGAGTCCCCGGCCCAACAGGCTGCTGGCGGCAGGGGCCATCAGATGCGCCTGATCTCGACGATGGTGGAGGAACGGCGGCCGATGCGCCGACCCACGAGGTAGGCCACCCCCAGGAGGATGGCGCCGGCGGCGACCGCAGCGACCAGCAGCGGGGCCCGTGCCTCGTCGGCGCGCCCTACGGCGCCCCCGAAGGTGTCGCGCAACTCCGCCTCGAGGTCGTCGCGGGTCACCCGGTCTTCGCTCATGCGGAACCATCCGATCGGGAGACCTGCCTGAGGGCGAGGCCGCAGGCCGCCAGCAGCACCATCGAGACGACCAGGTACGGGAGGAAGGACCAGGTGGCGTCCAGGGGGGACCACCCCTGCAGGAGGCGCAGCGCCCCGATGGAGATGAGCACGGCGCCGGCACCCACAAGGAGGGACCCGAACACGCCGAACAGGAGTGTGCGGCCGATCGAACGCAGCGGATCGACGGTCTCCTGGCGTAGGTAGCGCTTGAGGAGCGCTACGAGGTCTTCTCCGTTGCCCATGGGCCGCCCACGCTATCCCTGCCTCCCGGAAGCACCCCCGTCACCCCCCAAGTCGGTAGGCCACGACCTCCTCGACATGCGTCAGGCACTCCTCGAGCAGCACCAGGCGATCAATCGTCCGGGTTGCCGCCAACAGGCGCTGGCGGTCCAGGGGTCCGAAGGGCCCGAGCGATCCCAGTTGGAACGTCCCGACTGCAGGGTCACCTGAGCACTCGAAGGTGTCCGCAGGCACCGGGTCGCCCAACCTGCCCAGGTCGGCAAGGACCACCCGTAGACGTGCTGCAACCTCCGCTAGACGGGCTGATTCGCGGCCGATGTCCCGATCGGCCTGTTCCACATCGGGCAGGTCCGCTACCAGCGCCATCGGGTACGGATCGTCCGGCAACCATCGCATCACCTGGATCCTCTGCATCCCCGTGACGGCGACCGACCATCGGTCATCTCCGACCGTGCGTGCCTCGACGATCCGGGCGATCGTGCCTACGTCCGTACGGACCTCCCCGCCGCCCACCTCGCTCCCCCGCTCGATCAGGACGGTTCCGAAACACCGGGACCCGGCGAGCAGGTCGGACAGCATCGCCTGGTACCGCGGTTCGAAGACCTGCAGGGGCAGGAAGGCCCCGGGAAGCAGAACGGTCCCCAGCGGGAACATCGCCTCGGAACGCCACCCCTGCTGACCCCGAGATTGCTGACCCCGAGATTGTCCAGGGTCCATGGGCTCAGCGGGTGACGACCGGATGCGGTTCGAGCAGGGAGATGTCCGGGCCGTCCGGATAGCCCACGAGCGTGAGGACCACCTGATCGTGGATGGCCCTGATGTCGTCCGGCATCGACTCGGCGTTGCTCAGCACCGCGAACGTGAGGGACCGGTTGCCCAGGGTCTCGACCCGGCCGGCCAGGCTCACGACGTCGCGCAGCGTTCCCGTCTTGGCGGCCACGCGGCCTTCGGCCGACGTTCCGACGAGGCGGTTGCTCATCGTCCCCGACTGGCCGGCGACGGCGAGGCCTGTTTCCAGGAGGCTTCCCGGGCCGCCGGTCGACGTGTCGAGGATTGCCACGAGAAGCCCGCAGGACACCCGGTTGCCGGTGTCGAGCCCCGAGCCGTCGGCGCTCGCCGAGCCGGAGAGGTCGAGGCCCATGCCTTCGAGGGCGCTGCGCATCGCCGCCAGTCCACCTGTGGTGGTGCCGGGTGCCTCCACCTCTGCTCCCAGGGCCTTGACAAGGAGCTCAGCGGTCATGTTGTCGCTGGTGAGCAGCATCTGTCGGACTATGTCGGCGAGGGGCGGTGACTCGATCGACGCCAACTCGGTGGTCGCATCGAGGGGCACTACGCCCGCCTGTGCAACACGTCGGATCACAAGGTCCCTGGCCTCCAACAGGTCGTCGAAGAACGCCGCAGCAAACGCCGCCGGGTCCGCCGCCGGGGTGTTGTGGGCATAGGCGGTCCGTTCCGGATCCCATCGGGTGAACCCGTCGTTGACGGTGAGGGCGCTCAGGGGGCCGGACTGTGTCTGGTTGCCGGGTCGGAACCGCTCCGGCCAGGTCTCGACCCAGCGCAGGCCGTCGAACCGGCTCTCGTCGCCGATCACCGCGCCGGTGATGGTGGTGATTCCTGCGTCCTCGATCTGCGCTGCCAGGAGGTCGATGTCGGTGAACGGCAGAGGGTCGTCGTAGCGCCCCCAGTAGTCCCCGGTCGAGAGCAGGGGATCCCCCGACCCCACCAGCCAGACGTCGCCGTCGATCACCCCGTCGACGGGCGCAGAGCGCGTCACCACGCTGGTGGTGAATCGGTGGTCGGGGCCCAGCAGGGCGAGTGCCGCTGCACCGGTGAGGAGCTTCTGGGTGCTGGCCGGAACGAATGCCCGATCGGCAAGGTGGCCGTAGCGCTCGCGTCCCGACTCCGAGACAGCGACGCAACTGTCCGCAGGAAGGGCCGCAGCCGACTCCTCGAGCGAGGCCAGCAGGCGGCGGTCAGCCTCGGGTTCCTGGAGGAAGACCGGTACCCGTCGAACGGAGAGGAGCGGGGTGCGAACCTCGGGAGGTGGGATATCCGATGCCTCTCGGGGCGGCCGGTCGTGCTCCTGGTCGGATAGCCGCGCCTGCCATGCCGACCCGACGGCGAGGGCCACCAGCAGAAGTGGGAGAACTGCGCGCCTGATCACGGCCGCATCGTAGGGGTGCGCGGTCCCCCAGATGGTGCGCCATCCTCCGAATTGTCCTGCCGGCCTCAAAGGCGACGGTTCCGGACAGCAAGGTCTAGGTTCCCCTTCGATGAACAGTTCCTCCGCACCCTTGTCCGGGTGACCCGGCCTCCGGCGCGCACGCCTCCTGACCCGGTGCGCTACGCGGTTGCACTGTCCGAGCATCCCGACACCGGCATCGCCCTCGGGGAGGTGGTCGGCCAGGTCCTCGATCGGCTCGGGCCCTCTCCCGACGTCGCTGTCCTGTTCCTGACCGGCCACCACATCGGGCAGTGTGAGGAGGTCGGGCGCACGGTTCGCCGGACGCTCGGCGTCGGCCACCTCATCGGTGGGACGGCCGTGTCCGTCCTGGCCCACAGGCAGGAGGTCGAGGAGTCTCCGGGACTCGTCCTGTGGGCCGGACAGACCGGCCCCGTCGATGTCTTCCGGCTGTCGTCGGAGGGATTCCTCCCCGATGGGATCGCCGACGGGACAGCCGTAGTCGCCCTGGCAGATCCGTTCTCCTTCGACGGCGTCGGGCTCGCCGACGGCGTCCCAGGCGGTGTGACCCTGATCGGAGGGCTCGCATCTGCTGCCGGTGGGCCCGGTGGCAACCGGCTGCTCCTCGATGACGAGCTGTACCGGGACGGCGCCGTGGCCCTGGCGCTGCCCCCCGGGCTGGGTGCCCGACCCCTCGTATCCCAGGGTTGTCGTCCGCTGGGCGAGCCGATGACCGTCACATCCAGCGAAGGCAACCTGCTGCGAACGCTCGGCGGTCGCCCTGCCCTCGATCGGTTGAAGGCGATAGCGGATGCTGTCGAGCCCTCCGATCGTGTGCTGCTCTCCAGGGGACTGCATGTCGGGCTGGTCATCGACGAACACCGGGAGGTGTTCGGGCCCGGGGACTTCCTGATCCGTGGCGTGCTCGGTGCCGACCGGTCCACGGGCGCCCTGGCCATCGGGGACCATGCCCCTGTCGGGTCCACGGTGCAGTTCCAGATCCGCGACGCCGACGCCGCCAGCGTCGAACTCCGGGACCTGGCGGCGGCCTGGCGCGCAGATTCAGCCCTCGCCTTCACCTGCAACGGCCGCGGCTCCAACCTGTACGGCCGTCCGGGCCCCGATGCGGAGGCGCTGGTCGACGGACTCGAAACCACAGCCGTGGCCGGCATGTTCTGTGCCGGCGAGATCGGACCCATCGGGGGCCGGCACTTCCTCCACGGCTTCACCGCCTCCGCCCTCCTCCTCGGGGCCGAGCCTGCCGCCTGAGGGATCGCTCGACGGCCCAACGGTGCCCTTCCGGTTCGGGCCGCGCGGATAGGGTGGCCGATCACGTCCCCGACCGGAGCCACACCGCCAATGAGCGCCCCCCCGGACGCCGCCCTCGAAACCCACGCCGTCAACGTCATACGCGGCCTCTCGATGGACGGCCCCCATGCTGCCCGTTCCGGCCATCAGGGCACCGCAATGGCCCTTGCCCCCCTGGCCCATGTCCTGTGGACCAGGGTCCTCACCTACGACGCCGGCGATCCCGGATGGCTCGACCGCGACCGTTTCATCCTCTCGGCCGGCCATGCCTCGATCCTTCTGTACTCGATGCTCCACCTCACGGGCCACGGGTTGACCCTCGAGGACCTCCGTCGTTTCCGCCAGTGGGAATCCGCCACGCCGGGCCATCCCGAGGTCGGACACACGGCGGGCGTCGAGGTCACGACCGGCCCCCTCGGACAGGGTCTCGCCAACGCTGTGGGCATGGCTGTTGCGGAGCGCAACCTGAGGGCCCGGTTCGGCTCTGAGATCTGCGACCACCACACGTTCGTTGTCTGTGGCGACGGCGACCTGGCCGAGGGCATCAGCCACGAGGCGGCATCGCTCGCCGGCCACCTCGGCCTGGGACGCCTCATAGCCGTCTACGACGACAACCACATCACGATCGACGGGCCGACCGAGTTGGCACTCTCCGACGACGCCCCCGCCCGGTTCGCCGCCTACGGATGGCACGTGATCGACCTCGGCGAGGCAGCCGAGGACCTGGACGCCATCGAGGCGGCGCTGCGCTCCGGCATGGAGGAGGAGAATCGGCCCACCATCGTCGTGCTCCGGAGCCATATCGCCACCCCCTCGCGCGATGTCGACACGTCGGCCGCCCACGGCTACTCGTTGACCGACGACGGCATCGCCGAGACGAAGCGCCGCATGGGGCTCCCGGAACACGAGTCCTTCCACATCCCCGAACAGGTTCTTGCGACCTACCGGGAGGCGGGCGCACGGGGTGGCACCGCCCGCCAGGCCTGGCAGCAGCGGCTCGACGCCTGGGACGGCGACCGATCCGCCTGGGAGGCCAGTTGGGCGGCCTCGGGTATCGACGGCTGGACCGATTCCCTGCCGACCTGGGAGCCGGGCCAGAGCGTGGCCACCCGCAAGGCCGGCAACGCCTGCCTGGCGGCCCTGCTCGACGAGGTTCCCGGCCTGATCGGTGGTGGCGCCGACCTGACAGGCAACACCGGAACCACCATCTCCGGCCACGGCGTCCAGTCAGCCGACTGCCCCGAGGGTCGCCAGCTCTTCTTCGGGGTCCGCGAGCACGCCATGGGCGCCATCTGCAACGGGATGGCCCTCCACGGCGGCCTCATCCCCGTGGGTGGGACATTCCTCGTGTTCAGCGACTACATGCGCGGTGCCGTGCGCCTGGCGGCCCTCAGTGGTGCCAAGACGCTGTTCGTCTGGACACACGACTCCGTCGGAGTCGGCGAGGACGGACCGACCCACCAGCCCGTCGAGCACGCCGCCGCCCTGAGGGCGATCCCCGGCCTCCGGGTCTTCAGGCCTGCCGATGCCAACGAGACTGCAGGAGCCTGGCGGGTGGCGATCGAGGGTGACGGTCCCACAGCCTTTCTCCTGACCCGTCAGGACGTGCCGGTCCTGGCCGGCACCGACGACCATGCAGCGGTGGCCCGGGGCGCCTACGTGCTCGTGGATGCAGACGGTCCTCCCGACGTCGTGCTCATCGGAACCGGCAGCGAGGTTGCCGTCGCACTCGATGCTGCAGCGACCCTCTCCGCCGGCGGCACCTCTGTGCGGGTCGTGTCGATGCCGTCCATGGACCTGTTCGGCGGGCAGGACGTCGCCTATCGTGCCTCGGTGCTTCCCCCCGGTGTGCCGGTGGTGTCGGTGGAGGCCGGCGTCACCTTCGGCTGGGGGGCATGGGCGGACAGGTCGGTAGGCATCGACCGCTTCGGGGCCTCTGCCCCCGGTTCCGAGGTCATGGAACGGCTCGGAATCACGCCGGCGGCGGTGGCCGATGCGGCCCGTGCACTCCTCGACGGCGATCTCGACAAGAAGGAAGGCGCAGCATGAGCCGACTCCGCGAACTCTTCGACCAGCAGGGTCAGAGCCCATGGCTGGACAACCTGCGCCGGGGATGGATCACCTCCGGCGAGTTGCAGGCCCTCATCGACCGGGGGGTACGTGGCATCACGTCGAATCCGTCGATCTTCCAGAAGGCGATGACCGGGACCGACGACTACGACGAACAGCTCGGCTCTCTCAGCGGTGCGGGGCATTCGATCGAGGACTCCTACTGGGACCTGGTCACACGCGACATCGTCGACGCCCTGGACCTGTTGCGGCCTGTCCACGAGGCGAGCGGCGGCCTCGACGGCTTCGTCTCGGTCGAGGTCGATCCCAGCCTGGCAGCCGACACCGCCGGCACGGAGGATGCCGCCCGCCACCTTCGGAACGTGATCGGCCGGCCCAACCTGTTCGTGAAGATCCCCGCCACCGCCGAGGGCATTCCCGCCATCCGCACCATGGTGTCCGAGGGTTGCAGCGTCAACGTCACCCTCATCTTCTCCCTCGACCGCTACCAGGAGGTGATGGAGGCGTACATCGGCGGTCTCGAGGACCACGAGGGCGACCTGTCGGGGATCTCGTCGGTCGCCTCGTTTTTCATCAGCCGCACAGATACCGAGATCGACCGCCGCCTGGAGGCCATCGGCACACCTGAGGCGCTCGACCTCCGGGGCCTCGCTGCCGTCGCCCAGGGGCAGGTTGCCTACGACCTATTCCGTCGAGCCTTCTCCGGACACCGGTGGGAGGCGCTCGCTGCACGGGGGGCGAGGGTCCAGCGCCCCCTCTGGGCGTCGACCTCGACCAAGAATCCCTCCTATCCCGACACCCTCTATGTCGACGCGCTGATCGGCCCTGACACCGTCAACACGCTCCCGGAGACCACGCTCGAGGCGTTCGACGACCACGGCACGCTGGCCCGCACGGTCGATGCCGATCCCGAGGGGGCACGCTCCACGCTGGCTGCAGTCCAGGCGGTGGGAGTGGACCTCGATGACGTCTCCCGCGTCCTCGAGGAGGAGGGCGTGGGAGCCTTCGTGAAGTCGTTCGTCGAGCTGCTGGAGACCCTTGGGCAGAAGGCCGACGAGCTGGCCTGACCTGCCCGGAATCGGCCACGGCCGAGTCCGTTGCATTTCGCAACGGACTGCTACGGTCCCCCCATGCCCGGTGAACCCATCCCCTCCTCCACCGACCGCTGCTCGATCGCCCGCACCCTCGCGGCCGTAGGAGACCGCTGGACGCTGCTGATCCTGCGAGACCTGTTCCGGGGCGTCCGTCGCTTCGAACGCCTTCACGGTGACCTGGGAATCGCGCGGAATCTCCTGACCGACCGCCTCCGCCGGCTCGAGGAAGCCGGAGTGGTCCAGCGGGTGCCCTACCAGGAGAGACCGGTGCGCCACGAGTACCGGCTCACAGCCAAGGGCCGCGACCTCTCCCCTGCGCTGGTCGCCCTCATGGCATGGGGCGATCGCTGGTGCGCCGAGAACGGGCCCCCCACCCTGCTGATCCACGACGCCTGCCATGGCCCGGTCGAACATGCGGTCCGCTGTCCGACATGTGACGAGGCCGTTGCCGCCCAGCACATCCGGAGCCGGCCCGGCCCCGGACACCATGCACGAGCCACCGGAGCCGTCGGATGACCGCCCGGCAGGTTCCCGCAGGGGCCGGGGAGTTGCTCGGTGTGCCGCTCCCGGAGCTGGTCGCCGCTGCCGGCCGGCGTCGCGACATGGCACACGGCACCCGCATCACCTACAGCCCCAAGGTGTTCATCCCCCTCACCATGCTGTGCCGCGACCGCTGCGGCTACTGCACATTCGCCCAGCCGCCGGCCCGACTCGCCGCCCCGTACCTCCTGCCCGACGAGATACTCGAAATCGCCCGCCGGGGAGCCTCGGCCGGATGCCACGAGGCGCTGTTCACGCTCGGCGAGCGACCCGAGGAGCGCTATCCGGTGGCTGCCGACTGGCTGGGCCACCACGGCTACGAATCGACCGTCGACTACCTGGTCGATGTCTCGCGCATGGTGCTCGAGGAGACCGGCCTGCTCCCCCACTCCAACGCCGGAGCGCTCCACGAGGACGATTTGGCCCGGCTCCGGGAAGTTGCCCCATCACAGGGGATGATGCTCGAGACGCTTCGTCCCGACCTCGACTGCCACCGGGGCGCCCCCGACAAGACACCGGAGCGCCGCCTCGCCACCCTCGAGGCCGCCGGCCGTCTCCGGATCCCGTTCACCACGGGCATCCTCGTCGGAATAGGCGAGGACCGCATTGACCGACTCGTCGCCCTCGAGGCCATCGCCGACTCGCATCGACGACACGGGCACGTGCAGGAGGTCATCGTCCAGAACTTCCTTCCCAAGGCCGGCACCGCCATGCGTGCGGCACCACCGTGCCCGTCACACGACTACCTCGAGGCCATCGCACTGGCACGTCTGGTCCTCCCGGACGAGGTGCACGTACAGGCTCCGCCGAACCTCTCCGACGACTTCCGGCCGTTGCTCGATGCCGGCATCGACGACTGGGGCGGCGTCTCCCCGGTGACCGTCGACCATGTCAACCCGGAGCGCCCCTGGCCTGCCCTCGACCGCCTTCGGGAGTTGACCGAGCAGCGGGGCTTCACCCTTGCTCCCCGACTCACCGTCCACCCGGACTACGTGCGCCGCCCCGAGGTGTGGCTCGACGAGGCACTCCGTTTCCCGGTCATGGACCGAGCCGACGCCGAGGGGCTAGGCCGCGACGATCCGGGCGCCGTATTCCCCGAGCGCATCGAAACCGTCGCCGCTGCGGACGGCGCCGAGATCCGCCAGATAGGCCACGACTCGACAGCCTGGTACTCGGGGGCGCCCGTGTCCCCCGTCGACCTGTTGTGCGGGTCGCCCGCAGCAGGCGGGCGCCTGGGCGAGGTCCTCGACGGTGTGCTCGCCGGGCAGGAGGCAGGTACCGACGAGCTCCTCGCCCTCTTTGCGGCACGCGGCCCCGAGGTGCGTGCCGTGGCGGAGGTCGCAGACGAACTCCGGCGTCGGGCCGTCGGCGATGTCGTGACCTGGGTTGCCAACCGCAACATCAACTACACCAACGTCTGCACCTACAAGTGCCGGTTCTGTGGCTTCTCGAAGGGACCGCTGTCGCTGAACCTGCGAGGCACCCCCTACCTCCTGGACCTCGACGAGATCGCCCGCCGTGCCACCGATGCCGCACGTATGGGTGCCACCGAGGTGTGCCTCCAGGGCGGCATCCATCCCGACTTCGACGGCGACTACTACATCGAGGTCACCCGGGCGGTCCGCGATGCCGTGCCGGACATCCACGTGCACGGCTTCACCGCCCTCGAGGTCACCGAGGGGGCGCGACGACTCGGCGAGCCGCTGGCCGACTACCTGCGGCGCCTCATGGACGCCGGCCTGCGGTCCCTGCCCGGAACTGCAGCAGAGATCCTCGACGACACGATTCGTGCCAGGTTGTGTCCTGACAAGATCAACACCGAGGAATGGCTCGAGGCCCACCGCACTGCGCACGGGGTCGGGCTGCGCTCCAACATCACGATCATGTTCGGATCGATCGAGGGCCCCGAACACTGGGTGCGGCACCTGCTCGCGTGCCGCGACCTCCAGAAGGAGACCGGTGGGTTCACCGAGTTCGTGGGCCTCCCCTTCGTGCACATGGCCTCTCCCATCTACCTGCAACGCACGGCGCGCCGAGGCCCCACCTTCCGCGAGACGCTGTTGATGCACGCCGTGGCTCGGATCGCACTGCATGGGCTGGTCGACAACATCCAGGGCTCCTGGGTCAAGATCGGCTTCGACGGCATCCGCCAGATGCTCCAGGCGGGATGCAACGACCTCGGCGGCACCCTCGTCGACGAGAACATCTCACGGGCCGCCGGCGCCGAACACGGTCAGTCCGCCCAGGAGTCCGACTTCGTGGCCATTGTCGAACCGCTGGGCCGCACCCTCGAACAGCGCAACACGCTCTACGGACGGGTGTCCTCCGGCGAACACCTCGAGGTCCGGCGCGCCGATGACGGCCGGGTGCTCATCCCCGTGGTCGGCGCCTGATCCCACTGCTTCCCGCCACGGCCACGTGGTCACGGAGCAGGGCCTGTGGGCTCCGGTCCGTTCTGATGTGGTCGCGGTCCGGACGACTGGGCAATGATGTGGACACTGGACCAGGAGGAACGCCGCCATGGCAGAGGCCGTCATCGTCGAAGCACTACGGACGCCGCTCGGGCGGGGCCGGGTGGGAACAGGCGACCTGAGCGGCTTCCACGCCACCCAGTTGCTGGGGGCGCTTCAGAGGGGCATCGTCGACCGAGCCGACCTGAAGCCGGCTGAGGTGGACCAGGTCATCGGAGGCTGCGTGACGCAGGCCGGCGAGCAGGCAAGCAACGTCACCCGCCACGCCTGGTTGACCGCCTGCGACGACTACAGCACGGGGGCCACCACCGTCGACACCCAGTGCGGCTCCGGCCAGCAGGCCAACAACCTGATCCACGCACTGATCACCTCGGACACCATCGACGTGGGCCTGGCCTGCGGGGTCGAGTTGATGAGCCATGTGGGCCTGGGCTCCAACGTCGTCAACGGCCCGGGAAAGTCGAAGCCGGACGACTTCCCGTGGGACAGTCCCAACCAGTTCGAAGCTGCCGAACGGATCGCCGCCAACCGGGGCATCACCAGGGAGGATGTCGATGCATGGGGACTGCGCTCCCAGGAGCGGGCGGCCCAGGCAGCGGCGGAGGGGCGCTTCGAGCGGGAGATCCTCCCGTTGGACGTCCCGATCCTCGACGAGAACGGCGCCCGAACCTCCGAGACCAGGCGTGTGACGACCGATCAGGGGATCCGGGAGTCCACCGCCGAGGGCCTGGCCCGACTCGATCCCGTGATGCCCGCCGGAATCCACACGGCCGGCAATTCGTCGCAGATCTCCGACGGTGCTGCCGGCCTGCTGTGGATGAGCGCCGAGCGGGCTGCTGCCCTCGGCCTGAAGGCCCGAGCCCGCATGGTGACCAACGTGGTGGTGGGCACCGACCCCTACTACCTCCTCGACGGCCCGGTGGATGCCACGGCCCGACTCCTGGCCAGGAGCGGGATGCAGCTGTCCGACATCGACATCTTCGAGTGCAACGAGGCGTTTGCCGCCGTGGTGCTCTCCTGGCTGGGCCAGTACCCCGAGATCGACCCGGAGAGGGTCAACGTAAACGGCGGAGCCATAGCCCTGGGCCACCCGGTGGGGGCCACCGGCTCACGGCTCCTGGTCACGGCCCTGCACGAGTTGGAACGACGTGACGCCTCGACGGCCATGGTCACCATGTGCTGCGGCGGGGCGATCGGCACGGCAACGGTCATCGAACGCATCTGACGATGGAACTCCTCGGCGGCCGCGTAGCCATTGTCACCGGTGCGGGTCGTGGCCTGGGCCGGGTCGAAGCCCTCGAGTTGGCCCAGCATGGCGCAGCGGTGGTCGTCAACGACCTCGGCACGACGCTTGTCGGTACAGGCCAGGATGACTCGCCCGCCGAGGATGTCGTGGCCGAGATCACCGCTATGGGCGGTCGGGCCGTGGCCCACTTTGGCGACGTGGCGGACTGGGAACAGTCGGCCGACCTGGTCCGAACGGCCGTCGACGAGTTCGGGGGCCTCGACATCCTCGTCAACAACGCCGGATTTATACGCGACTCGATGCTCCAGAAGATGGAGGAGTCGGAGTTCGACGACGTGGTCCGGGTGCACCTCAAGGGTCACTTCTGCACCATCCGCCACACGCTGGCCCACTGGCGTGACCGGTGGAAGGCCGGAGGTGGGGAACCTCTCGGTGGCCGGTTGATAAGTACCTCCTCGGAGGCGGCGCTGATCGGCGCCCTGGGGAGCGGCAACTACGGCGCTGCGAAGGCCGGGATCACCGCCCTGACCATCTCGGCCGCCCGCGAGGTGCTCCGGTTCGGGTGCACAGCCAACGTGCTGGTACCCCGGGCCCGCACCCGGATGATCATGGGCGGTCCGTCGGCAACGCTGTTCGAGCAGCCCGACCATGGTTTCGACACCTTCGCCCCGGAGCACGTGGCGCCGCTGGTGGCCTGGCTTGCCTCCCCGCTGGCCGAACGGGTCTCCGGCCAGGTACTCCAGGTCTGGGGCGGTGAGGTCACGGTCTACGAACGGCCCCGTCGGGCCTTCGAGGCCACCCACGAGGGTGATTGGACCCTCGAGGCCCTTGAGGACCACCTGGGGCCCTTCTTCGCCGACCAGGAACCGGTCGTCGACGGCTTCGGCCTCTAGTCCTCCCGTTCGGCCCTCAGGAGGCCCGGTCGAGGATCGTCGAGCCGAGTCGGGCCAGGTGGGCTCCGGCACCGCCCAGGCTGTCTGCCAGTTGGAGCACCCAGAGGAAGTAGCGGTGTGCCGGGTGGCTGATATCGGCCCCGGTCCCACCGTGCAGGTGTTGGGTGGTGACCACCACCCGCTGTCCGGCTTCGGCAGCCCACCACTTGGCCGTCGGCACGGCCTGTGAGAGGTCGAGGCCGTTGTCGAGTCGCCATGCGGCCTTTTGGAGGGTGACCCGTATGCCGTCCGTGTCGATCGCCGCGTCGGCGGCCTGGATGGCAACCCCCTGGTTGGTGGACAAGGGCCGGCCGAACTGTTCGCGTTCGGACACATGGGTTGCCGCCATGGCCAGGGCCTCTTCGCAGCATCCCAGCACCATGGCGCAGATTCCGATCCTGGCCCGGTCCAGAACCCCCTGGGTGATCCTGTCGCCGTCGCCCTCGAGGAGGTCTTCGGGCTCGACCCTCACAGCGTCGAACTCCAGGGCCCCACGGACCTCCCGACTGGTCGTTTCGGCGAGGGTGATGGTCAGGCCCTCGGCGTCTGTCGGAACGATCGCCACACGGTGGCCGTCGGTGTCGACCGGCACGACTACGGCTTCGGCCACACCGGCGGCGGGCACGGCCACCTTCGTTCCACTGACCCGCCATCCCGTCCCCTCGGCCACCCCGGTCAGGGGCTGCGAGAGGTCCGCTCCGGCCGGGTCCGTCCATGCCCCGGTCAGGATTCGGCTGCCTTCGGTTATGCCCTCCAACCAGCGGGACCGCTGCGCTTCGGAGCCGTGGGCGGAGATCGCCCATGCGCCGAGCGCCGTGACGGCCAGCAGCGGAACCGGGGCCACCCGTCGACCCTGTTGTTCGAGGACCAGGCAGGCCTCCACCATGCCCAGGCCGAGGCCCCCGTCGCGTTCGGGGAGCGCTACGCCGATCAGGCCCGCTTCGGCCAGGGCCTCCCAGAGGTTGCGGTCGAACCGGTCGTCGGTGGCCTCCACCTCGGCCACACGGTCGGTCGATGCGAGGTCGCCGAAGATCCGTTCAGCCAGGCCACGAAGGGCCTGCTGGTCATCGGTCAGGTCGAAGTCCACAGTCGTTCCCGTCGCTTTCAGGCCTGCCGGGCCGTACGGGCCATGCCGAGGCCCATCCAGGCGACTATTTCCCGCATCACCTCGTTGACCCCACCCCCGAACGTGTTGATCTGGGCGGCCCGGGCGGCCTTCTCCAGTTCGCCTCGCAGCACCACTCCGGGTTGACCATCCCTCACCCGGCCCTCTGCTCCGACGATGCCGAGCAGGCGTTCGTAGATCCTCACCGCTGCCTCGGTGCCGTAGACCTTCACCGCCGCCGACCGGTCGGCGGTGAGGCGCCCCCTTTCCACATCGATGGTCATCCGCCAGTTGAGGAGCCGGAGGGCCTCCAGTTCGGCATGGCACCGGGCCAGGTCCAGCTGCACCCAGGGTCGGTCGATGACACGTCCGCCCTCGGGGGCCACGGTGTCGGCCGCCCAGGCCACCGTGTCGTCTTGGAGATTGAAGGCCAGGGCGCTGGTGGCTGCCAGGCCGACCCGCTCGTGATTGAGTTGCGTCGTGATCATCGACCAGCCGGCGTTCACATCGCCGACCAGGTTGGCAGCCGGCACCCGCACGCTGTCGTAGTAGGTACTGGTCGTCGGCCCGTCGCCCACCGTGACTATGGGCGTCCACGAAAAGCCCTCGGAGTCGGTGGGCACGATCAGCAGAGAGATACCCCTGTGCTTGCGTGCCTCGGGATCGGTTCGACAGGCCAACCAGACATAGTCGGCCTCGTTGGCCCCGCTGGTGAAGATCTTGGATCCGCTGACCACCCACTCATCGCCGTCACGAACGGCCCTGGTCCGCAACGAGGCCAGGTCGGTACCTGCCGTCGGTTCCGAGTACCCGATGGCGAAGATCACGTCACCGGCGAGAATCCCGGGCAGGAAGCGCTGTTTCTGGGCCTCGTCGCCGAACTCGATGAGGGTCGGCCCGACTGTGTTGAGGGACACGAACGGCATGGGGCAGTTGGCCCGCTGCGCCTCGTCGAACAGGATGAACTGGTCGGTCGCAGGCCGGCCTCCGCCCCCGTACTCGGTTGGCCAACCGAGGCCGAGCATCCCGTCCGTCCCGAGTCGTCTGTATACCGACCTACGTGTGTCGGATGCAGCGTGGCCACCGCGGAGCGCATCCCTGAGCTCCTCGGTCATCAATCCGGCGAAGTAGGAGCGCAACTCGGCGCGCAATGACTGCTGTTCGGGGGTTTCCTCGAGCCGCACCCCAGCAGTCTGGCCGGTCCGGCGTCGGACAGACACACCGCGACCCTGTCGGCGGTCCGTCCGGTGTCCGGTGGCCGGCAGAGCCGGTCCGACAACTCAGTTGGCAGCGAAGGCTGGAATGGGCACGGTGGCCGTGTCCCTCCCCGACCGCAGTACCGCGCCCGGCAGGTTGCCGGTGGGCTTGCCGTCGGCCACGATCTCAGACCCGCCGACCAGCACCCGTACCATGCCCAGAGGATCGGACCACAGCCGCCTGTTGTCTCCCGGCAGGTCGTGGACCAGGACCGTCTCGCCGGCATCGACGTCGTCGGGATCGAATATCACCAGGTCGGCATGGCATCCCTCGGCGATGCGGCCCCGGTCTATGAGGCCGAAGAGGCGGGCCGGCGCATCGGTCATGTGGCGGACGGCGTCCTCGACGCTGGTGAGGCCCCTGCCCCGCAGGCAGTCGGCCAGCCAGGCCGTCGGGTAGGAGGAGCCGGCCATGCGATCCAGGTGGGCGCCGGCGTCGGAGCCGCCGATGAGGACGTCGTCCCTCTTCCATGCCTCCTGGCGCATCCTCCAACTCTCGTCGTCGTCGTCGGTGGGGCTGGGCCAGAGCACGGTGTCCAGGTCGTCGGCGAGGACGATGTCGAGCAGGGTGTCGAAGGCCCCGGTGCCCCGCTCGGCGGCGATGTCTGCCACCAGGCGGCCCTTCAGGCCCGCGTTCTTGGCCGAGTAGGTGTCTCCGATCTCGTAGGTGGAGAAGTCGGTGAGCCGGGACATGACTCCCGCCTCGGGAGACGCCGCGGCAGCCTCCATCTTCTGCCTGACCTCGGGTCGGGAGAGTTCCTCCATGCGTTCGGCCAGGGGGAGGGACAGCACATCGTCCCAGCCCGGCAGGAGGTTCAGCCCGCAGTAGTGGCGGAAGCTCATGTTCATCCCGACCAGGACCGGCATTGTCAGGGCCACCACCCGCGCCCCCTGGGCAGCGGCGTAGTCACCCATCCCCGTCTGCTTCTCGAAGGCCTCCAGCCGGGCCGAGTCGATGGTGAACACATTCCAGTTCAGGGGCCGTTGCCCGGCCAGGGACATCCGGGTGAGAAGGTCGTACTCCTCGGTGCTGAGCCCGTCGAGACAGCCGGTACTCACCCACTGGAGGGTGGTCCCCTCGTGGTCCGCCACCACTGCCGACAGGGAGACGAGTTCCTCGGCTGCCGCCCAGCGGGAGGGAACCGGCCACCGCTCGGCGTCGTTGTGGGTGTAGGACTGGCTGGAGGAGAATCCCAGGCCACCGGCCTCGATCGACTCGTGGAGGAGGCGGGCCATCTCGGCCAACTGTGCCTCGTCGGCCTCGGCGCCGACGGCGTCTTCTCCCATGACGGTTCGACGAAGGGCGTTGTGGCCGACGAGGCAGCCCATGTTTACACCGATGTGGCCCTCGAAGCGGTCCAGGTACTCTGCGAAGGTCAGCCAGTCCCAGGGCACCCCCTGGGCCAGCGATTCCAGGGGCATTCCCTCCACCCCGGCCAGCATTGCGCTGATGTATAGGGCGTCGGCTTCGTTGCCCACCGGAGCCAGCGAGAAGCCGCAGTTGCCCATGATGATGGTGGTCACCCCGTGCAGGCTCGATGAGGTGAGGGCCGGGTCCCAGCAGATCTGGGCGTCGTAGTGGCAGTGGGGGTCGATGAACCCGGGACAGACCATCAGGCCGGTGGCATCGAGGACCGTGGTGGCCTCCCCGTCGAGGGCGCCAATCGCTGCGATCCTCCCGTCGAGCACCGCCACGTCGGCCTCACGGGCCGGGGCGCCGGTCCCGTCGATGACGGTCCCACCCTTGATCAAGTAGTCGAACATGGGGCCTCCTCAGGTCCTCTACGGTTCGGTGCCTGGTCCGACCGCCGGTCAGGCGAGAGCCATCCGGTGGCGGACCGTCGAGAACTCGGGATCGGGATCGGCGCGGGGGATGACCTCCCTGCCGAACAGTTCGATCATCGACAGGGCGTCCTCGATGTCGAGGCCCAGGGGGAAGGCGAAGACCAACTGGTCGCACCCGATGTCCGTGTAGCGCTGGATCTGGCTGACGCACTCGTCGGGGTCACCGCAGATCATCGTGCCATCCTCTATCGACCGTTCGACGTCGTCGAGGGTCACCTCGGGCAGCACCTGGGGCCAGGGGGGGATCGTCCCCGGGACGGCGAAGCTGTCGAGGTAGCGGAACACGTTGGTTCGCAGGTAGCTGAGTTGCATCTCGAGCGCCTTCTCCCGGGCCCGCTGTCCGTCCTCGTCGATGCTCAGCACCCCGGTGATGGCCAGGTTGTCGTTGACGAAGCCTCCGACCGGTTCGGCTTCGGCGATCCCCTCCTTGTAGGACTCTATGAGGGGCACGAACTGGTCGAAGGTGGCCACGTTGAAGCCGAGAACTCCCATGCCGGCCCGACCCACCTTGCCGTAGGTGGGAGCGTTGCCGGCGGCCTGCCAGAGCGGGGGATGGGGCTTGGTGAGGGGCTTGGGGAGAATGTTCCGGGCCGGGGACGACCAGAACTTCCCGTCGAATCCGGGGTAGGTGCCCTCTTCCCACATCTTGAGGATCTCGGGCAGGGCTTCTTCGAACATCTCCTTGGTGACCGGGTAGTCGTCGATGCCGAAGCCGCCGACCTCGGTGGTGCCCGAGCCCCGGCCGACACCGAACTCGAATCGACCGTCGCCCAGCAGGTCCAGGGTGGCCACCCGTTCGGCGGTCTTGTAGGGATGGTTGACCGGGGGGACGATGTTGAAGATCCCCGACCCGACGTGGATGCGCTCGGTCTTGGCCAACAGGTAGGGGATGAAGGCCTCGGGCTGTGAGATGTGTGAGTACTCGTGGAGGAAGTGGTGCTCGACCACCCACAGGTACTTCCAGCCCCACTCGTCGGCCTTTCGGGCCACCGCGACGTCGTTCTTGTAGGAGCGCCACTCGTGCTCCTCACCCCATTCCTCCATCCGGTTCCGAGGAATGAAACTCTGCAGGAAGATCCCGAACTCCATGGCGCTACCTCTCAGTCGGCTTGGCTTGGCCGCTATGGACCTATTTAATGCCTGTTCTTAATCCCGGCAACTGGCGTGGCCTACGGACCAAGGTCCTATTCTCGAAAACTCCTCCCAGGGGACCCGAGAAGCCTGGATCTGTGGAGAGACCCGGCCCAGAGGGGACCAACGTCCCTAGCGGACAGCGGGTCCAGAGCCGACGATGGACTCAACAGCGATGTGGAGGTGATATCGGTGGAGGAATTCCCGAAGTTCGTGTCTGTAGACGACCACGTGATCGAGCCCGCTCATGTGTGGCTGGACTGGTTGCCTGCCCGGTTCGAGGATCAGGCCCCCCGAGTCGAACGGATTCCCTGTTCCCGGATGGGCTACGAGGGTGGGCTGTTCACATTCGAAACGGCCGAGGCGGGGGGAACAGACTGCGACTGGTGGCGCTTCGAGGGCGACCTCTGGCCCTGTTCCCGGGTCGAGTCGGCCGTCGGCTACGACCGCTCTGAGGTGATGATCGCCCCGACGACCTTCGAAGAGATGAGGCCCGGCTGCTACGACGCCAAGGCCCGCCTCGAGGACATGGACGATGCACACACAGAGGTGCAGGTCATGTTCCCCAGCACCTTCCCCCGATTCTGTGGACAGAGGTTCTCCCTGGCACAGGACAAGGAACTGGGCCTGGCCTGCCTGCAGGCCTACAACGACTGGCTGGTCGAGGAGTGGTGCGGCGACTCCGGCGGCAGGTTGGTACCCCTGGCGCTCGTCCCCTTGTGGGACCCGGACCTGGCCGCCGCCGAGGTGGCCCGCAACGCGGCCCGGGGCGTCCGCGGGATCGCCTTCTCGGAGATCCCCGCCTATCTGGGACTCCCGTCGATCCACACCGGCCACTGGGACCCGCTCTTCGCTGCCTGCGCAGAAGCCGGCGTCTCGGTGCACATGCACATCGGTTCCTCGTCGACCCTGCCCCGGACCTCCGACGACGCCCCGCCGCTGGTGGCCTCGACCCTGACCTACGGCAACGCCATGGCGTCAATGGTCGACTACCTGCTCTCCGGGGTGCTGGTCGACTTCCCCGCCCTCCAGCTCGTCTACAGCGAAGGCCAGATCGGCTGGATCCCCTACATGCTCGAACGGCTCGACAAGGTCTGGGAGAGCAACCGGGCATGGGGAGGCGTCGAGGACAGTGTTCCCGAACCCCCCAGCAGCTACTTCCACCGACAGGTCTACGGCTGCTTCTTCGACGACGAACACGGCCTCACCGAGGAATCGCTCAAGGCCATCGGCGTCGACCGGCTCCTCTACGAGACCGACTACCCCCACGCTGACAGCACCTGGCCCCAGTGCCGGGAAGTCGCCGAGGCACAGATGGGCCACCTCGACATGGACACGATCACCAAGATCACCCGAGGCAACGCCATAGAACTGTTGGGGCTTGAGCTATGAGCGCGGCCACAGTCCACACAACGACACTCGAGGAGATCGTCACCCCCCTCACCACCCTCTGGAATTTCGACTACGAGTCCAACGTGAAGGCCCTGCGGGACCTCTATGAGATCGCCAAACGGGACCAGTGGAACGCCTCGACCGATATTCCCTGGACCGTGGAGACCGATCCGGCACAGGTCGGGCTGCTGGTCGGCCCCGAGGGAGACCCCCTTGAGAACTTCGACTTCTTCAAGGACCTGTCCGATGCCCAGCGTGATGACCTGAACCGGCGACGCTCGGCCTGGACGCTCTCCCAGTTCCTCCATGGCGAGCAGGGCGCTGCGCTCTGTTGCGGCCAACTGGTCGAGGTGGTTCCCGACATCGACGGCAAGCTCTATGCGGCCACCCAGGTGATCGACGAGGCCCGCCACGTCGAGGTCTTCCACGAATACATCGGGCGCCTCGACCGGGTCTACCCGATGATGCCGGGACTCAAGGCCCTGATCAATGTGGTCCTCACCGCCGAGATGTGGCAGATGAAGTGCCTGGGCATGCAGGTCATCGCCGAGAGCATGGCCATGGGGGCGTTCAAGATGATGAAGGCCAGCACCGGCGACCTCGTATTGAGGCGGGTGCTCGAGTTGACCGAACGCGACGAGGCCCGCCACGTCTCGTTCGGCCTCATCTACCTGAAGGAGGAACTCGATGGCCTTTCGGAGCAGGACCAGATCGCCCTGGAGGACTTCGCCCTGGCCGGGCTCGGGCTCCTCATGTCGCCGGCGAACCTTGAACAGAGCGGTAGGTACCTCTTCGACATCATGGGCGAGGTGGGAATAGACACCGACGCCGCCGGCGCGGAGATGGCCGAACGCTACGAGGCCGATCCCGACCTACGGGCCGCCGGGACCAACCCGATCAAGCAATACGCCATTCCGAACCTGGAGCGCCTGGGCCTGGTCAACGACCGCACCAGACCCCGCTTCGCGGAGATGAACCTGCTGAACTGACCAACGGGTCGGCCCGCCGGGCGACACGCTCCACTGTTGCGAGGGGGCTGTCGCTGGAACGGGGGCCGTACCCTGACTGCATGTACCAGCCCAACGGTACCTACATTCACACATGGGCGGATAATAGGCTCACCGGCTCCCCCGCCACGGTGGGTCGGGGGCCAGTGGGCCGGGTCAGGCAACGGGCGCCTGGATGAGTTTGAGGTAGATGGTGGCGGCCAGGGCCGTATCGGTGAGGAGGAGAACGACCCCGGCGGGGGTCACCCGGCACCCTCGTGGAGTTTCTCGTGCTCGACCTGCCACTCAGCGATCTCGTCCACCTGCTCGTCGATGTGCTCGACGGTGGTGGCGATGCGCTCAATCTGCTCGATGGACCGGCCGTGGGCCTCGTCGTTCTCGCGGCGGGCACGCTGGAAGAGCCCCGTGACGACGGCGGCCATGACGAGGCCGACGGCGCCGATGGCTTCGGGGATCATGCGCCCAGGGCGCTGCGGGTGCGCCTGCCCACGACGGCGTCGGGGACTAGCCCCTTGCGACGCTGGAAGGACCGGAGGGCCCGCTCCGTCCTGCGCCCCAGGTCTCCGTCGACGACGACCTTGAAGCCGTGGCAGGCGAGGTGGTGCTGGACCCAGCGCACGTCGACGCCTCGGTCATCGTGAGCACTCGGCCGTTGACGAAGGCCTGGCGACGGCCGGCGGCCGATGGATCAGCCACGCTGTTCGACCGCCACTTTCATCGCCCCGCTGAGTTCCGGCAGCATGGTCCCCTCGTTCGCGTCGCTACGGAAACAGCCAGGAAAGCACAGAATTCACTCGCCTGTCTCGCTCCAGGCTCTGGATCGACCACAAGCTGCTCGAACTAGGCGTCGCCGCAACGACGGACAGATTCTCTGACGCCGCTCCGCGAGCAGGCGTGGAGCCCACCACGGCGGCTTCATGCTGTGGGTGCTCCCCTATGGCGCGCCATCGAAGCGCACACAGCTCGCAACGACGCTCCCGTCTTCGTCGGCTGCAACCAGCAATGCAAAGAGAGATCGGAGTCACCGTTTGACGCTTGCGACCGTGGGATGTCTAGTCGATTCCGGCCAGTGCCTGGAGGTTCGCGAGGAGCGTCTCGGAGTCTTCGTGGGGAAGCAGGTAGTGCGAGTAGGCGAGGCGGAGAAACAGCTCTGCCGCGCCTTCGGGCGACAACGCTCCCGACCGAACTGCCGGCACCTGAGCAAGAGAGTCGCCCAGAAGACGGGCAAGGGCTTCGACGTGTGGGTCGAGCGAGGCGGCCAACGACTTCAGCGCGAATGCCAGGTCGACGCCGATCGGATCCGATCCCATCGCCTCGTCGAGGTAGGACACCAGATAGCGCAGCGCCGCGTCGAGCCGGTCGGCCGGTTCCCGTCGTTCTTCGACCAGCGTCCGAAGGCCCGCGTCGAATTGTTCCTCCGCGTACTTCCCGAGTGCCAACAACAAGTCGGCCTTCGTGGGAAACCAGCGATACAAGGTCGGGCGTGACAGACCGGCGGATTTCGCAACCGCCGACATCGTCAACTTCTCCGGCCCTCGTTCGGCAATCGCCCGCATTGCTGCCGCCAGGACCGCCTCGGAGCTGGCCGATTCACCCATCCACCATACCTTTACATTCTATTGACGGAATGTAAAGGTATGGTGCCAACGACTGAGAGCGTCCCATGACGACACAAGCAGAGAACGCGGCCGGATCCGATGTCTTCGCGACGGTGAACTACATCCGCAATCGTCCCGACTCGGACACCCACCCACTTGAGTTTGTCACCGAGGTCGAGGAGTGGTCGACCATGCAAACCACTCCGGGGCGCGAGGTGCAGATCCGCAACGCACGAGGCATTCCCACTGCGCTCGACGTCGAAGGGTTCCAACTCATCCCCCACGCGAGCGCCGTCGATGACTTCGATCTCATCGAAGCTGATCCGTCCGTCGATGCGCGCTACGACACCGAGATGATCGAACTGCTCACCCGTGTGACGGGGGCATCACGGGTTGTGATGCTCGGAGGAGGGAAGAAGCGCCACGGCGAAGGCGCCGTCGAGAACCTGGCGCCACTCACCAATGCCAAGCCGGCCCGCTACCCGCACGGAGACAACACCGACGAGTCAGCAACAGCCCTGGCCGAACTATTCGACGCGATCGTCGACGATCTCGACCTGACCGACTATTCACGGTATGCGATCTACAACGTCTGGCGATGTGTCACGCCCCCGCCGCAGGACATCCCCCTCGCAGTATGCGACGCCCGCAGCATCAAGGCCTCCGACGAGGTGACCGTCACCGCGGTGACCGCGACATCCAACGTGAGCGAGATCCGCCACGACACCACGAGCTACGTCTACAACCCAGATCACCGCTGGTTCTACTTCCCAGGAATGACACGCGACGAAGTGGTGATCTTTAAGAGCCACGACACCGACCCCGATCGGGCCCGACGAGTTCCCCACACCGCCTTCGACGACCCCACCTGCCCACCCGACACACACACCCGTGCCAGCGTCGAAGCACGAGGACTGGCACTATTCCCGTGACTGCCCTCGAAGCCGATCGAGTCGCCGACGGCACCGACGTCTACTCCACCAGCCAGAAGGGCAGACAACCGAGTTGGGGCGGCTGACGCCTAGAGCACCAGCAAATGCGCCTCGACGATGCAGCGCTCGGGGGACACGAGGGGCGCTCCTGTGGGAGGCTCGGGGCATGACCCTCAAGAGGTACCGGACCGGCGACGATGGGATCGACGCTGCAATCGTGGAGTTGGCGGAGTCGACCGGACGCCAGGACGACCTGGACATGGTTGCCGAGATGCTCGTGACCGCTGTCCGCCTGGCGCGCGAGGATGTCGGCCGTGGTGACCTGAAGCTCGTCAACAGCGCCCTCAAGGAGCTCCGGCACGCCTTTTCCGTCTTCGAGCCGTACCGCAGCGTCCGCAAGGCCACCGTCTTCGGCTCCGCCCGCATCGCCGAGGGAGATCCCGCCTATGGAACCGCCCGGGACTTCGGCTCCGCCATGGCCGAACACGACTGGATGGTCATGACGGGTGCCGGACCCGGGATCATGGCGGCGGGGATCGAGGGTGCAGGCCGCAACCGCTCTTTCGGCATCAACATCCAACTTCCTTTCGAGGCCGAGGCGAACGAGTTCATCCTCGACGACCCGAAGCTCCTCAACTTCAAGTACTTCTTCACCCGCAAGGTCACCTTCATGCGGGAGTCCCACGGGTATGCCCTGCTCCCCGGGGGCTTCGGCACGCTCGACGAGGCCTTCGAGCTCCTCACGCTGATGCAGACAGGCAAGACCCCCCTTACCCCTGTGGTGTTGCTCGATCCACCTGACAGCACCTACTGGTCGCATTGGACGGAGTTCATCCGACGCGAGCTGGCGGATGCGAACCTGATCTCCCCGCACGACCTGTCGCTGGTCTACGCCACCGACGACCCCCGCGCTGCTGCCGAGCACGTCTGCGGCTTCTACCGCACCTATCACTCCATGCGGTATGTGAAGGGCCTGCTCGTCCTACGCCTGGAACGCGAGGTTGGCGCCGACGAGGCGGCGATGCTCGACGACGAGTTCGGGGACATCCTGGTCGACGGCCACATCGAACGGTGTGCCACGACACCACACGAACTCCGCGACTGCGACGAGGTGCACCGGCCCCGCCTGCGCCTCCACTTCGACCGGCGTTCCCATGCGCGGCTCCGACAGCTCATTGACGCCCTGAACGAGGCCACACCCGTCTAGCTGTCGGCCCACCCGCCGTCGTCCGGTTCCTGGAGAAGGTTGACGGCCTTCTCTACCGCCCGCCGGGCCCTGGTGAGCCGGCGTTCGTCGATCGGAAGTTCGTGGCCCCCGGCGTCGATCGAATCCCGGAGCCGCACCATCGCCAGGTCGGCCAGTTCCTCGGCGATGCCCTCGAGCCGGCCTCGGATCTCCTCGAACTCACCGGCCATCGGTGTACCCCGATGCTGGCCGGATCCGTTCGGCGACCATCTCGAGAGGGTGCCGCACGTCGTGTCCTGCTGCCGCAAGGTGGAGTGCACATCCGGGGTTGGCGCTGACCACGACTTCGGTACCGGACGCAGCAGCCGCCCGCTGGATCGAAGCAGTCTTGCGGCGGCGGACATCGGTGGCCAGACCGGGTTGCAGCACCGAGAACGCACCTCCGGCGCCGCAACATAGGCCCTCGTCGTCGAGTTCGACGGTATCCACATAGGAGGCCAGCACCGTGCGGACGCTGCCGTGGCAACCCTGTGCGTGGCGCAGGTGGCAGGGGTCCTGGACGATCACGGTCGTGCGCTCCCCCACCTCCGGCTCCGGCATCCGTTCGAGGTTCTCCGCCAACCAGGCGTGTACATCGCTCACCCTTGCCGAGAAGGCGACAGCCTCTGGCGTGCCGAGCAGAGACCCGTAGTCCAACAGCGCCGCCCCGCACCCTGCAGAGTCCACAAGCACCGGGACATCGGCCGGGAGCGCCGCCATCACCCTCGAGGCAAGGGATCGGGCCGCCTCTTCCAGGCCGGCATGGGCGTGCAGGGCTCCGCAGCAACCTGCCGAATCCCCGGAGCGGGTCACCGTCGCCCCGGTAGCCTCGAGGACCGCTTCGACCGCAGCGTGCACCTCGGGCTGCCAGGCATCCATCACGCAGCCGGTGAACAGGACCACATCGCCGTCCGATCGGCCCGGTCGGCGCGGGTCACCCAGGGGAAGGCGTGCGGGGAGCGGAAGCCCTCCGGGCAGCAGGTGGAGCCTCTGCAGTACGGCGAGCAACCGGCTTCCAAATCGAAGCAACCGGGGGCGGACCAGCACGAACAGGCCGACCCGGAGCACGACCGGAACCCGGCGACCACGGGACACGGCAATTCGCGTGCCGGCCATCAACTCGCCGAAGGGGACCACCGACGGACACGCCGGCTCACATCCGCGACAGAGCAGGCAGGTGTCCATCGACTCGAGCCACTCTGCGTCCGGTTGTGTCGCCCCGGAGTCGACCGCCCGCATGAGGGCGATGCGCCCCCGGGGTGATCGCCGCTCGTCGCCGGTGACCCGGTAGGTGGGACAGTGGGGCAGGCAGAGGCCGCAGGCGACGCAGGCCGCCAGCGCCCTGTCGGGAAGGTCGAGCGCCCCTCCGGTGCGGACGGTCTGTGATGCGCTCATGCGGCGATCCGATACGGGTCTCGCCCCGGGTTCAGGCGCCCTTCCGGGTCGAACCCAGACCTGACCCTGGCGGCCAGTCCGGCTACACCCGGCTCGGGCTTCCGGGCATCCACCGCAACCGGTCCGTGGACCACGCCGCTTCCCACCTCCAGAAGGCCGCCCTCCGGCAGCAGGCCGGTCCAGCGGCTCCGGTGGGGTGGCAGGGTCGGAGCGGTCGCCATCTCCGAGAATCCGAGGTTGGCGGCAAGGAACGCCGCCTCGCCCGCTACGTCCGCGCCGTAGCCCTCCAGGCACACGCTGACTAGCCGCCCGTCCCACAGGAGGCTCGAGGGGCGGTAGCAGGCGTCGCGAGCCGCCTCCGGGGTCGATGGCCCCTGCATCCAGAGTGTTCGCTCCGGCGAGGGCCAGGTCCGCAGGATCACCTGCCCAATGAGGGCGAGCGTGCCGAGAGACCCGACGAGGAGGCGGCAGAGGTCGTAGCCCGACACGTTCTTGACCGTCGGGCCACCGGCCGTGAAGAGTGCGCCGTTCGCTCCCACACAGTCGGCCTGCAGGAGGGCATCCCGCACCGAGCCGATCCGTGCCCGCCGGAGGCTGCTCCACCCGACGGCGAGCACGCCGCCGACGGTTGCCCCCGGAGCAGCACCCAGCGCCACTTCCTGGTCATGTTCGGACAGTGCGTCCGTGAGTTCGGTGAGGGGTGTGCCCGCACCTACTACGACCGTCATCTCAGCCGGGTCGAAGGACACGACCCCGGAGGGCGCCCGAACTTCACGGCTACCGGCGCTGGGCGGCCCGCCCACGAGCCATCGCGTTCCCCCGCCGCGGACACAGACCGGGCCGGAGGAGCCGACCCGGTCGCGAAAGTCCTCGAGTCGGCTCATACCCATACCCCCTCTGGAACCTCGGGGAGCTCCTTGATGTCTCCACAGCTCGACCCGCTGGGCAGAACCTTGTGGGGGTTCGCCACGCCATCCGGGTCGAAGGCGTCGCGCAGGACCCGTTGCGCCTCCATGCTCGCCGGGGAGAAGAGCAGCGGCATGAAGCGTCGCTTCTCGAGCCCGATGCCGTGTTCTCCCGACAGGACTCCCCCGACCTCGAGGGACAGTCGGACTATCTCCTCTCCGGCAGCGAACACGCTGTCCATCACCCCGGGCTCGCGGTCGTCGAACACAAGAATCGGATGCAGGTTGCCGTCCCCTGCATGGAACACGTTCATGACGATGAGGCCATGACGGTCAGCGATCTCGTTCACGCCTGATACCACCTCGGCGAGGCGAGTCCGCGGGATGACGGTGTCGTGCAGGTAGTAGGACGGCTTGATCGTGGCGATCGCCCCGAAGGCAGCTTTGCGGCCCTTCCAGATGCGGTCCCGTTCCCCGTCGTCGGCAGCGACGCGTACCGTGCGGGCGCCCGTCTCATGCGCAACGCGGGCCACGACCTCGATCTCACGTTCCACCCCGGCCGCCAGGCCGTCGATTTCCACGATCAGCACGGCAGCGGCATCCAGTGGGTAGCCGGCGTTCGCGAATGGTTCCACGGCCCGCACCACCTGTTGGTCCATCAACTCGAGGGCCGCCGGCACGATCCCGGCCGCTATGACCGCGCTGACCGTGGCGGCAGCCTCCTCGATCGTCGAGAAGTCGAGGAGCATCGTCCGTATCTCGGGCGGATCGGGGGTTAGCCGTACCGCTATGCGCGTGGCTATTCCGAGCGTGCCTTCGCCTCCGACGAAGGCACCACGGAGGTCGTAGCCGGCCGCCTCCCCCTCTTCTTCGCCCAACACGACGACCTCACCGTCGGGAAGGACCACCTCGACCGCTGCCACGTGCACGCTGGTCACGCCGTAGAGCAGGCAGTGTGGCCCACCGGAGTTGTTGGCCACGTTGCCTCCGATGGTGCAGGCCTGCTGGCTGGACGGGTCTGGGGCGAAGTGCAGGCCGGTTCCCTCCAGGTGCCTCGTGAGGTCGAGGTTGACGACGCCCGGTTCCACCCATGCGATGCGGCGATCGACGTCCACCTCGAGGATCCGGTCCATGCGGGTCGTCGAGATGACCACCGGATCGTCGCAGGGCACAGCCCCGCCGGTCAGGCCCGTGCCTGCCCCGCGGGGCACGAAGGCCCGTCCATGGTCGAGGGCGATGCGAACACACGCTGCCACCTGATCGGTCGAGTCCGGCAGGCAGACCACACCGACCCTCCCGGCGGTGATGATCGAACCATCGCGGCTGTAGAGGTGGCGGGCGGAAGCTCCCCCCTCCACGTGGTCCGTTCCTATCGCCGCCTCCAGGTCGCGTGTGAGGGGATCGGGTGATCGTCGTTGCTTCCACCGCATGGTCCCAGTCTGCACAACAACCGGAGCCGAATCGCGATCCGGGGTTCGCGCCGCCGTGCCGCGTGGAAGTGGGGATCGGGGTGTAGGAAGGACGCCGTGAGTCGCCTGCGCACCTTCGCCACCAGGGGCGACACGCCCGTGCTGGCCCTGTCGGTCGTCACCGGTGCCCTTGTAGCGCTCCTGATCGCCGGCTTCGAGTACATGGCGGACAGCGTCCTCCTCGAGATGGTCATCCACCGGCCCCTCTGGCAAATCGCCATGGCGCCCGCCCTGGGGCTCGTGATCGCGGCCCTCGTTCTCCGCACGGTCGGGCGGGGCACGAACCCCGCAACCTCCGACGAGTTCATCCGCGTATACCACGAGCGCACCCCGAAGCTGCCCCTTGGCGACCTGCCTGCGAAGCTGCTGGCCGGGATCGCCACCATCGGCCTCGGGGGGGCCCTGGGCCTTGAGGGCCCGTCCATCTACGTCGGCTCGACGGCCGGCCTGACCGTCCATCAGCGTTTCCGTCGATGGCTGCGCCGCGAGGACATCCGGATCCTGCTTACCGCAGGCGCCGCCGCCGGGGTCGCTGCAGTGTTCAAGGCGCCCGCCACAGGCGTCCTGTTCGCCCTCGAGGCCCCCTACCGGGACGATGTCACCCGGCGTGCCCTGATCCCCTCACTGCTGGCTGCCGCCACGAGCTACGTCACCTACATCAACATCATCGGCCCCGATTCGGTGATCCCGTTCCTCAACGATCCCGAGAGCCGGCTGGGCCTCAACCTCGTCGACGCCCCGGTGTTCACCGACGACGGCCTCGTCTGGATCGCCAGAGACCAACTGAGCGCACTGTTCACCGGGGTCGAGGTCGCCGACGTCCTGGGGGCCATCCTCCTGGGCATCATGGCCGGCCTCGGTGGACGGTCCATGGCCTGGCTGGTCCGTCAGGCAAAGGGCTACGCCCGCCAGACCAACCTCATCCTCCGCCTCTTCGTCGGAGGCTCCCTCCTGGCAGGCCTGGCGGTAGGCGCCGAGGTTGCCTTCGACTCGCCCCTCACGATCGGCCCGGGATTCAGGGCGATGGAATGGGTGGTTGCGCCAGACCACGGTCTGGGCCTCATCGCCCTGCTGTTCGGCCTCCGGATCGCTGCGACCATCGTGACCCTCGGCGCAGGAGGAGTGGGCGGACTCTTCATCCCGCTCGCAGTCCAGGGGGTGATCCTCGGTACGTTCGTCGGCCAGGTGGTGGGCGCCGACCGTCCCGGCCTCTACCCGATCCTCGGACTGGCCGCCTTCCTCGGCGCCGGATACCGCGCACCGATTTCGGCAGTGATGTTCGTCGCCGAGTCGACAGGTGGTGCTTTCGTCGTCCCCGCCCTCATAGCCGCTGCTGTCAGCCAGGTGGTTGCCGGGTCGTCTTCCGTCGCAGAACACCAACAGCATGTCCGACTGGGCCACCTCGAGAAGCGCTTCACCCTTCCGGTCACGGCCGCAATGGCGACGGACGTACTGACCGTGCCCCCCGACGCGACCCTTTCGGAGTTCGTGTTCCTCCACGTGCTCGGTCGTCGCGAGAGATCCGTGGCGGTGGTCGACGGCGGCACCTACCTGGGGATGATCAGCCTCACGGAACTCTCCGAGATCGACCGCTCCGACTGGGACGACACCACAGTGGGGTCGGTGCTGCGTTCCGACCTGCCGGCGGCGAAACCTTCGTGGACGTTGCGCGACGCCATCGGCACGATGGGCGACGCCGATGTCGACGTCCTGGCGGTGACGGATGCCGACGCATCGTTCATCGGCGTGATCCGGGAGGACGACATCCTCAAGTTGGACGAGATCCTGGACGAGACCGGCGGTTGATCCAGGCGGCCCGGAGACAGGCGTCTCCTCACGCAGAGGCGTCGAGTTCCTCCGCTGCCTCGATTTCCTCGTCACCTTCGGCGACTTCTTCGGCCCAGGCGTCGTAGGCAGGCGAGTAGCCCTCTTCTGACACCGGAGCGGCATCGTCGGTGGACAGGCTGTCGAAGATGGATTCGATGTCGAGGTCCTGGTTGCGCTTCAGCGCACGGGCCTCCTCGAATCGGCGATGGCGGCCCTTTTTCACGGCGCCTTCTCCCGGGTCGGTGGTCGGTCAGCCCTGCATGCTACCCAGTCGCACCCGGCAACGGGGGTAGCCGGCCGGTTCAGGATCCGTCCCGATCCTCGAGCAGAAGCCCGCCCTCTCCGTCGAAGGCCAGCGCCGAGCGCCCGGACAGAAGGTCGGTCAGGGCCTCGCCCACCACTTCGCCCCGCCATCCTGAAGCCAGTCGGGTTCCATGCTCGCCTCTGACGAGTGCCTCGATATCGGCGCGCGTGCCCAGCAGGGTCGGATCGAGTTCGAGGTCGCGTGCCGCCTGGGAGACCCAGGCCGACACCAGGGTCACTGCTGCCCGATGGTCTCCCCTGCCATGCGTGGACCGTGCGGGTTCCCGTGACACAGGCGGAAGGTCGACGGCATCCACCATTGCCTGCAGAACGGACGGGGCCGCACCGTTGCGCAGGTGGCGGCCGTCGACCCCGCGGACGCGACGGAGCGCCTCTTCGTCTGCCGGGTGGTCCTGTGCCACTGCAACAACGGCGAGGTCCGGGAACACCGATCGCACCGGGACATCCCGGGTAGCCGCCTCGCGTTCACGCCAGGCGGCGATTGCCCGCGCCCGGTCGAAGGCTGCGCCTCGCAGGCGTCGGACCTCTTTGATCCGTTCCCAGGCAGCAGACGGTTCACGCGGCCCCCGGTTGCGGTCCAGCATCGTCTGGCACTCGTCCTGCGCCCATCCCAGGCGTCCACGGGACGCCAGGTCCTCGGTGAGCCGGTCGTGGAGGACCAGGAGGTGCAGCACGTCGGCCGCGGCGTATTCGAGTTGGGAACCAGATAGTGGTCGCGCCAACCAGTCGCTGAGCCGGTCGCCCTTGGGAAGCCGAATGTCGAGTTCCCGTTCACACAGAGTCGTCAGAGACGGTGTCGACAGGCCCACAAATCCGGCTGCCAACTGGGTGTCGAACAGGTTCCTGGGCGCCGTTCCGCAGGCCCTGTCGAAGACCTCCAGGTCCTGGCCCGCAGCGTGCATGACCAGGAGCACATCGGATTCGAGGACGGATGCGAACGCCCGGAGGTCAACGGCGAGCGGGTCGACGAGTGCCACACCGTCGCTCCATGAGATCTGGAGGAGTGCCACCTGCGGGTAGTAGGTCCGCTCCCGGTGGAACTCCGTGTCGACGCCGATGCGCGGTTCGTCGAGCAGGTCGCGGACAAGGGCCTCGAAGGCCCCCTGTTCCTCGATCGGATCCGGGGCAGGGCGGTCGGAGCCGCTCACGACCCCGCGTGCGCTGCCGCCGCGTCGGCGTCTCAGGTCTCCGGACCCGATTCGACCGGGAAGCCACCGGCTACCCAGGCCTCGGTGCCCCCGAGCACGTTCACCACGTCGAGGCCCTGTGTGCTCAGGAACTCGGCTGCCGCCATGCTGCGCCCCCCCTTGGCACAGATGAGGAGCACCGGGCCTTCCGTGGGGATCTCTGCCAGCCGGGCGGGGATCTCGCCCAGGGGGATCGGACGGGCACCCGGGACCCGGGCACCTGCGAATTCATCGGGTTCGCGGACGTCGATCAGGGGCGTTCCAGCGTCCAAGCGTTGACGCAGTTCGTCTACGTCGATCTCCGGAATGCCCATGGGTGGTTCGATCCCTTTCGGGGGACGGGTGAACAGCCTTCGGATCACGTGCGGCACCCTAGTCACGGGATGCCGTCGCGCCGCAGCCGTCGGTCCGGTCGGCCAGGTCCTCCGGGGTGTCGATGTCACCCAGGGTCTGGCCATCGGCGACGCTCACCTCTATGACCGGCAACCTCCGGCCGGCACGCCATGGCGCCCGTTCCCCGGCCTCGAACGACTCGGTGAGCGGCGTGCGCGCCCCGGCCGGCCAGAGGGCGTGGAGCCACTGGGGTACGCCGTCGAGCATCGGCAGGACCACAGAGTCCGGGGCCGCTGCCGACCGCTCGAGGATCTCGCCGACTGTCGCGGCCGATGCATCCGGCAGGTCGCAGGCGAGGACCATGACGGGTCTCTGCTGTTCCTCGTCGAGGAGGTTCAGCGCCGTCAGGATCCCCCCCAGGGGCCCTTCACCGGGCCAGAGATCCGCAGCCACCTCGTGGCCAGTGCCTTCGAGCGCCACGGGATCGCCCCCGATGACGGAGACGGGCGACACGCCGGCCTCGCAAAGTGCCTCGATCGGCGCCATCACCATGGGCCGCCCGTCCACCTCGAGGCTCGCCTTGTCGGCGCCCATGCGTTGGCTGGATCCACCGGCCAACACCGCTCCGGCCACTGCCCGCCGCCAGCCGGTCACCCTTCCGCCAGCGGGCAGGACGGGTCGAGTTGGTGCAGGAACAGTTCGCAGCGCTCCTGCTCGGTGGATTCCCCGATCTCTCCGGCCAGACGGGCCAGGCCGTGCACGCAGCGCAGGAATCCCCGGTTCTCGAGGTGCTCCCAGCGGACGAACCCGGATCCCCGCCAGCCGTTCTGGCGAAGCCTGTCCAGGCCCCGGTGGTAGCCGACCCGGTATGCGGCATAGGCCTCGACCCGGTCACGTGCCAGGTCTCCGAGCGATGCCCATACGGCCAGGCAGCGGGGCCAACGGGCGGCAACAGCAGCGACTGCGTCGTGCCGGACGTTCTCGCCGGTGGCCAGTGCCTCGTCGAGCGCATCGAGGCAACCCACCGGTTCCGGGTCGAGAACGGTCTCCGGAGGGCCGGATCCCGACAGGTGCACCGACCGTTGCTCGCTCACGGGCCGCAGGGTACCCCTCCCCCTGCTCCGGCAGGGCGGTCGGTAAGGTCCGGCCGTGCCCGAGAGCCTCTACGACCTGCCTGAGCTCGTGACCCTGCCCGGCTGGGCCGATCCTGAGATGCTGGCGAAGGCCAGCGCCTTCGGGCTCGTCGTCCTCCTCCTGGCAACCTTCCTGATCCTGCGCTTCCTACGCAGGGTCGTGGTCAAGGTGGTTCTCGTCGCTGTGATCGTCCTGCTCGGCGCCGGGCTGTGGAACCAGCGACTCGAGCTCCGCTCCTGTGCCGACGAATGCTCGTGCACGCTGTTCGGCCAGACGGTGCAGATCCCGCTCGACCGGAATCCCCGCTGCGGCTCCGGCTGACCTGTCCGGTCAGGCCGGACCAGGGACCCTTTCGAGGCGAAGTTCGTTCGTCGCACGCGACGTGGGGTCGGTTCCCGCCAGGACTGCGACCAACTCGCCGGGCGGCACCCCCGCCTGGTCCCGGCAGAGGTCCAGCGCCCTGGCGACCCGTCGATCGACCTCGCCCTCCTCGGGGAGATGGAAGGGCTCTGTGCCCCAGCTCAGCGAGAGTTGCCCGACGGTCCGTTCGTCGGCGCTGTAGCCGAGGATGCGTGCAGAGGGTCGGAAGCGGGCCATCGACCGGACCGTGAACCCGGACCCCGACACGCAGACGATCGTGCTGATTCCCAGTTCCTCCACAGCGCGGGCGGTGGCGAAGGTCATGGCATCGGTGACCGACGATGCCGGATCGTCGACATCGGTGAGTCGGAGCTCGGCCAGTTCGGCGGACCAGCCGTGGTGGTCGAAGTTCTCGTCTGCGTGCTCTGCAACCCTGGACATGGTCGCGACGACATTGGCGGGATCGATGCCGACGGCGGTCTCACCGGAAAGCATCACGGCACTCGATCCGTCCCAGATGGCGTTCGCAACGTCGGAGACCTCGGCACGGGTCGGTTCCGGTCCAGCGATCATCGACTCGAACATCTGGGTGGCGGTGATAGCCGGCCGCCCAAGGGAGATGCACTGCCGGATGATCTGTTTCTGGAGCACCGGGAGGACCTCGATGCCGCACTCGTTGCCGAGGTCGCCTCGGGCCACCATCACGGCTCCCGACTTCTCGATGATCCCCTGGAGGTCGGCGAGCGCGGCCGCCGTCTCGATCTTGGCGACCACCAGTGGGCCGTTCGGGTGCGGTTCTGTGCCGAGGCGCCCGATGTCGTCCGCCGAGCGGACGAACGACAGGGCGATCATGTCGACCTCGTGTTCGAGGAAGTAGCCGACCGCACGGAGGTCCTCGGGGGTGGGAGCCGAGAGGGAGAGCCGGTCTGCCGGAATGTGCAGGCCCGGTCGACCGGACAGCACCCCACCGTGGACGACCGTGCCTGAGATGCGTTCGCCGTCGAGGTCGCCCAACTGCAGGATCACCCTCCCGTCGCCGATGCTCATGCGGCCACCCGGCTCCACGTCACGGAAGAACGCCTCGTAGTCGACCTCGATGACGGATGCCCTGCTCCGGAGGTGCCCGATCCGCAACTGCACCGTTGCATCCTCGACGAATTCGACGGGGTCCTCGCCGAAGCTGGCTGCCCGGACCTTGGGCCCGGTCAGGTCGACGAGGACGCCCACCGTCCGACCTTCTTCAGCGGCGATCCGACGGATCGCCTTGAGGCGCTCGGCGTTCTCCTCGAGCGTGCTGTGCGCCATTCCGAGCCGGGCCACGTCCATGCCGGCCCGGATCATGCCGCGCAGGACCTGGTCTCCCTCGGATGCTGGGCCGATGGTCGCGATGATCTTCGTGCGCCGTGCCATGGCGTCACGCTACCGGCGCGGCCGGAACGATCGAAGGGGCCGCCCGGGACCGATTATCGTCGGCCCGTGCCCGGCCATATATTCCTCGACCATCCCGGTGTGCTCGCCTTTGCCCACCGCGGGGGTGCAGAGGAGGTCCCCGAGAACTCCCTTTCCGCCTTCCGACACGCCGTCGAACTGGGCTACCGCTACCTGGAGACCGACGTTCACCTGACGGCCGACGGTGTGGTGGTCGCCTTCCATGACGATGTCCTCGACCGGGTGACCGACAGCACGGGACGCCTCGCCGACCTCTCATGGGACGAGGTGTCCGCCGCACGCATAGCCGGCACCGAGCCGATCCCCACCCTCACGGAACTCCTCGAGGCATTTCCCGACGCCCGGATCAACATCGACGCCAAGGCCGACGCCGTCGTTCCCGCCCTCTGCCGGATCCTGCTCGAGTTCGGGGCACTGGACCGTGTCTGCCTCGGGGCGTTCTCCGATCGCCGTCTCGACCGCCTCCGTGACCTCATGGGCCCGGAACTGTGCACGTCCGCCGGGCCACGCTCCGTAGCCGGCTTCCGGATCACCTCGCTCGGGTTGCCGATGCGGCAGCCGCCATGGCGCTGCCTGCAGGTACCGGTCAGCTCGAACGGCGTCCGTCTGGTCGACCACCGTTTCGTCAGAGCGGCCGACGAGCGGGGCCTCCAGGTTCATGTCTGGACGGTCAACGACGCCGAGGAGATGCACCGCCTGCTCGATATCGGCGTTCACGGCATCATGACGGACCGGCCGCGCATCCTGCGGACCGTTCTGCTCGATCGCGGCCTCTGGGCCTGAGGTTCCGCCACCGCTAACGGTGCTCCCGCCCGCTACCTTTCTCCCATGCCCGAAGCCACCACCAGCCTCGACCTCGACGCCGTCCGCATCTTCCTGCACCTGCTCGGCGTATGCGGCTGGGTGGGCGGACAGATCGTGATGATGGCCCTCGTGCCGATCCTGCGGAAGGTCTCACCCGAGGCTCCCCGCCTGGCGGCGGCCCGTTTCGGGCAGGTCGCCTGGGCCTGCTTCGGGCTCGCCGTCGTGACCGGGGTCTGGGGCCTGGCCGCTGTCGACCTGGCCGACAAGCCCGGCGGCTACCACGTCACCCTGCTTGTCAAGCTCCTCCTCGTCGGAACCTCAGGGGCAGCCGCCGGCCTCCACAGCACGACCAACTCCGTGCCGGTACGCGCCACGACGGGAGCGGTGGCCGGCGCTACAGCCCTCGGGGCGCTCCTCGCCGGGGCCGTCCTCGGCACCTGAGCGCACTTACCCACCCATCCCTGCCCCCGGGGTCGCCGTTGAAACCGAGTCCGGTTTCAAACTCGGCGAACCCGTTTCTGTGGACGGGCTGTGTACTACCCCGCGGATGTTGGGGAAATCATTCCGAATACTGGGGATTTCCCGCCCAAGGGTTGACCATCGTCGCGCTGCAGTCCAAGATGCTCCCACGCCGAACACGGCAAGGGGAATCGGATCCGGACGGACCGACGAACCACCGAAGGAGAGCTCTCGGGCTCGACCGGAGGAGGAGCGTCGAGAGCCTGGTGAAGCCCCCGAGGCGAGTTCGGGGAGGACCAAGACCACGCTGGTCCCCTCGGGGAACAGCAGGTCGGCCGCAGGCACGGAGGTGTCCAGGCCGGAAGGGTTCGGAACGGCTCAAGGGCCGATCCGGAGTCGATCGGACGAAACACCAACCGGGCCCGGGCCGCACCCGGTTGCGCCGCCGCCGACGGGCGACGGAGGCAGAAGGGTGTGGGACGGGAACGGTGTGTCGGGCGCACCTGGTCCTTCGGGCGCCGCCGGGCGCCGGAAGGAACGGGGGTGCCGGATCCCGTCGGGGATCAGTGGTCGGGTTGGGCTCGGGTTCGGGGACCGACGGGTCGCCCGGAGATCGGGTCAGGGTGTCGCCCCCCGGGGCAGCACCACGAGTCCGGAACGTCTGACGGGACGAGCCGGTGGGTGGAAATGGGACGAGGACTTGGCTCCGAGGAGTTGACCGGTTCGCCGGGAGGCTACTCGGGGCCAATTTCCTTTTTCAGCCACCCGACCTCGGCCACGCAACACGGCCCTGTTCAGGGCACGTACTCGCCCATGACGGCAAGCACGGTCAGCGACACCATCCCCAGCGCCGAGATGACCGGCACAAGGCGCCGGAGTCGGCTGCTCCCGGCAAGCACGGCAAGGGCCACCACGATCGGAAAGCCGTTCAGGGCATAGCGCTCGAGGCTGTTGAGGTTGTCCGCCGCCAGGGCGGCCACAAGACAGGCTGCGGCAAATGCCGCATGTCCGAGTGGAAGGCGTCGGAACGCCACGCCCGCCAGGACCACGAAGGCCATGGCGAAGGGGATGTGCAGCCCGTCACCCAGTGCATCCGGACCGAACAGCTCACCGATCCCGGCAATGAGCCTGCGGAGGGGGTCCACGGGATCGCCCCGCAGTTCGCGTTGCACGACAAGCGGTGCGAAGGGCTTGTCGACCAGCGCCGATGCCCACCACACGAATGCCCCGAACCCGACCGGTCCGCCGAATACCGCCGCTGTCCGTGCAACCCGCTCCCGTGCCGGAGAGGCATCCCAACCCGGCCAGACCGACGCCAGGGCTGCCACGGCCAGCAGGCCCCCGGTGGGGCGGGTCGCGGCGGCAGCCGCTGCGATGGCGGCGGCCCACCACCAGTTCCGCCGGGACAGGGCCAGGAAGGTCGCCACTGCCAGGAGCAGGAACAGCGCCTCGGCGTACCCCCAGACCAGCACGAACGCAGGAGGAAAGCAGGCCGTCAACCACACGGCCCGACCGGCCAGGTAGGCGTCGCCGGTCACCTCGCGCACCAGCCGCAGCAGCAACGCCATGGCCAGAAGGGCTGCAGCATTGGCCAGCACGACCAGAGCCACCCCCGCTCCTCCGGGGAGCACAGCGTCGAGGATGCGTCCGAGGAGGACGAACCCCGGGAAGAAGCGGATGCCCTCCTGGTCCACGCCTGCATAGCCGGACTCGACGAGCGACCGGTACCAGGCCCCGTCCCATGCGAGCAGTCCCTGCCCCACCTGGACGGGCCGCTCACCGTCGTGGATGTGGTCGACGTAGATGCGCACGCCGAGCATTGCACCTGCCACCAGGAGGCGGGCAACGATCCAGGCCGGCAGTACGGCAACGAGGTCCCTGCGGAAGGTGGCGGTCACGAAGGGGGAACCCCGAAGGCGTTCAGGTTGGCGGCGTTGTAGTAGTCGTCACCGTTGGCTGCCACCAGGTGGCGGGATCCACCCAGCCGTGCACTCAACTCGCCGTGGAGGCGTCCGCACAGTCGTCCGAAGTTGCGGTAGCCGTCGATCCAGATCATCCAGACACCGGCCGAAACCCCGGCGCGGGCCACGATGGCGTCGGCCGCCGCCGCTGGGTCGGCGGACCGGTTGCGCTCCGCATAGTCGACCCAGTCGACGGTCCTGCCGTCGTCCATGGCGGGGAAAGCGAGCGTCGTGAACCTGTCACCGAGCAGGAAGTGGCCGGCGGGTGCCAACTGGTCGGGACAGAAAACGACCAGGTCTCCGTCGCTGCCCTGGGCGTCGACCACATCGGCAGCGACACCTACCTGGGTCCGGTCCCGGCTGAGCTCCCGGGCGACCGATGTCCAGGAGAGGCCGACCAGCAGAACCAGCGCCAGGGAGGCCGCCGGACGCGGGAGTCGGGCCAGCCCGACCCCGGCCGCCAACACCACCGGCACGAAGCAGAACACCCCGTACCTTCCCTGGAAGGCCGTCTGGGTGACGAGGCTGACGCCGGCGCCCAACAGCATCGTGGCGACACCGACGCCCACGGCGATCCAAAGCCATGGCAGGTCGGCAGGGCCCAACTCCGAGCGGTCGCCCCTGGTACCGAGGCCGAGTGCCACCAGCAGCGAGAGGAACACGGCCACCAGGAGAGCCTCGGAGCCCCGCCCGCCCCCGTACGCCTCGAGGGCCAGGGCGGCTACGACCGTCGGCCTCGGCCCTGGCGCCCACGGCGTCCCGGTATGGGCCAACTGGTACAGGAAGACAGGCAGCCAGGGGATGAAGGCAACAGCGCCGACAGCCACACCCACGAGGAGCCTCGGTGCGGCGGCCACCCGATGCGTGACGGTGGCAACGAGGAGCCCGCCCAGGAGGACCGCCACCAGGAACAACGACCAGTAGTGGGTGTAGAGGAGCAGCGCCACCACCACCGCCACAGGTGCGAGTCGCCGCCCGTCGGGACGGTGCCACGCAGCCTCCATTGCGAGGTGGCCGGCCAGGAGCAGGACGACCAACAGGGCGTACATCCGTGCCTCGGTGGCATATCGGATGGCGAACGGGCTCGAGGCCAGCACGCCGAGGACCAGGGCCGAGGTACGTGCATCCGAATGACGACGGGCGACCTTGACGACCAGCACCATGGCGACGACCCCCAGCAGCCCCGACAACGCACGCACGGCGAATGCCGACTCCCCGACCACGGCAGTCCATGCCGAGAGCAGCAGGTAGAACAGCGGCGGGTGGCCGTCGTGGCGGAGTGCCTCGATGATTCCCCCGGGGACCTGGTCGGCCAGCGCGACCGACTGTGCCTCGTCCAGCCAGAGCGGGGAGTCGGCGAAGAAGCGCAGCAGGACGCCTACGACCACCACCAGCAGGATGACGGCTCCCACCGGGGAGCGGAGCAGCCCTGGCAGGCGTACGTCCTCCGCACAAGACCCGGACGACTCAGAGGAGGTAGAGGACCCGGAGGAGGTAGAGGACCCGGAGGAGGTAGAGGACCCGGAGGAGGTAGAGGACCCGGAGGAGGTAGAGGACCCGGAGGAGGTAGAGGACCCGGAGGAGGTAGAGGACCCGGAGGAGGTAGAGGATGTGGAAGCCGGCTCGGTCACGACCCGCGATGGTATCGGTAGCCCGGAGGGCGATGGGTATGCTGCGCGCCAGCGCCAGGGCCGGAACAGTTCCGCCGGTCTACGGCCAGACGCACCCCATGAACCCTGCCGAGCACCCCCACCACGACCCCGAGGGCGACCGGACCGTAATCATCGGTGCCGGACCGGCAGGGCTCACGGCCGCCTACCAGTTGGGGAAGGCCGGTCGTCCGGCGACGGTCCTCGAGACCGACGACGTCGTCGGCGGCATCTCCCGGACCGTGGTACGCGACGGTTGGCGCTTCGACATCGGTGGCCATCGCTTCTTCACGAAGGTCAGGGTGGTCTCCGACCTGTGGCATGAGATCCTCGACGACGACGACTTCCTCGTTCGTCCCCGAATGAGCCGCATCTTCTACAAGGGCCGCTTCTACGACTATCCACTGCGGGCCACCAACGCACTTCGGAACCTGGGCATCATCGAGGCATTCCTGTGCGTGCTCTCGTACCTCTGGGTGCGCATTCGCCCGCCGACCGACCAGACCAGCTTCGAGGGCTGGACCGCCAGCCGGTTCGGATGGCGCCTCTACCGCACCTTCTTCAAGACCTACACGGAGAAGGTCTGGGGGGTCCCCGGCAACGAGTTGCGGGCCGACTGGGCCGCCCAGCGCATCAAGAACCTCTCCCTGTTCAGCGCCGTGCTCAACTCGCTGCTCCCCCGCCGCAACCAGAAGGACATCACCAGCCTGATCGAGGAGTTCGAGTATCCGCGCTACGGCCCCGGGATGATGTGGGAGCGCTGCCACGAGAAGGTCGTTACGCAGGGGGGCGACGTTCGCCTGCAGCACCGGGTGACGCGCATCGGGCATTCCGGTGGTCTGGCCCGCTCCGTGGTCGCACAAGGCCCGGACGGTCCGGTTTCGCTGCCTGTCGACCACGTGGTCTCATCGATGCCGATCCCCCACCTCCTGCGGGCCATGGATCCGGCGGTGCCCGAGGATGTGCTCGCTGCCGCCGACGGGCTCCACTTCCGCGACTTCATAACCGTGGCCCTGGTCGTCCCGGAGGAGGATGGCTTCCCGGACAACTGGATCTACATCCACGCCCCCGACGTCGACGTCGGCCGGGTGCAGAACTTCGGCCGCTGGTCGCCGTACCTGGTGAAAGATGGCCGCACCTGTCTCGGGCTCGAGTACTTCGTCAACGAGGGCGACGACCTCTGGACGGCCGACGACGCCGACCTCATAGCCAAGGGGAGCCGCGAGATGGCCCATCTGGGCCTCCTCGACGCCTCCAGGATCGAGGCCGGCCACGTGGTCAGGATGCCGAAGGCATACCCGATGTACGACGGTGACTATCAGGCCCATGTGTCGGTCCTGCGTGGGTGGCTCGAGTCCAACACGCCCAACGTCCACCCCGTGGGCCGCAACGGCATGCACAGGTACAACAACCAGGACCACTCGATGTTGACCGCCATGCTGGTGGTCGAAAACATCCTGGGCGCCGACCACGACGTGTGGCAGGTCAACGTGGAGGAGGACTACCACGAGGAGATCCGGCCTCGGAGGCGCTCCGGGTCCTGATGGCCGGGCCGTTCCCGCTCCTGTCGATGCCGGTGCCGCGTGCGCCATTCACCCGCCGGCTGTGCCTGATCGCCCTCGCCGGGCTGGTTCTGCGCCTTCTCTACGTTCTTTTCATTGCGCGTGGAACGCCGCTCACCGGTGATGCCCGCTACTACCACGAGGCAGCCAACCTCATCGCCGACGGCCTGGGCTTCACGGAGCCCTACCGTTACCTGCACGGTGGCGCCCAGGAGTACCTCTTCGTCGACGATCCGTCGCTCATCGCCGCAACGGCAAACACGGCACTCCCCGTCGGGCACATCGAGCCCACCGCCGGCCATCCCCCGCTCTGGGTGCTGATCCTCGGCTTCTCGTCGCTCCTCGGGGTAACAGGCGTTCTCGGGCACCAGTTGGTATCGGCCTGCGTAGGGGTGGCCGGGATCGTCCTGGTGGGCCTGCTGGGCCGCGAGGTGGGTGGCGAGCGGACCGGCCTCATGGCCGGTGGGTTCGCCGCCGGATATGCGTTCCTCTGGCTGAACGACGGGTCGATCATGTCGGAGAGCCTCGTGGTGGCGCTCGTGGCGGCCAGCACCCTTGTGGCGCTTCGCCTGCACGAGGGCCGACCCCGGTCGATGATCCTGTTCGGGGTCCTCGCCGGGTTGGCTGCCCTGACCCGCGCCGAACTGCTCCTGTTCATCCCGTTCGCCCTGCTCCCCCTGCTGCTTGACCGGAGCCGCACCCCGTCCGAACGCCTTCGCAGGGTCGCCGCTGTCGGCCTCGTAGCCCTGCTGGTCATGTCCCCGTGGCTGGTGCGCAACCTGTCCCGCTTCGAAGAACCGGTCTTCCTTTCGAACGGCTCCGGCGTGCTCTTAGCGCAGACCAACTGCGACGCCACCTACTTCGGCGACAAGGTGGGCTACTGGGAACACCTCTGCGTGCTGCCCCAACCCATCGGTGACGATGGAGCGACGCTCGATGAATCCGAACGCGACGCTGTCTGGAGGCAACGCGGCCTCGACTACGCCGCCGCCCACAAGGGGCGCCTCATCACCCACGTCGTGCCCCGACGGGTCGCCCGACTCTGGGCGCTCAACGACCCCGTTGACCAACTCCGCGCCGACGTCCTCGTGGAGGGACGGCCCTTCCGGGCCTCGGTCGTCGGCCTCGTCCAGTACGCCATGCTGATGCCCGCCGCAATCGCCGGGGCGTTCCTGTTGCGCCGCCGCCGCCGTCCGCTCCTGCCGCTCCTGGCCTGGCCGGCAATCGCCACCTTCGTCGCAGCCTTCACGATGGGCACCACCCGCTACCGGGTCAGCGCCGAGGCGGCCATCGTCGTCCTGGCTGCCGTGGCAGCCGATGCGCTCCTGGTCCGGTGGCGGGACCGGCGCACCACCCCAACCGGCTGATTGCCGGGCCACCCGTACACTGCGCCGATGGTCCACCCTGTCAGCGTCACCCTCGACGTTGAGGACCTGCGGCCTTCACCCGACCTGCCGGAGCGTGCGCCGCTGATGACGAACCGGGTCCTGGACCTGTTCGCCGAGGCCGGGATCCGGGCGTCGGTCTACGTCGTTGCCGACCTGGCTGAACGCCATCCCGGGATCGTCCGCCGCGCTGCCGCCGACGGACACGAGGTCGGGCTCCACGGACACGCACACGTGCCGTTGCCTGTCGTCGGCGAATCCGCCTTCGCCGATGCCACCCGTTGCGCCCGGTCGCTCCTACAGGACCTCTCCGGGCAGCCGGTTTCCGGCTATCGGGCGCCGATGATGTCCCTGGTGCCGGACAGTTCCTGGGCTGTGCCGATCCTGACAGATCTGGGCTTCGCCTACTCGTCCAGCACCCTCCCGGCTCCGAGCCCCCTGTACGGGTGGCCCGGCCTTCCGAGGCGGGCCTTCCGATGGTCCACCGGCCTCGTCGAACTCCCCTGCCCGCTGGTGCGCGTCCCCCTGCTGGACCTCCCCTACCTCGGGGGCACCTACCTCCGGGTGCTCCCCGACTTCGTCCGCCGGCACGGACAGCGCAGGGCTGGCTCCGAAGAGGTCCTCTGGACCTACTGCCATCCCTGGGAGTTCGACACCGACGAGCCGTACCACGCCCACGAACACATCGGTACGGTGGCCAGCCGTGTGGCGTGGCTCCGGCGGGGGCGCATGGAGGGCAGGGTTCGCCGTCTGCTCAGCGAGCCGGTCGCTGCTCCGCTGGTGGAGCGCGTCGAGGCGCTTGCCGTCGGGGACCTCCCCGTCATCGACCATGCACAACCATCGGTGCTGGGTCGTGCTGCACGCTTTGCGAACGGGCGCCTGCGCTCCGACTGATGTCGCACGTCTCCACCGTCGATCGTCCGCCGATGCGCATGCCTGCCACGTTCGCCGGTCGCCTGACCCTCATCGCCGGGTTGGGGGCCCTGCTGCGGGTGCTCTATGTCCTGCTGGTCCTGGCGGACAACCCGCTCAGCGGGGATGCCGCCGGCTACCACCACGCCGCCAACCTGTTCGCCGACGGCGCCGGGTTCCCGGAGCCTCTCCGGCACATGTTCGGGGGTGTCGACCTGATCGTCCGCGACGGCGCCGAGATCATCGTCGGCACGCCCATCGGCCACCTCGAGCCGACTGCCGGCCACCCTCCGGTATGGACGATGTTGCTCGGCACCTTCTCGTTCCTCGGGGCAGTGACCGTCCTCCAGCAGCAGGTCGTGGCCGCACTGCTGGGCGTGCCTGCGATCGTGCTGGTAGGGCTGCTCGGTCGTGAACTCCGGTCCGATCGGCTCGGCCTGATGGCCGCCGGGCTGACCGCCGGCTATGCGTTCATCTGGGTGAACGACGGGCTGCTCATGGCCGAGACCGCCGCCATCGCCGCTGCAGCAGCGACCTCATGGGCGGGCCTGAGGTTCGCAAGGGATCCCAGCCGCCGGAGGGCGGTCGTATTCGGACTGGTCGGTGGCCTGGCCGCCCTGTCCCGGGCCGAGCTTCTGCTCATGCTTCCGCTGCTCACCACCGTGGTGTTGCTCCGGTCGGAATTGCCATGGAGGGAGCGCATGATCCGGATGTCGGTGGCTGCTGCTGCCACGCTGCTGCTGCTTTCGCCCTGGGTGGTCCGGAACCTTGTCGTCTTCGAGGAACCCGTCTTCCTCTCGAACGGCGCAGGGACGGTCCTCGTGCAGGCGAACTGCGATGCCACCTACCGGGGAGACTTCCTCGGCTACTGGCGCCTCGAATGCGGCCAGCCGGCACCGTTCGGTCCCGCCGGCGAGCACCTGGACGAGTCCGAGCGTGACGCCGTGGTGCTGGAGCGGGCCAGGGAGTACATCGGCGACCACCGGGGTCGGCTGGTGACGGTCGTGGTGCCGGCCCGCATCGGGCGGATGTGGGGCGTCTACGACACCGTCGACCAGCTGCGCCTCGATGCCCTCGTCGACCGGCGGCCGCTCGCCGTGTCGACCCTGGGGCTCGTCCAGTACATCGCCCTCCTCCCCCTGGCGGCATTCGGAGCGGTGCTGCTCTGTAGGCGCCGGGAGTCCTTGCTGGCCATTGCGGCCTGGATTCCGATCGCCACGCTCACGGCGACGATCTCGTTCGGCAACACCCGCTATCGGACCGCTGCCGAGGTGTCGCTGGTGGTACTCGCCGCCGTGGCGCTCGACGTACTCGCCGAACGGCGACATCAGCCGTCGCAGGCTCCCGGCGGGTCGTCGTAGCGGGGATCGAGGGTCCACTCCCCCGTCCACCACTCTCCCTGCGCATGTCCCTCTTCCGGGCCACCGGAATGCACGCCCAGCACCCCGGCAGCGTGGATGGCCTGGACCAGCTGGTTGCCGATCAGGGCCGCTCCGGCCGGACAGAGGTGGCCGTCGTCCTTCCCGTCCCTGACCTTGCGGATGGGATGGACGGTTCCGTCGACACCGAACTGAACCCGGGTGAACTTTCCCTGGGAGTCGGCCAGTTCCGCTCCCGTGTCGACGTAGTCGACTTCAATTGGAAGGATTGCTGCCACGCTGGCGAAGATGTCGTTCACCAGGATGCGGTGGGCCTCGATGCCCTCACCCGGGGGCGTCGGTGGCAGCCCCAGCCAGACCAGGTGTGCACCCGAGTCGACGATCCGCCGTGCGACCTGCTCGGCTCTTTCCCGATAGGCGTCGGGGTCGTCCATCGCCTCACCGAAGTCCCAGCCGCCGAGCATCAGCGTGACCACGTCGGGGTCGGTCGAGAGTGCGTCGGCGAGGTAGCCGTCGAAGCCGGGCCGCAGCAGCCCCACCCCACCGAACGAGCGGGTGTCGACCTCGACGCCTGTTCCGGTGTCGATGGACTCCAGTGCGGCTCGGATGCCGGGGTCGGCGTCGTAGGCGACGCTGTCGCCCAGGGTGACCACCCGGATCGGGTCAGGTGATGCGGAACCACACCCGCCACCCAGGAGGGCACAGGTCACGAGGACCGCCAACACTCGACGCCCGGGCTGCACGGGGGCGAGGCTACTTCGGGCCGGGTCGGGCAGGCGGCCGGGGGTAGGATCGGCCGCCGATGAACCGACGCCGTCTCCTGGCCGCCACGGGGCCATTTCTCCTGTTTCTGGGCCTCTGGGTGGCCCTCCTGCCGTTCAGCCGTCCCCTCCCGGGCGGCGCCCACTTCGACCTCGAGGCCACCCCGCGGATCGGCTGCCGATCGCCGGTGATCGGAGCCTTCACCGAAGACCGCCCGACGGGCTCCGTCTACACGATCCCCCGCCCCATGGAGGGCGATCCGATGGTCGAGGTGGAGGTGCCCTGCGAGGGGCGGGCCCGCTTCCGGCTGGCGCTCGGCATGGTGCTGCTGGCCGGCGGAATCGTCGTCCGGCGAAGGGCGACGCCGACTTGAGCGACCTCTCCGCCACGGCCGACCTCCTCAACGACGTCTTCGCACCGGATCCCCCCGTCGAGCCCGACGAGTTGTCCTGGTACTACGACGACAACCCGGAGGGGCAGGCAGCCGTGGGCCGCTTCACCGAGGGCGGCCGGCAGCTCGGCAACTATGCCCTCGTGCCCCTGCGCTTCGACTCTTCCGACGGCTCGATGGTCCGTCTAGGGCTGGGAGTGGACCTGGCGGTGCATCCGGACGCCCGTGGATCCGGGGCCTTCCGACGGACTGTCGAGGACAGTTACGCCGAGGGTCGTGCAGCCGGGCTCGACGGAATCCTGGGGATCGCCAACCTGGAGTCGGCCCCACGCATGGTCGAAGCGATGGGTTGGCGTCGCCTCGAACCCCTACCCCTCCGGCTCCTCCTCGCCACCCCCTGGTCGGGGCGACACGACGACCATCCGGTCACCGCTGACCTTCTCGAGAGCGGGCGCCTGGAGGAATGGCTGCCCCACAGGTCGCTTCCGGGCGACGCCGGGTACGCGGCAACCTGGTCTGCCGAACAGTTGCGCTGGCGCCTCGCAAGACGGCGGGCCACATATGTCGTCCATGTCCTCGAAGATGCCGTGCTTGTCAGCGCCCGGACCCGGATGGCCGGGGTCCGCTTCGCAGTGCTGCTGAAGGTGATCCCCAGGCTGCCCCTCGACGCACCGCTGCGGAGTGGCCCGTTGGCCGCCATTGTCGGTGAGCACCACCGCACCCCGCTCGTGGTCCACTGGGGCCACAACCACGACGTGCGCTTCCGAGGCGTGTCGCTCCCCCGCCGGATCATGCCGAGCCCGCTGGAGGTCGTCCTCTTCGGATTCCACGACGGCTTCGACGTCGATGCGTTCGAACTCGGCAGCTTCGAGTTCCTCGACTTCGACGCGTTCTGAGACCTGTTCCCGGATTCGGACCGCTCCGGTACCGTGGCGGCATGCGCACCGCTGTCGTCATCCCGGCGTTCAACGAGGCCGAGGCCCTACCGGGCGTTCTAGCCGAGTTGGCTGCGGCCGTCCCCGACCACGAGGTCATAGTGGTCGACGACGGTTCGTCGGACGGCACTGTCGGGGTCGCTGCCGCGGCGGGGGTGACCTGCCTGCGGCTGCCCTTCAACCTCGGCATCGGGGGCGCCCTGCGGCTCGGCTTCTGCTTCGCCGCCGAGGAGGGGTTCGATCGCGTGTACCAGTTCGACGCCGACGGCCAGCACGACCCGTCCCAGATACCGGTCCTCCTCGCCGGCCTCGAGAATGCCGACATGGTGGTTGGCACCCGCTTTGCCGACGGCGGAGAATCCACCTACAGCGTCGGGCGCGGCCGCGGCTTCGCCATGGGGTTGCTCCGTTGGTTGGTTCGGCGTGCAACAGGCCGTCGTTTCACGGACACCTCCTCGGGCTTTCGCGCCCTGCGGCGGCCGGTACTCGAACTGTTCGCCACCGACTACCCGGTCGAGTACATGGATTCCGTGGAGGCACTGCTGCTCGCCGTCCGCCGTGGTTTCACGGTCATCGAGGTACCCGTGCAGATGCGCGAACGCCAGGGTGGCCAACCGTCGACGCGGAACCTGCGCCTCGCCTACCACTATGTACGGGTCCTGATCGTCCTCGCTGCCGGCCTCGGGCGACGTAGCCGACTGGGGGCCGCTGCATGAGCGGTACCGCCCATCTCGCCTTCGCCGTTCTGGCGCTCTTCGCTCTGGCGCTGATCGTCCGCCTGGTGCGCCTGCAGGCCCTCAAGGCCAAGTACTCGGTGCTCTGGCTCACCGTCGGGGCGGCATTGGCGGTTGCCGCCGCCGTGCCCGGTGTCCTCGACTGGGTGGCCGATCAGGTGGGCGTCGCATACCAGCCGGCCCTGTTCCTGTTGCTGGGCTTCGGGTTCCTGCTCCTTCTGGCTATGCACTTCTCCTACGAGCTCTCCCGCCTCGAGACAAGGGTCCGCACCCTCGCCGAGCAGCTCGCCCTCCTCCGCCACGAACTCGACAGCGAGCAGGACTGAGGGCGACCGCCGGCAGGTAGCACGGCTACCGGGCCACAAGCGATCCGTCCCGGATCAGCTGCTCCTCGAGTTGACGAGCCAGCAGGTCCGCGCCGATCTCGAAGAAGTGGACCCCGTGCTCCTTGCGGAGGGGGACGATGCTCCCGTCCTCGTCGATGATCTCGTCCCGGTACCGACCGTCCCCGTCGCCGAGGACCTGCATGGAGTCGAGTATCGACCCGGCCGGGGCCCAGGCATCCATCGTGTCGATCCAGATCTCGTTGAGTTCGTCGACCGCCGCGAAGCGGGGATTCTGCATCAGCGGTGTCGTCCACCAGTAGACGTGCCCGCCGCCGGCCAGCCAGTGGGCGACGGCCTCGTCGGCCCTTTCGGCCAGCACCTCCCGCCAGCGGTCGCTCCCGGGGGGCAGTGCCTCTCCATCGACCACATACCCCTCGAACTCGTTGGCTCCGATCATCATTACGACGACGTCGGGTCGGACCTGGGCCACTGAGAGGTCGTAGTCGCTGAGGACGTCCTCGTCCCAGTCCCAGTGTGGAACGGTGAAGCCGAAGCCGAGGGCCCCCCTGCCGGTGAGGATTACGTCGGAGCGGGCACCAAGGACGCGCTCCAACCCGTACTGCAGGTCGAGCATCAGCGAGTCGCCCACGGCGAGTATCCGCAGGGGATCCTCAGCGGATGCGACCCGGGGAGCCATGGTGCCCGGTGGGGGCAGGACCGTGGTGGAGGAGCTCGTGGTGGAGGAGCTCGTGGTGGAAGAAGGCGCGGTTGTGGAAGAAGGCGCGGTTGTGGAAGAAGGCGCGGTTGTGGAAGAAGGCGCGGTTGTGGAAGAAGGCGCGGTTGTGGAAGAAGGCGCGGTTGTGGAAGAAGGCGCGGTTGTGGAAGGCAGGACCGTGGTCGAAGCAGGCAGGACCGTGGTCGAAGAAGGCGCGGGTCGGGTTGCGGGTGGCAGGGTTGTGATGGTCGGCGTCGGGTCGAGAGCATCGGCGGCAACCTCCAGGGGACGGTCGAGGCTGAGAGAGCGGCTGAGGCGTCCCACGGGGTCGGCCCAGGCTGTGGCCAGGCTGCGACGCCACCCCTCCGGCTGGGTATCCGCCCAGGTCTGGACGGAGTCCGGGGCAAGGAGGCTGCCGCCCACGAGCACCAGGAGGCTGACTGCCAGAAGTCGGGTGGCCTGCCGGCGGTGACCGTCCATCAGTGGGCGAGCGTAGCCGGATGGTCGCTTTTGCTCCGACCGCACAGCGTGGTCACACAACCACCGAACGGCAATTGGTCCCACATCCACCTATCGGAGCCGACCAACCTTTGATAAGACAGATCCGCAACCCGGACATCGATGTCCGGGCGGCAGCTGCCAACCAAAGGGGATTTACCAATGATGTCAACCATTCTCACCCTCATGGTGATGGGAATGATCTTCCAGGGGGCTCTTGCCGTCCTGGATTCCATTCTCGACACCGTCGGAGTCAACGCCATGTTGCGTGGGCTTCCGGTCGTAGGTGCGAACCTGACCCTGATCTGGGCATTCCTGTTCGTCACGATCAGCGATATCGGTGGATACGGCTATGCCGCCTCCACGGACATCCTGGGGATCGGCGACATCGGCATCGACATCGGGACCGCAATCGCGATCCTGGCGTTCATTCCGGTGAAGGACGCTGCTATCAGCGCCCTGGGCAAGGGTCTCGCCCGCTGACCAGGCTTTTCGAAACGCCCCGCTGCCTTCGGGCAGCGGGGCGTTTCGCCGTTTTGGGGCACATAGCGGCCGCCCGCTACGGTCGCCCCCTACTGTGCAGAGCCCGGAGGCACCCATGGCAACATTCGAGGGAAGGGTGGCGGCCCTGACCGGTGCCGCATCGGGCATCGGACGCGCCACGGCGATCCGCCTGGCGTCAGAGGGTGCCACCGTCGTCGGCCTGGACATCGACGAGGCGGGCCTGCAGGCGACCGCCGAGGCTGCCGATTCGATTCACGCCGCCGTATGCGACGTGACCGACAGGACTGCCTGCCACGCTGCGGTCGAACAGGTGGTTGCGGACCACGGGCGCCTCGACATCTTCGGAAACATCGCCGGAGTTGCCCGGAGCCACCATGTCCCGGACGTCACCGAACAGGACTGGGACCAGATGGTCGCCGTCAACGTGTCGGGCGTGTTCTGGTGCGCACAGGCCGCCATACCCCACCTCCTCGAGGTCGACGGCGTCCTCATCAACATCGCATCGAATGCGGGCCTCATCGGTCAGGCCTACACGGTCCCCTACTGCGCCACCAAGGGCGCCGTCGTCAACATGACCCGTGCCCTCGCCATGGAGTACGCCAAGACCGGGCTGCGGGTGAACGCCATCGCCCCCGGTGCCGTTCGGACGCCCCTGGTCGACAACTACCAGATGCCAGACGATGTCGACTTCGCCCTCATGGCCGGCTACATGGGCTTTCGCCAGATGTCCGAACCCGGGGACATCGCGGCCGCATTCGCCTTCCTGGCTTCCGACGAGGCCCGCCAGGTCCACGGTGCGATCTGGTCGGTCGACGCCGGCCTGACCGCCGACTGACCCTCACGGCAGGGCGGGTACCGTGCCGGATGTGGAGAATCCCTACGTTCTAGGCGTCGACCTCGACGGTGTCTGCGGCGACTACACGATCGTCTTCCGTGCAGTGGTCGCCGAAGAGTTGGGAATCGACGAGGACCGGCTGCCCCTCGAGCGCTCCTGGGACTTCAATGAATGGAACCTCACGCCGGAGGACTTCGAACGGCTCCACCTCATCGCCGTCGCCGAACACCGGATCCTGCGCACCATGCCGGTCATCGAGGGCGCAGCCGAGGCCCTCTGGCGCCTTTCTGACGCCGGAGTTTGGATCCGAATCATCACGCACCGCCTCTACGTGAACTGGAGCCATGCCATCGCCATCGCCGACACGGTCGAGTGGCTTGACCAGCATCGGATCCCGTACCGCGACATCTGCTTCCTCGGCGCCAAGCCGGAGGTCGAGGCCGACCTCTACATCGACGACGGACCCCATAACGTCGAGGCTCTGCGAGCCACCGGCAACCGCGTGGTCGTATTCGATGCGCCCTACAACCGTGACATCGGGGGGCTCCGGGCCAGGGACTGGTCCGAATGCGAGCACCTCGTGCTGGTGGATGCGGCAGATCAGGGATTTTCCCTCCAGACGCAACTCCCGGGCTTCGAGTCGGGCACCGACCGCCTCCCCGACTGAGGCCGGTTCCCTGCTGGTCAGCGGCGTCCGTAACCCGGAGTGCGCTTCTCCGAAAACGCCAGCGGGCCCTCCTTGGCATCCTTCGAGTCGAACACCGCCTGCCCATAGGTCTGCTCGTGGGCGAACGCCTCCTGCTCGGTCATGCCGGATGTCTCCCGGAGTGTCCGGAGAACGGCCTCGACCGCCAGGGGCCCGTTGGCTGCGATGGTGGCTGCAATCTCGAGGGCGGTGGCCAGCGCCGCGCCGTCCTGCACCACGTGGCCGATGAGGCCGAGTCGCTTCGCCTCGTGGGCGTCGATGTGGCGGCCGGTGAGGAGGATGTCGGCAGCATCGGTGAACGGGATCTGGCGGGCCAGGCGGACCGCTGAGCCGCCCATCGGGTACAGGGACCAGCGGACCTCCGAGACACCGAATGTGGCGCTCTCACCGGCGACCCTGATGTCGGTGCCCTGCAGGATCTCTGTTCCGCCGGCGATGGCGTTGCCCTCGACGGCTGCGATCACCGGCACCCGTGTGTGCCTGGCCTTGAGGAGCCCGTCGTAGATGAAGCCCGATCCCTCGTTCGCCATACGCCCTTTCACGTCGTAGTCGTCGGTTGCCTCGGCATCGCCGGCCATGGCCCTCAGGTCCATGCCGGCCGAGAAGTGCCCGCCGGCCCCGGTGAGGACGACCACCCGGATGTCGAGGTCCTCGTCGACCAGGTCCCAGGCGTCGGCCAGTCGGGCGAACATGGCGAGCGTCATGGCGTTGCGGCGTTGCGGCCTGTTGAGGGTGACGGTCAGGACGTGTCCGTCCTTGTCGACGAGGCAGTCGGGCATGGCGTGCTCAGGCCCCGGCCAGGGCGGCGCGGGCGACCTCGAGGTCGTCACGGCTCGTCACGCCGATCCAGGGCTCGTCGGTCCCTACGACATCGATGTGCAGGAGCCCCTCGGACCGCTGCTGGTCGAGGGCCTCGGGGAGCAGGAACTCGGCGGATGGGTCGTCGCTGTGGACGACATGGAAGGCAGCCCACTGGCCCGCCAGCCGCGCCATCGCGGCTGCCGGAAGCCCCCAGAGGTTCATCGACACCGGGACATCGTCGGACAGCTGCCCTGACGGGTCGTCGGCGATGATGCGTCCGTCGTGGCGCCTGATTCCGTGGGTCTCGACCAGGTCCACCAGGCGCCCGTCCACGACCCGGCAGATGCCCCGGGAAACGGATCCGGCGCTCGACAGGGTGTGCCCCAACTCGAATGCCAGGATGACCGCATTCCTGCCATCGGTGGCCAGCAGCGCCTCTACGGTACGCCGGACCCCTGACGGGCCGTAGTGGTCGTCGGCGTTGAGGACCACAACGGCCCCGGAACATGCGTCGGCTGCGCTCAGGACCGCATGCCCCGTACCCCAGGGCTTGCGTCGCTCCGGCCCGTAGGTGTCCTGGTGGACGATCGTGAGCGGGAGGTCCGGCCCGTGCTGGCGTTCCAGATGCTCTCGGAGGAGTACGTCGAGGTCGGTTCGGGCCACGACGACTATGTGTCCGATCCCCGCTGCCAGGGCATCCCGGATGGCGAAGTCGAGGAATGCCTCGCCGTCGGGGCCTACGTCGACCAGCTGCTTGTCGCCGCCGAACCTGGAGCCCAGCCCACCGGCCATCACGAGGAGCGTGATGTCGTCGGGGGTCACGCCGAAGGGGCCCCTCCACCCCGGTCGCCCTGCAGGAAGGCATCGCGGGCGGTGTCGCCGATGCCCCGCAGGTTCAACTCGTAGGTGAACCCCTGCTCGTAGCGGTAGCTGCGCAGCACATCCACGGGGTCGATGCCGTTGAGGCTGGCCTTCGCAGCACGGATCGTGGCGGTGTCCTTGGCGGCAATGGCGGCGGCGGCCTCCGTGGCGCGAGCACGGAGCTCGGCGGCTGGTACCACGTCGATGACCGATCCATACGACAGGAGCTCGGCCGCCGTTGCGGTCTCGCAACTGTAGAGCATCCAACGGGCCCGCTGGGCCGGAACCAGGCGCATCAGGTGGGTGGCTGCCCCGAGTGCCCCGTTGTCGACCTCGGGCAGCCCGAACTCGGCTTCATCGTCGGCGATCACCACGTCGGCATTGCCGGCCAGGCCGATGCCCGAGCCGAGGCAGTGCCCGTTGACCGCTGCGACCACCGGTACTGCACACTCGTATACCGCCCTGAATGCCTCGAAGCACGACCGATTGGCCTCGAGGATTCCATCGTTGCCCGGCAGGGACTGCATCTCCCTGATGTCGACCCCGGCACAGAATCCACGGCCCTCGGCGCACAGGAGCACCACCCGCACGTCGGGGTTGCGTCGGTAGCCGTCGAGCAGGTCGGCGAGGGCGTACCCGTCGGCGATATCGAGCGCGTTGACCGGCGGTTTCGACATCTCCACGGTGGCGACGCCGCCTGCGACGGTCTCGGAGAGTGGCACGGTCCGACCCTAGCGGCGGAGCAGGACCGACGAGCCGTGCCCGAAGAGGCCCTGGTTGGCTGTGACCCCGACCCGTGCCCCCCCGACCTGGCGCTTTCCGGCCCGCCCGGACAGCTGCCAGGCCAGCTCGCAGACCTGGGCTATCGCCTGGGCCGGAACGGCCTCGCCGAAGGCACCCAGGCCGCCGCTGGCGTTGACCGGGATGCGCCCGCCGATGCTGGTCGCTCCCGAGCGCAGGAGCGACTCGGCCTCACCGACCTCGCAGAGGCCCAGGTGTTCGTACCAGTCGAGCTCCAGGGCCGATGACAGGTCGTACACCTCGGCCAGGTCGACCTCGTCGGGGCCGACCCCCGCCTCCTCGTAGACCCTGGCGCCGATCGACTCCTTGAATCCCGCATCGGGGGGCTCGACGGTGGCGGCCGAGTCGGTGGCCAGGTAGGGCAGGTCGATGACCGTGTCCGGGTAGGTGGGCGTCACCAACGAGATGCCTGCCACCCGCACCGGGTCGGTCACGCCCAGGCGGCGTGCGTAGTCCATCGAGGCGACCACCAGGGCAGCACCGCCGTCGCTGGTGGCGCAGATCTCGAGGAGGCGCAGCGGATCGGACACGACCGGCGAGTTGGCCACGTCCTCGACGCTGAACTCCTTGGCGAATCGTGCGTTCGGGTTGTGCAGCCCGTGGCGGCTGTTCTTGGCCTTGACGGCGGCGAAGTCGTCGACCGTGGCACCGTGGAGGGCCATGCGGCGACGGGCGTGCAGGGCGAAGTAGACGGGGTTGGTGGCCCCTATGAGGTGGAAGCGCAGCCAGTCCGTGTCGTCGGTGCGACGGCCCTCGTTGGGTGCGAGGAAGCCCTTCGGGGTGGTGTCGGCGCCGACGACGAGCGCCACCTCGGTGGCACCCGAGAGGATCTGCCCGCGGGCCACCGACAGTGCGGTCGCCCCGGATGCGCAAGCGGCATAGGAGCTGGCCACCTCGGCACCCGTGAAGCCGAGGGCCCGGGCGAAGGTGCTTCCGGCCACGTATCCCGGATAGCCGCAACGCACCGTGATCGCACCCGAGACGAACCCCACGTCGCGCCAGTCGACCCCGGCATCGGCGATCGCCGCCCGTGCAGCGTGCACGCCGTATTCGACGAAGCTGCGGCCCCACTTTCCCCACGGGTGCATGCCGACCCCGAGTACGGCGATCTCGTCCATCAGGAGTTCCCCCTCGGCGATTCCGGGTCGACGGGGCGCCACTGCCAGGTCAGGTACTCGTTGTCGTCGTCCTCGTACAGCGTGCCGATGACCAGCTCGACGGGCATGCCGACCGCCAGGTCTGCGACGGTCCAGTCAGGGTGTACCTGGCCCAGGACCACCATGCGCTCCTCTTCGAGTTCGACGGCTGCGATGGCCACGGGCTCGTAGGGTTCGGTGACCATGAAGGGCGGCGGCGGCGGATATGCGCTGTTGGTGTACGACCAGATGCGGCCCGTGCGCGACAGGAGCACTTCTTCGACGTCGCCTCCGGGAGCGGCAGGGTCGGAGCCCCCGAGGTCCTTGGGGAAGCAGTAGCCACCGGTTTCGCTCAGGCGTCCGCCGATCAGGTGGGGCGGATCGTCGAGGGTGAACAGGCCCTCGACCGCAGGCACGCGTGGCTTCGTTGCTGCTGAATCGGCCATGGGCTGCCTGTTCTCCACGTCGTCGAGGCTCCGTTGATTGTACGAGGTGCGCTCCCCGACGGCCGAAGCCGCCGCTCAGTGCAGGATGCCGCCCCCGTCGACGACGATCGACTGCCCGTTGATGCGCCGTGCGGCGTCCGAGCACAGCCACACGGCGGTGGCGGCGACGTCTGCCGGTTCGAGGAGTTCGCCGATCGGCGAAAACCTCCGGAGGCCATCACGGGCCCGGTCGGTGAGTTCGTCTCCTCCCCCACGCAGCATCGGAGTGTCAGTGATGCCGGGGAGGATGGCGTTGCACCGGATCCCGTGCCGGAGGTATTCGCGGGCGACCTGTCGGGTCAGCCCGAGGATCCCGTGCTTTGCCGCCGTGTAGTGGGGTTGGCCCGGTGCGGGCACCAGGCCTGCGCCAGACGAGGTGTTGACGATCGCCCCACCACCTCCCTGGGTGACGAGTTGGCGGAGTTCGTGCTTGAGGCAGAGGAACACCGATGTCAGGTTGACGGCGATGACCTCCTCGAAGACCTCCCGCTCCATCTCGTGGAACGGCGTGCTCGGGAGGTTTATGCCGGCGTTGTTGAATGCGCAGTCGATCCGGCCCTGCGCCGCAACGACGTCGTCGATCCATTTGGCGACCGCCGGTTCGTCCGTCACGTCGAAGACATGGGTCGACGCCGATCCGCCCGCTTCCCGAACCGTTTCGGCTGCTGTCCCGAGGCGCTCGCCGTCCCGGTCGGCGAGTGCGACGTGTTGCGCTCCCTCGGTGGCGAACAGCAGGGCTGCTGCTGCTCCGATCCCGCCGGCAGCACCGGTTACCAGCACCACCTTCCCTTGAATCGTTCCCATGTGTGGACCTCCCGGGCCTCTTCCCTCCACAGCGTGACCCATTTCACGCACTCCGGCCAACCCTCCTCCTTCACGCCGGGCTCCCCAGGTGCTATTCTCGTGTTGCTGACAACATCCCTGTGGGAGAGACCCCGATTCGTTCGGGGCGCCGAAGGAGCAACCGCCCCCGGAAACTCTCAGGCAGAAGGACCACCGGGACAGGCAACTCTGGAGAGCGACCGGCATACCGGTCCACCGAAGGGGCAAGCCGATCGGCCGGGTCCCCGGGATCCGCTCGAACGGTGTATCTCTCAGGTTTCGGACAGAGGGGGGCGCTGACAAGAGCGCACCCGACCCCGGAGGCCAGAGATGCCCAGGAGTGCCGACAACCTCCGCACCCTTCCCCTGCAGGACCTTCTCGACCGCGGCGAGTTCCTTCCCCGCCACATCGGGCCCGACGAGGCCGACATGGCCAGGATGCTCGACGTCATCGGTGTCGACTCCGTCGACCAGCTGCTCGAGCACACGATCCCCGAGAGCATCCGCGAGTCGGCGCCATTGTCCCTGCCGCCCCCGGTACCCGAATCTGAGGTGATCGATCGCCTGCGGGAGCTGGCGGACCGCAACGAGGTCGCCACCAGCCTCATCGGTGCCGGTTGGTACGACACGCACACGCCGGCCGTCATCGTCCGCAACGTCCTCGAGGACCCCGCCTGGTACACGGCCTACACGCCCTACCAGCCCGAGATCTCGCAGGGCCGCCTCGAGGTTCTGCTCGGCTTCCAGACCATGATCGCCGACCTGACGGGCATGGACATCGCCAACGCCTCCCTCCTCGACGAGGCCACCGCCGCCGCCGAGGCCATGACCCTGCTGCACCGTGTCGCCCGTGGCTCCGGCGACGTGTTCCTCGTCGATGCCGACTGCCATCCGCAGGTCGTTGCCGTCATCCAGACCCGGGCCCGCCCACTAGGCATCCATGTCGAGGTGGCCGATCCCTGGGAGGCCGCTGTTCCGGCCGGATGCTTCGGCGCACTCCTGCAGTACCCCGGCAGCAGCGGTCGCCTGCGCCCCCTGGGGCCCGCCGTCGAGCGCCTCAGGGAGGCCGGTGCCGGTGTCGCAGTCGCTGCCGACCTCCTCGCCCTGTGCCTCGTCGAATCTCCGGGCGAATCCGGGGTCGATGTGGTCGTCGGCTCCGCCCAACGCTTCGGCATCCCGATGGGTTTCGGTGGTCCCCACGCCGGCTACATGGCCGTTTCCGATGCCCACCGGCGGATGCTGCCCGGCCGACTGGTCGGCACGTCGGTTGACAGCGCCGGCCGGCCGGCCCACCGCCTGGCCCTCCAGACCCGCGAGCAGCACATACGGCGCGAAAAGGCCACCTCCAACATCTGTACGGCCCAGGTTCTCCTGGCGGTCATGTCGGCCCTCTACGCCGCATACCACGGACCCGACGGCCTGCGCCTGATCGCCGAGCGCGTCCACCGCCTGTCCAGCATCGCCGCCGACGGCCTGCGCCGCCATGGACTCGACGTCCTCCATGACAGGTTCGTCGACACGGTGGCGGTCAGGGTTCCAGGCAGGGCCGACTGGTTCGTCGCCGCTGCCCTCGGGCACGGTTGCAACCTGCGGAGGCTCGACGCCGACACGGTCACCTTCAGCCTCGACGAGACGACCACTCCTGCCGTCGTGGAATCGGTCTGGCGTGCGTTCGGTGCAACGGAGGCCTCGGTGGTCGAGTTGGACGGCGCCTCCACCACCATCCCCGACTCACTGCGGCGCAGGTCGTCCTACTGCACGTCTGCGTTCTTCACGACGCACCACAGCGAGACCGAGATGCTGCGCTGGCTGCGGCGCCTCGCCGACCGCGACCTCGCCATGGACCGCACGATGATCCCGCTCGGCTCCTGCACCATGAAGCTCAATGCCACCACCGAGATGCAGGCGATCACATGGCCCGAGTTCGCCCGCATCCACCCGTACGCCCCGGTCGAGCAGGTGCGCGGCTACCACGAACTCATCGAGGACCTCGAACGGATGCTCTGCGAGATCACCGGCTACGACGCTGTGTCCCTTCAGCCCAACGCAGGTTCGCAGGGTGAGTTGGCCGGGCTCCTCGCCGTCCGGGCCTGGCACGACGCCCGTGGCGACCACGGCCGCGTCACCTGCCTGATCCCGTCCTCGGCACATGGCACCAACGCCGCCAGTGCCGTGATGGCCGGCATGGAGGTGGCGGTTGTGCAGTGCGACCCGGCCGGCAACGTCGACCTCGACGACCTCAAGCAGAAGGTCACCGACCACCAGGACACCCTGGCGGCTCTGATGGTCACATACCCGTCGACCCACGGCGTCTTCGAACCCCAGATAGTCGAGATCTGCGACCTGGTTCACCAGTTCGGCGGACAGGTGTACCTCGACGGCGCCAACCTCAACGCCATGGTCGGGCTCGCCCGCCCGGGCCGCTTCGGCGCCGATGTCTCACACCTGAACCTCCACAAGACCTTCTGCATCCCGCACGGCGGTGGCGGTCCCGGCGTCGGTCCGGTTGCGGTGCGTGAACACCTCGCCCCATATCTCCCGAACCACCCGATGTCCCCGGAAGCCGGCCCCCGGTCCGGGGTCGGTGCGATCTCGGCGGCCCCATTCGGATCGGCCGGCATCCTGCCCATCTCGTGGGCGTACATCACCCTGATGGGAGCCGAGGGGCTCACCCGTGCCACGGAGGCGGCCATCGTGTCGGCCAACTACATCGCCGCCCGGCTCGGCAGGCACTTTCCGATCCTCTACGCCGGAGCCGCCGGCCATGTGGCCCACGAGTGCATCATCGATGTGCGCGTTCTGAAGTCCGCCTATGTGACCGCCGACGACATCTGCAAGCGGCTGATCGACTACGGCTTCCACGCACCGACGGTCTCCTTCCCGGTGGCCGGCACCCTCATGGTCGAACCGACCGAATCGGAGGGTCTCGTCGAACTGGACCGCTTCTGCGATGCCATGATCGCCATCGCCGCTGAGGCCGAGAGGATCGCCGCAGGCGAGTGGTCGCCCGACGACAACCCTCTCGTGAACGCTCCGCACACGGCCGAGGACCTGGCCGGTGAATGGACGCACCCCTACGACCGGCAGACCGCCGCCTTCCCGCTGCCGGAGTTGCGTTCCGACAAGTACTGGCCGCCCGTGGGCCGCGTCGACAACGCCCACGGCGACAAGAACCTCGTCTGCTCCTGCCCCGACATCGGCGAATACACCTAGCCGGAGGCAGGCCGGACACCCGCCTGCCGGTACGGTCGGCGGCATGTCTGGACAGAGCGTCGATTCGGAACTGGACGAAACTGCGGAGGACTCCTTCCGGAACCGGGTGAGCGTCTTCCTCGAGGCCAACTGCTCCCGGACCGGTGATCGTTCCGGAACAATCGGCGACGACGATCCGGAGGGCGTCGCCACTGCTAAGGCCTTCCAGGGATCCATGGCCGATGCCGGCCTGGCCGGCCTGGCATTTCCGTCCGACTTCGGCGGTGCGGGCCTCACGAACCGGCACCAGGAGCTGTTCGACAGGGAGGCACAGGGGTGGCACCTTCCGACAACGCCCCTGTCAATCTCCCACGGGATGTGCCTGCCGGTGCTGAACCAGTTCGGCACGCCGGAGCAGAAGGCCCGGTTCATGCCCGACAACATCAGCGGTGCCAGCATCTGGTGTCAGATGTTCTCCGAGCCCGGCGCCGGATCCGACGTTGCCAGCCTGTCCACCCGGGCCGTTCGCGACGGCGACGAGTGGATCATCGAAGGTCAGAAGGTCTGGACCTCGGGTGCCCACTACTGCGACTACGGCATCCTCGTCGCCCGTACCGATCCCTCGATGCCGAAGCACAAGGGCCTGACCATGTTCATCGTCGACATGCGGCAGCCGGGAGTCGAGGTGCGTCCGCTGCGCCAGATCTCGGGCGGCAGCGGCTTCAACGAGGTCTTCTTCACCGAGGCGAGGGTGCCGGCAGACTGGCAGTTGGGCGACCTGGGCCAGGGCTGGAACCTGGCCGTGTCGATGTTGATGTTCGAACGCGTCTCGATCGGAGCCGGCGGCGGCGGCCTCAACGCCGACCGGTCCCCCGGGCTCATCCAGGCGGCCCAGGCACTCGGGCACAGCCATGACCCGGTCCTGCGACAGGGCCTGGCCGACCTGTGGATCCGGGAGCAGATCAAGGGGTACATCGGCCAACGCATCCGCGCGGCGGTGGCCGGCGGTCGGGTACCGGGCCCGGAGGGATCCCTCGCCAAGTTGAACGGAGCCCTCCTGGCCCGCCGGGTGCGCGATGTCTCCCTGGCCATTGCCGGCAGCGCCGCACAGGCATGGGATCCCGACGATGCCGGGGGCGACCGCTGGGCCGTTGCCTGCCTTTCGACCGCCGGAATCAGCATCGCAGGGGGTACCGACGAGGTGCAGCGCAACATCATCGGCGAGCGGGTCCTGGGCCTGCCCAAGGAGCCCGATCAGTACAAGGGCGCCGCCTGGGAAGACATCCCCCGTAGTTGAGGGTTCCGTCTCCGTGTTCATCGACCTGACCGCCGAGCAGAAGGCCCTCCGGGCCGAACTGCGGGACTACTTCACGGACCTCATGACCGACGAGGTCAGGGAGCGGATCGCGTCGGCCGAGTTTGCAGAGAACCTCGAGTACAAGGACCTGATCCGCCAGATCGGACGCGACGGGTGGCTGGGCGTGGGCTGGCCGGTCGAGTACGGCGGCAGGGGTTTCACGCCGGTCGAGCAGTACATCTTCTTCAACGAGTCGCAGGCTGCCGGCTGTCCGATCCCGTTCCTCACCACCAACACTGTCGGGCCCACCATCCGCCGCTTCGGCACCGAGGAGCAAAGGGGCCGCTTCCTCACCCGGGTGCTGGCCGGCGATGTCCACTTCTCGATCGGCTATTCGGAACCGGAGGCAGGCACCGACCTGGCGTCGCTACGCACCCGTGCGGTTCGAGATGGCGACGAATGGGTGATCAACGGCCAGAAGCTGTACACCAGCCTCGCCTACAACGCCGACTTCATCTGGCTGGCAGCCCGCACCGACCCGGACGCCCCCGGCCACAAGGGCATCACCATGTTCCTCGTCGACACAACCGACCCCGGGTTCTCGATCCAACCGTTCGTGACCTTCGGGCAGACGCACACGACGGCGACCTTCTACGACGATGTGCGCGTCCCCGACTCGATGCGTGTCGGTGAGGTAAACGGTGGTTGGGGACTCATCACCAACCAGCTGAACCACGAGCGGGTCTCGTTGTTCCCGGCCGCACGCCTGACCAGCCTTGTCGACGACGCCGTTGCCTGGGCCCGGTCGACGCATCTCCCGGATGGTCGCCGGGTCATCGACCAGGAGTGGGTTCAGGTCAAGCTGGCCGAGGGCCGGGCCCTCGCCCGCCACCTCGACCTCCTCAACTGGTACGTGGCCTGCGAGAACACGCACGGTCGCATGAGCCCCGCCGACTCGTCGTCGGTCAAGGTCCACGGTTCCGAGAGCATGCACCGCATCTACACGCTCCTGACCGAGGTGATCGGGGCGACAGGACACCTCAGGAAGGGATCGCCGGGTGCTGAGCTCTCAGCGGGCATCGAATCCGCCTACCGCTCGGTCTGGGTCCTGACATTCGGGGGCGGCACCAACGAGATCCAACGCGACATCATCGGTGCGGCCGGCCTCGCCCTGCCCCGCGAAACGCGTCGCAGGGCCTGAGGGACAGGGGCACGGCATGGACTTCACGCTCGACGAGGCCCAACAGGCCGTTGCAGACCTGTCCGGGTCGATCCTGGGCGACCACCTGGACATGGAGCGCCTTCTAGCCATCGAGGATGGGCTCGACGGCGACGGCGCCTGGTTCGACCCGGCCCTGTGGGCGGCATTGTCAGGTGCGGGCCTGCTCGGAATCGCCCTCGGCGAGGACATGGGCGGCGGCGGCCTCGATGCAGTGGCCCTGGCGATCCTGCTGCGGGCGCAGGGCAACCATGTGGCCCCACTTCCCCTCCTCCCCCACTGCGTAGCCGCAATGGCGATAGACCGGTTCGGAAGCGAGGGACAGCGCAACCGCCTGCTCCCGGGGTGTGTCGACGGCAGCCACATTCTCACCGTGGCCGTGCAGGAGTACCTCGAGGATCGGATACGGGAACCGGGTGCCCGGGTCGACGACGACGCACTCCATGGCGGGAAGATCGTGGTCGAGGGAGCCGACCTGGCGGGGCATGCCGTGGTCACGGCGGGGGGGGTCGGCGGGCCCGGGGGGTTCCCTTGGGGGCCCTCCGGGGGGGGGGCAAAGCCGGCCCCTGGGCCGCCCCCCCCCCCCCCGCCCGGCCCGCGGGCCTGTTTTGTCCGGCCGCCCCCTCGGGCGCGCCGCCGGGGGCGGCCCCGGCCGGGGCCCCCGGTGGGGGCGCCCCCCCGCCTCGGGGCCC
>JACNKQ010000070.1 GCA_014381945.1 Actinomycetota bacterium
CGTGGTCCAACTCAAGGATCCAGCCGGCCACGTTGTCGAGGAAGTAGCGGTCGTGGGTGATCGCCACGACGGTGCCGTGGTAGTCCTTGAGGGTGCGCTCGAGCCACGCCACCGACTCGGCGTCGAGGTGGTTGGTGGGCTCGTCGAGCAGCAGCAGGTCGGGTCGGGAGAGCAGCAGCCGGCACAGCGCCACGCGTCGCCGTTCGCCACCCGACAGGGTCGTGACGTCGGCGTCGCCCGGTGGCAGTCGCAGGGCGTCCATTGCGATCTTGATGGTGCGCTGGAGGTCCCAGGCGCCGGCCGACTCGATCCTGCGTTCCAGTTCGGCCTGCTCGTCGCCCAACTTTTCGTAGTCGACGTCGGGATCGGCCCATGCGGCCAGTACCTCGTCGTAGCGGGCCAGCAGGGCCGCCACCTGGCCGACACCGTCCATGACATTGCCCTGCACATCCTTGGCGGCGTCGAGTTCCGGCTCCTGTTCGAGCATGCCGACCGTGAAGCCGTCGGTGAGGCGGGCCTCGCCGGTGAAGCCGTCGTCGACGCCGGCCATGATGCGCAGCAGCGACGACTTGCCGGCCCCGTTGGCGCCGATCATCCCGATCTTGGCCCCCGGGTAGAAGGCCAGGGTGATGTCCCTGAGCACTTCGCGGTCGGGTGGATAGAAGCGGCCGGCCCGCTGCATGGTGAAGATGAACTGTGCAGCCATGGCGGCCGAGGCTACCGGTGGCGCCGCGTGGGCCTCCGGGGTGGCGGGCGCGTATCTTCACGTCGTGATAGAGGCGGTGCTGTTCGACTTCGGTGGGGTGATCCTCACGAGTCCGTTCGAGGCGTTCAACGCCTACGAGGTCGAGGCCGGGCTGCCTCCCGACACGATCCGGCGCCTCAACGCCACCAACCCGGACGACAACGCCTGGGCCCGGTTCGAGCGCCGGGAGGTCGATCCCGACGAGTTCGCACGCCTGTTCGAGGCCGAGGCGGCGGCGTCCGGGCACACCGTCGATGCGGTACGGATCCTCGAGGGACTCCACGGGGCGCTGCGACCCGCCATGGTCGAGGCACTGCGCCGGTGTGCGGCGAGGCTCGGCACGGCGCTGCTCACCAACAACATCACACCGATCGGTGCGCAGCCGTTCACCGATCCGGTCGGCGAGGTTGTCGAGATGTTCGACGTGGTCGTGGAGTCGAGCGTCGTGGGTTGCCGCAAGCCCGAGCCACGCTTCTACGAACTGGCCTGCGAGGGACTGGGGGTGGCGCCGGATGCCTGCGTGTTCCTCGACGACCTCGGGGTCAACCTCAAGCCGGCCCGGGCCATGGGCATGACCACCATCAAGGTCGTCGATCCCGACGACGCCATCGCCGAGTTGGCGGCGGTCGTCGGGTTCCCCCTCGGCTGAGCCGCTACCGTCGCTCTGATGCGCATCGTGACCTGGAACGTCAACTCCCTGAAGGCCCGACTGGGCCGCGTCGAGGCGTGGGTTGCCGCAGTCGCTCCCGATGTGCTGTGCCTCCAGGAGACCAAGATGGCCGACGAGGCCTTCCCCCACGGGGCGTTCACGGCGCTGGGCTACGAGTCGGCGCACCACGGCGAGGGGCGCTGGAATGGCGTGGCGGTGATCTCGAGGGTCGGCCTCGACGACGTGCGCCCCGGCTTCGCCGACGGGCGGGACGACCCGGATCCCGATGCACGGATCCTGTGGGCCACCTGTGGCGGCGTGCGGGTGGCGTCGTGCTACGTCCCCAACGGCCGCGAGGTCGGCCACGACCACTGGCACTACAAGCTCGACTGGCTGGGTCGCCTCCACGACGACCTCGTCGCCAACGCCGACCTCACTGCCGACCCCGTAGTGGTGGTCGGCGACTTCAACGTGGCCATCGACGACCGCGACGTCTGGGACCCGGCCGCATGGGAGGGCGCCACCCACGTGACCCCCGAGGAGCGGGCGGCGGTGAAGCGACTCGTCGACCTGGGGCTGGTCGACGTGTTCCGCCAACTTCACGACGACGGTGGCCTGTTCTCGTGGTGGGACTACCGGAACCTGGCGTTCCCCAAGGGCCGCGGCATGCGCATCGACCTGGTGTTGGCGTCGGCGCCGGCGGCCGCCGCACTCGACTTCGTGGTCGTCGACCGCAACGAGCGCAAGGGCGAAAAGCCCAGCGACCATGCCCCGGTAGTCGCCGACTTCGCCCTGGGGTAGGCCATGGCCCACGCTTCGAGGCCGCCGCTTGACCGGGCCCTGCTGGCTGGGCTGCGGCGGGTGTGCCTGGTGCTGCCTGGGGTGGAGGAGCGGCTCAACCACGGGATGCCCACCTTCGGGATCGTCGGGCGTTCGGCCTTTGCCAATTTTCACACGCACCCCGATGACGGACGCCCGACGCTCTGGTTCAAGGCGGCACCCGGCGTGCAGGACGAACTCGTCGACCAGGAACCCGAGCGGTTCTTCGTGCCGCCCTACGTGGGGCCGCGGGGCTGGGTGGGGATGCGCCTCGACGTGGACCTCGACTGGGACGAGGTGGCCGGCGTGGCCGAGGCGGCGTGGCGCCTCACCGCCCCGAAGCTGCTCCAGGCCGAGTTGGACGGGGCCTAGCTCAGGGCTGCTCGGCGAGGAATGCGAGGAGTTCGGCGCCGAAGCGCTCGGCCTTGGCGGGGCCGATGCCCGAAACGGCGAGCAGCTCATCGGTGGTCGTCGGGCGGGTGGCGGCCAGTTCGTGCATCGTGGCGTTGGCAAACACCGTGAAGGCGGGCTTGCCGTCGGCCTGCTCGAGACGCCAGGCACGCAGGGCCTCGACCAGGTCGGGGTCGAGGTCGCCGTGGACGGCGGCAGGAGCCCTGGAGCGGGGCGCCTTCGCCGGCGGTGCCGGCATCTCGGGGCGATCGTGGCCGGCCAGGATCGCCAGCAGGTCGGTGCCGAAGCGGTCGGCCTTGTAGGGCCCGATTCCGTGTACGTCCAGCAGATCTTTCTTCGTGCCCGGCCAGACCCGCAGGAGAGAGTCGATGGTGGCATTGGGGAACACGTCGTAGAGCTCGACATCGGCCGCTCGGGCCTGGTCCTGGCGCCAGGTGCGGAGTTCCTCGACGACGGGATGGTCGGGAAGGCCGGCGGGCTTCTGCACCCGCTCACGTGCCATCGAGGCACGGCGGGCCTGTTCCGCCTGTGCGAACGGCTTGTCGAGGTTGCGGATGGCATGCTCGATGTCATCGAGCCAGAACGAGGGCCGACGCTTCGAGGTGCGCTCGCCGAAGGTTCGCTGCTGCGCCCAGGACAGGTGCAGCCCCACCTCGGCCCGGCTGAGGGCCACGTACAGCAGTCGCCGCTCCTCGGCCAGGGCGGCCGGCTCGCGTGCGTGGGCGATGGGGACGAGGCCCTGCTCGAGCCCGGCCACGTGGACGGCCTCCCACTCGAGGCCCTTGGCGGCGTGGAAGGTGGCGACCTCGACGGCATCGGCCGAGTCGTCGGCAGCGGCCCGGGCCTGCCCGCGGACCCATCCCACGAACCCCGAGGCCGTGCCCGAGGGCTCGATAGAGAGGTACTCGTCGGCCAGCGTGCGCAGCTGGGCGAACGCAGCGGCCCGTTCGGCATCGCGGGGAGCTGTCTCGTCGTCGGAGAGATCGTCGTCTGCATCCGACCGCAGGTCGCCGAGATGGTCGGTGAGGGGGCGGCTGCTGCGGGACAGGGACCCGAGTGCCCCCTTGACGTCGGGCCGGTCGAGCACGCCGCTGCCGGACCGGGTGCGGACCGGGATGCCCGCATCGCGCAGCGCCCCGACGATCACGTCGGCCTGTGCGTTGGTGCGAACCAGCACCGCCTGCCGGGACCAGGCCCCGTCGGTGCCCCTGGTGTCGCGCACCTTCCGGGCCACCGCTGCGGCCTCGGCGCGATCGTCGGCGTGCACGGTGACCGTGGGGGCAGGTCCGCTCAGCCGGTTTGCCTCCATCGGCGTGCTTCCCCGCAGGGCCGCTGCCGCCGTTCGCAGTACCTGCGGCGTGCTGCGGTAGTTCTGGCGCAGGTCGACGAGCGTGGCGCCCGGGAAGTGGGTGTCGAAGCGGTTCAGGTGGTCGGCGTCGGCGCCGTTCCAGCCGTAGATGGCCTGGTCGGGGTCGCCGACGACGCACAGGTCGTCGCTGTCGCTGAGCCAGGCTGCCAGCAGGGCGAACTGAAGCGGGTTGACGTCCTGGAACTCGTCGACATAGAGGTGCCGGAACCTCCAGCGCTGTGCATCGCCGAATGCCCGGTCTCCTCGAAGCGCCCGGGCGCACTGGTCGAGCAGGTCGTCGAAGTCGACCATCCGCTTCTCGGCCTTCCTGTCCTCGTAGTCGCGGTAGATGCGGGCGATGGTGGGCGGCGACATCGGTGGGTTGCGCCCGAGTTCCTCGGCCCGTCCGGCGTACGCCTCGGGTGGGATGCGACGGGCCTTCGCCCACTCGATCTCGGTGACGACGTCGAGGACGTCGGTGCTGCGCCGGTCTCGGGGAAGCAGCGGGGTGACGAAGCTGAACTTGCGGTCGAGCAGGTCGGGTTCGCGTTGGCCGCGCTCGCTCCAGAAGGTGCGCAGTTGGGCGTAGGCGACGGAGTGGAAGGTGCCGGCGGCCACCTGGTCGCGCAGGCCGAGAAGGCGCAGCCGGGACCGCAGTTGGCCGGCGGCCTTGCGGGTGAAGGTGAGGGCGAGCACCCGTCGGGGGTCGTGGCGGCCGGTCAGCGAGCGCCAGGCGATACGCCGGGTGAGCACGCGGGTCTTGCCGGATCCGGCGCCTGCCCTGATGGCCAGGGGCAGGGCATCGACCGTTACGGCGTGGTGCTGCTCGGCGTTGAGCCCGACCAGGAGCCCGTCGGCGTCGGAGGACGCGCCGTCGTCCGGCTGGTCGTCGAGGAGCGTGCCGGTGGCGGACATGTGTCGCACCCTACCCACGGGGCGTGACAGCGTTCCCCGGCGCCAGCCTCGTTTCGCACATACGATTGGCAGGGTGGAACCGCTGTCGCCGAGGCGTTTCGAGGTCCTCGTGGCCGAGGCGCTCGACACCCTGCCGCCCGAGTTGGCCTACCTGATGGACAACGTGGCGGTGCTGGTGGCCGACCGGGGCGACCCGCCCGACGTCCTCGGCCTCTACGAAGGCATCCCGCTGACCGAGCGCGACGAGTACGGCGCCGGCGGGTTCACGATGCCCGACTCGATCCACCTATACCGGCTGGCCCTGTGCGAGTTCTGCGAGGACGAGGAGCACCTGAGCGAGGAGGTGCTCATCACCGTCGTGCACGAGGTCGCCCACCACTTCGGCATCGACGACGACCGCCTCACCGAACTGGGCTGGGACTAGACGCGTTCCATCGGGACGTGGGGAATGCCGTCCTCGGTGAAGTCGTCGCCGGTGCGGGCGAAGCCCCGGGCCACGTACCAGCCCTCGAGGTGGGACTGGGCGTCGAGCACCAGGCGGCCCGGGGTGGTGGAAATCACATGGTCCACGAGCAGCCCGGCCAGGCCCCGGTGCCGCTGGTCGACGGCCGTCGCTACCCGGCCGATCCGGTGTGCGCCGTCCGGTTCGACGAGCAGGCGCAGGTAGGCGACCGGGCCGTCGGCTCCGTCGAACCCTCTGATCCAGATGTGGCGGGTCTCCGGCTCGATGTCGCGGCCGTCGAGTTCCCGGTAGGCACACTCCTGCTCCACGACGAACACGTCGACCCGCAGGCGCAGCAGGGCGTAGAGGAGGCGGGCATCGAGTTCGTCGAACCGGGCGTCGTGGACGGCGGACATGCCAGCGACCGTACCCCCGGCATTGCAGAGAGTCCGCTCCGCGTCGGATGATGCAGGGATGCCGACCACAACGATTTCAACCGGAATCGACTGCTGCCACGAGCAGCACGGTGATACGGCTGACCCCACGATCGTCCTGGTGCACGGCCTCGGCAGCCAGATGCTTGCCTGGCCGCCGGCCTTCTGTGAACTTCTCGTCGCCGAGGGGTACCACGTGGTGCGTCTCGACAACCGCGACAGCGGCCTCTCGACCTGCCTGGCCGACGGCGCCTCCTACACGCTCTCCGACATGGCCGCCGACGCCGTCGCCCTCCTCGACCACCTCGGCGTCGCCGACGCACACTTCGTCGGCATGTCGCTCGGCGGCATGATCGTCCAGACCGTCGCAGCCGAGCATCCCGACCGGTGCCGCAGCATGGTGTCGATGGCGTCCAACACCGGCAACCGCGACTTCGGTCGTCCCAGCGGCGAGGCGCTCGCAGCGATGATGGCCGAGGCCCCCGACGACCCCGTCGCCCGCACCGAGAAGGAGGTCGCCGACAACCGCATCTGGTGCAGCCCGGCCTGGTACGACGAGGACTACATCCGTGCCCTGTACGCCGACTACACGGAGCGTGCGCCACAACCGCGTGACGCCTTCGAACGCCAGTGGGCGGCGGCCGTCGCCTCCGGCAACCGCGACGACCAGATCGCCACGATCACCGTGCCCACCCGGGTCCTCCACGGCAGCGCCGACACGCTCATCGACGTGGGCGCCGGCGAGCACACCGCAGCGATGATTCCCGGCGCCGACCTCATCGTTCTGGAAGGCTGGGGCCACGACCTGCCGCCGGGATCGTGGCCGCACCTCGTAGCGGCGATCACCGAACACACGCATGGTGCCGATGGGGCACCGGCCGGCTGACGAACAGACAAGGAGAGCAACACCATGGGAGCACTGGACGGGGTACGCGTCATCGAACTCGCCGGAATCGGTCCCGGCCCGTTCTGCGGGATGATGCTGGCCGACCAGGGGGCCGAGGTGATCCAGGTCAACCGAGTTGCCGAGGTGCGCGGCGGCGACCCCGACCGCCCACCCGGAAACGTCCTCGGCCGCGGTCGGCGCAGCATTGGGGTCGACCTCAAGTCGCCCGAGGGTGTCGAGGCGGTCATGCGCCTGGTCGAGGGTGCCGACATCATCTTCGAGGGCTTCCGGCCCGGTGTCGCCGAACGCCTCGGCGTCGGTCCCGGGGACTGCCTCGCCCGCAACCCGTCGATCGTCTACGGGCGCATGACCGGCTGGGGTCAGGACGGCCCCTATGCATCTATGGCCGGGCACGACATCAACTACATCGCCCTCGCCGGCGTGCTCGCCCACCTGGGGCGCAGCGACTCCGGCCCCGTGCCGCCCATGAACCTGGTCGGCGACTTCGGCGGAGGAGGCATGTACCTCGCCTACGGCATGGTCTGCGCCCTGTTCGAGGCACGCTCGTCCGGGCAGGGGCAGGTCGTCGACGCCGCCATGGTTGACGGTGCCGCCAGCCTCATGAGCTTCATCCACGGGATGCTGGCGTCCGGCTTCCACACCCCGGAGCGCGGTGCCAACATGCTCGATACCGGCGCCCACTTCTACGACGTCTACGAGTGTGCCGACGGTGGATGGATCTCGATCGGGTCCATCGAGCCGCAGTTCTACGCCGAACTGCTCGACAGGCTCGGGCTCGACGCCGAGAGGTTCGCCAACCAGCACGACAAGGGACTGTGGCCCGAGTTCACGAAAGAGATCGCCGCCGTGGTCCGAACGAAGACCCGCGACGAATGGGACGCCATCCTCGAGGGCAGCGACGTCTGCTACGCCCCGGTGCTCACGGTCGGCGAAGCTGAGCGACACCCGCACAACGTGGCCCGGGGGACCTTCATCGAGGTCGGTGGCATCACCCAGCCCGGACCGGCACCACGCCTCAGCCGTACCCCGGGCGAGGTCCGGCGGCCCCCGGCGCATGCCGGCCAGCACACCGACGAGATACTGGCCGAAGCCGGCTTCGAAGCCGACCAGGTCGCTGCGCTGCGGGCCTCCGGCGCCGTCGCCTGAGCCCGGACTCGACCCCGGGGAGCACGCATGGCCACAGCCGTCTTCCTCCACGCCCACCCCGACGACGAGGCGCTCGCCACCGGCGGCACGATGGCCCGCCTCGCCGACCAGGGGCACCGGGTCGTGCTCGTGGTGGCCACCAACGGCGAGGAGGGCGAGCCCGTCGACGGGATCCTCGACGAGGGGGAGGCGCTGGGCGACCGGCGTGCCATCGAGGTGGCCGACGCTGCAGCGATCCTCGGGGTCGCCAGGATCGAGTACCTCGGCTACCGCGACAGCGGCATGGCTGGTGCGGCCACCAACGAGGATCCCGACTGCTTCTGGCAGGCCGATGTCGACGAGGTGGCGGCACGGCTCGGGGTCCTGCTCGCCGACGAGCAGGTCGACCTGGCGGTCGTCTACGACCCCAACGGGGGCTACGGCCATCCCGACCACATCCAGGTCCACCGGGTCGGCACACGATGGGCCGGACAGGCGGGCATCGGTCGCCTCCGATGGGTGACCCTGAACCGGGACTCGATCCGCCGGTCAATCGAGGAGGCGCTCGCCACCGGCGAACTCGACGGCATGGCGGCCGCCGGTCTCGAGGAGCGGCGCGAACGCGCCGAACAGGAGGCCTTCGGCACGCCCGCCGACGAAATCACCCACGCCGTCGACGTGCGAGGGGTTGTCGAGCGCAAGCTGGCCGCCATAGCCGCACACGCCAGCCAGATCGCCCCCGACTCGTTCTTCCTGTCGATGCCGGTCGAACGGTTCGCATCGGCGTTCGGCACGGAGTGGTTCGTCGATCCCGACACACCCCGGAATGGTGGGCCCTTCCGGACCGGCCTCCTGCTCGACTGAACAGAGGCGGGAGAACAGGCACAATGGCGCCATGAGGGACCTCCACGGGGCGCTGGCCTGGGTGATCGTGCTCGGCAACGGGCTGGTCGGGGCATGGGCCCTGGCCGCCCACCGGGTGCCGGCACTGCGCGGGCGCCTGCTCTGGGTCCTGACCGGCATCGCCCAGGCAGCCGTGCTGGGACAGGCGTGGGTCGGCGCATCGGTGGCGATGCGAGAGGGGATCGACGCCGACGCGTTCCACCTCTTCTACGGCGCCACGGCGCTCCTGTCAATCGGCGTTGTCTGGGGCTACCGGCGCCAACTGGGCGACCGGGTCCACCTTCTCTACGGGGGTGTGGGCCTCTGGATCATGGGCCTCGGCATCCGGGCGATGATCCTGGGCTAGCGAACCGGCCGCTCAGGCTTCGAGGCGGTCCCGCAGGTCATCGAGCTGGCGCCGTAGTTGCGCAGGCAGGCGTTCACCCACAGCGTCGTAGTGCTCCTCGATCATGGCCACCTCGGCCCCCCAGGCGGCGGGGTCGACATCGACGAGGCGTTCCATGGCGGCGTCGTCGACGTCGATGCCCGTCCGGTCGATGGCGTCGACGGTCGGCACGAGGCCGATGGGGGTCTCGACGGCGTCGCCTCCGCCGTCGATCCGCTGGAGCACCCAGTCGAGTACCCGACAGTTCTCGCCGAACCCGGGCCACAGGAACGAGCGGTCCTCGTCACGGCGGAACCAGTTGACCCAGAACAGCTTCGGGAGCCGGTCGGAGTCGACACGCTCTCCGATCTCGAGCCAGTGGGCGAAGTAGTCGCCGACGTTGTAGCCGGTGAAGGGGAGCATGGCGAACGGGTCGAACCGCACATCGCCGGTTCTGCCGGCTGCTGCTGCTGTCTTCTCGGAGCTCATGATCGAGCCGAGGAACACACCGTGGGCCCAGTCGCGGGCCTCGGTCACCAGCGGCACGTTGGTGGCCCGGCGTCCGCCGAACAGGATCGCCGAGATCGGAACGCCGGCCGGGTCCTCCCACTCGGGGGCGATCGACGGGCACTGCGAGGCGGGCACTGTGAAGCGGGCGTTCGGGTGGGCGGCCGGGGACCCGCTGTCGGGCGCCCAGGGCTCTCCGCGCCAGTCGGTGAGGTGCTCCGGCGGCTCGTCGGTCATGCCCTCCCACCAGACGTCTCCGTCATCGGTCAGGGCGACGTTCGTGAAGATGGCGTTGGCGTGCAGCGTGACCATGGCGTTGTGGTTCGAGGCATGCGAAGTGCCCCGGGCCACTCCGAAGAAGCCCGCCTCCGGGTTGATGGCGTAGAGGCGGCCGTCGTCGCCGAACTTCATCCAGGCGATGTCGTCGCCGATCGTCTCGAC
>JACNKQ010000013.1 GCA_014381945.1 Actinomycetota bacterium
ACCAACCATCGACACGGGGTGGGGGAGGAACATCCTCCCCCACCCCTGCTCGGTCAACGGGACCAGTCCCTGATGGAAACCGGAAACAAGAGCTCAACCACCGACATCGATCTACGGGCGCTGCGGCGAAGCATGCGGCGCTCGCAGCGTCGCGACAATGCGCGTTCGCTGCTGCTGATCGCACCCTTGATGGCGTTTGTCCTCGTGACGTTCGCCATTCCGATCTTCCAGATGCTCACCCGCTCGATCGACAACTCGATTGTCCCCGAGACCCTGCCGCTCACCGTCGAGGTGATCGGCTCCTGGGAACCGGCAGATGCCGCCGACCTCCCCCCTGAAGAGGTCTACCGGGCGTTCGTGGCCGACATCCAGGTAGCAGCCGATGCCCGTCGGCACACCGTGCTCGGCTCCCGGCTCAACTACGAGATGCCGGGAATCGCCTCCAAGTTCCGACAACTCGGAAGAGCAGTAGACGACTGGGACCTCGCAACCGACGGACCCTTCAAAGAGCTGCTCATATCAGAAAACAAGGCCTGGGCAGACCCGGCCGTCTGGCACACGATCCAAAACTATTCAGGGAACTACACCGCCGGCTACTTCGCGAACGCCGTCGACTATCAACTCACCGAGGACGGATTCGACAAGCGCCCAGAGGCCGAAAGCATCTATGTGATGCTGTTCATGCGGACGATCAAGATGTCGTTGATCATCACGTTCACGTGCTTCGCCCTCGGCTATCCCGTTGCCTGGCTGCTGGCCAACAGCAGCGATCGCTACGCAAACCTCATGCTCGTCCTCGTCCTGTTGCCGTTCTGGACGTCGCTGCTCGTTCGAACTTCGGCGTGGAAGGTGCTCCTGCAGAACAAGGGCATCATCAACGAATCCCTGCTGTCGCTCGGGGTCATCAACGAGCCCCTACCGCTGATGTACAACCAGTTCGCCACCATCGTGGCCATGACCCACATCCTCCTGCCCTTCATGATCCTTCCGCTCTACTCGGTCATGAAGACCATCCCCCCGGTGCACGTCCGGGCGGCCAAGTCGCTCGGTGCGAACGGCTTCACAGCGTTTCGCCGGGTCTACTTCCCCGAATCGACACCCGGAATCGGTGCCGGCGCCATCCTCGTGTTCATCCTCGCCGTCGGCTACTACATCACGCCGGAGATCGTGGGTGGCAGCACGGGCATCTTCATCTCGAACCGGATCGCGTACAACATCTCGAGCTCGCTCAACTGGGGGCTGGCCGCTGCGCTGGGCACGATCCTGCTGGTAGCGGTGCTCATGCTCTACTGGATCTACGACCGCATCGTAGGCATCGACAACATGAAGCTCGGTTAGCCCATGGCGTTTCCGGCCTACGCGACCGTTCCGCAGAAGATCTGGTACTACGGCCTACGGGTCTTCTGTGGGCTCGTCTTCTTCTATCTCATCGGGCCGATCCTGGCCATCATCCCGCTGAGCTTCTCCTCCGGTTCCTACTTCACCTACACCGAGGACATGCTGAGGCTCTCGCCCAGCGGCTTTTCACTGGACCACTACCGGGACGCACTCACGAACCCCGAGTGGACCGATTCGATCTGGAACTCGGTCAGGATCGCCTTTCCCGCAACGGCGTTCGCAGTCACCCTCGGAACGCTCGCCTCGATCGGTCTGGCCAGGAAGCGCCTTCCGGGCCGACGCCTGCTCATGGCCACGCTGGTCTCCCCGATGATCGTCCCGTTGATCATCTCAGCGCTGGGCATGTTCTTCTTCTACTCGTCGCTCGGGAACTTCCTCCAGGACACGCTCGGCGTTTCAAAGGACACGTCCGAGTACATCAAGATCGTTCTCGCCCACGCAGTGCTCGGGGTGCCATTCGTCGTAATCACCGTCACGTCGACGTTGGTCGGCTTCAACACCTCGCTCACCCAGGCTTCGGCGAGCATGGGAGCCGGCCCGGTCCGCACCTTCTTCAAGGTCCAGCTGCCTCTCATCCTGCCCGGCGTGATCAGCGGCGCCCTGTTTGCGTTCATCACGAGCTTTGACGAGGTCGTCGTGGTCATCATCATCGGCTCCCAGCAGGTGCAGACGTTGCCCTGGCAGATGTTCGTGGGCCTCAGGGAGCAGATTTCGCTGACGATCCTGGCGATGGCGACCATGCTGGTCGGGGTGGCGAGCATCCTGCTGGTGTTGCTCGAGCTCATGCGTCGTCGCTCGGAGCGCATCCGCGGCCTCAGCCGCACCTAGGGCGAATGGGCGTTCGTCCCGGCGGGGCATGTGACCAGTCAGATCCGCATTGATGGCGATGCCGTCGACCGACCGCCTCTAGCCCGCTTCAGTCACGGGGCCTGCGGATGCCCCGGTAGGGGGAGCCGGCTGCCTCGAAGACCCCGTACAACTCGAAGAAGGCGGGACCGAACGGATCGACGCCGGTAAGCGGCATGGCGGCGCGCACGATCGTGAAGTCATGGGGTGCCAGGGCCTTCGCCCGGTCGAAGTGCTGTTCGGCGACGTCGTCCCTGCCGGCCCTGCGGGCGTGGACTGCCACCCGGAAGTGGAGGCGTGCGTCGATCTCGTCGGCATCGAGGTCCGGCACCTCGTAGCCGGCGTCGTCGGGAACCGAGCCCTCCCGGATCCATGTCCGGACCTGCTCCATATGGTCGGCGCATCTGATGCCGGTGAACTCGGTGAACATGTCGGAGCCGAACTCGTTGGCGTTGGGCCGGACGATCCGGTCGTGTTCGTCGATCCAGACGACCGTCGGCACGTTGTTGACGGCGTAGAGCTCGGGGAGCCGGTGCTCGGTGTCGACCAGCACCGGGTAGGTGATCCCCTCGGCCAGCGGGGCCACGGCGGCGACGTTCTCGTCGATCGCAACTGCGATCACGGTGAAGTCAAGGTCAGCGAGTTCGTCGTGCAGTGCCTGCCACCCGGGCAGGTCGAAAGCGCAACCTCACCAACTGGAGAAGGCGACCAGCAGCCTCCGGGTGCCCGACCACTCCGAGAGTCGACGCTGGGTCCCCTCGAGGTCGAGGAGCGTGGCGTCGGGTGCCTGCCGGCCGACGAGCGCCTGCTGCCGGTCGGCGGCCGGTGCTCCGACGGCGACCATGCGGGCGTCGGCATCGACGAGCACGGGTCGGCCCAGGGCATGGGCGACGGCGCCCAGGTCGATGCCGTCCGCGTGCTCGACGGCTGAGCGGTCGGCTAGTGGAACACAGACGTCGTCCCTGCACAGCCCCTCGGGTTTGAGCTCCCACCCGACGATCGCCGTCAGGGCCGCAGGGTCGACGATCGGGCGCTCCCCGTCCCATGCGACGTCGACCGAGGTGGCGTCTTCGGCAATGACGGTCGTGGAGCCGGTCGTTTCTGCCATTGGCGTCCCTCGGGTTGCTCAGTGTTCGTGTCCTACCGTCGACCGTAGTGCGGTTCTGCCAGCGTGTTCATGCCGCGCTTGGCATAATGCGCACTTCGCAACCGGCGAGCAGACAGAGCAACCCTCCATGACCGACCCGACCGACGACCCCCACGGGTTCGACGCCGTCATCATCGGTGCCGGGGTGCTCGGTGGAGCGATCGCCGTCGAGTTGTCCAGACGGGGGCTGCGCACCCTCAACGTCGACAAGGCGTCAGCGGCCGGCGCCGGGTCCACCATCAACTCCTGCGCCATCGTGCGCTTCAGCTACTCGACCGTCCCCGGAGTGTCGCTGGCCTGGGAGGCCATGCACTACTGGACCGACTGGCCTGCCTATATCGGCACCCCCGACGAACTCGGGCTCATCGAGTTCCACCAGTGCGGACAGTTCAACCTCCTGGTCGGAGAGGACGACCACTCGGCCAAGGTGCGCTCGCTCTGGCAGGACCTGGGAATCCCCTTCGAGGACTGGACGCTCGACGACCTGGCCCAGCGGATGCCGATCCTCGACCACGGCCTCTACGGGCCACCCAAACGGCCCGACGACCCCCACTTCTGGGACGACGCACACGGAACGGTCACCGGAGCGATCTTCACGCCCGACGCCGGCTACATCAGCGACCCCCAGTTGTCGTGCCACAACCTGCAGCGGGCCGCCGAGGCCGCCGGCGGCGAATTCTGGTTCAACGCCGAGGTGACCTCGGTCGACCGGGCCGACGGTCGGGTCGGCGGCGTGACCCTGGCCGACGGGCGCCGGGTCGAGGCCCCCATCGTCGTCAACGTGGCCGGCCCCCACAGTGCGATCATCAACAAGATGGCAGGCGTGTTCGACTCGATGGGCATCAAGACCCGTGCACTGCGCCACGAGGTCCACCATGTGCCGGCACCGCAGGGCTTCGACTTCATGGCCGACGGCATGGTCGGCGCCGACGACGACACCGGCTTCTACTTCCGGCCCGAAACCGGCAACAACGTGCTGATCGGCAGCGTCGATCCCGAATGCGACGAACGCGAGTTCGTCGACCCCGACAACTACGACACCGTCCTCTCCCAGGACCAGTGGGAGGCGCAGGTGCTGCGGGCCAACCGCCGCATGCCCACGCTGGGCGTGCCGCACGAAAGGAAAGGCGTCGTCGACCTCTACGACGTATCCGACGACTGGCTGCCCATCTACGACCGCACCGACCTCGACGGCTTCTACGTGGCCATAGGCAGCAGCGGCAACCAGTACAAAAACGCCGGCGCCGTCGGCCAACTCATGTCCGAACTCATCGAAGCCGTCGAATCCGGACACGACCACGACGCCTCACCGGTCGTGGTCACCGGGCGCTACACCGGCTGGCCGATCGATCTCGGCTTCTACAGCCGCAACCGGGAGGTCAACCCCGACTCGTCGATGTCGGTCCACGGCTGATGGCTCGGTCAGCCTGAACCGCACGACCTGACTCCCGATCTACGATCGCGCCGTGTTCGACGTGACGGTTATCGGTGGGGGAATGATCGGGGCTTCGGCTGCCCGCCACCTGGCACAGGCCGGGCTCGAGGTAGCCGTAGTCGCATCGCCTGAACCTGTGGACCCTGCCGGCCACACAGGTCCCTTTGGGGCGCACTACGACGTGACGAGGCTGTCCCGGACGGTTCAGCCCGGAGCCGTCGAAGCGGAACTAGCACGGCGTGCCCGGGCCTCAATGGCATCGATCGAGGAGTTCGCCGACCGTCCTGTCTTCACGGGACCGGGCCACCTGTTCGTCTCCCGACCAGAGGACGACGAGGGCATGGGAGAGGCGGTGCGGAATCTGCCCCCAGGCCATGGCGTCGAGGTGCTCGACGGACAGGCGCTGGCCGATCGCTACCCGGCCATGAGATTCCAGGCCGGCATGGTCGGCTACCGGGAGCCCGGTTCCGGCGCTTGCCTGAACCCCCGTGCCCTGGTCGCCGCCCAGTTGGCAGCGGCGGCATCTGCCGGTGCACACGTCGTCGCCCGACATGCCGTCGGGATGTCCGTGGATGCCACATGCGCAGTGTCGCTCGACGACGGGTCGCAGATCGAAAGCCGCAGGGTGCTGCTCGCCACCGGGGCCTTCACCAACGCCAGCGGCCTGCTGGAAGGGCCGCTGGCGATGCGGATGAAGACCGAGATGGTGCTGCTGGCCGAACTGGCTGCAGGCGAGGCGGAGCGCCTGGGCGACCTACCGCCGACTCACTACGCCATCGACGACGGCTTTGTCTCCGACGTCTACACGGCACCGCCGACGACCTACCCGGACGGCTCGGTGCTGCTCAAGTGGGGCGCCAACACCATCACCGACCGTTGGGTCACCGACCCGGCCGACATCGCCGCCTGGTACTGCAGCGGCGACAGCAACTCAGCAATCCCCATGGTCCGGCCTTCGATGGAGGCCACATTCCCGGGCCTTGAGGCGGTCGGCTGGCGGACGCAGCGGTGCGTCGTGGCCTACACCGGCCACGGAATGCCCTACATCGATGCCCTGGTCCCGGGGAAGGTTTTCCTGGCGGTCGGCGGCAACGGCCGTTCGGCAAAGTGGGCCGATCCGCTCGGCGCCCTGGCGGCTTCCCTGACCGAGGCCGGCGAGTGGGTCGACCCGCTGCCCGCCGACCGCTTCCGCAAACTGTTCGTCGGCGAGGTCGACAACTGGGCCGGCCGCGAACTCCTGTCCGACAGGTGACAGACGGGCAGCGACGCCGTTGCCTCAGCAAAGGGCGTCGCGCTGGTCGATCAGGCATTGCAGGGGATCGAGGTCGAACGGGTCGCCGGTTCCCACGATGACGTGGTCGGCACCGGCGTCGAGGTAGCGGCCGACGTCCTCGACGTCGTCCTGGCCGATGCACACCGTGCGCTCGATCTCGGCCGGGTCGCGTCCCACCTCGGCGCACCAGTTGTCGAGCACCGCCGAAAGTTCGGCCACGTTGCCCGGCGGTCCGAAGCAGTTCCATGCGTCGGCGTGCTCGGCGACGAGGCGCAGCGTCACCTTGCGTCCCGAGCCGCCGATCATGATCGGCATCGGCCCGACCGGCGGTGGGTTCAGGCTGACAAGGCGTGCCTTCATGCGGGGCAGGTCGGCCTCGAGCTGCCGTAGCCGGCTGCCGACCGTGCCGAACTCATAGCCGTATTCGTCGTAGTCGCGTTCGAACCAGCCGGCCCCCACCGCCAGGTACATACGGCCGCCCGAGAGGTGGTCGACGGTGCGGGCCATGTCGGCCAGCAGCTCCGGGTTCCGGTACGAGTTGCCGGTCACCATCGTGCCGATCCGGGCGTGCCCGGTGTCGGCGGCCATGGCTGTCAGCAGCGTCCACGCCTCGAAGTGGGTGGCGTCCGGATCGCCGAACAGCGGGAAGAAGTGGTCCCACACCCAGATCGAGTCGGCCCCCATGGCGTCCGCCCGCCGCCAGGCGTCGCGCAGTGCCTCGACCGACGTGTCCTGCGGCTGGAGCTGGCAGCCCACGGAGAGCCCGGACGGGTGGGAGGGGTGCCGTGCCATTGCCGCATCCTCGCGGAGAAGGCGGTGTGGCAGCGATCCGGGCGAACGCTCAGGGCTCTCGGAGGCGCCTCCTGAGGTCGTGCAACTCGGCAAGGGCCTCACGGTCCTTGGTCCGATTCGCAAACGTCTTCGAGTCGATGATGTCGTCGACGAACTCGTCGGACGGGTCGCTCACCGTGTGAGAAGGCCCAGATTCCGGAGTTCCTCGGCGAAGGCCGAGAGGTCATCGGCGGTACGGATCTCCCGACCGTCGGTGGTGCGGGTGACATCGTCGTCGGTCGGTTCCGCAATACCTTCGAAGCGCTTGCAGAGCTCATCGACGCTGACGGGCAGTCCGGTTGCCCCGGACCGCAACTCATGGCCACATGCCTTCAGCAGACGGTCCAGGGTCTCCACACGCGGATCGACGAGCCCGTTCTCGTAGCGCGAGATGGTCGGCTTCGAGGTGCCCGCCCGTTTCGCAAGTTCGGCCATCGTGATCCCGGCCTCGCGGCGTGCGTTACGCAGGAGTTGTGCTGCGGTTCCCATGCTGCGAAAGTTATCAGATCACACAACTCCTGACGTTGGACGAGGACACTCGGCGGAATCCCGGTGGCTCCCGCTCAGGCGTCGGTGATGCCCGCTGTGATGGCCTCGACGACCTCGTCGGGCACGCTGGCCATTCCGTGTGCCTCGGCTGCGTGGGCTGCGGCAGCGGCCAGCACGTCCTCGACCGTCTCACCACTCACGACACCGTCACAACCGGGCACCACGTTCCCGCAGGCGAACTGCTTCATCTCGCAACCTCCATGTGCTCAGGAGGGCTGCACCATCGCCCGTGCCTGCCCGTCGTCGAGGTCCAGGTCGTGGACCTCGTGGGCGTGCTGTCGTGCCTCGGCGACGATGGATTCCTCGTCACCACTGCGAAACACGACGCCGCATGGACATTCGATGCTGTAGCCACTCATTGGTTTCTCCTGTGGCATGGTGGCGGACGGACATTGGCGAAAGATTGGGAATCGCTTGGCACGTTTCTACCTGACCGGGGGGCTCCGGGTGGAGGGACCCGACGGCACGTTCGTCGATGCCGACCTGCCGGGCGGACAGGCCCGCCTCACCCTCGCCGCCCTCGTGCTCGAACGGCGGCCGCTGGCACGTGACGCCCTGGCCGAACTGGTCTGGGACGGTGACGTGCCGTCGCAGTGGAGCGGGGCGCTGTCGGCGATCGTCAGCAAGATCCGCTCGCTCCTGGGCCGGGTCGGCCTCGACGGCTCGACGCAACTGACCTCGGTCGACGGCGCCTACGTGCTCAGCCTGCCACCGGATGCATGGGTCGACCTCGAGGACGCCTACCGCCGGCTGGACATGGCCGAGGGAGCCCAACGCAACGGCCGGACCGACCAGGTGCTCGCCGAGGCGACCGCCGCAAGGGCCACGCTGCGGCGACCCCTCCTGGCCGGCAGCTACCACGAGTGGACGCTGGCGCAGCGACGCCGACAGGACGATGCCCTCTTTCGGTGCATGACCCTGCTGTCCGGTGCCTGGATCAAGCGGGGCGACCACCAGTTGGCGGCGTCCATCGCAGCGTCGCTCGTCGAACTCGATCCACTGCGCGAGGTCGGCCACCGTCTCCTGATGGAGGCCGAGTGGGAACGTGGCGACCGCGGCGCGGCACTCCGGGCGTTCGAGCGCTGCGAACGCGAACTCGCCGATGCCCTCGGTGCGCATCCTGCAGAGGAGACCCGGGCGCTCGCCACAGCCATCCGAGGCTGACCGCCCGGTTCAGCCGGTGGTGGCGACCTCGTAGCCGGCCTCCGAGATGGCGGCGATGACGGCTTCGTCCGAGGCGGAGCCGTCGACGGCGACGTCGCGCAGGTCGACCGTGACGACTGCGGAGTCGATGTCCGGGAGGCCGTCGAGCGCCTCTTCGATGGCCCGCTTGCAGTGGTCGCAGGAGATGTCGGGAACGTGGAACACCCTGGTGGTCATGCGTTCGTCCTTTCGGATTCGGTGGGCAGATCTCGTGGGTACAGGCCGGCCGCTGCCGCCCGGCGGTAGCCGGAGAAGCGGCGCAGGCGCAGCGAGTTGGTGACCACGAACACCGACGAGAAGCCCATCGCCCCGGCGGCGATCATCGGGTTGAGCACCCCGAAGGCGGCCAGCGGGATGGCGGCGGTGTTGTAGGCGAACGCCCAGAACAGGTTGCCCTTGATGATGGCGAGGGTGCGGCGGGACAGGGCGATGGCGTCGGCAACGGCCCGCAGGTCGCCCGAGACGATCGTGAGGTCCGATGTCTCGATCGCCACGTCGGTCCCGGTGCCGACGGCGATGCCGAGGTCGGCGCGTGCGAGGGCGGGGGCGTCGTTGATGCCGTCGCCGACCATGGCGACGACGTGGCCCTGCGCCTGGAGGCGCTGGACCTCTGCGTCCTTGTCGCCCGGCAGGACCTCTGCGATCACCCGGTCGATGCCGACCGCCTGTCCGACGGCCCTGGCGGTGCGCTCGTTGTCGCCGGTGAGCAGGGTCACCTCGAGGCCGAGGTCGCGGAAGGCGGCGACCGCCTCGGCGCTGGTCGACCGGACCCGGTCGGCGATGACGAGCACGCCCCGGGCGGTCCCGTCCCAGCCGGCGATGACCGCCGTGCGGCCTGACTCCTCGGCATCGGCGACGGCCGCGAGCAGGTCTTCGGGGACGTTCTCGAACAGCCGCCGACGTCCGACGAGCACCTCGGTGTCGCCGACCGTGGCGCGCACGCCCAGCCCGGGGAGGTTCTCGAATCCGGTGACCGGTTCGAGGTCGGTTGCGGCAGCCACCACGGCCTCGGCCAGCGGGTGCTCGGAGCGGGCCTCGACGGAGGCGGCCCGTCGCAGCACGATTTCCTGGTCCGTGCCCTGCGCCGCAGTCACCGACAAGAGCTCCATGCGGCCCTCGGTGACGGTGCCGGTCTTGTCGACGACGACGTGGTCGATCTGGCGGGTCGCCTCGAGGACC
>JACNKQ010000048.1 GCA_014381945.1 Actinomycetota bacterium
GACGCCCAATTCGCACGACACATCGTCAAACCCACAGGCGCCGGCGCCTCAGTAGGCGGCGGAGCCTCCGATGTCGGCGGCAATGTGTTGTTCTTCGGCGGAGCAGTCGTCGGAGTTGTGTCGCTTCCGGAGCTACCACAGGCACTTGCCAGTAGCGCGAACGAAAGCAGAGCACCGAAAAGACAGCGTCGGATCTTGGTCGAATACACGTATTCCCTCCCTGGTAACCGGGTGGAGCGCCACGCATCCTCCATTGGTGCGCGAGACACACTCCGTTTCCGGCAAGCGGATAGTAGCGCGGTTAAGGGCACCAGCCAAGCGCTGCTCCGCATTCGAACCCCGGACGGGGCAACCGCGCTACAGACAGGCGCGCAGGGCCTCGCTGAGGCGGTTCGCCCTGGGGTCGCCTGCCAGGCCCGCACCCATCTGGTTCATGACATAGGCGAAGCCGACCCCGTGCTCGAGGTCCCCGTAGGCCAGCGAGCCACCGGCACCCGGATGGCTGAACGACTGCGGCGTGAGGAGTGGGTTCATCTCGAGGTCGAGCATGAAGCCGAGACCCCAGGCGCCCTCCATCACCAACGAGAGGTCCGGTCCCCGGGACCGTTCCGTGCGCACATGGCGCACCGTGTCGTCGGTCAACAGGCGGACACCGTCCACTTCGCCCACGGTGGCGGCATAAATCCGGGCCAGGCCACGCGCCTCGCTGATGCCGTTGGCCGCCGGCATCTCGGTGGCATGCACCTCCCGGGTGTTGAAGGGATTCGATGCGTCGGCCAGGGAGATGGAGCCGTCCATGGTGAGCGCACGGAAGCCCATCGTGCCGGGCCCCATGACCGCCATCATCAACTCGAGGACCTCCGGGTCGCTCGGTGGCGGGCTGTTTCGGACCGGGGCCACACGATCCTCCTCCGACTCGGGAAGCCCGATGTACGACTCGGCGCCGAGCGGACCGGCCACCTCCTCTGCGAGGAACGTGCCCAGGCTCCGGCCATCGATGCGCCGCACGATCTCGCCCACGATCCAGCCGTAGGTGATGGCGTGGTAGCCGTTGGCGGTTCCGGGCTCCCAGAGCGGCACCTGGGCCTCGATCGCCCGCAGCACCGGCTCGACTGCACAGATCTCATCGAGGGTGAGCGGCGTGTCGAGGGCCGCCAGGCCTGACGTGTGGCTCATGCACTGGGCGACGGTGACCGCCTCCTTGCCGCCGCCTGCGAACTCCGGCCAGTAGTCGGCCACCGGAGCCTCGTAGTCGAGTTGCCCGCGCTGGTAGAGCATCGCCGCACAGATCGCCGCCACGCCCTTGGTGGTCGAGAAGTGCAACTGCAGGGTGTCGCGCCCCCAGGGGCGACCAGTAGCCGGGTCGGCCACCCCACCCCAGAGGTCAGCCACAGCCTCGCCACCCACATACATGCAACACGCGGCACCAACCTCGCCGGCATCGTCGAAGTTCTGTGCGAAGGCATCGGCGATCGCACCGAACCCCTCAGCGACATCACCATGGATCTCAGCCATGTCCCAAACCTCCTGTTCCCCCCGGGGTCAACGGTGTCCCCGAAGCCCACGAACCTAGGCGAGGCTCACACGCCGAGTACCGCTCGGGCGGCCGCCAGCCGTGCGACCGGGAGCCGGGCCGGCGAACACGACAGGTAGTCGACTCCCGACGCCAGCAGCCGCCGGATGGATACCGGGTCACCGGCATGTTCGCCGCACACCCCCACCTTCAGCCCCGGGACCACGGCGCGACCCCTCTCGACAGCCAGGTCGATCAGCTCACCCACCGCTGCGTCGTCCAGGCGGTCGAAGGGATCGTGCTCGAGGAGGCCGGTCCCGACATAGTCGCTGAGGAAGCGGCCCGCCACGTCGTCCCGGGAGAATCCGAAGGTGAGCTGGGTGAGGTCGTTGCTGCCGATGGAGAAGAAGTCCGCATGGGCCGCCAACCCGCCGGCCACCAGGGCCGCCCGCGGTGTCTCGATCATCGTGCCGACGACCGGATCCTCCCCCAGGCCCACCTCTGCGGCAGCCTCCTCCACCCAGATCCGCGCCTGGGCCACCTCGGGACCCGACACGGTCAGTGGGATCATGACCTCGACCTGCGGGTCGCCACCTGCCGCCCGACGGTCGACCACCGCCTCGAACAGGGCCCGGGCCTGGATCCGGTACAGGTTCGGACGGACATGGGCGAGCCTCACCCCCCGGGTACCGATCATCGGGTTTGCCTCGGCCCAGTGGCGGGCCGCCTCCAGCAACCGGTGACCCTCTTCATCCAGTTCGCCCCGTGCATCGGCGACGACCAGTCCCTCGACATCCGGCAGGAACTCGTGCAGCGGCGGATCCAGGAGCCGCACCGTGACGGGTAGCCCGTCCATTGCCTCGAGTATCCCCACGAAATCGAGTCGCTGGACCGCCGCCAGCCGATCGAGTGCCTCTATCTCCTCCTCCTCGGTTTCGGCCAGGATCATCGCCCGGATGATCGGCAACCGGTCCGGGGCCAGGAACATGTGCTCGGTGCGACACAGACCGATGCCGACTGCACCAACTTCACGTGCGGCCCTGGCGTCCTCGGCGGTATCGGCGTTGGCCCGCACCGCCAGGTGGCCTGCGGCAACATCGTCGGCCCACCCGAGCAGGTGCCAGAGTTCCGATGACACCTCCGGCTTCGAGATCCGTGCACTCCCGAGCGTCACGCTGCCCGACGAACCGTCGATGGCAATCGTGTCCCCCTCGTCGACGACCACCTCACCGACCGAGAAGCAACCGTCGAGGATCCGAATCTCGTCGGCGCCCACGACACACGGGACGCCCCAGCCGCGTGCCACCAGCGCAGCGTGGCTGACGAGGCCACCCCGTGCCGTCAGGATGCCCTCGGCGACCGACATGCCGGGCACGTCGTCCGGCGAGGTCTCGAGCCGAACCAGGATGGCCTGTTCGCCCCGGTCAACGGCGTCGAGCAGCGCCTCCGAGGTGAGGTAGACGCGTCCGACAGCGGCACCCGGAGACGCCCCCAGGCCCCTGGTCAGCTCGGATTCATCGGCCCCATCGGCTTCGTCGATGATCGAGGCATGGAGCAGGCTTGCGATGTCCTCAGGCCCGACCCGACGAACTGCATCCTCTGGCGTCAAGCCACCGCCGGCCACCTGTGCAACCACCTCGCGCAGCAGTGCAGCGGCTTCGGAGGACCTGCCCATGGCAACGATCATGACATCCCTACGTCGAAAGTCGCGAGTGCGCTCACTGCAACCGGTCGACTTCGACGAACACCTCGTCGATTGGCTTTCGTCGTAGGTCGGGAACCCGGGTGCCCTCGAGGGGGAAGCCCACCGGGAACATCACGAAGGGCCGTTCGTTGTCGGGCCGACCCAACAGGTTCCGGAGGAACCCCATCGGGGTCGGGGTGTGGGTGAGCGTGGCCAGGCCCATCCGGTGGAGCGCCATTATGAACATGCCGGCGGCGATGCCGGTGCTCTCCTTGACGTAGTAGTTCCTGCGGGTCGTGCCGTCTGGTCGCTGCTCGAAGCGCTGTTCGAACAGCACGACTATCCACGGCGCCACCTCGAGGAACTCCTTGTGGTGGTCGGTGCCGAGCGGCGCCAGCGCCTCGAGCCAGTCAGAGTTCATGCGGTTCTCGAGGTAGTTGACCCGTTCCTCCTCCTCGGCTGCCGCCCGGATGGCGGCCTTGACCTCCGGGTCCCGGGTCCCTACGAAGGTCCAGGGCTGCCTGTGGGCGCCCGACGGCGCTGTCGAGGCCGCCTCGACCGCAAGCTCGATGAGCTGACGGGGTACCGGGTCGGGGCAAAACAGCCTGATGCTGCGACGCCGCTCGGATTCGTCGCGAAAGTCCTGTGCCCGCCGGAGCATCTCGTCGTCTGCCAGCCGTTCGAAGGCGTACTCGACGAACGGGTACGCCGCCGCCAGATCGGGCGAGGGATAGGGATGCTTGTAGGGACTTTCCACCGCCAAGGTTGTAGCAGGCGCCCTGACATGCAACGACCCGTGCCCGGGGTGAGAATCGAACTCACACGCCGCCGGAGCGGCCGCGGGTTTTAAGCCCACTGCGTCTACCAGTTCCGCCACCCGGGCGTGCCCCAACCGTAGTCACCAGTAGGGAGGCTCACGCAGCGACGGCGGGATCGTCGACGGACAGCCAGAGGGCGCGCCGTACGGTATCGGCCCTGCCGCTTGGAAGCCGGTTGGCCACGATGATGCCCTCGATCATGTCGGCCAGGACGGCCTGCCACGGCCGGTCCCGCAGGACCACGGAGATGGTTGCGGCACCGCCCCGTCGCCGGATGGTGCGCTGGACGCCTGTAAGGCCCGGCGGGCTGCGGAACGTGGGCACCTCGAGGCCCCGCAGCCTCGCTGCGCGGCCCAACGAGCGCGCCGCCTCGGCGAATCGCATCGTGAGGGTCGGGGGGGGTGTATTGGTCATGGTCATTGGCAGGTTCCTTCCATCGCCCACCATTGTGATCAGGGGGTGTGACAATGACCCGGTGGAGCATCCCCCGAACGACAGATCAGACGCCACCGAGAATCGGATCAGCGACCTGAACCCCGCCCAGCAGGCGGTCCTGGACGACCTGGGCGCACCCGCATCCGAGCGACCCGAGTTCCCCGACGACCTGCGCCACCACCTGCGGGCGGCCATCGAAACCGCCGTCGAACCGTTCCTCGATGCCCTCCCCACCGGCGACGACCTCTTCGTCAGCAAGCACCGCCTGGGCCGGGTCCACGGTTGCGAGGCCCGCTTCCTCGCCGAGGAGGCCGAGGACTTCGCCTGGAACGTCCCGATCGCCCGTGGCACCATCACCCACAAGGCAGTCGAGTTGGCCATCAACTGGCGCCGCGAAATCGAACCCCCGGTCCTGATCGACGAGGCACTGGCCCGCTACGAACAGGACACGGGCGACTTCGGCAGGTGGTTGCAGGGCTGTTCCGAGGTCGAACGGGCCGAGCTTCGCTCAGACTCGCTCGACGCCTTCACCAAGTTCGTCGAGTGCTTCCCTCCACTCAAGCCGGGTTGGCGGCCCGTGACCGAGAGCCGCCTCCGGGCCGAGTTGTGCAACGGACGGCTCATCCTCGCCGGGAAGTCCGACCTGACACTCGGCGCCGCAGACGGCCTCCGGGCCGGCAAGGTCATCATCGACTTCAAGACCGGTGGCTTCGCGCCCGTCCACCTCGACGACCTCCGCTTCTACGCCCTCGTCGAGACGCTGCGCATGGGCGTGCCTCCCCGGCTCGTCGCCTCCTACTACCTCGACCAGGCCCGCCTCGTCCCCGAGACCGTCACCGAGGACCTCCTGCGGGCGACGTTGGCCCGCCTCGTCGACGGGGTCCGGATCCTCATGGAGTTGACCCACGGTGGGCGACCACCAGGCACGATGCCGAGCCCTGCCTGCCGCTGGTGCACGCTGATCGACGACTGCGGGGACGGCCGGGCCCACCTGGCTGGCGACGAATAGATGCGTCCTGCCGGCTACGGGCCCTAGGCACTGTCGAGGTGGCGGAGTCGCCCTGTTCCCGAAAGGAACAGCCCGACCAGGAGCAGCAGGCCGGCCCCCGACACCACGACCGGTCGTGCACCGAACACCGAGATCAGCCACCCCATCAGCAGGTTGGCGAACGGCGTGGTGCCGAGGACGCCCATCAGGTAGATCGCCATCACCCGGCCCCGCACCTCGTCATCCACCTGGAGTTGAACCACCGAGTTGAGGTTCGACGCCGAGACGAGGTGGACCGCCCCGAGGAAGGCCAGTGCTACGAAACCGACCCAGAACACCGGCGCCAGGCCCAACCCGGCGACCCCGGCCGCATAGCCCAGCACGGCGTAGAACTGCATCCGGGATGGGCGGACCCGACTCAGCTCGCCGGCGACCCACGGTGCCACCAGAACCGCCCCTATGCCCTGGGCCGATGCGAGTACACCGAACCAGAAGGGTGAGACCTCGAACACCTCCTCGGCAAACACAACCACCTGCTGGACCAGGGGGATCGTGATCGTCGTTATGAGCGCAATCGTGAGTATCGCCGTACGTATGCCCGGCGAGTCGAGTACGTAGCGAATCGAGTCCCGGTATCCCGTGTACACAGCGTTCACCCCCCTGCCCACCGTCTCACCGGAATCGGCGCGGTTGAGTGCCGCCGGGTCGATTGCCGCCAGGCACCCCAGTACCGGCCCGAACAGGCCGGCGGCGACGACGAGCGCCCAGCCGGGTCCTGCCGTTCCGATCAGCACTCCACCGATGGCCGGGCCCAGGGTCCGGGCGGCGTTGAACTGGGTCGAGTTGAGGGTGATCGCATTCCGGAGCAGTTCGCGTGGCACACACTCGGCCACGAACGCCTGCCACACCGGCAGCTGGATGCCGGAGATGCAACCCCGGGCAAAGAACAGCACCACCCACCCCCACGGCGAGCGCATGCCGGCCAGCCACAGCACCGCCATCAGGAGGGTCGCGCCGGCAGCAGTGGCATTGGTGACCAGGAGCAGGCGACGTCGATCCCGACTGTCGGAGAGGTGGCCCGACACCGGGTTCAGGAGGAGCATCGGAATGAAGTTGGCGAAGCCGGTGATCCCGACCCAGGCAGCCGATCCGGTGATCCGGTAGATCACGTAGGCGCTGACGATGTGCGTTATCCAGCGCCCGGTGTTGGTGGCGAGGCCCCCGATCCAGAACAGCCGGTAGCTCCGGACCCCTAGGGCGGGGAACCTGGCCTGGCCGGTGGTGGACACCCGTCGACAGTACGGGAGGGCTCGCCACGCAAGGCCATTGGCCGGTGTCCCCGGACGGAATGCAAGTGGCCTGGATGTCAGTGGCCTGGATGTCAGTGGCCGGGATGTCAGTGGCCGGGATGTCAGTGGCCGGGATGTCAGTGGCCGGGATGTCAGTGGCCGGGATGTCAGTGGCCGGGATGTCAGTGGCCGGGATGTCAGTGGCCGGGATGTCAGCGGCCGGGATGTCAGCGGCCGGGATGTCAGCGGCCGGGATGCAAGTGGCGTCCGAGCCGTGGCAGGCTCGTGCTATGAGCCTGCTCCTGACCGAACGACGGGGCCGCGTTGCGGTCCTCACCTTCAACGACCCCGACCGCCGCAACGCCATCTCCAACGAGATGAACGTGGCGCTCGACTCGGCCTTCGACGAGTTCGAGGCCGACGAGGGTGTCGGGGCGGTCGTGCTCATCGGCGCCGGCCGGGCGTTTTGTGCCGGGGCCGTACTCGACGACCTGGTGGGTGCCGGCAGGAGCGAGGCACGCAGCAGCGACGACCTTCCCAGCATCTACCGGGGCTTCCTGCGGGTCGCCCACTCCCCCCTCGCCACGGTTGCCGCCGTCAACGGCGCCGCAGTCGGAGCCGGAATGAACATGCTGCTCGGCTGCGACCTGGTTGTCGCCGGCCGCTCGGCCAGGTTCGATACGCGCTTCCTCTCCATCGGCCTGCATCCGGGGGGTGGCCACATATGGCGGCTCCGACACCTCACCGACCTCGGCACCACCCGGGCCATGGTGCTGTTCAAGCAGGTGCTCGACGGCGAGGAGGCGGCACGCCGGGGACTTGCCTGGGAGTGCGTCGAAGACGAAGCCCTCCTCGACGCTGCAGTCGCCTACGCAGAATTGGCCGCCTCACACCCGAAGGAACTGTTGGCCAGCACCAAGGCGACCATCGCCGCAGGCCTGGCGGTGACCGCATCCGAAGAAGCCGTCCAACTCGAGATAGAGCCACAGATCCAGTCGATGCGCCAGCCGGCATTTCGCGAGATGATCCGCTCGCTCAAGGAGCGCATCAGCAGCAAGGACTGACTGCGCGTTCAGGGACCTCCGGTCAGTCGAGCCACTCCATGCGCAACTCGTCGGCCCGCTCGGCCCACTCCTCGGACGTGAAGGCGAACCGGAGGTGGTCCTCCCAGACGCCGTTGATCTCCAGATAGCGCTCGGCGAGACCCTCACAGCGCAGGTCCAACTTCTCGACGACCCTCCGGGACGGGCCGTTCCCCGGCACGATCGACACCTGGAGGCGGTGCAGGCCGACCTCCTCGAAGGCGAAGCGGGCTGCGACCACGAGCGCCTCGGGCACATAGCCGTTGCCCGCCTGCGCCTCATCGATCCAGTAGCCGACATGGGCGTTGCGAAAGGCACCCCGGATGACGTTGGAGAGGTTGATCTCGCCCACCAACGTTTCTCCGACGAAGATGCCGAATCCGTATCCGGTGCCCAACTGGTGCTCACGCTGTCGTGACGCACAACGTGCGGCAAACGCCTTCCGGTCGCCTGCAGGATCGGCCTGGCCCGTCGGCCGGAGCGGCTCCCACCCGGTCAGCCAGTCGCCGTTGCGGTGCCGGACCTCCCGCCAGTGCGCGAAGTCGTCAACCCCCAGGGGGCGCAGGGCCACCCGGCGGCCCTGCAGGATCGGAGAGTCGGTCATGACCCCATGATCCCCGCCGGAGCGACTGTCCGACCAGCCCGGGAGGACCACGGGCGTCGGATCAGAGCAGGATCTCGGCCAGCGCTCCGAGCAGGAGGGTGACGTTGCGGGGTCGGGCGGTGTGGCCCATGCATCCGATGCGCCACACCTGTCCGGCGACGGGGCCGAGACCCCCACCGATCTCGATGCCGTACCTGTCGAGTAGGAGCCGCCGCACTCCGGCCTCACCCATCCCCTCGGGGAGGCGGTCAAGGGGGATCCGCACCGATGTGAGCTCGGGGAGGCGGTGACCCTCCTGGGCGAACAGTTCGAAGCCCATCTCCTGGAGACCCAGTTGGAGTTTCTCACCGCAGGCCCGGTGGCGTGCCTGGGCGTTGCCGAGGCCCTCCTCCAGGATCACGCCGAGGCCGGCGTGGAGCGCGTAGACCATCGAGATCGGCGCCGTGTGGTGGTAGGCACGGGTGCTGCCACCGGCCACGTAGTCGGCGATCATGGAAAGGTCCAGGTACCAGGACGGGCTGCGCTCGACGAATCCTTCTATGGCCCGCTGCGACACCGTGACCGGTGAGAGGCCCGGCGGCACGCCTATGCACTTCTGGGTACCGCTGTAGGCGAGGTCCACACCCCATGCGTCGATCTCGAGGGGGATGCCGGCAAGGGATGTGACGCAGTCGACCAGAAACAGGGCGTCGCCCTTGCCGGCGCCTATCTCCTCGAGGTCGTTGCGCACGCCGGTCGACGTCTCGGCGTGGACGATGGCGATGACCTTGGGGCCCGGGTGTGCGTCGAGCATGCGCTGTGGCTCGATGGCCTGTCCCCATTCGGCGTCGACGCGCACGACCTCGGCGCCCAGGCGGTCGGCGACGTCGCACATGCGCTCCCCGAACACGCCGTTGACTCCGATGACGACCACCTCACCGGGGGCCAGAACGTTGCAGAATGTGGCCTCCATGCCGGCCGAACCGGTCGCCGACATGGGAAAGGTCAGGGCGTTGGCGGTCAGGAAGACGGCCCGGAGGCGGTCGTTTGTCTCGTCGAGCAGGTCGATGAACTCAGGGTCGAGATGGCCGAGCAAGGGACGGCCGAAGGCCTCGATGACCTCGGGGTAAGGATTACACGGGCCGGGGCCCATCAAAAGGCGGTCACTGTGCGCCATGATGTTTCTCTTTGTTAGTGATCATTTCCCTATGGGAAACACTAGTGCTCGCCGCAACCTATCCACCGGTACCCGAAACCGACCGCCGGTCAGGCAGAAAGTTGCGCCGCAACCAGGCCGTCGAGGATGTCGGACTCGGAGACGAGGCACCCGTCGAAACCCAACTGGCGCATGACCTTGACCAGCACGCACAGGCCGCCCACGATCACGTCGGTGCGGGCCTCCTCCATGCCCGGGTTCTCCATCCGTTGCGACCGGTCCTCCGTGGCCAGCGTCCGGAACACATCCTCGACCGCCTCCCTGGTGAGCCTGAAGTGGTGGATCCGGTCCCGGTCGTATCCGGGCAGGCCCAGTTCCACCGCAGCCACGCACGACACGGTGCCGGCCAGGCCGACGAGGGTCCGCACCTCCGAAACCGCAGGGATCTCACGACGCACGTCGTCGATATGCCCCTCGACTATCGAGAGGCAGGCCGACAACTCCTCTGGCAGCGGCGGGTCATGTTCGATCCACTGCTCGGTCAGGCGCACACAGCCGATATCGCACGACAGGACACCCTCGGCCCCGGTCGTGCCGACGACGAACTCCGTCGAGCCGCCTCCGATGTCGAGGACCAGGAACGGCCCGTCGGCAGGATCGAGGTCGGCGGTGGCACCGGCGAACGAGAGGCGCCCCTCCTCCAGACCGGACAGAAGTTCGGGCCGGACCCCGAGCGCCGCCTCTGCGGCGTCGAAGAACTCGTCCCGGTTGACGGCATCACGCGCTGCGGATGTGGCCGTGGTACGCACCCGCTGCACACCGTGCCGGTCCAGGACCTCACGGAACTCGCGCAGGACGACCACCACCCGGTCGATGGCCTGCGGGGACAGCCGGCCTGTGGCATCGACCCCCTCACCCAGTCGGGTGATCCGCATGAGCCGCTCGACGGTCTTGGTGCCGTCGCCGACCAGGAGCCTCGTGGAGTTGGTTCCACAGTCGACGGCGGCCACGAGTTCAGACACGGTCGGGAGCGCCTTCCTCGAGCAGCTGCGCCTCGACCCAGCGGCCGACCGGGTCGTCGCCACCCGCCAGATGCCAGGCATAGTGGGCATGGAGGCACTTCACGCCCTGACGGGTGCCGCCCACCCCACCACTGGGACGCGGGCCCTCGTGGGCGGCCGGGATTGCCGCCTCGCGTTCTGCGGCATAGAGCCGGTGGGCATCGGCCAGTTCCGTGGCATCGACAGCGGCCTCGGCAGCCCGCACGCCACCCTCGGATTCCAGCGTTCCGACCCGGGACCGCAGGTCGGCACCCACCAGCCAGTACCGGGTGGGCATGGGTCGGCCGTCGTCGAGGAACGGATGGTTGACGATGACGATCGGCTGCCCGTCGGGATCGCGGACCACGATCTCGAAGGCACCCAGCGGTGGGCGCCCAAGGAGGCGTTCGACCAGCGCCCGTTCGTCGTCGGTGGGCACGGTCGCGGTCGCTAGACGAAGACGATGATGACAGCCACCAGCACGACGACTGCCACGATCACCGGCAGCAGCCGCTTGAGCACCGGTGCACCGGCGGCGCCAACCAGGTCGACAGCCTCCGCCTCCGGGGCGTCGATGATGCGTACCTGTTTATCGACGGGTTCATCGACGGGTTCATCGACGGGTTCATCGACGGATTCAGGGACGGGTTCAGGCTCCTGCCGTGCCGGTTCGACAACCGGCTCGTCCTGTTGGAGGAGCCCTCTCAGGTTCTCGGCGAACTGGCCCATCAGCTTCCTGGAAACGTCAGCCATCACGCCGCGTCCGAACTGGGCAACCTTGCCGGTGACCTTGAGGTCGGTGGTGACCGTGACCTTTGTTCCGGCCCCGGTCGAGACCATCTCGGCGGTGATGTCGGCGGCGGCGTTGCCCGCACCCCGGGTGTCGCGCCCCTCTGCACGCAGGACCGCACGGTGGGCGTCACCGTCCCTCTCTACGAAGCTGGCCGCCCCCTTGTACTGGGCGGTGATGGGGCCGACCCTGACCTTCACCACGCCCCGGAACTCGTCACCCTCGACCTCCTGGAGCTGTGCGCCCGGCAGGCAGGGGGCTATGCGCTCGAGGTCGGTCAGGACCTTCCAGACCACGTCGATCGGTGCATCGACGTCGAACTCGTTGCTCAACTCCATGCGCTCAGGTCTTTCAGTGTGTCGACGTCGGCTGGCTCGCCGTCGCACGCTACTTCCACCGCCTCCGATGCCCTCCAACGCAACAGGAGCCTGGCACCCACGTCGCCGGTGACGGGCAGCTCGTCCCAGAGGTGGGCTGCGACCTTGACGGGCGGACGCCGACGACCGTCGAACGTGGCGCAGACGAGGTCGGCCGACTGTTCTGCGACGGCCTGCCACGCCGCTGCCGGAATGCCCGGCGTGTCGGCCAGGCCCACCACGATCGCCTCGTGCCCGACAGACCGGCAGTGTTCCACGGCCAACTGGAGCGAGACCGCCTGGCCGGCCTCCCAGTCCGGGTTGTAGAGGACGGTCGCCGAGTCCGGAATCACGTCAGAGAGGTCGGCGGCTCCGGTCACGACCACGAGTTCGTCGAGCCCGGAAGCCGCCGCTGCGTCGATCGCATGGGCGGCCAGTGGACGGCCGCCCAGGTCGGCCAGGAGCTTGTGGCCCCCGCCGTCCCAGCGGGTTCCCCCACCGGCGGCCAAAACGACGGCTGCGATCGTCATCTCAGCCCTGTGCCCGGACAATCAGCCGTGGATCGGCCCGGACGAGGAACTCAACGCCCGGACAGAACGACCCGTCCTCAAGGCGATGATCTCCGCAACGATCGAGATGGCGGTCTCCTCCGGGGTGCGTGCCCCGATGTCGAGGCCCAACGGCGACCGCAGGCGGGCAAGGCCCGCATCGTCGACTCCGGCCTCGCTCAGGCGCACCAGCCGGTTCTCGTGGGTTCGGCGGGATCCCATGACGCCGATGTAGCCGACCTCCGTGGCGAGTGCCGACACGATCGCCGGCACGTCGAACTTGTTGTCGTGGGTCAGCACGCAGACGGCGTCGCGCTGCCCGAGTTCGGCGCCGACCTGGTCGAGCAGGCGGTTCGGCCAGTCGACGACCACATCGTCGGCAAGGGGAAACCGCTGCCTGGTGGCGAAGACCTCGCGGGCGTCGCACACGGTGACCCGGTATCCGAGAACCTTGGCGATCCGCACCAGCGCACCCGTGAAGTCGACCGCGCCGAAGATCAGCATCCTCGGCGGCTGGGCGAAGCTCTCGATGAACACCCGGACGTCGTCCTCTCGGGCCTCACCGTGCTCGCCGTAGTGGCGTACCCCGCTGCGGCCGGCAGCCAACTCGCCGAGGGCATCACGCTCGACGACCCGATCCAGACCGGCGTTACCCAACGTGCCCAGGGTGCCCTGTGTGCCCTCTGTGCCCTCTGTGCCCTCTGTGCCCTCTGTGCCCTGTGTGCCCTCTGTGCCCTCTGTGCCCTCTGTGCCCTCTGTGCCCTGTGTGCCCTCTGTGCCCTGAGTGCCCTCCGGGCGGACCAGCAACTTGGCACCGGCAGCCGGGCCCTCAACCACTGTGGCCAGGGCGAAGGCGGACTCATCCCGGAGCAGGGAGGCGACCGTGTCGAAGATCGGGGTCGTGGTTCCCGGCGCGGAGTCAGCGGCCATCCCGCTACCAGTCCAGTGGCTCGATGAAAAGGTGGACGGTGCCGCCACAGGTCAGGCCGACCGCAAAGGCCTCGTCATCGCTGTAGCCGAACGAAACCAGCCGTCTACCGCCACCGTCGAGCACCTCGAGTGCCTCGGCGACCACCGCCCCCTCGACACATCCTCCGGAGACCGAACCGGCGACCTCACCGTTGTCGGCGACCGCCATCGTGGCACCCGGCATGCGGGGGCCGGAGCCCTCGAGGTCGATCACACGTGCCAGGGCGACGCTTCGTCCCAGTCGGCGCCATCGCTCGATGTCGTCCAGGATCTCCCGCATGGCTCCAAGGCTACGGCACCATCTCCCCCGGGAGGAGGGTCTGGCGTTGCCAGGGGCCGGAAAGAGAGGATCCCCAAGCGGCGAGCTCAGACGGTGCGGTTCAGGATGCGGCCTACGACCTCGCCGAACTCCGAGGGCCGCTCGACGACGGTCACGCCGCACCCCTTGAGGATCTCGACCTTCTCGGCCGCCGACTCCCCCACTGTCGACACGATGGCACCGGCATGTCCCATGGTGCGGCCCTTCGGTGCGGTGAGGCCGGCGATGTAGCCGACGACCGGCTTGTACATGTGTTGCTTGGCGAACGCCGCCGCCTCGGCCTCCTGAGGACCGCCAATCTCGCCGATCATGACGACAACCCTGGTGTCAGGGTCCTGTTCGAATGCGGCCAGGTGGTCCTTGAAGGAGCTGCCGTTGATCGGGTCGCCGCCGATTCCGACACTCGTGCTGACGCCGATTCCGGCGGCCTTGAGCTGTGAGGCGGCCTCGTACCCGAGCGTGCCGGAGCGGCCGATGATGCCGACCTCGCCCGGTATGTAGATGTGGCCGGGCATGATCCCGAGCAGCGCCTTCCCGGGGCTGATGACCCCTGCGCAGTTCGGGCCGATGAGCTGCATGCGACGCTCGGCCTTGTAGCGGCGCATGTAGCGCTTGACGGTCATCATGTCCTGGGCGGGTATCCCGTCGGTGATGCACACGGCCGACCTGAGGCCGGCGTCGGCTGCCTCCATCAGCGCATCGGCGGCGAACGGTGGCGGCACGAACACGATCGATACATCGGCGCCTGTTGCGTCGACGGCGTCTTTGACCGTGTCGAACACGGGGCGGTCGAAGAGCGTGGTTCCGCCCCGACCCGGGGTTACGCCACCCACGACGTTGGTGCCGTACCCGATCATCTCCTCGGCATGGAAGGAGCCGATGCGGCCCGTGAACCCCTGTACCAGAACCCGGGTCTTTTCGTCGATGACGATGCTCATGCTGCGTCCTCCCGGTTGACGGCGGCGACTGCCTTCTCGGCGGCCTCGGCCAGGGTCTCGGCGGTGATGAGCGACACGTCGCTCTCGGTGAGGATGCGTCGCCCCTCCTCGACGTTTGTTCCGGATAGGCGCACGATCACCGGCACCTGGATGTCGAGTTCGTGCATGGCCTTCACCACACCCTCGGCAACCCAGTCGCAGCGGTTGATGCCGGCGAAGATGTTGACGAGGATCGCGCTGACGCTTTCGTCGGATCGGACAAGGTTGAACGCCTTGGCGACCCGTTCGGGTGAGGCGCCTCCGCCGATGTCGAGGAAGTTGGCGGGCTCACCACCCGAATGCTTGATCATGTCCATGGTGGCCATGGCCAGGCCGGCGCCGTTGATGATGCAGCCGATGTCGCCGTCGAGGCCCACGTAGCTGAGGCCCCGGTCGTTGGCCCGCATCTCGCGCGGGTCCTCCTGGGACTTGTCGCGCAGTTCCGACACCTTCTGGTGCTTGAAGAGGGCGTTGTCGTCGAAGGCCATCTTGGCGTCGAGAGCCAGCATGCGACCGTCACCCGTGACCACCAGCGGGTTGATCTCGACCATCGTCGCATCGAGGTCCCGGAAGGCCAGGTAGGCGGCAAGCAGGAGGTTGGAGGCCTCGGCGACCACACCCCTGTCGAGCCCCAGGGCGAATGCCACCTCGCGGGCCTGGAAGGCCTGGAGGCCGACTGCCGGTTCGATGACCACCCTGATCAGCGAATCGGGCTCCTCGTCGATGATCTGCTCTATCTCCATGCCGCCCGCTGCCGACGCCACGAGCATGATGCGCTCGGTGGACCGGTCGAGAACGAAGCCGAGGTAGATCTCGCGGTCGATGTCGACCGTCTGCTCGATGTAGAGCCGGAAGACGCCACGCCCCCGCTCACCGGTCTGGTCGGTGACGAGACGGGTGCCGAACAGGTCGTCTGCTGCCGACCACACCTCCTGCTCGCTGGAGCACATGCGAATTCCGCCGACCTTGCCACGACCGCCAGTGTGGACCTGGGCCTTGACGACCCATGAGCTGCCACCGATCTCGGTGGCCCTGTAGGTGGCCTGCTCAGGGCTGTAGGCGAGGCCGCCAACCGGAATCGGAACGCCGTATTCCGCCAACAGTGACTTGGCCTGGTACTCATGTATGTCCATCGTGTGGTCTCCGAAATCGCGTGGGCTGGCCTGGGCTGACGGGTCTGGCGGGGGTTGGAGGGAGTTCGGCCTGTAGCTATCTGGCGTTGATGGCGGCGTCGGTGGCGACCAGGTTCTCGGCCATGCGTGCCGAGGCGGCGTCGATCATGCGACCGTCGAGTTGTGCGGCACCGCGGCCCTCGGCAGCCGCCGCTTCGAGGGCGACGAGGATGCGCCTTGCCCTGTCGACCTCTTCGGCCGGCGGCGTGAAGACCCGGTTGGCGAGCTCGATCTGGCTGGGATGGATGGCCCACTTGCCCTCATAGCCCAGGGCGGCGGCACGGCGGGCGCCCAGCATGAAGCCGTCGGGATCCTTGAAGTCGCCGAAGGGCCCGTCGATGGCACGCACGCCGTAGGCGCGACAGGCGACGAGCATCCTGGAAAGGCCCTCGTGCCACTGGTCGCCGGGGTAGTCGGGGTTGAGGCCACCGATGCTGGTGGTGCGGGCCCGGCAGGAGGCGGCGTAGTCGGCGACCCCGAAGTGCAGCGCCTCCATGCGGTCGCTGGAGCGGGCGATGTCTTCGACGTTGGCCATGCCGAGCGTGGTCTCGATCAGCGCCTCGAGGCCGATGCGGTGGCCGATGCCCATTGCCTCCTCGATCTGGGTGACCATGGCGTCGACCATGTAGACATCGGCGGCGACACCTGCCTTCGGGATCAGGATGGTGTCGAGGTGCCGGCCGGCCTGTTCGACCACGTCGACGACGTCCCGGTACATGTAGTGGGTGTCGAGGCCGTTGATGCGCACCGAGATGGTCTTGCCCAGGCCCCGCCAGTCGATGTCCTGCAGCGCTTCGATGACGTTCGCCCGGGCCTCGACCTTGTCTCCGGGCGCCACGGCGTCCTCGAGGTCTAGGAACACGAAGTCGGCGTCGCTGCCGGCGGCCTTTTCGAACATGCCCGGGTTGGATCCGGGCACGGCGAGTTCGCTGCGCTGCACACGCTGGCGGGGTGGGGGGTACCGGGTATGGCTCACAGTCGTCTCCGATCGGTCACCATGGGGGGCGGGCCAGATTGGCGGGAGCCTGCCGCGAGGTCTGTGGAAAGCTCCACTGCCGTCGACGTTGGCGGCGCCCCTACAGCATGCCTGAATTTCCACCCCGAGTCAAGAAAATCTACTGACAGGAATATGTTCGGTCGTCTAGGTTGTCCGACATGTCCGACATGTCCGACCCGTCCGACCTGTCCGTCGATCCGTCGGAAATCGTCGCCAACCCTGCCGACGACGACCACTCGGCAGCAGACGCAGCGCTGCGCGCCGACATCCGGCGCCTCGGCCACCAACTCGGCAACTCCCTCGTCCGCCAGCACGGCGAGACCCTGCTCACCACGGTCGAGAAGGTCCGTCGCCTCGCCCGGGGGCTCCGCAGGGAGGGAGGGCGCGAGGGCAGTACCGGAGAGCTCACCCGCCTTCTCTCCGACGCCGACGCCGAGCAGGCCATCCAACTTGTCCGCGCCTTCACCATGTACTTCCACCTCGCCAACGTCGCTGAACAGGTACACCGCATCGAGGACCTCAACATCGGCGGCGCTCGTGCCGACAGCCACTTCGACGAGACCGTGCACCGGCTGGTCGACTCCGGGATCCCGCCCGCCGACATCGCCGCCCTCGTCAACCGCACCGACCTCCAACCAGTGTTCACCGCCCACCCCACCGAAGCCTCCCGCCGGTCCATCCTCAACAAGCTGGCCCGCATCTCCGACCTCGTCGAGGAACGCACCGAGCCATGGCGCACCCCAGCCGACCAGGGGCGCATCGACCGGCGCATCGACGAGCTCATCGAAGCCATGTGGCAGACAGACGAGATCCGCCACGACCGACCCGACCCCTTCGACGAGGCCCGGTTCGTCCTCTACTACGTCAACCAGACGGTTCGCCACGCCGTGCCCCAACTCCTGGACGACATGGCCGCCGTCCTCGAGGACATCGGCGAACGGCTCGACCCCGACCGCTCCCCCATCCGCTTCGGCACCTGGGTCGGCGGCGACCGGGACGGCAACCCCAACGTCTCGCCCGGCACGACGCTCGCCGTCCTCGACCTGCAGCGACGGCGTGCCATCGAGCTCCTCATCGACGAGGTCGGCTACCTCTCCGACGAACTGAGCGTCAGTTCCCGCATCCGGGAGATCCCCGAGGACCTCCTCGAGACAGCGGCAGGCGACCTGGCCCGACACGCTGACATGCTCATCGGCACCGACCCGCACGAGCCCTACCGGATCCGGTGTGCCGTCATCCGGCACAGGCTCGCCGAGACGCTGCGTCGCACGGCCAACGGCTACGGCACCCCCGCCGACTTGGCCGCCGACCTCGAACACCTCGACCGCTCCCTCCGCAGCCACGCTGGCACCCTGCTGGCCGACGGGCGGCTCACCCGGGTGCGCCGGATCCTCGCAATGGTCGGCTTCCACTTCGCCACCCTCGACATACGTGAACACACCGACCGGCACCACGAGGCTCTCGGTGGCATGTTCGCGGGGATCGGCGTCGACTACGCAGGTGCGACCCCGGACCAGCGCACCGACCTGCTCACCGCCGAACTCGAGGGCAGCCGACCGCTCGCCCCACCGCACGGATCCGACGAGCACGACTGCCTCACCCTCTTCCGCACCCTCCGGAGGATCCTCGACCGCGACGGTGACGCCGTCATCGGGAACTACATCGTCTCCATGACCCGCGGCGTCGACGACCTGCTCGCACCCGTGGCCCTCGCCCGCGAGGTAGGGCTCGTCGACCTCGGCCACGACATCGCACGCATCGGATTCGTCCCCCTCTTCGAGACCATCGACGACCTGCGCTCCATCGGCCCGATCCTGCGCGGGCTCTTCGCCGCCCCCGCCTACCGCAGGCTGCTGGCCCTGCGCGGCGACGTACAGGAGGTCATGGTCGGCTACTCCGACTCCAACAAGGACGGTGGCCTCACCACCTCCCAGTGGGAGATACACAAGGCCCTGCGCGCTATCCGCGAGGTTGCCGGGGAGAGCGGCATCCGCATCAGGGTCTTCCACGGCAGGGGCGGCACCATCGGCCGTGGCGGCGGCCCCACCCACGGGTCCATCCTCAGCCAACCCAACGGCGTCCTCGACGGCGAGGTCCGCTTCACCGAACAGGGCGAGGTCATCGCCGACAAGTACGGCCTCCCCGAGATCGCCCGGCGCAACCTGAACCTCGCCGTCACCGCCCTCGTCGAAGCCTCGCTCGCCCACACGGCCCCACGGCACGACGACGCCACCGTCGACCGCTGGTACGACGTCATGGAGGAGATGTCGACCGCCGCCTACGAGGCCTACCGGGCGTTCGTGGAGACCCCGGGCCTGCCCGAGTACTTCGCCTCCTCGACGCCTGTCGAGGAACTCGGCTCCATGAACATCGGCTCGCGTCCCGCCCGACGCTCAGCCGCCGCCTCGGGTATCGCCGACCTGCGGGCCATCCCCTGGGTGTTCGGCTGGACGCAGTCCCGGCAGATCATCCCCGGCTGGTACGGGGCAGGCAGTGCCATCCGGGCCGCCTTCGACGCCGGCCGCCGTGACGACCTGCGAACCATGTACGAAGAATGGCACTTCTTCCAGACCTTCATCTCCAACGTCGAGATGACCCTCGCCAAGACCGACCTCGCCATCGCCCGCCACTACGTGAACCGCCTGGTCGAACCCTCGCTCCACCACATCTTCGACCAGGTCGCGGCCGAGCATGCTCTCACCACCGAGATGGTCGCCTGGGTCACCGGCACCGAACTGCTCGCCGACAAGCCGCTGCTGCGCCGCACCCTCGAGGTGCGTGATGCGTACCTGGATCCCATCAACGTGCTGCAGGTCGAGTTGCTGTCACGTGTGCGGTCGGGGGGCCTGGGGGAACGGGGGGATCTGATGCAGCGTGCGTTGCTGCTGTCGATCAACGGCATCGCAGCCGGAATGAGGAACACGGGCTGAGCGTCCTGCTCCTGACCGCTTCAGGCCCGGACGTTGCCGGCACTTCGTCCCAGGGTTCCAGCGGGAGCGAGATGGGTTCCCATGGGCGATGATTGGGGCATGCGGGTCCGGATTGCCTGTCTGTTCGCCGTTGTCCTCGGCTGTGCCTCCGACGTAGTCGACACGACCCCGATGTCTCTGGCAGCGACCACTAGCGCTGCACCCGGAAACTGAGCCGGCAGCGCTGCTATTCGGCCGTGATCGCCCTGGCCAGGACTTCGAGGCTGTCGAGGTTGTGGCCCTCGAGGAACTCGTCTACGTGGGGCAGGGCGGCGGCCATGCCCTGGGCAAGGGGGGCGTAGCCCGGGGTTGCCTTCAGGGGGTTCACCCACACGACCCTGTGGGCGACCCGGGACAGGCGCTGCATCTGCTCGGCCATCACCGTCGGATCGCCGCGGTCCCAGCCGTCGGAGAGCACCACGACAACGGCGCCACGGGCCATGCCGGGCAGGCCCCAGGCGTCGTTGAACAGGCGCAGGCCGTCACCCAGGCGGGTGCCACCGGACCAGTCGGCGACCGCCCCGGCCGCACGGGCCAGGGCGGCATCGGGGTCACGGGTGGAGAGTTCGCGGGTGAGCCTGGTGAGGCGGGTGCCGAGGGCGAAGGCCTCGACATCGCGACGCCCGACGATGGCAGCGTGCACGAAGCGGATCAACGCACGGGCATAGGCCTCCATCGAACCGGAGACGTCGAGCAGCAGCACCAGCCGACGGGGCCGCTCCCCCGCTTCGAGGTACCTGCGGGACAGCGCCTCACCCCCGGTGCGCAGGGCAGCACGCACGGTCCGGCGCAGGTCGAGCCGGCCCGACCGTGTGGTCGGACCCATGCGACGGCACCTCCGTCGTTCGCCGGCAAAGCGCAGGCGGGCCATCAGGTCGTGGAGTTCGGCCAGTTCGTCGTCGGAGCACCCGGCGAAGTCCCTGGCCGACAGAACCTCGGCACGGGAGAAGCGCACGCTCAGCACATCGCCGTCCCGGGGCTCTGGATCACCTTCGTCGGGCCCGCCGTCGGGCTCGTCGAACAGGACCGTGACCGGCGACGGCACGGTGGCCGGACGGCCCCGGTCGATGGCACCCAGCCACTGCTGATCGAAGACCTCGTCGTAGAGCGGGATGTCCTCGGGCCGGTGGACCAGGGTGGCCCGGCCCGCCCAGTAGACGCCGTCCCGGCGGTCTGCGCCGACCTCGGCCACCGCACGCCCGAACTCGAGCGTGGAAACCAGGGGCACGGGAAGCCCAGCCGTGCGCAGGGCGTCGGCGAAGCGGACGAGGTGCCGGTCGAGGGTGCGTTCGACTGTGGCGCTGTCAGGCATCCCGGCCGCCCCGGTAGCCCCGGCCTCAGGCCCCGAGAACGGCAGAGAGGATGTCGCCGAAGCCGCGGGCCCGGGCCCGCTCCTGGTCCTCGCGGTACTTGAGCAGCGTGCCGACGGTGAACTCGATCGCCTCGGGGTCGAGGTCGTCGGCGCCGATCAGGACCAGGGCCTCGGCCCAGTCGAGGGTCTCGGCGACACCGGGCGGCTTGTAGAGGCCCATGTCTCGCAACTCGGCGGCCACCAGCGCCACATCGCGGGCCAGCGCCAGCGGCACGTGCGGGGCACGCACACGGAGTATCTCGACCTCACGCTCTACCGACGGATGGTCGACCCAGTGGTAGAGGCAGCGGCGCTTCAGGGCATCGTGGACGTCGCGGGTGCGGTTCGAGGTGATGACCACCAGCGGGGGCACCTCGGCCCGGAACTCGCCGACCTCGGGAACCGTCACGGCATATTCGGAGAGGATCTCGAGGAGGAAGGCCTCGAACTCGTCGTCGGCCCGGTCGACCTCGTCGATCAGCAGGACCGGTGGCGTGTCCGAATCGGCACCGGAGACTGACAGGGCCTGGAGCAGCGGTCGGCGCACCAGGAACCGTTCGTTGTAGAGCTCGTCCTCGAGTTCGGCTACGTCGACGCCCTCGGTGGCTCCGGCGGCCTCTGCGGCCCGCAGGTGGAGCAGCTGCCTCGAGTAGTCCCACTCGTAGACGGCCTGAGCGACATCGATGCCCTCGTAGCACTGGAGGCGGATGAAATCGCCCCCCGACCAGGCGGCCAGCGCCTTGGCGACCTCGGTCTTGCCGACGCCGGCCTCACCCTCGAGCAGGATCGGCCGACTCAGCCGCAGCGCCAGGAAGAGCGCCGTGGCAAGGCCCTCGTCGGCGAGATAGCTCTGGTCGGCCAGCGCAGCGACCACATCGTCGACCGACGCGACATCACGCGGGGAAGCCGGTGAGACGGGCGAACTGGACCCTGCCATGCGTTCAGGCTACGGGGCGGCCCCGGGTAACCCGATCAGGCACCCGCCTCCTCGAGGCCCCGGCGCGTCAGCACACGTGCCAGATGCTGCCGGTACTCCACGCCGGCGTTGAGGTCAGAGGGAGGTTCGAGTCCATCGGCGGCCAAGGCAGCGGCATCTGCGGCGCCGGCTCCCCCGGCGACTGCCGACTCGACGCCGGCGGCACGAACCGGACGGGAGTCCATGTTGACGAGGCCAACCCCGCAGGAAGCACCGTCCACCAGCACGGCGGCTCCGACGATCGCCCAGTCCTGGGCCCGGCGGTTGAACTTCTGGAAGGACCAGCCGGCATCGGGGACCTTCGGGACCCGGATCTCGGTGAGCAGGTCCTGTTCGCCGATTGCGGTCTCGAGAAAACCGGTGAAGAAGTCGTCGCACGACACCTCACGCCGCCCTTCGGGCCCGTCGACCACCATTGTCGCCCGCAGCGCCAGCAGTGCAGCCGGTATGTCCGAGGCGGGATCACCGTGGGCGATCGACCCACCGATCGTGCCCCGGTGGCGAACCTGCGGGTCGCCCACCTTCGAGGCGGCGGCAGCCAGGAGGCCGGCCTGCGAACCGACCATCCCGCTGACCTCGATGTCGCGGTGCCGGGTGAGGGCGCCGATGGCGAGGTGGTCGCCCCCGTCGCGCACATAGGAGAGTTCGGTGAGGCGCCCGATGTCGACCACCACGGCCGGCGCCGCCAGGCGGAACTTCATGAGCGGGATCAGCGAATGGCCGCCCGCCAGCACCTTGGCCCCATCGCCATGTTCAGCCAGCAACTCGAGGGCATGCCCGGCCGAGTCGGCCCGGATGTAGTCGAACGCAGCGGGGATCACAGGCCGGCCTCTCCGTCGGCTGCGGCCTGCAGGACGGCCTGCACGATGTTGTGGTAGCCGGTGCAGCGGCAGAGGTTGCCCTCGAGGCCCTCCCGTACGTCGGCCTCGGTCGGGTTCGGCACCTCGTCGAGCAGCGACACCGCCGCCATGATCATCCCCGGCGTGCAGTAACCGCACTGCAGCGCATGGCACTCGTGGAAGGCCTGCTGCATCGGGTGGAGCACATCGCCGTCTGCCAGCCCCTCGATGGTGGTGACCTCCCGGTCGTCGGCCTGGACGGCCAACACCGTGCACGACTTCACGGCCTCGCCGTCGAGGTGCACTGTGCAGGCACCGCACGACGACGTGTCGCAGCCGATGTTGGTGCCGGTCAGGCCGGCATGGTCCCGAAGGTAGTGAACGAGCAGCGTGCGCGGCTCGACGTCGAGGGACACCCGTGTCCCGTTGATGGTCATCGACACCTGCACCGGCAGCCTCCCTGCGACGCGCCTGTCGCCCCTGGCGGAACCGGACCGTACATCCGGGCCCCCGACTCCTACGCAGCGAGCTTCCCGAGTTGGCGGAGGGCGAGCACGCCGGACACGAGGACCATGGCAGCGAGGGCCAGGAGGCCCGGCCAGGTCAGCGACCAGGTGATGTCGCCCAGGAACCCCTGACGGGAAAATCGCAGCACGTTCGTGACCGGGTTCACCCGGGCCACGGCATGGAGCCATCCGTTCATGAAGTGGATCGGCACCTGGCCGGTCGACAGGAACATCGAGCTGAAACCGAAGACCTGGATGAGGATCATCGAACGCATAGTTCGGAACTTGTATACGACGGTCAGTCCGACGAGGCAGAACACCGCCGCCATCCCCCACGTGGCCACGTAGACCGTCAGCAGGGCGAGCGGCCCGCCCGTCAGGCTGAGTCCGCCCATTACGGACACGATCAGCACGCCGGTGGTCGGAATCGTCGACCGCAGGGAGCTGTAGGCCACCGTGCCGACCAGGAGCGGCACCCGGCTGCCGGGGGTCAGCAGCAACCGGTCGAAGAAGCCGTTCTCGATGTCCTCGGCTGTCGCCGACGCACCACCCACACCGGCGAAGACCGCCCCCTGGAGGGCCGCGTAGACGGCCATCCAGTTGAACACGTTGTCGGTCCCGTAGCCCTCGACCCGGGTGAGGGACCCGAACGCTCCGGTGAAGCTGATCACGAAGATCAACGGCATCAGGAGCATCGGCATGATCAACATCGGCCGTGCCAACACCCGACGCATTCCACGGACGCAGATCGCAGAAACCACACTGCCCGCGTGCCCCACACCCGTGACATGGGCCACCGCAACGGCACTCATGTTGCGCCGAGCCTTCGGTCAAGGGCGACGACAGCCATCGTCACCGTGACCGCCGACAGCGCCAGCGGGACCCCGAGCGCCTGTCCGACATCCGACCAGGTCCAGCCCTCGATGATCAGGCGCCGGACGGGATCGATGATCCAGGTCACCGGGTTGGCCTCGGCAACCTGCCGGAACCATCCGCTCATCAGCGTCGTGGGAAAGAACGCCGAACTCATGAAGATGGACGTGAACACCAGCGGAAAGGTGGCATTGACCGCCTCCTGGTTGCCGGTGAGGATGGCAAGTACCTGACCCAGGCCACCGATGGCGAGCACGAGGAGGACCGCTGCGGCCACCACGACCACGGTGGCCGCCGGGCCGCCGGCGATCTCGGCGCCGAACACCATGAAGATCATGACGATGAGGGAGCCCTTGGCAGCGGCGACGGCCATCGCTCCGCCGAGTCGGCCCATGAGCAGGGGCAGGCGTGCACACGGTGACGCCCGGAGCCGGTCGAAGAAGCCGTTCTCGATGTCGCGGGCCAGCTCCGTTCCTGCCTCCGTCGCCCCGAACGACACCGACTGGAGCAGGCTGGCCGGCAGGACGAAGTCGAGGAAGGAATCGACCGCAGGGAAGCCGGGGAGGTCGATCACCCGTTCGAACTGGTGCGTGTAGACGGCTGCCAGCAGCAGCGGAAACACCAGGCCCGGCGCAACGTTGCCGAGTTGACGCCACTCGGAGACGACGGACCGGCGGGCCAGCGCCAGAGTCTGGATACCGGAGAGTCGCAGCCCCGTGAGCGTGCCGGAGATCACTCCTCGGCCCCCTCCAGCCGGCGGCCCGTTGCGTCGGCGAACACGTCGTCGAGGCTCGGTGCATCGAGTTCCAGGTGCGAAACCGAGATGCCGGCATCGTCGAGGGCCCGGACCACCTCGGTCACCCGGGACGCTCCACCGTCGAGGCCCACTGACACCCGCCCCTCCCGGGCCGGGCGCTCGGGCCCGAATCCGGAGAGCAGCCGGCGTGTCGCCTCCAGGAGGGCCGCATCGACGTCGACTCGCAGCGTCGGCGAACCGACGGTGTCCTTGAGGGCTTCCGGCGAACCCTCCCGGACCAGGCTGCCGCGGTCGATTATGGCGATCCGGCCGGCCAGTTCGTCCGCCTCCTCGAGGTACTGGGTCGTGAGGAACACCGTGGTGCCCAGCTCCCGGTTGAGACGCCGGACCTCCTCCCAGAGTGCAAGCCGGCTGGTGGGATCGAGCCCGGCGGACGGCTCGTCGAGGAACAGGATGCTTGGCTCGTGCACCAGGGAGAGCGCCAGGTCGAGGCGCCTTCGCATGCCGCCCGAGTAGGTCGCCACCCGCCGGTCCGCCGCACCCGTCAACCCGACCCGTGCCAGCAACTCCGGGCAGCGACGCCTCGCCTCCGACCGGGGGATGCCGTGGAGCACAGCCTGGAGGCGCATCAGTTCGTTGCCCGTCATGAGCGGGTCGATGGAGGCGTCCTGCAGTGCCACGCCGATGATCCGTCTGACAGCCGGTGCCGACTCCACCACATCGTGTCCGTCGATCCGGGCGGAGCCGCCGGTCGGGCGGAGCAGTGTGGTGAGCATCCGGACGGTCGTCGACTTCCCTGCGCCGTTCGGTCCGAGGAACCCGAAGACCTCACCGCGGGCGACCGCCAGGTCGATGCCGTCCACGGCGACGACCTCGCCGAAGGTACGGACGAGACCGGATGCCTCGATCACGATGTCTGCGCCGCTGGATGCCAGCTCGGTACTCCCGCTCATACGCCCGCATTCCTACCCGTTGGGCCCCCACCTGCGACCAGACGGGCGGGACCTGACCGGCGGCCCGGCGGCCCGGCGGAACGCGGCTCAGCCCCGGAAGGGCCAGATGACAGGTGTCTGGATGGGATCGCCGGGTGGGGGAAGCACGGCGTAGGCCTCCTCGTCGAACCGGACGAGGTTGTACTCGGAACGGGCCCGACGCTCGATCTCCTCGTCGGTGTTGAGGGCGTCGACACGGATTTCGTAGGCACGGTTCTGGCGTTCGATGTCGGCGACCTGTCCGCGGAGGTCGCTCAGGGTCTCGCGCTGGTCGAGCCAGTCGCGAAATGGGACCACGCCAAGGCCCAGCACAGCCACGAAAACCAGCACGGTCAGGCCGAGTACGCCCAACCGGCGCAACGTCCGCGGGCTCATGCGGACGCCGCCAGGGCCGCACCGCCGCGGTACCGGGCCGCTTCGCCCAGGTCCTGTTCGATGCGCAGGAGCTGGTTGTACTTGGCGACACGGTCGCTGCGGGCCGGTGCCCCGGTCTTGATCTGTCCACAGTTGGTGGCTACGGCCAGGTCGGCGATTGTGGTGTCCTCGGTCTCGCCGGACCGGTGCGAAATGATCGCCGTGTAGCCGGCGGCGTGTGCCATCTCGACCGCCTCGAGGGTTTCGGTGAGCGTGCCGATCTGGTTGACCTTGACCAGGATCGAGTTGGCGATGTCATCCCCGATGCCGCGTTCCAGTCGCCCGGTGTTGGTGACGAACAGGTCGTCGCCGACGAGTTGGACCCGGTCACCGATGGCCACGGTGAGCGCCGCCCAGCCGTCCCAGTCGTCTTCGGCCATGCCGTCCTCGATGGAGACGATCGGGTAGCGGGCACTCAGGTCGGCCAGGTAGTCGACCATGCCGGTGGGAGACAGGGAGCGCCCCTCGCCTGCCAGCACGTACTCGCCGTCACGGAAGAACTCGGTGGATGCGGCGTCGAGCGCAAGTGCCATTTCGTCGCCGGGGGTGAGGCCGGCGGCTTCGATCGCCTCCAGGAGCAGTTGGATGGCCGCTTCGTTGGATCCCAGGCTCGGTGCGAACCCGCCCTCGTCCCCGACCGAGGTGGACAGTCCCTGACCGGAGAGGACCTTCCTGAGCGAGTGGTAGCACTCGACGCCCCAGCGGAGCCCCTCGCTGAACGAGGCGGCCCCGACCGGCATGACCATGAACTCCTGTATGTCGACGTTGTTGTCGGCGTGTTCGCCGCCGTTGATGACGTTGAGCATCGGCACCGGGAGAACATGGGCGCCGTCACCGCCGATGGACCGGTAGAGGGGCACGCCGCGTTCTTCGGCGGCGGCGCGGGCGACGGCGAGCGAGACTCCGAGGATGGCGTTGGCTCCGAGGTGGCCCTTGTTCGGGGTTCCGTCGGCGTCGAGCATGGCCTGGTCGACGGCACGCTGGTCGAGGGCGTCGAGGTGGTACACCGCTGCGGACAGTTCGGTGTTGACGTTGGCGACAGCATTGGTGACGCCCTTGCCGGCCCACCGGTCGCCGCCGTCGCGCAGTTCGACGGCCTCATGCCGACCGGTCGAGGCGCCGCTGGGGACGATGGCCCGGCCCGACGCTCCGCTCTCGAGTCGCACCTCGGCCTCGAGGGTGGGGTTGCCCCGGGAGTCGAGGACCTGACGGGCGCCGACGGACCTGATGCTGCTCGCTGGTGAGTTCACTGGTTCGCTGGCTCGCTGGCTCGCTGGGGTTGATGGATGTTCTACGGGCCCCTCTTCGGGACCCGCGCCTCCACCTGCTTCGGCCACGTTACCGGCAGATCTCGGTCCATATGGGGACACTGCGCGCGAATCAGCCAAGAACTGCGCGCTCTCAGCGTTTGGACCGCGTCTGGGCCGCGTCTGGGCCGCGTCTGGGCCGCGTCTGGGCCGCGTCTGGGCCGCGTCTGGTTGCTCAGCCCGCCTCTGCCGCCCTGACCCGGTCGGCGAGCCGCGATACGGCGCCCCGCAGCGCCTCCTCCGGGTCGAGGCCCGCCCGGCGCGCCCAGGCCACCAGGTCGAGAAGCGCCTCACCCAGTTCCGCCTCGTCGGAGGGGCCGTCAGCCGGAGGCTCGGGTGCCATGTCCAGCGATGCCGCCCGCCGCACCGTCTTGGCCGCACGCGCCAGCGCCGGCAGGGTCGCCGGTATGCCGTCGAGGACCGACCCGCGGCCCTTCTCCTCGCGCTTGATGCGATCCCAGGTGTCGAGGACCTGCTCCGTGTGCACTTCTCCCGATGCCTGCCCGACCCCACCGAAGACGTGCGGGTGGCGGTGGTGAAGCTTGTCGTGGATGCCCCGGGCCACGTCGCCCAGGTCGAAGCGGCCGGACTCCGCCGCAATACGTGCATGGAACACCACCTGGAACAGCAGGTCGCCGAGCTCCTCACATACATGCCCGATCCCCTCGCCTGTCACCTCATCCAGGTTGTCGAGTGCCTCGAGGACCTCGTGGGCCTCCTCCAGCAGGTGCGGCCGCAACGAGGTGTGGGTCTGCTCGGCGTCCCACGGGCACTCCCTCCGGAGCCTGTCGACCAGGTCGACGAAGTCGGCAACCGCCTCGAGCATTCCGGGCGTGGCGCCCCGAGCGGCCCTGTCGGCCATGTCGGGCGTGGCGCCCCTGTCGGCCCTGTCGGCCCTGTCGGCCGGTTCGCCCATCAGTCCTCGGATGGGGCCGCCGGCGGGGAGACGAGCCCCACGACGGGGTCCCACGTTCCGAAGCGGCTGTCCAGCGAGACCTCCCGGGTCATCGATGCGATGCCCAACAGGACGTTGACGGCGCCGGCTCCGAGTTCGTCGAACGATGCGGGCTCCGTGGGGCTGACCTCGTCGATCCGGATCACGTGGAACCCGAACTGGCTCGGCACCGGCCCGACCAGGGACACACCTGCGGCGATCGCACCGAGCGTCGCCCGCTCGAACACCGGGATGAACGCCCCGGTGGGCACACAGCCCAGGTCGCCACCCTGCGAACCGGACCCCGGGTCCTGCGACAACTGCAGGGCGAGTTCGGCGAAGTCGCCGCCGCCCTCCAGCAGGTCCATCACGTCGACGGCATCACCCTCGGTCGAGACGAGGATGTGGCTGGTGCAGAGTTCGTGGGCCACCAGGTGGGCGTTTTCCGCATAGGCGGTGCGGGCGCCGGCAACCCCGGCGTCGATGGCATCGAAGGCCGCCTGCCAACGGGGCAGCCGACCCATGGCCGGCGAAGCCTCGTCGAACCCGGCGTCCAGCAACCTGTTCCTGGCAGCCTCCACTTCGGCATCGGAGGCAACCACGCCGTATTCGGCCAGGAGGTCGACGAGCGCCTCGTAGGCAACCAGCTCATCGAGCACCTCGGCGGTCGTCTGCGCCTCGACGGTCGGCTCGTCGATGGCGGCGATGCCGCCCCGGGCCTCGATCCACTCGAGGACGGCGGCACGGTCCAGGTCGGTGTCACCGATGCTGACCACCGGCGACTCTGAGGCACAGGCGGCCAGCAGCAACGCTCCTGCCAGGGTGGCGGCAATCGGTCGCAGCGCGCGTCGGCCGGGAAATACGGAAGGAAGGCGTTTCACAGGATCAGGATGCTACGGGCCCGTCGGCCGGATGGGCCACCGGCACGAGGTCGACGAGGAGTTCGGACAACTGCGTGGCGAGGTCGGGAGCGTCGTCGCCGGTGCGCAGCGGCAGGTGCAGTTGCCGGCGTGCCTGCTTGTAGACGGCGTGCCGGTGGAGGCGCTCCAGGCGGGTCTGCCTGCTGAGCGGCAGGTCGACCGGTGAGCAGCGGGCCATCTTCTCGGGGCCGCCCAGGCCGGGGCCCTTCGCCACGACGACCTCGTCGATGCCCCGCTCCACGCACAAGGACCTGAGTCGTGCCACGGCGACGAGCGCCTCGACCGGTGCCGGCAGCGGCCCGTACCGGTCCTCCCACTCGGCCTGCACGGCCTCGACGGCTGCCGGATCGGGCGACAGGCTCGCCGTGCCCAACTTGCGGTAGGCCTCCATCCGCAGGTCGTTCCTCGACACGTAGTCGTCCGGGAGGTGGGCATCGACAGGGATCTCGACCCGGACCTCGGGCAGCGGCTCGGGGGTCCGACCCGTGAGCTCGGCGACCGCCTCGTTCACCATCTGACAGTAGAGGTCGTAGCCGACAGCAGCGACGTGCCCGCTCTGTCCGGTACCGAGGAGGTTGCCGGCGCCGCGTATCTCGAGGTCCCGCATGGCGATCCGGAAACCCGACCCCAGTTCCGTCGACTCGCCGATCGTGCGGAGGCGCTCGTAGGCCTCCTCGGTGAGGGACCGGTCGGGTGGCACGAACAGATAGGCGTACGCCCGCTGGCCGGCACGCCCCACCCGGCCGCGCAGCTGGTGCATCTGCCCGAGGCCCAGGAGGTCGGCCCGGTCGACGACCAGGGTGTTGACCGTCGGCATGTCGATGCCCGATTCGATGATGGTCGTGCAGACCAGCACGTCGTGGTTGCCCTCCCAGAAGTCCAGCACCACCGACTCGAGGGAAGCCTCGTCCATCTGGCCGTGGGCAACCACCACCCGTGCCTCGGGAACGAGCTCGCGCAGGCCCCCCGCTATCTGTTCGATGTCGGCGACCCGGTTGTGCACGAAGAACACCTGCCCCTCACGGAGCAACTCCCGGCGAATCGCCTCGACCACGGCCCGTTCGTCGTACTCGCCGACGTAGGTCAGGATCGGCTGCCGGTCGGCAGGCGGGGTGTCGAGCAGGCTGAGGTCACGTATTCCGGTCAGCGACATCTCGAGGGTGCGTGGGATCGGCGTGGCGGTGAGCGTCAGCACGTCGACATCGGAACGCAGTTGCTTGATGGACTCCTTGTGGCGCACTCCGAATCGCTGCTCCTCGTCGATGACCAGCAGCCCGAGGTTCCTGAAGCGGAGGTCGTCCGAGAGCAGCCGGTGGGTGCCTATGACGACGTCGACGGAGCCGTCGGCCAGCCCGTCGACCACGGCCTTCGCCTCGGCGTTCGACAGGAACCGGCTCAGCACCTCGGTTCGGACGGGATACGGGGCGAGGCGGTCCCGGAAGGTCTGGCCGTGCTGCTGGGCGAGGAGCGTGGTCGGCACGAGCACCGCCGCCTGGGTTCCGCCCTGGACCGCCTTGAACACCGCCCGCAGCGCCACCTCGGTCTTGCCGAACCCGACATCGCCGCACACCAGGCGGTCCATGGGTACGGGGCGCTCCATGTCCTCCTTGACGTCGATGATGGCCGTCAGTTGATCGGGTGTCTCCTGGTAGGGGAAGGACTGCTCGAACTCCAACTGCCACGGCGTGTCCCCTGCGAAGGCCCGCCCCTCGGTCGACATGCGGGTCTGGTAGAGGACAACCAGTTCCTGGGCGATCTCTGCGACCGCCGAGCGCACCCGGGAACGCGCCTTCTGCCAGTCGACGCCTCCCATGCGGCTCAGCGACGGTCGATCGCCGCTCGTGTAGGGGCGGATGGTGTCGATCTGGTCGGTGGGCAGGTAGAGCCGATCGTCGCCCCGGTACTCGAGCAGCAGGTAGTCGCGCTCGACGCCGCCGAGGGTGCGGGTGACGAGCCCGGCGAAGCGCGCCACGCCGTGTTGTTCGTGGACAACATGGTCGCCGGGCGACAGGTCCTCGAACACCCTGACCGCCGCCTGCCGGCGGGGCCGGGTGCGTCTTCGGGTGCGGCGACGACCTGTGGCCTCGGGTTCTGTGAGCACCGCCAGGCGGCTGTTCGGCAGCACGAATCCCCGCTCGAGCGGCATGGCTACCACCGATCCACCCGGCGGGACCTCGGTGGCTTCGAGGGCGACCTGGGCGAGTTCGATCCCGTCGCTGCGGAACCGCTCCGCCAACTGACCGGCCGACCCGGCGCCCTCTGCAGCGACCACCACCCGGTAGCCGTCTGCCAGCAGGCCGGCGAGGCGTCCGGTGAGGGTCTCACCGAGTGCGCCATCCGCCCCCCAGCCGGTCGCCACGACCGACTCGACCGAGGGCCCGGACGACACCGCCTCGAACAACCAGAGCGGTGCCCCGGTGTGGGCGAGGAGACGGTCCCATTCGGTGTGGAGCCTCGGGAAGACCGTGTCGTCGGCTCCCCATGTGGTGGCCAGGGTGGCGGCCAGGTCCTGCTCGTCGGCCCGCAGGTCGTCGATGCGGTCGCGGATTCGGCGGGGCTCGATGGCAACCACGAGGGCGTCGTCGTCCAGCAGGTCGAACAGCACCCGCTCCTCCCCCGTCAGCCACGGCAGCCATGACTCCATCCCGTCGAAGAGCTCGCCGTCGGCGAGACGCTGCCACTGCTCCCGGCCCCATGGCTGTTCGCCGATGAGCGCCTCTGCCCGGGCCCTGACCACCTCGTCCGGCAGCACCTCCCGGCATGGCAGGATCGCCACCTCGGCCCTCGGTACGGTGGCGCGCTGGTCGGCCACGCCGAACTCGCAGAGCCGGTCCACCTCGTCGCCCCACAGGTCGATCCGCACCGGTGCGTCGTCGGTCGAGGGCCAGATGTCGATGATCGAGCCACGAACGGCCAACTCGCCACGGTGTTCGACCTGGTACTCGCGCCGGTAGCCGCTGCGGACGAGGTCGGCGACCAGCCCGGTCTGGTCGACCACGTCGCCGGGACCTATGCGGATCGGATGCTGCTCGCCTGCACCCGGACCGAGGCACTGGACCAGCGCCCGGCCAGACGCCACGATGATCCCGGGTCGGTCGGAGGGATCGGCCAGCCGGTGCAGGACCCGCAGCCTCAGCCCCATGGTCTCCACGGCCGGGCTCACGCGCTCGAACGGCAGGGTCTCCCATGCGGGGAACAACTCGACGGCCCCCTCTCCGAGGAAGGTACGCAGGTCGGCTGCCAGGCGTTCTGCCTCGACACCGGTCGGCACGGCGACGACGAACGGTGACCGTTCCGACCGTTGTGCGAGCGCCGCCAGCACGACGGCCCTGGCCGGTTCAGGGACGGCCAGCGTCGCCTGACGGCGCCCCTGGAGTGCATCGAGTGCCGGCTCGGCGTCGAGGAGGCCCGGCAGGGTCTCGAGGATCATCCGGAGGGGCCCGTCACGGGCGGACGTTGTAGCGGCCCATGGCCTCGTCGATCCCGTCGGCGAGGATGGCCTCGACCGCGTCGGCGGCCTCGGCGACTGCGATCTGGATCTCGGTGGTCTCGGCCCTGCCGGGTCGCCTGAGCACGTGGTCGGCGCCACGCCTGGCGTCGGGCGGCTTGCCGACGCCGATCCGGACCCGCAGGTAGTCCTGCGTGCCGAGGTGCGAGGTGATGGACCGCAGCCCGTTGTGACCGGCCAGGCCACCTCCGGCCTTGAGGCGAAGCACGCCCGGTGCCAGGTCCAGTTCGTCGTGGACGATGACGAGACGGGTCGGATCGTCGATTCCGTGCCGGCGGGCCAACTGTCCGACGGAACGGCCCGATTCGTTCATGAACGTCTGCGGCATGGCCAGGGCGACGCGCTCACCGCCGATGCGCACCTCTGCGACCAGTGCCTCCTGCCGGGAGCGCCTCAGGCTGCCGCCGTGGCGGTCGGCGAGAACCTCGACGACCATGAATCCGACGTTGTGGCGGGTGCCGGCGTATTCGCGGCCGGGGTTGCCCAGGCCGACGACCAGCAGCGCTGCGGGCTCGCCGCTGCGCTCGTTCTGGGCTCGTCCGGAACGGGAACGCCGGAACACGACCGGCCCTGACCGCTATTCGTCGGAGGCGTCGGCCTCGCCGTCGTCGCCGGAAGGCTCGGCACCCTCTCCGCCCTCGGCACCCTCTGCGCCTTCGATGCCCTCTTCGCCCAACTCTGCGGCAAGGGCTGCTGCCGCTGCCTCTTCCTCGGCGGCGATTGCATCGAGAGTCGATCGGGTGATCATGGCGACCGCAACTGCGTCCTCGGGGTCAACCTCGGTGGTGACGCCCTGCGGCAGCACGAGGTCGGAGACCCGCAGGGAGTCGCCGATCGTGAGTGCCGAGATGTCGAGTTCGATCCCGGTCGGGATGTTGGCCGGTGTGGAGCTGATGGTCAGGGAGAACATGTTCTGGTCGACCATGCCGTCGTTGTTGATGACCTCTTCGGCCTCGCCCACGAACACGACGGGCACCTCCACGACGACCGCCCTGTCGGGGTCGATGCGGATGAAGTCGACATGGAGGACGTCGCGTCGCACCGGATGGCGCTGGATGTCCTTGACGATGCTGAGCTGCCGGGCGCCGTCGATCTCGAGTTGGATTACAGCGTTGAGGCCGGCATCGGTGGTGATCGCACGACGCAGGTCGGGCCACTCGACCGTGACCGTCACCGGATCCTGGTCGAGGCCGTAGACGACGGCGGGGATGTCGCCTCCCGTGCGCAGGCGGCGGCTGGGCCGGGTGCCGATGGTGCGGCCCGTGGCCGCAGTGAGCACGATCTCGTCCATGGGGGGCATCTTCTCTCGGAATGACTTCTGGGGAGGGCCGTGCGGAACCTATGGATCGGGTGCCGGCTGGACCGGTCGGGAATCCTACCGGCGGAATGGCGCTCCACGGCCTGCCGCGGGCTCCGGCGTAGGCCGAAGGTTCATGTCAGGTTGTTGCCGCCGAAGATCTCGCTGACCGAGGCGTCCTCGAAGACGGCGCCGATGGCCCTGGCGAGCAGCGGGGCGATGGAGAGGACCTCGATGAGCCCGGTGTCGGCACCCTCGGGCAGCGGGATCGTGTCGGTGACGACGACCTTCTCGATGGACGAGTCGCCCAGGCGTTGCAGGGCCGGGCCGGACAGGATGGCGTGGGTGGTGGCGGCGACCACCCGCGATGCACCGCTACGCCTGAGCTGTTCGGCAGCAGCGCAGATGGTGCCTGCCGTGTCGATCATGTCGTCGACGATCACGCAGACCTTGCCGTCGACGTCGCCGACGACCTCCTTGGCCTCGACGGTGTTGAACACCGTCGAACTCCGGCGCTTGTGGATGATCGCCAGGTCGGCATCGAGTTGGTTGGCGTAACGCTCGGCCACCTTCACCCGGCCGGCGTCGGGTGAGACGATGACCAACTCGCCTTCGAGGCCGCGCAGGTAGTCGACGAGCACCGGCATGGCGGTGAGGTGGTCGACGGGGCCGTCGAAGAAGCCCTGGATCTGTCCGGAGTGGAGGTCGACGCTGATCAGGCGGCTGGCCCCGGCGACGGCGAACATGTTGGCGACCAACTTGGCGGTGATCGGCTCGCGGCCCGACGACTTGCGGTCCTGGCGGGCGTAGGCGAAGTGGGGACAGACGGCGGTGATGCGCTTGGCTGAGGCCCGGCGGGCGGCGTCGACCATTATCAGCTGCTCCATGAGGGTGTCGTTGATCGACGACTCCTCGGAGTTGGCGTGCGACTGGATGATGAAGGCGTCGCAACCCCGGATCGACTCGGCGAAGCGGCAGTGGATCTCACCGTTGGCGAACTCGGCCAGGTTGGGCTCGCCGAGGGTCTCGCCGAGCGCTACGGCGATCTCTTCGGCAAGGGCCCGATTCGACCGTCCGGCGACAAGGTAGAGCTTCTTGTGGGTGACCAGTTCCATGGAGCCCGTCTCATTGTCCGGCATCGGTTCGCTGGCCCCGACCATAGCGGGAAGCGGGGGTGCCCATCAGCGCGTTTCGCACCGGTCGCAGTATCCCGGCGCGACCCGCCTCAGTGCAGGTAGTGCGGCGGGAGGGGGATGCCGCCGTCCTGGTAGATGCGGCCGTCGATGACCACCATCGGGGGGAGCGGCGGCGGGCCGGACCCCGGCGTCGGCTCGCCTGGCACGGTGGTCGTGGATGTGGTGGTGGATGTGGATGTGGAGGGCACCACGGTGGTGGTCGGGGGCGCCACAGTTGTGGAGGGTGTGGGCACCACGGTGGTGGTCGGGGGCGCCACAGTTGTGGAGGGTGTGGGCACCACGGTGGTGGGTGCGACCGGGCTGGCGCCGGTGGTCGATGAGGCAGTACCCGTGCCGGCGGCGTTGACGGCCGAGACCCGGAAGTCGTACGAGGTGCCGTTGACGAGGCCCGTCGCCGTGTAGGCAGTCGACGTCGACTCGGTGTCGGCCACGACCGTGGTCCAGGTCGTGCCCCCGTCCGTCGAGCGTTCTACCTGATAGCCGCTGATGGCCGCTCCCCCGTCGCTCGCCGGGGCCGTCCACGTGAGGGCACTCTGTGCATCGCCATCGACCGATGCGACACCGGTGGGAGGACCCGGCGTGGTCCGGGGTGTCGCCGAAGCCGTCGACGACGTGGACCCGGTTCCGGCATCGTTGACGGCGGATACACGGAATGTGTATGCGCTGCCGTTGGTCAGGCCCGTGACCGAATGGGAGGTGGTCGTCGAGCCGGTGTCGGCGACCACGGCCGTCCATGTCGAGCCTCCGTCGGCGGACCGTTCGACCCGGTAGCCCGTGACCGCCGAACCGCCCGATTCGGACGGGGCCGTCCAGGCAAGTGCGACCTGCCGGTCGCCCGGAGTGCCCGCCAGGCCGGTCGGTGCATCGGAGGTGGTGCGCGGCGTTGCGGTAGCGGTAGACGAGGTGGCGCCCATCCCGGCGGCGTTCACCGCTGTGACGCGGAAGGAATAGGCGCTGCCGTTGGTCAGGCCCGTGACCGCATACGAGGTGGAGGTGGAGCCCGTGTCCGCCACGACGGTCGTCCAGGCCAGCCCGCTGTTGGTCGACTGCTCGACCCGGTAGCCGGTCACGGCCGATCCGCCGTCACCCGACGGGGCCGACCACGACAGCGACACCTGGGTGCTGCCCTCGGTGGCGGCGAGGCTGGTCGGCTGGCCCGGCGTGGTGCGTGGCGTGGTGACCTCGGTGTCGGATGCCGAACCGGTGCCGGCGACGTTGATGGCCGAGACCCGGAAGGTCACCGACGTGCCGTTGGACAGGCCGTCCACCACCGCCGAGGTGGACGAGGACCCGGTGTCGGCGATCGAGGTCGTCCAGGTCGACCCCGAGTTCGTCGACGACTCGACCTTGTATCCCGAGATCGACGCCCCGCCGTCGTTCGTGGGCGCCGTCCAGGACAACGAGACCTCGCCATCACCGGGGGTGCCGGCCAGGACCGTCGGTTGTCCGGGCGTGGTGCGCGGCGTCGACGATGTGCTGCCCGATGCCGATCCGGTTCCGGCGACGTTGACGGCCGAGACTCGGAGGTCGTAGGAGGTGCCGTTGGTGAGGCCGGTCGTCGTGTAGGTGGTCGAGGTGGATTCGGTGTCGGCCACCACGGTCGACCAGGTCGACCCCGAGTTCGTCGACGACTCGATCTTGTAGCCGGTGAGCGCCGAACCACCGTTGGACGCCGGCGCCGTCCACGAGAGCCCAACCTGCGTGTCGCCTGCCGTGCCCGACAACGACGTCGGCACGCCGGGGGTCGTAACCGGGGTGGCTGTCGTGGTCCCCGATGCGGTTCCGGTGCCCACGGCGTTGATGGCCGAGACGCGGAACATGTACCCGGTGCCGTTGGTGAGGCTGGTCGCCGTGTAGGAGGTCGAGGTGGACCCGGTGTCGGCGGCCTCGTCGGACCACGTCGACCCCGAGTTCGTCGACGACTCGACCTTGTAGCCGGTGAGCGCCGAACCACCGTTGGACGCCGGCGCCGTCCACGAGAGCCCAACCTGCGTGTCGCCTGCCGTGCCCGACAACGACGTCGGCACGCCGGGGGTCGTAACCGGGGTGGCTGTCGTGGTCCCCGATGCGGTTCCGGTGCCCACGGCGTTGATGGCCGAGACGCGGAACATGTACCCGGTGCCGTTGGTGAGGCTGGTCGCCGTGTAGGAGGTCGAGGTGGACCCGGTGTCGGCGGCCTCGTCGGACCACGTCGACCCCGAGTTCGTCGACGATTCAACCCGGTAGCCGGTGAGCGCCGAACCACCGTTGGACGCCGGCGCCGTCCACGAAAGCCCAACCTGCGTGTCGCCTGCCGTGCCCGACAACGACGTCGGCGCACCCGGGGCCGTCGCCCCCTCGTAGACGAGGACGGCGAAGTCCGTGTCCGAGGCGCCGACCGCCTGACCGGCGACCACGACCTTGCCGGCCGAGGTCAGGGCGACGCCGTAGCCGAAGGCGTCCCCGGAGCCGCTACCGGTGGTGAGCTTGCCGTCGCCGCTGAAGCCGGTGTCGAGCACCCCGGCCGAGGTGAACCGCACGACCGCTATGTCCTCGGTGCTGCCGTCGTGGCTGGTGCCTGCGACGACGACGCTGCCGTCGGCCTGTTCGGCGATGCCGTAGCCGACGTCGTTGCCGGACCCGATGGCCGCTGTGACCTTGCCGTCACCGCTGAATGCCGTGTCGAGGACACCCGCCGAGGTGAGACGGACCGCCAGGATGTCGTCGCCGCTGTCGTCGGACGAGCCTCCGACGAGCACATCACCGTCGGAGGCCTCGACGATCCCCCGGCCCACGTCGCCGGTGCCCGAGCCGATGTCGGCGGTCCAGATGCCGTCGCCATCGAAGGCGGTGTCGAGCACGCCGTTGGCGTCGAGGCGCAGGACGAGGACGTCGTCGTCGCTGCCGTTGTGGCTGCTGCCCGTGACCAGCAGGTCGCCGTCCGAGGCGATGTCGAGCCCGTAGCCGTAGTCGTGTCCCGAGCCGATGGCGTAGAGCGCCTTGCCGTCCGAAGAGAAGTCCGTGTCCAGGTTGCCCGACGAGTCGAGGCGGATGACCCCCACATCCCAGTTGGAGCCGTTATGCCCGTAGCCAGCGACGACGATGTCGCCATCAGACGCAACGTCAACACTTGTTGCGTAGTCGTTGCCTGAACCAACTCCGACATCGACAATGCCATCGGATGAAAACGTCGTATCGAGAGAACCGGACGAAGTGAGCCGAATGATGCCAAAGTCGGTATTGACACCGCCATAGTCCGTCGTTCCGACAACGAGAATCTTTCCATCCGACTGAATCGCAACCCCATAGGCCAACTCGTGGGTGGAACTGAGATCGACAGTCACAAGTCCGTCGCTAGAGAACCCGTTGTCAAGATCTCCGTCTGCGTCGTAGCGGGCCACGGCAAAGTCGTAGCTGCCGCTTACGAGCGCATATCCGGCGACTACTATTTTGCCGTCCGACTGGACGGCCACCGATCGGCCGCTGTCGGTGGTGCCTATGTCGGTCAGCGCCTTGCCGTCCGCCGAGAAACCCGTGTCGAGGTCACCCGGTGAGGCCTGGGCCGACGGGAACCCACCGACGAGCATCAGCAGGGTGGCGACCGCCACCAGGCGTCGACGAGGTTTCCGCCACCTGCTCTCCCCGGACAACTTCATGCCGGTCGAAGGTAGTCGTCGCACCGGCAGCCTGCCCTGGGGTCAGGTGGTGCGTGACCAGAGGTCGTTGCAGGCCTCGCAGGTCGAGGCCGGGATGACACCGGTGCGCATCAGGATTCGAAACATCCAGCAGCCGAGGCACAACCCGGCGAAGGCCTCCAGGGAGGCAGCGGCAGTCAGGGCGAGCAGCAGGCCGACCGTCAGGCCACCGGCGTCGAACCCGACCGTGGCGATCAGGGCAGACGAGGCGAGCACGGCACCGATGCCCTGGGCGAAGCGCTTGGGCGGGCCGGGCACCTCGCGGGGTTCGATGGTCAGCCGGGGCCGGACCACCCCGGTGACGAAACGGCCCAGCGGGCTGAGCGTGGGCCCGGTGAGCACCCGGGCGACGAAGCCGTAGGCCAGGGTCACCAGCAGCAGGTCCCAGCGCGTGACGAGGAACAGTGCAGCCTGTGCGACGACACCGGTCGCCACCAGCCGGGCGCTGACCTCGTCGACCGGGTTCGGAAACGAAAACACGCGGTTCGGAGCCTGCATCAGCATGGCTCCACGATACGGGCGCTCAGCCCGCCCCCATCCTCACCGTCAACAACCCTTCCGGCAGGTCCTCGGCGAGAATCCGTTCGGCGGTCCGGTACCAGGAGTCGATTAGGTAGCCGGCGGGTGCCTCTTCGGCGGCAACCGCCTCGGCTATGAGCGACGGTACGTCGACGATCCGGTGGTCATCCGCACGATCGACGCGTGTCGGCGTCACAACGACCCGGCGGGCCACGATCGATGACCCGGAGTCCGTGCCCCGCACCTCCTGCAGTTCGACCTCGACGATCACGCCGTCCTGTGCCCCCACTGCACAGCAGGAGGCCGACTGGTTGGTGAGGAAGTTCCCGAGTCCGAACACTACGAACTCCTCCCCCACCATGCCGACTGGCTGCACGACGTGGGCGTGGTGGCCGACGATGAGGTCGACATCCGGGTCGGCCAGCAACGCCTCGGCCTGCTCACGTTGGGTGGTAGTCGGCGACGTGCGGTACTCGAGGCCCCAGTGCAGGCCGATCACCACGAACTCGGCGCCGGCCTCCCGGGACCTCCGGGCAGCGTCCAGCAGGGCCCCCACATCGAGGTCGGTCACTATCCACGGAGTCGCCTCGGGTACTGGCATTCCGTTGATCCCGTAGGTTGCCGACACGAACCCGACGGTGATCCCGGCGGCGTCGAGGAGCAGGGGTTCGGACGCCTCCGCCTCGCCGACCGCCATGCCCGACTGCGGCATTCCGGCTGCCTCGAGGACCGCCAGCGTCGACAGCACCCCCATCCAGCCCTTGTCGAGGGCGTGGTTCGAGGCCGTCGAGCAGGCGTCGTATCCGATGTCGACGAGGTCGTCGGCGAGGCCCGCCGGACCGTTGAACCGGGGGTACCCGGAAATCGCCGGCAGGTCGTCGGTCAGGGGCGACTCGAGGTGGCAGATGGCCAGGTCGGCGGCGGCGATCCGGCCGGCCACGGCAGCGAACAGCGGCCTGAAGTCGTGGGACCGTGTTCCACCGGCCTCGACAGCCATGCGTTCTGCTGCCCTCACAACCGGCGAATGCGGGATGAGGTCACCCGTGAACAGCAGCGTCGCCGACCGCAGCGGCGGCAACGTGGTCGTGGAGGAAGCCGAGGTGGTGGAAGTCGTCGTGGATGTCGTGAAAGCTTCCGACGTGCCGGAAGGCGTCGATGTGCCGGAAGGCGTCGATGTGCCGGAGGGCGTCGACGTGCTCGGTGCGGTCCACGTCGGAATCGTCGTGGGGACGGCCTGTTCGTCACTGCCGCCGCATCCGACGAGAACCCCCAGCAGGAACGCACTCGACAGAAACGCTGTTCTCGGAGACACGGAGCTTCTCAGGGACACGGCCGCCTTCGCCTCTCCACGCACAAGGAGACCCTACGGGTTGCCGAACCCCGGCAGCCGCCGCCCATTTCAGCCAGGAGGAACCTCTTGACAGGACACGAGCGACAGGACACGAGCCGAGGCCTCGGTGCGCCTTCCTTCATCGACCCCGGTCGGGCTGACGCTCCGCATGTTGACCCTGCACGTGGCTCGGGCTGTGTGCCCCGGGCGGTGTGCATCGGGCGGCGTGCATCGGGCGGTGTGCATCGGGCGGTGTGCATCGGGCGGTGTGCCCCGGCGACCGTGGTCAGGCCGGCGTCGTCGGTTGCCCTGCTGACTCGGGGTCTGGCTCGGTTTCTGGCTCGGGCGGTGTGCCCCGGGCGGCCTGACTCAGGCCGCCGTGGGTTTCGGTGGGT
>JACNKQ010000026.1 GCA_014381945.1 Actinomycetota bacterium
AGTGGTCCTTGTCCTTCTGCCAGATGTCCTGCGTGTCGTACTGGTCGAAGCGGGCGGATACGGCGGCATCGGTTTCAGCCTGGATGCTGATCTCGTGTTCGATGGGCACTGGGTGCTCCTTGTCAGGGCCGGCGGGACGATTCGGTCTTCGGTCGCCTACGGGTCGCCGGCGACGCCGTAGCTGGGTGCGTTCACCGGGTCGAGGGCCCGGACGAGGTACGGCTTCATCTCGGGTTCGTACCTGGTCCAGAGGTGCCGCAGCGTGGCGATCGGATCGTCGTCGTCCCAGTCGACCCGGAGGTCGACGAGGGCGAACGGCTGCTCGTGGTGGACGAGCAGGGCCGCCGAGTAGACGGACCCCTCTTCGCCGCCGGCTGCGAGGCCCGCTTCGAGTCCTCTGAGGAGGCGCTCGGCGAGGTGGTCGCCGGGGCATGCGTCGAACGCATCGGTCATCGCCTGCGGCACGTCGGGTGCGCTCAGGAGGTTGCCGGCGGCGACACAGTGGTCGCCTTCGCTGATCCGGTTGAGGCCCAGCACGTTGGCGCCGGTGAAGTGCCCGACGCGGCCCTGGAGGTCGACGGCGGTGAGTTGTCGATAGTCGATGTTGTCGCGTCCGGCGGCCACCGCTGCCACGGCCTCGGGGGCGGTGTCGCCGGCAGCGAGTCGTTCGAAGACGAGTTCGGCGAGGTGCGGGTCGGTGACGTTCTGGGTCGAGACGGCCCCGACGCCTGCCCTGGCGTGTGGGCATCTCGAACCGACGCAGATCGACGAGGTCGTGATCGCCACGCCGAACATGTCGGTGCGGGCGCAGTGGCCGACGACGGAGAAGGTCATGGGCGCACGCTATGCGAGCCGGTCGGCCAGGTACCCCATCAGGTCATGGAGCTCGTGTTCCAGCCAACTGAGGGGACCGGGTCTCGCCAGGGGCGCACGGGAGCCCCGGTGGATGCCCTCGACGACGACACGGTCCTCCTCGCAGACGTCGGCGAAGAATGCGACGGTCTCGGCCACCCACGCCTCGGGATCGTCCAACGAGGCGTACATCTCCGGTGCCGCTGCGATTCCGAAGCGCAGGTCCACCTGCGAGGTGCCTCTGGGTCGCAGCGACAGGTACCAGAGGTGGTCGGGTGCGAGGATGTACATGTGCGACGGGAACACCGTCGGCATCACGGTTGTGCTGCGCCACTCGCCGTCGAGGCTCGTGTTGTCGGCGTGGGCCCGGCCGTACCTGGAGCGTTCGTCCTTGGCGAACAACTGGTAGGTGAACGCCGGGTGGCGCCTGTCGGGGAAGACCACAGAGTCCATCGGCATCCAGGTGCCGAGCGTGGCCCAGTGTGCGACGGGCAGGTGGTAGCCCTCCATGAAGTTCTCGGTCAGGAACTTCCAGTTCGTGTTCCAGACGTGGTCGGCGCGGTGGACGGGCACGTAGTGGGCGATCCCGTACCGGGCGACGAGGTCGTCGAGTGGCTCGAGCAGTTCGGCGACCGGCAGTGCGTCGGGGTCGAGCGTGATGTAGATCCAGCCGTTCCACACCTCGGTTCGGATCGACGGGAGGCAGTGGTCGGCCTTGTCGAACCCGTCGGTGGCCTCCATGTGGTTGGCGGCGGCGAGTCGGCCGTCGAGGTCGTAGGACCATGCGTGGTAGGGGCACACGATCCTGCCGGTGTTGCCGCTGCCGTCGAGGAGTCGCATCATCCGGTGGCGGCAGACGTTGGCGAGGGTGCGGATCTCGCCGTCGCGGCCGCGCATGCAGAACACGGGCTGGTCGGCGATCGAGTAGGTGAGGTAGTCGCCGGGTTCGGGGATCTCGGCGGCGAGCCCGGGCGACACCCAGTCGTGGGCGAACATCCGCTGCTGCTCCAGTTCGAGGATCTCCTCGCTGTGGTACATCTCGGGCGGCATCGCGGTTGCGCCCGACAGCGGGCCGTCGGCGACCTGCCGCAGCCGGGCGAGCACCGCTCTGACCTCGGGGCTCAGGGAGGACACGGGGTGGCCTGGTCAATCCGGGATGACGGCGGTGGCTTCGATCTCGACCAGCCACTCCGGGCGGGCGAGTGCCGACACGACGATGCCGGTGGAGCAGGGATGGACTCCGACCAGCCATTTCCCCATCTCCCGGTACACGGCTTCGCGGTGGGAGATATCGGTGAGGTAGACGACGATCCGGCAGATGTGGCCGAGTTCTGATCCGGCTTCGGCGAGCAGCATCTCGATGTTCGCCATCGTCTTTTCGGTCTGCCTGGCGGCATCGCCGACGTGCAGCGACTCGCGGGTCTCGAGGTCCTGCGACACCTGGCCCCGCAGGAACACCATCGTCCCGCGGGCCACGACTCCCTGGCTGAGGTCGTTGTCGAGGTTCTGTTCCGGGTAGGTGTCCCTGGTGTTGAAGGGGCGGATCCGCTGGTGGCTGGACATGGTCGCTCCCGGCCCGCTCAGGCGCCGGCGTGGGCCTGTCCGGCGTCGATCGGGTCGACCTCGAACGGGGTGGAGCCGCCCCTGCCGCCCTTGGCGGAGAAGCCGTGGCCGAGCGCCAACTGTGCGAGGCGCTCGAGATAGAGGTCGTCGCGGAAGTGCAGGGTGAAGGTCCGGGCGTCGCGCATCATCTGTCCGAGCGGGTAGCGCTCGTGGCAGGCCCGGGCGCCGACCAGGTCGAAGCCCTCGTACGGGATCGCCAGGACGACCTCCTTGGCGAGGTGCATGGTGCGGACGGCGTCGGCCTCGCATTCGTCCGGGTCGTCGCCGCGGTCGAGGCGGGCGGCGGTGGAGCGCAGGCCCGCTCGTGCGGCGAACAGGTCGGCGTCCATCTTGCCGAGGCGCACCCGGACCGCTTCGGAGTCGGCCAGGTCGTCGCGTTGGCCGATGTAGCCGGCGATGAAGTCGAACGCGGCCTGTGCGGAGCCGAGGTGGTTGGCGGCGTAGGCGCAGGAAAATGTTCGGGGGTCGCCGGTGACCCAACCGCCGGGCTCCCCGACCACGTGGTCGTCGGGGATGAACACGTCGTCGAACTTCACCCCGCAGGAGATGGTGGAGCGCATGCCCAGCATCTGCCAGTCATCGAGGAGTTCGACACCGTCGGATTCCGTGTCGACGACGGCGAAGACGAGGCGGTGGGCGTAGGAGTCGTCGCCTTCGACGGCCGCCCACACCATGAGGTACTTGGCGATCGCCGCCACGGAAGCGAAGCCCTTGCGTGCGGTGAGTCGGTAGCCGCCGTCGACCTTCGTCAACTCGGCAGCCAGCTTTTCGGCACCGTTTTCGAAGATGTGCGCCTCGGAGCCGAGCGAGGCGCAGAACGCCCCGTCGACGATCCTCGGCATGAAGTGGTCGCGCTGCTCGGGGGTGCTGTGCCAGGCGATGATCCCGGCGGCGTGGTTGTGGACCTGCAGCAGTTGCGCGGTGTTCGACTCCCACCATGCCAGGCGTTCGAGGATCTCGTACCAGGCGGAGTAGTTGCCGGGCAGCCAGAGGCCCGCTCCGCCGTATTCGGTCGGCAGGCAGAGAACGTGGAGCCCGGCGGCCTTCGCCTCGGCGAAGTTCTCGTGGGGGAACGCCACGGTTTCGTCGAGGCCGCGCATGCGTTCGCGGAAGCGGGGGCCGAGTTCGTCGATGCGGGCGAGGATCTCTTCGGTGGCGGCGGTTGTCATGGGGACTCCTCGGGATCGGCGCCAGTGCAGAACGCCTGGATGGTCTCGTGCAGGACCTCGACGCAGCGGTCGAGTTGGGCGGGTTCGACGTACTCGTTGGGCTTGTGGGCGTCGGCGATGTCGCCGGGACCGACGATGACGGCCGGCGTGCCGAGGCGGTCAGCGTAGAGCCCGGCCTCGCATCCGAATGACACGGGGAGGGGCCTTCCGGAACCGACCAGTGCCTCGAGCGAGGTGACGGCATCGAGCGACGGGTCGGTGGCGAGCGCCGGGTAGGAGAGGACCTGTTCGGCCTCGATGTGTCCGCCGACGTCTTCCAGGCGGGAGCGGGCCGAGGCGACCTCCTGCCAGAACCCGGCGAGCACGGCTTCGGGATCCGTGTCGGCGCCGTGGCGGAGTTCGAAGTCGAGGGTGCAGTCCGGGGCAAGCACGTTGAGTGCAAGGCCCCCGTGGATGCTGCCGACGTTGGCGCTGATGCCTGCGCTGGTCGAGTTGAGGTCGCCGATTGAGACCGCCAGCCCTGCGGCGATCATTACGGCGCTGGGGTCGATTGCCGCCCGGCTGGAGTGGCCGGCCCGGGCCCTCACGTCGATCCGGTGGGCGACCTTCCCGGTGTGGGCGTTGCAGAGCCGCATACCTGTCGGCTCGCCCACCACGACGACCTCCGGGGCGCACGGGGAGTGCCCGGCCAGCCGGTCGAGCAGGCCGTGCACGCCGACGCACCCGATCTCCTCGTCGTAGCTGAGGCCCAGGTGGACCGGCGCTCTGAGGGTCGCAAGGTCGACTGACTCGAGGACCACCAGGGCGGCGGCGAGGAAGCCCTTCATGTCGGCGCTGCCACGGGCACGCAGCTGTCCGTCGACCTCGGTCAACGAATACGGGTCGGTGGCCCAGCCGGTGCCGGCGGGGACGACGTCGGTGTGGCCGGAGAGCAGGATGCCGCCGGGGACGTCGGGCCCGAACCGGACGTGGAGGTTGGCCCGCCCGGTGTCACCGTGGACGACATCGACTGCGGCGTCGGCCCTGGCCGCCCGGTCGGCGAAGAGGTCGATGAGCTCCAGGTTCGTGGACAGGCTCTCGGTGGGGAACGCCACGAGGTCGGCGAGGAGGTCGACGACCGCCGACCCGGTCGCCTCCCGTACCGATGCCATGCCGATGATTGTCGCCCTCTGTGTTTCGGTCGTCAAACGGGCGCCTGCAGGTTGGGCGGTATCCGGGTCATTCTCTGGTGGTGGGCAGGACCTCGTCGAAGGTGTCGAGGTCGCGCAGGGCGGGGAACCAGCGCCACCACAGCGCCACCACGACGATCGTGCCCACCCCGCCGAACACAACAGCCCCGACGAGGCCCATAAAGGCCGCTGTCAGGCCCGACTCTGCGGCGCCGAGTTCGTTGGATGCACCGATGAACACGTTCTCGACGGCGAGCACCCTCCCACGCATCTCTTCGGGGGTTGCCAGCGGTACCAGCGTCAGGCGGATGAACATCGAAACGGCGTCGGCCCCGGAGAGCACCAGCAGCGCAACGAAGGCCAGTGCATAGCTGCGGCTGAACCCGAGGACGACCGTGCCGAGGCCGAAGACCGTGACGACCGCCAGCAGGATGTGCCCGAGGTTTCGCTGCACGGGTCGAACCGCCAGCACGATCGTCACGGCCCCGGCCCCGATGCCCACTGCTGCACGAAGCCACCCCAGGCCCACCGCTCCGACTCCGAGTCGATCCTCGGCGATGGCGGGGAGGAGGGCGACGGCGCCTCCGAACAATACGGCGAACAGGTCGAGTCCCATGGCCCCGAACAGGATCGGGCTGCGTCGGATGAACCGGAGTCCCTCAAGTGCTTCGTGGACCGCCCGGCCGGGACTCGGGGCGTCGAGCCGTCGGACTCCGGACGAGGGCGTCAGGACGACGATGCCGAATGCGATTGCCAGGGCGACAGAGGCGGCGAGGTACGGCAGCGGCTCATCGACGACGAAGAGAAGGCCGAATACGACCGGCCCGACGATGATTCCGGCCTGGAAGGCGACCGACTTCAGGGCGACGACCCTGGTCACCACTGCGAGCGGCGAGAGGTCGATCATGAGGGCCCGGCCTGCGGGCGCTGCGAACGAGCGGGCGATCCCCACGATGCCGATGATGAAAAAGATCGGCACCACTGAGGTCGGTTCGCTCCTGGCGTAGCCGAAGAGCAGCAGCGATGCCATTGCCTCGGTCACGAGGGCTGCGCCGAACACCCAGCGCCGGTCGATGCGGTCGGCGACGGTCCCGGCAATCGGAGCCAGGATGACCACCGGAAGGAACTCGGCGAGGCCCAGCAGGCCGAGGTCCAGTTCCCGGCCCGTCAGGTCGTAGACCTGCTTGCCGACGATGGTCACCTGGCCGACCATGGCGAATGAACCGAGGAAGTGGGCGACGAACAGCACCCGTACCCGAACGGGGATCCGAATCGGTTCGGGGGTGTGCATCGGTTCACTCTGCCACCGGTTGCGGGACGCACCGGACTCCGGGCGGATGTGGCATCTGACGATCCCATGGTGGACCCTCTGCCCATGGGCGAGCGAGAGGCTGAGACCGAGCACTTCGATGTCCTGGTCGTGGGGGCCGGCATCTCAGGCATCGGCGGCGCCTACCACCTTCAGCAGCAGTGTCCCGACAAGTCGTACGTGATCCTCGAGACCATGGACGGGTTCGGTGGCACCTGGAAGACGCACACGTATCCGGGCATCCGTTCCGACAGCGACCTGTACACGTTCGGGTACCGGTTCAAGCCATGGACCGGGCCGCCGATCGCCACCGCCGACGAGATCCTCGACTACATGGGCGAGGTGATCGACGACAACGACATCGGCCGCCATATCCGCTACTCGCACACGATCTCGTCGGCGTCATGGTCGACCGGGGACCGGCGCTGGACCCTCGCGGTGACCCGCACCGACACCGGGGAGCAGGTCCGGTTCACCGGCGACTTCCTGTGGATGTGTCAGGGGTACTACCGGCACAGCGCCGGATACACCCCCGAGTGGGAGGGCATGGACCGCTTCGGTGGCGAGATCGTGCACCCCCAGACGTGGCCCGAGGACCTCGACTATGCGGGGAGGCAGGTGGTGGTGATCGGGTCGGGGGCCACGGCGGCGACCCTGATTCCGGCGATGGCGGCCGACTGTGGGCACGTCACGATGCTGCAGCGGTCGCCGACCTACTTCGTCGCCCGGCCCAACAGCAACGAGATGGCCGACACCCTCCGGGAACTCGACATCCCGGAGGAGTGGACCCACGAGATCGTTCGTCGGCAGATCCTCCACACCCAGCAGCAGGTCGTGCAACTGTCGGCCGAGTTCCCGGACCTGGTGCGGGAGGAGTTGTTCAACGGGATCCGGGAGGTCCTCGGCGAGGACTACGACGTCAGCCCCCACTTCACGCCGTCGTACCCGCCGTGGCGGCAGCGCCTGGCCCTGATCCCCGATGGCGACCTGTTCCACAGCATCGCTGCAGGCGACGCCTCGGTGGTGACCGACGAGATCGAGGAGTTCACCGAAACCGGCATCCGGTTGAAGTCCGGCGACCACCTCGAGGCCGACATCATCATCACCGCCACGGGGTTCGAACTCAACGTGCTGGGCGACATCGACTTCTGCATCGACGACGAACCGCTCGTCTTTTCCGACACGGTCGGCTATCGGGGGATGATGTTCACGGGCATTCCGAACATGGTCTGGGTGTTCGGCTACTTCCGCGCCAGTTGGACGCTGCGGGCAGACCTGGTCGCCGACTTCGTGTGCCGGCTCCTGCACCACCTGGATGACCGTGGCGCCTCGATGGTGACGCCGGTGTTACGCGCCGAGGATGCCGGCATGGACCTGCGGCCGTGGGTCGACCCGGAGGACTTCAACCCCGGCTACCTGATGCGTGCCATGCACCTGATGCCCCGTCAGGGAGCGCACGATCCGTGGCGCATGTCGCAGGACTACTGGGCCGACCGGCACACCATCCCGACCGCCGACCTGGACGACGGCACCCTCGTCTACGACTGAGGCCGGGCAGCCGCTCAGGACTCGAGACGGGTGCGCAGCGACCACAGTTCGGGGAAGTACCGGAACTCGGTGGTTTGGCGCAGCCATTCGACGCCCGTGGATCCGCCGGTGCCCGGCTTGTAGCCGATGATGCGCGACACGAGCACGAAGTGGCGCCACCGGTAGAGGGCCATCTGTTCGTCGAGTGCGATCAGGGTTTCACCGAGGCGGTAGAGGTCGTTGCCGGTGCTCGGATCGTCGTAGATGTCGAACCAGGCCTGCTCGACGCTCTCGTCGGGGGGGTAGGCGTCGGCCCAGTCGCGGTCGAGCGCACCGGGGTCGATGGCGAAACCCCGGCGGTCCAGCATGGCGATGACCTCGTCGTAGAGGCTGGGGCTATCGAGGGCCTCTTTCATGTGGGGCCACACGTGGGGGACGTTGCGGTGGGCGCTGGCCAGGTGCCGGTCCTTGTTGCCGAGGATGAACTCGACGTGGCGGAACATGAACGACAGTTGGCCGGACGCCTCGTCGAGGTGGTCGCGGAACTGGTTGAAGCCTTCGGCTGACACGGTGGCGACAACGTCCCACGTGCTGATCAGAAGCTTGGCGATCTCGAGCGAACGGTCGAGCACCAGCATGGCGTCGGAGACCTGGTCGCCACGGATGAGGTGGCGGGCGTTGTGAAGTTCGAAGTGGAATGACTTGAACAGCAACTCCTTGACCTGTCCCATGATGAAGAAGCACGTCTCGTCATAGGCGTCGCTGCGGGGGTGCTGGAGGGTGAGCAGCAGGTCGATGCTCTGGTAGTCGATGTACGGGTTGCTGGTGCTGTCGAAGTCGACCCTGGGCGTGCCACCGGTCTCTTCTACGAACTCGGCCCTGCTGGTGTCGGTCGTGGTACCCATCGGCCGTGGCTCGTTGCCGGGCGGCACCCCGGCCGGGTCGACGATGGTCGGGATCTGGGGCTTGAACGTGGGCACTTCCGCCTCCTAGGACGGGTCGGGTGACAATCCGTCGAGCAGCGACGTTACCCCCCTGCCGATCGCCGAGTCGGGGTCGGCGAGGTCGAGGACCACGTCGAAATGGTTGCGTGCCCTGACCTCGAACGCAGTGCAGGTGGACCCTGCAGCCTTCAGGGACCCGGCGAACCGCCGACTCTGTTCCTTGAACTCGTCTGTCTCGATCTCGCCCCAGCACACGAGGCTCGGGGGGAAACCGGCGACGGCTGCGAGAGCGGGGCTGAGGGCGTGGGCGTCGGCTGTGGTGAGGTCGAGGGCCTCGACGATTGAGGTCCCGACCAGGGGGCGCAGGTCGAAGACCCCCGAGATCAGCACGGCTGCGCTGGCCAGGTCGTCGGTGAGGGCCACCATCGCTGCGAGGTGGGCACCGGCCGAGCTGCCTGCCACGACCATCCGAGCAGGGTCGATGCCGACTTCTTCGGCGTGGTCGTGGAGCCATCGCACAGCCTGTCGGCATTCGTCGACGATCTCGGCGAGCAATGCTTCCGGCGCGAGCGTGTACCCGAGAGCGGCGAAGGCGACGCCCCGGTCGACCCATGCCGGGGCGGCGAAGGCGGAGTCCTCCTTGGAGAGTTCCTGCCAGTAGCCGCCGTGGATGAACACCAGCAGCGGCGGTGGCTCATCGGTGCCCACCGGAAGGAACAGGTCGAGGAGTTGCCTTGGGGCCGGCCCGTAGGAGTGTTCCTGCCAGGAGTCGACCGTTGCCCGCGCCTCGGCGCTGCGGTCCCGGTATTCATCCATAAAGGGGCGGTAGTCGCCACCGATGCAGGAACTGGGCGAATAGGCCACCTCACGTTCGGCCGTGATCATCGACTCCCAACGGACGCTCTCATCGACATGGTCCACAGATGTTTGTCTACATCCCTGAGGGCTTTGGATCGGCCCTCGGCCATGACGTGGACCCGGCAGGCACCTATTCTCGTGCCGTGGATACCGGACGGATCGGCGAGGCGACCGCTGCTGCGTTAGCTGCCGACGGGGCTGTGTGCCTACGTGGACTGTTCACCGACTGGGTGGATGTCCTGGCCGCCGGGGTGGCCCGCAACGAAGCCGACCCGAGCGGGTTCTTCGACGACAACGGCACGGCCGACGACGCCGGCCGGTTCTGGGACGACTACTGCAACTGGAGCCGCATCCCGGAGTACGAACGCTTCGCCTTCGAGTCCGAGGTAGGTGCGGTCGCCGCCGGGTTGATGCGGTCCGAGACGGTGCAGTTGTTCCACGAGCACGTGCTGGTCAAGGAGCCGGGGGCGCCACGCCACACGCCCTGGCACTGCGACTCCCCGTACTACTTCGTCGAGGGCCCGCAGACGGTCAGCATCTGGATCCCCCTCGACCCGGTGCCCCTGGCGTCGACCCTGCGGTTCATCCGCGGCTCGCACCTCTGGGACGCAGCGGTCCATCCGGTGAGTTGGACGACCGGCGACGGCTTCTACGGCGACGACGAGACGACCGAGAGCGGGGGCTTCCGGCCGGCCCCGGATCCGGATGCAGACCCTGACCGGTACGACATCCTCGAGTGGGCCTGCGAGCCGGGTGACGCCGTGGCGTTCCACTTCAACACGGTGCACGGGGCGAGGGGTTCGGCGAACCTGCGGCGGGCGTTTTCCATCCGGCTCGTGGGCGACGACGCCCGCTACGTGCAACGCCGGGGCCGCACCTCGCCACCGTTCGAGGGCCACGACATGGTCGAGGGTCAGCGCCTCCGCCAGGACTGGTTCCCGATGCTCCCCGTAGGTTGACCGGGATGAGCACCAACTGGGGCACCACGCTGACGGCAGGGCAATGTCGGGCGTATGCAGAGGACGGTGTCGTCCACGTGCCGAACGCCGTCGATTCGGACCTCCTCGCCGAGATCGACCGATTGGCCGACCGCCAACTGCAGGAGCCGGGGCCGTGGGTCACCGACGATGGCGCCGAGCAGACAGACGGGCGCCTGTTCACCACCCGTTACCTGTGGCGCAGCGAGCCGGCCGTCCGCCGCTTCGTATTCGAGTCGGGTGTGGCCGGGCTGGCGGCCACGCTCATGGGCTCGACCTCGGCCCGCTTCTACTTCGACCACCTGCTGGTCAAGGAGCCGGGCACCGAGTCGCCGACGCCGTGGCACCAGGACATCGGGTACTGGCCGTTCCTGGGATCGAAGATCTGTTCGGTGTGGGTGGCCTGCACCGGGGCCAGCGTGGCGGAGAGTTCGCTCGAGTTCGTAAGGGGATCGCATCTCTGGGGCTGCTATTTCGCCCCCGAGTCGTTCACCGGCGAATCCGAGTGGACAGCCGACTTCGAGGGTGAGCACTGCCCGGACATCGATGCCGCACGCCGCGACTACGACATCGTCGGGTTCGACGTGGAGCCCGGTGATGCACTGGTTTTTTCGGCGTGGACCGTCCACGGGGCGGCGGGAAACGCCGGCACGCATCGCCGGACCGCCCTTTCGACTAGGTGGCTGGGCGACGACGCCACGTGGTCGCCACATCCGGGCAGCGATCCCAGCGTGACCCAGGCCGATACCACGGCCGTCCCCGGCGAGTACCCGGCCGACGACGACCGCTTCCCGCTGGTCTGGCCGGCATCCGACGGGAGGACCCCATGAGCAGCCACGCCTACTCTTCTGCGAGCCGGATAGCCATGGGCATCCGGGAGGGAACGACCTCCAGCCGGGATGCCCTCGAGGAACTGATCGACCGCGTGGCACGCCTCGACGGGCCGCTCAACTGTGTCGTCACCCTGGACCTGGAGCGGGCACGCGCACAGGCGGATGCGTGCGACGCCGAGGTGGCCGACGGTCACCTGCGGGGTCCGCTGCACGGTGTGCCGATGACCATCAAGGACTCGTTCCAGACGGAGGGGCTGCGGACGACTTCGGGTGCCCCGGAACTCGCCGATTTCGTGCCGGAGAAGGACGCCGTACCGGTTGCCCGCCTGAAGGCCGCCGGGGCCGTGGTCTTCGGCAAGACCAACCTGCCGATCTACGCCGGCGACACCCAGACCTACAACGAGGTGTTCGGCGCTTCCAACAACCCGTGGGATGTGACCCGGACCGTCGGTGGTTCCTCCGGAGGGGCGGCCGGTGCCCTGGCCGCCGGGCTGACCCCGCTGGAGCTCGGAAGCGATATCGGAGGTTCGATCCGGGGACCGGCGAGCACCTGCGGGGTGCTCGGCCACAAGCCCTCGTACGGGATCGTTTCGGCGCTCGGTCAGATTCCCGGTCCGCCGGGGACGCTCAGCCAGGCCGACATCGCCGTCGCCGGACCGATGGCACGCGACATCGAGGACCTGGAGCTGGGCCTGGATGTCCTTGCGGGACCAGACGAATGGCACGCTCCGGCCTACCGGCTCGACCTGCCGCCGGCACGACACGGGCATCCCGGCGGGTACCGGGTGGCGGTCTGGATGGACGAGGATTCAGCGCCGATCGATGACGAGGTTCGCACGCAGCTCGAGGGGGCCGCCGACCGCCTCGAGGCGAGCGGTGCAACGGTGGACCGCACTGCCCGTCCCGCGTTCGACTTCGACTATGCGACCCGCGTTTTCCTGCAGTTGCTCGGCGCGGCCGAGTGCGGCGGCTTCCCCCATGACGAGATCGAACGGATGGCAGAGGAGAAGATCGAGGAGCAGGCGGGCCTCGTGCCCGGCTTCTATTCGCTGCGGCACCGGGCGTGGCTGTCGGCCAACGAGCGTCGCCTCCAGATGCGCCGCATGTGGCATGACTTCTTCAGGGACTTCGATGCAGTGCTCCTTCCGACGCTGCCGACGGATGCGATCGAGCACGACCATTCCGAACCGTCGGATAGGCGGTCGATCACGGTCAACGGCGCACAGCGGCCGTACCTGGACCAGTTGCTCTGGGTGGGGCTGACCGGTGTCGCATTCCTGCCTTCGACTGTGGTGCCGGTGGGTCGGACCGGCCGGGGCCTGCCGGTGGGCATCCAGGTCGCCGGTCCGTTCCTCGAGGACCACACGACCCTCGACCTGGGCCGCCACATCCTCGACCAGGCCGGAGGCTTCGAGGCGCCCCCCGGCTTTCGGTAGGACTACCCGTTCAGTCGCAGTCGTTGTGCTTCCGCCACATGGTCTCGTCGTGCCCTTCGGGGACATTTTCGCAGGGGTCGTCGTCGCTGAGGTAGCCGCGCAGTTCGTTGTATTCGTCGATCTGCTCAGCGGTCAGAATGTCCGGGGTCTCGAGGTGGGTTGCGAGGTGGAGGATGCGCAGTTCGGCTGTGGTTGCACTGATGGCCTCGACCATTTCGGTGAGCGACTGCTCGGTCACCTCGTCGGCCCTGAATGCCCGGTTCAGGGCCACCTCCTGTTCGATCAGCCGTTCGCCCAGGATGATCGCTGCGGCCTGCATCTCGTCGTAGATGGCGACGATCTGCGACTCCTGGTCTGCGCTCAGGTCGATCTCGACCTTCATCTCGAGGATGTGGGCCGGTCCGGGGACGCCGTTCAGTTCTGCGGCCTTGGCGAGGCCCCAGCCGCGTCCGTTGCGCAGGTCGTCGATGTCGGTGTCGGACAGCGTCTTGATTGTCCGTGCCTCCTGGCCGGCATAGTCGGATGTGAGGTCGGCCGTGGTGGTGGGCACGGCATCGTCGGCGGTATCTGAACCGCAGCCCGCAACGGCAGCCAGTGCGAGCCCGATCAGGGCGAGGCGAAGTGGGAAGTGCATTGAACGCTCCTTTGGAAGATGGCGGAGAGCGTCGAATCCGTGTACCGCCCGACTGCTGCAACTCTCCCGCAACGATGAGGCTAACGGTCCCTGCCAGGCAACGACCCAGACAACGAGAAGGGCCCGGAACCGTTGAGATTCCGGGCCTTTCGCTTGGTGGCGGGGGCAAGATTTGAACTTGCGACCTTCGGGTTATGAGCCCGACGAGCTACCAGACTGCTCCACCCCGCAGCGAGGAGGCTAACGGTCGGCGGCGTCGGCGCCTACTCGCGACGTGGCCGTTCGGTAGCCGTTGACGGCCAGGCCGATCGACCGTGCGGCCATGGCCCGGCGTTGGTCGAAGGTGTGGGCCGTGGTCATCGACCGCGGTCCTCGTTGAGCGCTTCTGCGATCGATGCGTCGGACCTGTACCTGACAGAGGGTTGGAGGCTCGTCCGTCGCTGGGGCTCGATCCAGCCCTCGGTGATGCCCCGCTCCACCACCGAACCATGGTCGTACTGCACGCTCCGGGCCATGGGCCTACCCCGGTCGGTCGCGACGACCGACTCTCCACTCGCCACGCGGCCGAGGTACTCGGAGAGCCCGGCCCTCAGTTCCAGTATCCCGACGTCCATGAGGGCACTCTAGGCAAGGCGTTGGAATGGCATCCGTGCAGAATCGGTCACCGGCAGGTTCCGCCACGCGGGGGCAGGACCCGGCTACAGGGCGCCCAGGAAGTCGCGGACGAGCCGGTTGAACTCGGCGGGGGCCTCGTTGGGGGTGAGGTGCCCGACGCCGGGCAGCTCCACGAGAGTCGCCCCGGGGATGCCGTCGGCAAGCATCCTGGACACGTGCGGCGGGGTGGCCGGGTCGAGTTCGCCGACGATGACGAGCGTTGGCACCGCTATCGCTGCGAGTTGGTCGCGGACGTCGTGGTCCGGGAGGCAGCGGACGGCGGCCTCGTAGGCCTCCGGCGACAGCCGCTCCATGGCGGCGACCGACAGGTCACGGTCGGGGCCCGAGAAGTCGGGTCCGGCGATTCCGTCCATGACCGACTCGGCGATGTCGGCCGGTGTCAGGCCGCGGCGGATGGGTTCGAGGCGGTCGGCGATCCACTCCTCGCGTCCGGAGCCGCCGAGCCCGAATGCGGCGCTCGTGTCGGCCAGCACGAGCGACCGGACGCGCCCGGGATGCCGGGCCACTATGTGGAGTGCGTGCTGGCCTCCGAACGAGAGCCCGACGAGGTGTGCCGATGCGACGCCGAGCCGGTCGAGCAGTTCGACGGCGGCGTCGGCAATCGCCGGGAAGGTCATGTGCTCGAGTGGTGCCGAGTTGCCGAAGCCCGGGAGGTCCCAGGCCACGCACCGCCAGCGGTCGGAGAGATCCTCGAGTTGCCGGTCCCAGGCGATGCGGCTGTGGCCGATCCCGTGCAGGAACAGCACCAGGTCGCCGCTCCCGGCCTCGCGCCAGGCGACGGGGTGCTCGTCGACATCCCGCAGCGCGGGGGCGTGGCCCGACATCGCCGGGATCCTAGTTGCACCCGGCCGGCGAGAAGTGAGTGGAGAAGCGTCTCCCGATCACACAGTGGTTGCAGGCGGGTGGCGGGCCGGTGGCGGGCCGGTGGCGGGCCGGTGGCGGGCCGGTGGCCACCAAGTGATCGGAAGCCCGTCCCCTGATCACTTGCCAAGTGATCGGAAGCCCGTCCCCCGATCACACCGTCCCCCTATCCGTTGTCGGTCAGCAGGTCCGGCAGTCGGTCGAGGATGGTGAGGCAGGAGGCCAGGTCGGAGACTTCGACGTACTCGTCGGGGCGGTGGGCGACGCCGATGTCGCCGGGACCCCACACGACAGACGGGATGCCGGCCGCCTGGTAGAGGCCGGCCTCGGTGCCGTAGGCGACGACGCCGACCGGCGGGTCGCCGCCCAGCAGGGACCGCATCAGGTCAATTGCCGGTGAGGCATCGTCCCATTCGAGGCCGTCTATCTCGCACACGATCTCGGTCTCGATGGCGGCTTCCGGGTACACGGTGCGCATCTCGACCGCCAGCCCGGCCTCGACCTCGGCCATGCGGGCCTTGACGAACCCGGCGTCGCTTCCCTGCACGGGGCGCATCTCCCATTCGAAAGCGCACTCTCCGGCCACCGTGCAGCGGGCCATCCCCCCGCTGATCGTGCCGACGTTGGTGGTGGTGTGGGCGGGCTCGAAGCGGCTGTCGGCCGGCGCCCGGGCGGCCAGTTCGCCTGCCAGCCCCAACAGCCCATCTATCCAGCGGGTTGCGTGGTGGATGGCGCTGACCGCCTCGGACGGCCGTGCGCTGTGCCCGTCCATGCCGGTGACGGTGGTCGTGTACTCGTAGCAGCCCTTGTGGGCGCCGACGACCTGCAGGCCGGTGGGTTCCCCGACGATCGCGGCTGCCGGCTGGGGTGCGTCCGCCAGCGAGTCGATCAGCACCGGGGCGCCGTGGAAGCCGTCCTCCTCGTCGAAGGTGAGGGCGATGTGGATCGGGCGCTTCAGGTCGGCGGCTGCGAACGTCGGGGCCAGCGCCAGCACGCAGGCCACGAAGCCCTTCATGTCGGCGGTGCCCCGACCGTAGATGCGGTCTTCGATGCGGGTGGCTGTGAACGGCGGCGTCGCCCAGTCGGCGGGGTCGACGGGCACGACGTCGCTGTGGCCGGCCAGCATGACGCCGCCGTCGACCAAGGGGCCGATCGTGGCGAACAGGTTGGCCTTGGTGCCGGTGGGGTCGTGGCTGAGACGGATGTCGGAGGCCACGCCGTCGAGCCGGTCGACCACCCAGGCGACGAGGTCGACGTTGGGCGTGAGCGCCACCGACGGGAAGGCGATCAGGTCGTCGAGGATCGCGAGGGTGTCGTCCAGCAGCGCCTCGTCGGTCGAAGGGTGGCCGGTCACGGCTTGACGAACAACTCGCGAGGGCAGTTGGCCAGGGTCTCGGCGGGGCCCTCGTCGCGGATGAGGAGGCTCTCGGTGATCTCGAGGCCCCAGTCGTCCATCCAGAGGCCGGGCATGAAGTGGAAGGTCATGCCGGGTTCGAGGATCGACTCGTCGGTCGGGCGGAACGAGATGGTGCGCTCGCCCCAGTCGGGCGGGTAGCTGATGCCGATCGGATAGCCGCAGCGCCCCTCCTTGTGGATGCCGTACCTCGCCATGGTGTCGTAGAGGGCGTTGGCGACGTCGCAGGCCCGGTTGCCGGCCCGGGCGGCGTCGAGGCCGGCTTCGAGACCTTCTATCAACGCCTTCTCGGCCTCGAGCATGGCGGCCGGGGGGGCGCCGAGGAAGGCGGATCGGCACAGCGGCAGCTGATAGCGGCGGTAGGCGCCGGCGAGCTCGAAGAAGGTGCCGGCGCCGGCCTCGAACGGCTTGTCGTCCCAGGTGATGTGTGGTGCGGAGGCGTCGGCGCCGGTGGGGAGCATCGGGACGATGGCCGGGTAGTCGCCGCCGAACTCGTCGGTGCCGGACATGCCTGTGGCGTAGATCTCGGCGACCAGGTCGCACTTGCGCATGCCGGGTTCGATCAGTTCTCGGACCCGGGCGTGCATGAGCTCGACGATCCGGGCGGCGCGGCGCATGTAGACAAGCTCCTGCTCGGACTTGACGCCCCGCTGCCAGTTGACGAGGCCGGTGGCGTCGACGACGTCGGCATCGGGCAGGGCCGCCACGAGGTTCTGGTGGGCGGCGGCCGAGTAGTAGTAGTTGTCGAGTTCGACGCCGACCCGTCCGCAGCCGAGGCCCAGATCGTTGAGCAGCCCGCCCAACTGCCCGAAGGCGTGGCGTTCGGTCGACATGACGTGGTCGTCGGAGTAGTCGAGGATGCGGGATTCGTCCATGTAGACGGTGCGGCGGGCGCCGTTGGCATCCATGCGTCGACCCCACCACCACGGTTCGCCGTCGGGTCCGACGATGACCGCCTGGGGCGTGTAGAAGGACCAGCCGTCGTAGCCGGTCAGCCACGCCATGTTCGACGGGTCGGCGGCGACCATCACGTCGACGCCGGCGGCGTCCATGGCGACCCGCACCTTGGCGAGGCGGGCGGCGTATTCGTCGCGGCTGAAGTCGAGTTCGATGTCGGGCATCGGCACAACGTAGTGGCCGCATCAGTCCGACGAAATGGCCCGGAGGCAATAGCGTTCCGGCCATGAGGGGTCTGACCGACGAGCAGGTGGTGCAGTACAGGGAGCACGGCTGGGTGGCCCCGATCGACCTTTTGACCGCTGACGAGGCGGCCGACGCGCTGGCGGCCCTCGAGGAAGCGGAGGCCGACTTCCCGGACGATCTCCATGCCGAGAACCGCAACAACGCCCATCTGTTGCTGCCGTTCCTCGCCGAACTGGCAGTCCACGAGGTTGTCCTCGAATGCGTCCGGTCGCTGGTCGCCGATCCTGTCGCTTTGTCGAGTTCGGTGCTGTTCATCAAGGAGCCACGCACCGGTTCGTATGTGACCTGGCACCAGGACGCCACCTACATGGCTCTCGAGCCCGACGACTTCGTCACAGCATGGATCGCGCTCACTCCGAGCACCGTGGACAGCGGCTGCGTCTCGGTGCTTCCCGGCACGCACCGCAGGGGGATCCTCGAGCACACCGACGCCTACGGCGACGACAACATCCTGACGCGGGGCCAGTACCTGGACGTCGACGACTCGACGGCGGTCGACCTGGTCCTGGCGCCGGGCCAGATGTCGCTGCACCACCCGCACCTTGTCCACGGGTCACAACCCAACCGGTCCGACGACCGGCGTGTCGGCGTTGCGTTCCAGTCGTACCTCGGGGCCGGCGTGCGCCCGACCCGTGGCGAGCATCACGTGATGGCGATCGACGACCGTCCCGTCGACCCGGCATTTCACACGGTCCCGGCACCGGCTGCCCGGTGCACGCCGGAGGGCCGCGCCACCCGCCTCATCGTCAACGATGCCTTCGCCGATGTGCTCTACGAAGGCGCCGAGGTACGGCGCCTGCTCTGAGGGTCGAGGCCCGGACCCGGTTGTCCCGACACCCCGCCAGCGTCCATACTTCCGACGCCCGAACCGGAGGAACCCCGTGCCGATCCACTTCACCCCCGAGGAGATGCAGGGCCGCAAGGAGCGGGCCGCTGCGACGATCGCCGGTGCCGGCCTCGACGCCCTGCTGATGTTCAAGCAGGAGTCGATGTACTGGCTGACCGGCTACGACACGTTCGGCTACGCCCTGTTCCAGTGCCTGGTGATGACCACCGACGGCCGGATCGCCCTGCTCAACCGCGCCCCCGACTACGGGACGGCGCTCTACACGTCCGACATCGAAGACGTCCGCACCTGGGTTGATGTCGAGGGCATGAACCCGGCGATGGACCTGCGGGCCATGCTCGACGACCTGGGCCTCGCCGGCAGCCGGGTCGGCATCGAGATCGACTCGTACGGCCTCAAGGCCTCGAACTGGCTGCTGCTCGAAGCCCAGCTCGACGGGTACCTCGACTGGACCGACGCCTCGACGTTGATCCAGGAGGTGCGCCGTGCCAAGAGCCCGCAGGAACTCGCCTACATCCGACGGGCCGCCGAGCTGGCTGACGATGCCTGGGACGAGGCGGTGCGACTGGCCGGTCCGAGCGTCGACGAGGCCGAGATCCTGGCCGCCATGCAGGGGGCGGTGTTCCTGGGTGGTGGCGACTACGCCGGCAACGAGCTGATCATCGGATCGGGCGCGGGTGCGCTGATGGTGCGCTACACGACGGGGCGGCGGCGACTCGATGCCGACGACCAGCTCACGCTCGAGTGGTGCGGTGTGCAGCGCCGCTACCACGCAGCGATGATGCGCACGATCCTCGTCGGCACACCTGATCCGGTGCAGGTCGACATGCACCGGGCGTGCGAGGAGGCGCTGCTGGCCTGCGAGGAGGCCATCAGGCCGGGAGCGACGCTGGGCGAGGTCTTCGACGCCCACTCCCGGGTGCTCGACGCCGCCGGCTACCGGGACCACCGGCTCAACGCCTGCGGCTACGGCATGGGAGCCGTCTACGCACCGATCTGGACCGACCCGCCGATGATCTACGCCGGCAACCCGCTCGAGTTCGAGCCGAACCACACCTTCTTCCTGCACATGATCCTGCTGAACCACACCGACGGAAAGGCCATGACGCTCGGGCACTCGGTGGTCGTGACCGAGACCGGCTGCGAACGCCTCAGCCGCTCGAGCCTCGACCTCGTAGTCGCCTGACCCCGGGGATCCTGCGCACCATGTCCGGCTGGCAGTTCTGGATCGACCGGGGCGGCACGTTCACCGACATCGTGGCCCGCCGCCCGGACGGTTCGACCACCACCCACAAGCTGCTCTCGGAGAACCCCCGCCGGTACGGGGACGCCGCCATCCGGGGCATCCGCGACCTGCTGGGCCTGGCCGACGGCGACGACCTGCCGTTCGACGACCTCGAGGCCGTCAAGATGGGCACGACGGTCGCCACCAACGCCCTGCTGGAGCGCGAGGGCGAGCCGACGGTGTTCATCACGACCCGGGGCTTCGCCGACGCCCTGCGCATCGGCTACCAGGCACGACCCCGCCTGTTCGACCTCGACATCGTGCTGCCCGAGATGCTCTACACCGAGGTCGTCGAGGTCGATGAACGGATCGACGCCCACGGAGAGGTGCTCGTCCCGCTCGACGAGGATGCGGCCCGATCCGATCTGGCCCGGGTGCGGGCCGAGGGCATCGACTCGGTGGCGATCGCCCTCCTCCACGGCTACCGCCACACCGACCACGAGGCCCGCCTGGGGGCCATCGCCCGCGACCTCGGCTTCGGACAGGTGTCGGTCAGCCACGAGGTCAACCCCCTGATGAAGCTCGTGTCCCGTGGCGACACCACCGTCGTCGACGCCTACCTGTCGCCGATCCTGCGCCGCTACGTAGACAGGGTCGACCGGCAACTGCGCCCGGGGGGCACCGGGCCGCGCCTCATGTTCATGCAGTCGAACGGCGGGCTGGCCGACGCCCGACGGTTCCGCGGCAAGGACGCCCTGTTGTCCGGGCCGGCCGGCGGCATGGTGGGCATGGTCCGCACGGGTGGGGCGGCCGGCTTCGGTCGGCTCATCGGGTTCGACATGGGTGGTACCTCGACGGACGTGTCGCACTATGCGGGTGATCTGCAACGCACCCACGAGACCGAGGTGGCCGGTGTGCGGGTCCGGGCCCCGATGATCGACATCCACACGGTGGCGGCCGGCGGCGGATCGGTCCTGCACTTCGACGGTGCGCGCATGCGGGTGGGTCCCGACTCGGCCGGTGCCGACCCCGGGCCGGCCTGCTACGGCAACGACGGCCCGCTGGCGGTCACCGACGCCAACGTGCTACTCGGGCGGCTGCGGCCCGAGTTCTTCCCGCAGGTATTCGGCCCCGGGGCCGACCGGCCGCTCGACGTTGCCGCCGTGGCCGAGCGCTTCGGTGCGTTGGCCGCACAGGTGGCGGCAACTGGCGTCGAGCGTTCGCCGGAGGAGATCGCCGAGGGGTTCCTTTCGATCGCCGTGGAGAACATGGCGAACGCCATCAAGAAGATCTCGGTACAGCGCGGCCACGACGTCACCGGCTACACGCTGGCCTGCTTCGGGGGGGCCGGCGGCCAGCACGCCTGCCTCGTCGCCGACAGGATCGGGATTCAACGGGTCCACATCCATCCCCACGCCGGGGTGCTGTCGGCGCTCGGCATCGGCCTGGCCGACGTGCGCCATGTCTCCGACGCCACGGTCGAGGCTCCGCTGACCGCCGACCTGCTCGACGGCCTGGCACCCCGCTGGGCAGACCTCGAGCGCTCCGGGTTCGACACGGTCGCCGCCCAGGGCGTCGCCGACGAACAGATCTCGTGCATTCGGCGTCTCGCCCTGCGGTATGCCGGATCAGACACGTCACTGCATGTCGACGCCGGCGACCTCGAGGTCGTCGTGGCCGGGTTCGAGTCGGTTCACGCCGCACGCTTCGGGTTCACGTCCCCGGACACTCAGGTGATCGTCGAGTCGCTGCAGGTCGAGACGGTGGGTGCCGCCGAACCGCTCGACGTCGGCGGTGCCGTCGCCCCGACCCCGGGGGGGCCGCTCGGAACGTTCCCGACCACGATGGCCGGCCGCACCCACGACACCCCGTTCTTCGACCGCACGGCGTTGGCCGCAGGACAGGTCGTGGCAGGCCCGGCGGTGGTCGTCGACGCCAACGCCACCACCGTCGTCGAGCCCGGTTGGTCGGCGACCACGACCGCTTCGGGCGACCTGGTCCTCGAGCGGGTCGAGGCGCTTCCGGACCGGGTGGCGATCGGCACCGACGTCGACCCGGTGCAGCTCGAGATCTTCAACAACCTCTTCATGAACATCGCCGAGCAGATGGGCGTGGTGCTCGAGCACACGGCGGCTTCGGTCAACATCAAGGAGCGCCTCGACTTCTCGTGCGCCCTGTTCGACCCCGACGGCGACCTGATCGCCAACGCCCCCCACATGCCGGTCCACCTCGGGTCGATGGGCGAGTCGGTGCGGTCGATCATCCGGCAGAACCCGGACATGGTGCCGGGCGAGGTGTTCGTGATGAACGCCCCGTACAACGGCGGCACGCACCTGCCTGACATCACGGTCGTGAAACCGGTGTTCGACGACGCCGGACGGGAACGCATCTTCTATGTGGCGTCGCGTGGGCACCACGCCGACGTTGGCGGGAGCGTCCCCGGGTCGGCGCCGGCCGACTCGACGTCGATCGATGAGGAGGGCGTGCTGATCGACAACCTTCTGCTGGTGTCCGACGACCGGTTCCTCGAGGCGGAGCTGGTCGAGGTGCTGACCGGCGGCCGCTGGCCGGCCCGCAATCCCGGCCAGAACGTCGCAGACCTCAAGGCCCAGGTGGCGGCCTGCGAGAAGGGCACCACCGAGTTGCGCCGGGTCATCGACCACTACGGCCTCGACGTGGTGCACGCCTACATGGTCCACGTCCAGGACAACGCCGAGGAGTCCGTGCGCCGCGTCATCGATGCGCTCTCTGACAGCACGTTCACGTACCGGATGGACGACGGCCACCAGGTGACGGTGACTATCACTGTCGACCACGCAGACCGGTCGGCCCGCATCGACTTCACGGGCACGAGCGACACGCATCCCGGCAACTTCAACGCCCCGTCGGCGATCGCCCACGCTGCGGTGCTGTACGTGTTCCGCTGCATGGTCGACGACGACATTCCGCTCAATGCCGGTTGCATGAAGCCGATCGAGGTGGTGCTGCCCGACGCCTCGATGATCAACCCGTCGTATCCGGCGGCGGTGATCGCCGGCAACGTCGAGACCAGCCAGGTCGTTGTCGACACGCTGTTCGGGGCGCTGGGCGTGCTGGCCGCGCCGCAGGGCACGATGAACAACTTCATCTGGGGCAACGACGAGCACCAGTACTACGAGACGATCTGCGGTGGTGCCGGGGCGACCGCCCGTGCCGACGGCTGCGACGCCGTCCACACCCACATGACCAACTCCCGCCTCACCGACCCCGAGGTGCTGGAGTGGCGCTACCCGATCCATCTCGAGACGTTCCACATCCGACGGGGCTCGGGCGGGGCGGGCCGTCACCGGGGCGGCGACGGGGCGGTGCGTCGTGTGCGGTTCGGCGAGGCCATGGAGGTCAACGTGCTGGCGGGCCACCGGAGGGTGCCGCCGTACGGGGTCGACGGCGGTGAGCCGGGGTCGGTCGGCCACAACCGGCTGATCCGGTCCGACGGCACGGTCGAGGAGCTGGGGACATGCCCGCGGGTCAACGTCTGGGCAGGCGACCGGTTCGAGATCGAGACCCCGGGCGGTGGCGGCTTCGGCCCGGTGGAGGCCTGAGCGTCATGCGACCGGGGATCGGATTTGACGGTGGGCGGCACCACCGGGCGAAGCTGGGCTTCGTCCTGCTGGCGATGGATCAGACCATCGAGTCGGACATGGCGCGTCTGGCGCCGCCGGGGGTCGGCGTGCACTTCAGCCGGGCGCCGATGCCGAACCAGGTCACGGCCGGGAACCTGGCGGCGATGGTCGACGCCCTGGGTGCCCACAGGGTGGTGGTGGCCACCCGTACCTCGACGAGGTGAACCGGATAGAGGCCGACTACATGGCGGACCTCGGCTACGACGTGCTCGACCTACAGGGGCTCGGCATCACCGACGACGCCGACATGGTGCGGGTGACGCCCGAATACCTGCGCGACCTCGCCATCTCGGTCGACCGGCCCGACGCCGACGCCATCTTCGTGAACTGCGGGGCGCTGCGCACGGTCGAGGTGATCGACGAGATCGAGGCGGCCACCGGCAAGCCGTGCGTGGCGAGCAACCAGGCGATGCTCCGGCACTGCCTCCGCCTGGCCGGCATCGACGACCACCTCGAGGGCCTGGGGGTCGCCTTCCGCCGCTGCTGAGGACGCGTCACCAGACCGTTCTGGCGCGCGCCTCGGCAAGATGCTCCTCTATCCCGAGTTCGGCGGCCCAGTGGTCGAGGTAGGCGTCGTCGAGGTCCTTCGCCCGGACATCGAGCATCCCGACGACGTCGCGCAACTGCCGTTCGGAGGTCGATCGCATCCCCCATTCGAGCTTGCCGAGGATTGTGTCCTCGGCCGTGGCGAGGTAGATGGACACCCCGCCGATCGTCTGTGCGGTCCGTCGATCGAACTCCGACCTGCTGAACGGCCGGGCCTTGCAGATCACGAGATCTACCTTCCAGCCCCTCGCGACATCGATGACGTTGAACAGGCTCCGATGTTCGAGGGCCCCCAGGGCGTCGCCGATGGCGATTCGATCACCGGCGAGCGAATCGACGAACCGTTCCAGTGCCTCGACGGATGGGTCGATGACGACATCGAAGTCCTGCGTCGATCGTGGCTCGCCGTGGAAGCTGCTGGCTGTCGATCCCACAACCATGTGCGGGATACCTGCCTCGTTGAGGGCACTGATGACGAGCCCGAGGAATTCGAAGTCGCTCATGGGGCCTTCGAGTCGGGCAGCCGGTCCCCCAGGTCCCCGTGGAGGATCCGAACGAGTTCGGCCATGACCTGGTCGTCGTCGAAGCCGGGGTTCCTCGACCGGATGCCGGCGATGGTCGCCTGCCGTGCCTGCTCGGACAACTCGGAGGCCAGCAGCACGCGCTCCTCACCCGTCATCCGCCGGTAAGCCTCGAACTGAAGGCGCCGGATCTCGGTGTCGGTGTCGTCGAGTTGCATCACCCGCAAGTTAGCCCCGCCCTGTGACAGCGCCGTTCAGTCGGGGCGGGTGCTTTGTTCGATGGTCTGGGCGCCCTTGCCGGGGTTGAACAGGCCGGTGGGGTCGAGGGCGGCCTTGACGGCACGCATGAGGTCGAACTCGACCTGCGACTTCTGGCCGGGGAGGCGGCCCAGCAGGTCCTGGCCGACGCCGTGCTCGGCGCTGATCGTGCCGCCCAGTTCCCAGATCACCTCGTCGACGGCGGCGGTGACGGCCTCAACCAGGTCCAGGGCGAGGCGACCGCCGTGCTCGAGGGATGGCAGCACGTAGACGTGGAGGTTGCCGTCGCCGAGGTGGCCGAACGAGAACGTGACCGCCTCGGGGCCGCAGAGCCGGGCGGCGATGTCCTCCACCGAGCGTTGGAACCCGGGGATCCGGTCGATCGGGACGGCGGCGTCGAACTTGGCGCCCCGGCTGTCGAAGAGGATCTCGGGCGGGAGTTCGTCGCGCAGCATCCAGAGGTTGGCCTCCTGGGAGGCGGTCTCGGCGACGACGGCGTCGGTGACGTAGCCGCTCTCGACGGCCTCGGTGAGGAAGCGGGTGACCGTGTCGGTCACGGGCTGGCTGCCGCTGAACCGGGCCAGCAGGTACCACTCGGTCCGGGTGTCGATCGGGCGGACAACGCCGAGGGTGTCGACGGCCATGCCGACGCCCATCTCGGGGACCAGTTCGAATGCGGTCAGGCCGCCGGAGTCGATCGAGCGTGCCAGGCCGTAGAGGTCGGTGACCGTGTCGAGCCCGGCGAGGGCGGCGAACAGGGACCGGTGGTGCTGCATCGCCGGTTGGAGTTCGAGCACGGCCTGCGTGACCACGCCGAGCGTGCCCTCGGCGCCGATGAACAGTTGCTTGAGGTCGTAGCCGGTGTTGTCCTTGCGCAGCGCCCGCAGGCCGTCGAAGACGCGGCCGTCGGCTAGCACCGCCTCGATACCCAGCACGTGGCGCCGGGTGTTGCCGTAGCGCAGCACGTTGAGGCCGCCGGCGTTGGTGGAGATGGCGCCGCCGACGGTGGCGGTGCCGCGGGCGCCCCAGTCCATGGCGAGTTGTTGGCCGACGGCGGCGGCCGCCTGCTGTACCTGCTCGATGGTGCAGCCGGCTTCGGCGGTGACGGTGAAGCGGGCAGGGTCGACGGAGACGATCCGGTTCAGGCGGGTGGTGAGCAGCAGCACCGATGGCCGGCCGTCGGGTGCAGCGTCGATCGGGACGGAGCCGCCGGAGAGGCCGGTGTTGCCGCCCTGGCTGACGACGACGGCGCCGTGCCGGGCGCAGGCCCGCACGACCTCCTGCACGCCCTCGACGGTGTCGGGCCGGGCGACGAGCACCGGTGTGCCCGAATAGGTGCCCCGCCAGCCGGTGAGCAGCGACCCGGCGTCGGCCGGGTCGAGCCACCCCCGCGGACCGAGGGCAGCCTGGATATCTGCAACCAGAGCTTCGGTCATGTGCGGGTTCCCATGGTCCGCCGAGTGTAGGGCGGGTCCGGTCCGGCATTCCGAGGGCCGGAACCGGGAACCTTTCGATGTGCGTCCGGGCATGATGGCGGGGTGGAGGACCGTTACGTAGTCGCCGACCTCGTCGTCGAGCGCAGTCGTGGGCTGACGGTCACCTTCGAGGACTGCTACGTGGCCGAATTCGACCTGATGCGGCTGCGCCTGTGGTGCCCGTGTGCGTCGTGTCGCGCTCTCGGGGAGCGTGACGAGGATGTCTGGCCGCGGCCCGGCAGCCCCACCCCGCTGTCCATCGCCGACGCTGCGCTGCACGGCGCCTGGGGCCTGGTGATCACCTGGAACGACGGGCACAGCACCGGCATCTACCCGTTCGAGCAGTTGCGTCTCTGGTCAGAGAACCCTCCGGGCCGGCGCTGAGGTCAGGCGACGGTCGGGTAGCCGGCGGCTGCGGCGGCGGCGAGGCGTTCGGCGATGACCTCGTAGTCGGCGGCGGGGCGCACCCGGTAGCCGTAGAGGTCGAGGGGCCGCCGCACTTCGGGACTGAGCGAGGCGACGGCCTCGACGACGGCCGCGTTGATTGCGTCAACGAGGTGGGCGTGGGCCCAGCCGACGACCAGCGGCGGGGCGGGCGTGGGGTCGGTCCAGCCGAGGATCCGCACCTCGTCGACGGCTGGTTCGTGGTCGAGTGCGAGGTGCCAGGCGACGGCGTCGATGGCCGCCACGTCTGCCTCCCCGGCGGCGACCCGGCGGATCGACTCGCGGTGGGTGCCGGTCTCGACGCATTCGCCGAAGAACCTGCCGTCGTCGGCCAGCGGGGCGACCGCTGACATGAGGGCGCCGTGGCCCGACCACGAACTCCGGCCGTTGAACGCCGCGCACCGGCCCCGGAAGGCGGCCAGGTCGTCGGCGGTGTCACCCACGCGGCAGACCAGCACGGACCGGTAGTCGCCCGGGTCGCAGCCCTCGACCCCGTGGTCGAGCGAGCCGAGCACCTCGACCCGGCCACGCAGGCCGTCGACCAAGTTGAGGCCGCAGGCCTGTCCGAGCAGCAGTTCGGGGACGGTCCAGAGGTCCTCGAAGCGGTCGGGCCGGGTGAGCGACAGAGGTGCCTCGATGCCTGCGGCCCGCAGCCGGGCGGCGATGGCCGTCCAGAGGGCATCGACCTCGTCGCGGACCTCCGGCCAGTCGTACATAGGCAGGCCGGCGACGTAGGGGCTCATTGGCGCCTGCCTATCGGCGATAGCCGCCGATGACCTCCCGGACGAGGGGGACGCCGGGGCGGTAGGCGAGGTGGTGGTGGCTGGGGGCGTCGAGCACGACGGCGTGTCCGGCGGAGCCGGGGGTGAGGCGGCCGACGTCGTCGCGGCGCAGGGCGGCGGCGCCGCCGAGGGTGGCGGCCCGGACGGCCTCGTCGATGGTGAGGTGCATGTCGCGCACGGCGAGGGCGATGCAGAATGCCATCGAGGTGGTGTAGCTGGAGCCGGGGTTGCAGTTGCTGGCGAGCGCCACGGTGGCGCCGGCGTCGAGCACCCGGCGGCCGTCGGGGTAGGGCTGGCGGGTCGAGAAGTCGGTGGCGGGCAGGAACGTGGCGACGGTGTCGCTGCCGGCCAGTGCGTCGACGTCGGCGTCGGTGAGGTGGGTGCAGTGGTCGACGGAGGCGCAGCCGAGTTCGACGGCGAGCTGCACGCCGGGGCCGGTGCCGAGTTGGTTGCCGTGGAGGCGCAGGCCGAGTCCGGCGGCCCGGCCGGCTTCGAGCACGGCCCGACACTGGTCGGCGTCGAAGGCGCCGGTCTCGCAGAAGGCGTCGATCCAGCGGGCGTGCGGGGCGCAGGCGGCGAGCATGGGGCCGCACACGAGGTCGACGTAGTCGTCGGGGCGGCCTTCGTACTCATGGGGGACGACATGGGCGCCCATGAAGGTGGTCTCGTCGGTGAACCCGGCGGCGATGCGCAGGTGGCGGGCTTCTTCATCGACGTCGAGTCCGTAGCCGGACTTGATCTCGACGGTGGTGGAGCCGGCGGCCCGGGCCTCGGCGAGGCGGGCGGCGGTGAGGGTGCGCAGTTCGTCGTCGGAGGCTGCCCGGGTGGCTGCGGTGGTGACCCGGATGCCGCCGCCGTCGTAGGGGCGGCCGGCCATGCGGGTGGTGAACTCCTCGGCCCGGTCGCCGGCGAACACGAGGTGGGTGTGGGAGTCGACGAAGCCGGGCAGCACGCAGGCGCCGGCGGTGTCGATGCGCTCGTCGGCGACCTTGCCGGAGGGTCCGACCGATTCGACGATGCCGTCTGTGATGACGACCGATGCGTTGTGGACGATGCCGAGTGGGCCGTCGCCGAGTGTCGGGTCGTTGGTGACCAGTAGGCCGATGTCGTCGATGACGAGGCTCATGCTGCGCTTCCTGTCACGGCCCGGATGGAGGCGTCGAGTTCGGCGGCCACGTCGATCGAGGCGTGGGCGCCGTCGCTCACGACGACGTTGCCGCCGACGACGACGTATGTGACGTCGGCGGCGGTGGCGGCGAACACGACCGAGGCGAGTGCCGAGTCGGCGTCGGTGCCTGCGAGGCGGACCGAGTCGAGGCCGACGGTGGTGAGGTCGACGGGGGATCCTTCGGCGAGCACGCCGCCGCCGTCCCAGCCGAGGGCCGAGTAGCCGGTGGCGGTGGCTGCGGTCAACAGCGCCGACGCCGGGTGGGTTCCGCGCACGAGGGTGGCGAGGCGTTCGTCGAGTTCGACGGCCCGGGCTTCTTCGAATGGGTCGATGACCGCGTGCGAGTCGCTGCCGAGGCACAGCGGCACGCCGGCGGCGGCGAGTGCGCCGGTGGGGCCGATGCCGTCGGCGAGGTCGCGTTCGGTGGTCGGGCAGAGGCAGACACCGGAGCGGGTCGAGGCGAGCAGGCCGAGGTCGGCGTCGGTGAGGTGGGTGGCGTGGACGGCGGTGAGGCGTTCTCCCAGCAGGCCGGCGTCGTGGAGCAGTTCGGTTGGCGTGCGCCCGTGGTGGGCGAGGCAGGCCTCGTTCTCGGCGGGCTGTTCGGAGAGGTGGATGTGGAGGGGTGCGTCACGGCCCGTGGCCCACGCCCCGACCGCGGCCATCGAGGCCGGGTCGACGGCCCGCACGGAGTGGACGGCGGCACCGAGCACGGCCATCGGGGTCGGGCTGCCGGCGCCACAGCGGGCGGCTGCCCTGGCGGCCCAGGCGTCGGCGTGGCGGTCGCCGAAGCGGCGCTGGTGGTCGGCGAGTGGGGCGTATCCGTCGGCGGTGAGGCCGCCGTGGAGGTAGCAGGTGTCGAGCAGGGTGATCCGGATGCCGGCCTCGGCGGCGGCGGCCAGCAGGGCCTCGCCCATGGCGTTGGCGTCGGCGTAGGGGGTGCCGTCTGGCTGGTGGTGCACGTAGTGGAACTCGCCGACGACGGTGATGCCGGCGAGGGCCATCTCGGCGTAGGTGGCCCGGGCGAGGCGGAAGTAGGCGTCGGGGTCGAGGCGCTGGGCGATGCCGTACATCTGGTCGCGCCATGTCCAGAACGAGCCGGTGCCGGCCCGGGTGCGGCCGCGCAGGGCCCGGTGGAAGGCGTGGCTGTGGGCGTTGGCGAGGCCCGGAATGGTGAGGCCGTCGAGGCGGGTGGCGCCTGCGGGCGGGGCGGCGACGCCTGCGTGCACCGAGGTGATGCGGCCGTCGGAGGCTTCGATCACGACGCCGGCGGTCGCCTGCTCAGCGCCGCCGCCCAGCCAGGCCAGCTCGCACCACCAGCTCATCGGGCGGCGACCTCGGCGACGAAGGCGGTGATGCGCTCTACGAACGCTTCTCGGTGGTGGGTGGTGAACTCGTCCCAGGTGGCGAGCGTGGATGGGTCGGTGACCCGGTCTACGAACAGCACGCCGTCGAGGTGGTCGACCTCGTGCTGCCAGGTGCCGGCCTCGAGCCCGCTGGCGACGACGTCGTGTTCACCGCCGTAGCGGTCGAGGTAGCGGACCCGCACGTCGACGTGGCGTTCGACCTCGCCCCGCAGCGGCACGGACAGGCAGCCCTCGTTGTTGGTGAACGTGGCGTCGCCGACGGTTTCGACGACCGGGTTGACGGCGATGGTCAGCGGGATGGACGGCTTGTACGGGTAGCGGGGGTTGTCGTCGACCTCGAGGATGCAGATGCGCAGGGTTTCGCCGACCTGGTTGGCGGCGATCCCGCCGCCGTCGGCGTCGTGCATGGTGTCGACGAGGTCGTCGATGAGGTGCTGGACCTCGGTCGTGGCGAGTTCGTCGGCGGCGACCTCACGGGCGACCCGGCGCAGGATCGGGTGTCCGATCTGGAGGATCTCGCGCACGGCCATGGGTCAGTCTGACTCGCGCATCGGGATCCGCACGCCCCGTTCGTCGGCGACGGTGACTGCCCTCTCGTAGCCGGCGTCGGCGTGGCGGATGACGCCGGTGCCGGGGTCGTTGGTGAGGACCCGTTCGAGCTTGGCGGCGGCCAGGTCGGTGCCATCGGCGACGCTGACCTGTCCGGCGTGGATGGACCGGCCGATGCCGACCCCGCCGCCGTGGTGGATGCTGACCCAGGTGGCGCCGGACGAGGTGTTGAGCATGGCGTTGAGCAGCGGCCAGTCGGCGACGGCGTCGGAGCCGTCGAGCATGTCCTCGGTCTCGCGGTAGGGGGAGGCGACGGAGCCGGAGTCGAGGTGGTCGCGGCCGATGACGAGGGGGGCCCTGAGTTCGCCGCTGCGGACCATTTCGTTGAAGCGCAGGCCGAGGCGGTGGCGTTCGCCGTAGCCCAGCCAGCAGATGCGGGCTGGCAGGCCCTGGAAGGCGACCCGTTCGCCGGCGAGGCGGATCCAGCGGGCGAGGCCCTCGTCGTCGGGGAACTCTTCGAGGACGGCCCGGTCGGTGGCGGCGATGTCTGCGGGGTCGCCGGACAGCGCCACCCAGCGGAAGGGTCCCTTGCCCTCGCAGAACAGGGGCCGGACGTAGGCGGGGAGGAATCCGGGGTAGGCGAAGGCCCGGTCGTATCCACCCAGCTCGGCTTCGGCACGCAGGCTGTTCCCGTAGTCGAACACCTCGGCACCGGCGTCCATGAAGCCGACCATGGCCTCGACGTGGCGGGCCATCGAGTGGCGGGACCGGCGGGTGTACTCGTCGGGGTCGGTGCGGCGCAGTTCGGCGGCGGCGCCGTCGGTGAGGTCGGTGGGCCGGTAGTCGAGCGGGTCGTGGGCCGAGGTCTGGTCGGTGACGATGTCGGCGTCGACGCCGTCGGCGAGGAGGCGGGGCAGCACGTCGGCTGCGTTGCCGACGAGGCCGACGGAAAGCGCCCGGCGTTCGGCCTTGGCGGCGGTGACGCGTCGGAGGGCGTCGTTGTAGTCGTCGGCGATCTCGTCGAGGTAGCGGTGGTCGACGCGGCGTTCGAGCATGTGCGGGTCGACGTCGATTACGAGCACGACGCCGTCGTTCATGGTGACGGCGAGGGGTTGTGCGCCGCCCATGCCGCCGGCGCCGGCCGTGATCGTGAGCGTGCCGGCGAGGGTGCCGTCGAACTTCCTACGGGCGATCTCGGCGAAGCATTCGTAGGTGCCCTGGAGGATGCCCTGGGTGCCGATGTAGATCCAGGACCCGGCGGTCATCTGGCCGTACATCATGAGGCCTTCGGCTTCGAGGCGGCGGAACTCGGACCAGTTGGCCCAGTCGGGGACGAGGTTGGAGTTGGCGATGAGCACCCGGGGGGACCATTCGTGGGTGCGGAACACGCCGACGGGCCTGCCGGACTGGACTAGCAGGGTCTCGTCGTCGGCGAGGGTGGTGAGGGTGCGGAGGATGGCGTGGTAGGCGGGCCATGAGCGGGCGGCCCTGCCGGTGCCGCCGTAGACGACGAGGTCGTCGGGGCGCTCGGCGACCTCGGGGTCGAGGTTGTTCTGGAGCATCCGGAAGGCGGCTTCCTGGGGCCAGCTGCGACACGTCAGGTCTGTGCCCCGGGGTGCGTGGACGGGGGTGGACATGTGTGGCTCCAGTTTCGGGGCGGGCGGATGGTTGCGGTCGGCCACAGTCTGCCGTAGGTTGCCGTGTGTTGGCAACTACTTTCATCTGGTGACACACTCATGACCGCAACCGCTCCATCCACACTTCATGTGGCCCGGTCCGCCGAGCGGGCGCTGCAACTCGTCGACGCCGTCGTGACGGCCGGACGCCTGCCGCTGGGCGAGGCGGCGAAGGCGGTCGACCTGCCCACTTCGACCGCGCTGCGGCACCTCAGGGCGCTCGAGCAGCACGGCTGGCTAGACCGCGACGACGCCGGGCGCTTTTCCGCAGGACCCGCCTTCCTGCGCCTGGCGCTCACGTCGCTGCGCGAGGGGCCGGCCGCCCACCTGACCGCCGTCGCCCAGGCACACCTCGACCGTCTGGCGGCCGACACCGGCGAGTCCGCCTACCTGGCGGTGCGCGAGCGCACCAGCGCCGTCTACCTGGCCGCCGCCGAGAGTTCCCGGGCGATCCGCCACACCGGCTGGGTCGGCCGCACCGTGCCGCTCGACATCACCGCCGTCGGCGCCGCGCTGACCGGCGACGGGTCGGCGGTCGCCCACCGCAACGTCGGCGCCGTCGAGCCCGACGTGTCGGCCGCCGTGGCGCCGGTGGTCGGCCCGGACGGCGATGTCGTGGCCGCCATCTCGGTGCTCGGCCCGGCGCAGCGCCTCAGGGGGAAGGTGCTCGATGCCACGGCCGCTGCGGTGCTCGAAGCTGCCGATGCCCTGGGACGTGACCTGCGGGGTCGGGCATGAGCGCCGTTCGGCTCGACGGCCCGGGCGTCACGATCGCCGACGTGGTGGCGGTGGCGCGTGGCGCCGCTGTGGTCGAGTTGACCGATGCCGCTGTCGAGCGCATGGCCGCCGCCCGTTCGATCGTCGAGACGCTGGCCGGGGGCGATCCCGCCTACGGGGTGTCGACCGGGTTCGGTGCGCTCGCCACGGTGACGATCCCGCCCGGGCGGCGGGCCGACCTGCAGGCGGCGCTGGTGCGCTCGCATGCGGCGGGGATGGGGCCGCCGGTCGAGGCCGAGGTGGTGCGGGCGATGGTGTTCCTGCGGGCGCGCACGCTGGCGTTGGGGTTCAGCGGGGCCCGGCCGCTGGTGGCCGAGAGCCTGCTGGCGATGGTCAATGCGGGCATCGCCCCGCTGGTGCCCGAGTACGGGTCGTTGGGTGCGAGCGGCGACCTCGCTCCCCTGGCGCATGCGGCGTTGGCGATGCTGGGCGAGGGCGATGTGGAGGTGGACGGCCGAGTGGTGCCGGCCGCCGAGGCGTTGGCCGCTGCCGGACTCGAGCCGCTGGTGCTGGCCGACAAGGAGGGCCTGGCGCTCACGAACGGCACCGACGGGATCCTCGGGCAGCTCTGCCTGGCCTGCCACGACGCATCTGCCCTGTTGTCGGCCGCCGATGTGTCCGCTGCGCTGACGGTCGAAGGGCTGCTGGCCACCGACCGGGCGTTCGCCGCCGACCTGCTGGCCCTGCGACCGCAGCCCGGCCAGGCCGTGAGCGCCGCCAACCTGCGGGCGCTGCTGGCTGATTCGCCGATCGTGGCCAGCCACCGCTCCGACGACGTGCGGGTGCAGGACGCCTATTCGATCCGGTGCACGCCCCAGGTGCACGGTGCCGCCCGCGACACGCTGGCGCATGCCGTCATGGTGGCCGAGGCCGAGTTGGCGTCGGCGATCGACAACCCGATGGTGATGCCAGACGGGCGGGTCGAGTCAGGTGGAAACTTCCACGGGGCGCCGCTGGGGTTCGCCGCCGACTTCCTCGCCATCGCCCTGGCCGAGGTGGGGGCGATCGCCGAGCGGCGCATCGACCGGGTGCTCGACCACCACCGCTCCCATGGCCTGCCGCCGTTCCTGGCCGACGACCCGGGGGTCGACTCGGGGATGATGATCGGGCAGTACACGGCGGCCGGGTTGTGTGCCGAGAACCGCCGTCTGGCGGCGCCGGCCAGCGTCGACTCGTTGCCGACGTCGGGCATGCAGGAGGACCACGTGTCGATGGCGTGGGGTGCGGTCCGCAAACTGCGTCGGCTGGTCGACAACGTGCGACGGATCCTGGCGGTCGAGATGGCGGTGTCGGCACGGGCGGTCGACCTGCGGGCGCCGCTGGTGCCGGCGGCCGGCACGGGGGCGGCGCTGGCGGCGCTGCGCGGCGAGGTCCCGGGCCCTGGCCCCGACCGCTTCCTGTCGCCCGAACTGGCAGCCGCCGAGGAACTGCTGCGCTCAGGCGCCGTGCTCGATGCCGTCGAGGAGGCCATCGGCCCCCTGGCCTGAGCCCGAGTACCCAGGTGTTCAAGTGGTATCTGATCTGATACCATCTTGCCATGGACGCCGGCGCACTCATCCGCAGGGCCAGGAGGCGGTCAGGGCTCGGACTCCGGGCACTCGCCCGGGCGGCCGGCACCTCGCACGCCACGCTCTCGGCCTACGAGTCGGGTTCGGTGACGCCGTCGGTCGCCACGCTCGAGCGGATCGTCGGCGCCGCCGGTTTCACCATCCAGACCGAACTCCGCCCCAGGGTCGACGCAGGCTCGCGGCTCCCCCGCGGCGAGGAGCTTGCCGCCGTGCTCGAATTGGCTGCGAAGTTCCCCGCCCGGCACTCGCCCACGCTGGAGTACCCGCCGTTCCCGCCCCGCCGGAAGGATGCATCGTGACCTCGCTGGCCGAACAGGTGGTCGCCATCCACGGGTCGCTCGAGGCCGCCGGGATCCCGCACGCCTTCGGCGGAGCGCTGGCGCTGGCCTGGTGCACCGAGCAGGCGCGGGGCACCATCGACATCGACGTCAACCTGTTCGTCGGCGTCGAGGAAGCCGATGCTGCGCTCGCCGCCCTGCCGGCTGAAGTGACCGTCTCGGACGCCAACCGGGCGGCGATCGCCGACGGCGGCCAGGCGAGGCTCTGGTGGGACGCCACGCCGATCGACGTATTCTTCAACACCAGCGGCTTCCACGCCGAGGCAGCCGGCCGAGCCGACCATCGATGGTTCGAGGGCACCAGGGTGCCGTTCCTCTCCTGCCGGGACCTGGCCGTCTTCAAGACGTTCTTCAACCGGACCCGCGACTGGGCCGACCTCGAGGAAATGGCCGCCGCCGGCAACCTCGACACCGCAGCGGTGGTCGGCGAGGTCGCCCGCCACCTCGGAGAGGACGACGAGCGGGTCGAGCGGCTGCGATCGCTCTGATCGGCGGGCTCCGGGGCACGCCCGGCTCGGGCGCGGTACGGTCGGCGGATGACCGGCGGGCTCTTCTCCGACTACGACCGGGGCGGGTTCTTCGACGAGGCCATCGACGACGACGGTGGAGCGCGCCACGGATACGGGCCGGTCGTCGACTGGTTCGACGCCCTGACCCCCGAGAACCTCGACTACCACGCCTCGCTGCGCGACGACCTGCTGCGCACCCGTGGCATCACGTTCACGGTCTACGGCGAGACGTCTGGCATCGAGCGCACGTGGCCTATGGACCTGTTCCCGCGGATCATCCCGGCCGACGAGTGGGCGCTGCTCGAGCGGGGCCTGGCGCAGCGGGTCAACGCCGTGAACCGGTTCCTCGAGGATCTCTACGTCGGCGAACAGGCGATCCTCGAGGACGGGGTGGTGCCGCGTTGGCTGGTGATGTCGTCGGACGGGTTCGAACGGGAGGCGTTCAACATCGCCGTGCCGAACGGGGCCCGTTGCCTGGTGTCGGGGATCGACATCGTGCGGGGCGCCGACGGGCGGTTCCTGGTGCTCGAGGACAACCTGCGGAACCCGTCGGGCGTGTCCTATGTGTTGGAGAACCGGGCGACGATGGCCCGGGTGCTGACCGGGGCGTTCGCCGAGATGGGGATCCGGTCGGTCGACGACTACGGGCGGTCGCTGTTGTCGGCGCTGCGCAACGCCGCCCCTTCTTCCTCTGGCGACGACCCGGTGGTTGTGGTGCTGACGCCGGGCGTTTTCAACTCGGCGTACTTCGAGCATGCGTTCCTGGCACGGCAGATGGGTGTCGAGCTGGTCGAGGGCCGCGACCTGGTGGTCGACGACAACGTGGTGGCGATGCGCACCACCGGCGGGCTGCGCCGGGTCGATGTGATCTACCGGCGCATCGACGACCACTTCCTGGACCCGGTGGTGTTCGAGACCTCGTCGACGCTGGGTGTGCCCGGGCTGATGGCGGCGGTTCGGGCCGGCACGGTGACGCTCGCCAACGCCGTGGGCAACGGGGCGGCCGACGACAAGGCCGTGTATCCGTATGTGCCCGAGATGATCCGCTACTACCTGGGCGAGGAGCCGCTGATCGACAACGCCCCCACCTATGTGTTGTGGGACGCCGACCAGCGGGCCGAGTCGGTGGCCCGTGCCGACGAGTTGGTGTGGAAGCCGGTGGCGGAGTCTGGCGGCTACGGGATCGTGATCGGCCCGTCGGCTTCGGACGAGGAGTTGACCGATGTGCTGGCGAAGGTCGAGGCCGACCCGCGGGGCTGGATCGCCCAGGAGGTGGTGCAGCTCAGCCGGGTGCCGTCGTGTGTCGAGGGTGGGCTCGAGGGCCGCCACGTCGACCTGCGCCCGTTCGTGCTGACGGGTGCGACGATCGAGGTGCTGCCGGGCGGGCTGACCCGGGTGGCGATGCGCAAGGGGTCGCTGATCGTGAACTCGTCGCAGGGCGGCGGGTCGAAGGACACGTGGGTGCTCGAGGACCAGCCGGGCTCGCACGATCCGGGAGCAGGCGGTTTCTGATGCTGGCCCGTCACGCCGAGAACCTGTTCTGGGCCGGCCGCTACCTCGAGCGTGCCGAGGACACGGCGCGCATCCTCGACGCCACGCAGCACGCCACGATCATCCGTCCGGACGCCGCCGCACAGTGGGGCGACCTGTTGACGGTCCTGCGGGTGGCGGAGGAGTTCGCCGAGGCGGACCGGTCGGTGGGTTGGCGGGAGGTGAGCGGGTTCCTGGTCGCCGATCCGGAGAACCCGGGGTCGATCGTGTCGGCGGTGGAGACGGCCCGCGAGAACCTGCGCAGCGTGCGCGAGCAGATCCCGTCGGAGTTGTGGGAGACCACCAACCGGTTCCACCTCGAGTTGGGCGAGCACGACCTCGCCGCCGAGCTGGCGGGCGAGCCGTACACGTTGTTCCAGTTCGTGAAGAACCGTTGCCAGGCGGTGGCGGGCACGATCGAGCAGAACATGCCCAGGGGCGACGGCTACCGGTTCCTCAACGTGGGTGTCCAGCTCGAGCGTGCGTTGATGACGTCTCGGTTGTTGAGCATCCGGTGGGGGCACCTCGCGTCGCGGAGTTGGGAAGATGCGCTGCTGACCCTGTCGTCGGTGTCGGCGGTGGAGGCGTTCCGGCGGGCCCACACGCCGACGACGGATCCGGCGCGGATCTCGTCGTTCCTGTTGCGGGATGCGCTGTTTCCCCGGTCGGTGCTCTACTGCCTGACCCGGGCCGAGAAGCTGTTGGGGAACCTGGTCGACCGGGAGCCGGGGCGGGGCCGCACCGAGACGGTGCTGGGTCGGGTGCGGTCGACGCTCGAGTTCGCCGACCTCGATGCGGGTCTGGTCGACGTGCCGGCGTTCTGTGCCGAGTTGGACGACGGCATCCGTGAGGTGGCCGGGGCGATGGGCGAGCAGTACTTCCGCAGCGGGATGCCGTTCGAAACGCATCCGCAGGCGTCGACCGTGCCGATCGTCGGCAGGAGGTAGGCGGCGTGAGGCTCGACATCAGCAACCGGACCCTGTTCCGGTACGACGCTCCGGTGGCGGAGTCGCACAACGAGGTGCGGGCGTGTCCGGTATCGGACCACCGTCAGAATCTGGTGGCCTACCGCCTGAGCGTGTCGCCGACGGCACGGACGATGGCGTACAACGACTACTGGGGCACCCGGGTCGATGCGTTCGGGGTGCGTGAGCCGCACCTGTCGCTCGAGATCGTGGCGGAGGCGGCGGTCGACACGTTCGAGGCGCCGCCCATGCCGATTCCGTGTGCGTGGGAGGTGTTGGAGGAGCCGTGGTTCCGTGACCGGCACCACGAGTACCTGGAGCCCACGCCGCATGTCGGGTGGGGCGACGGCGTGGACGCTGCGGGCCGTGATGCCGTGGTGGGCGACGACGTGGTGGCCACGATCGTCGGGGTGCACGACCTGGTGCGGGAGCGGCTCGAATACGAGGCGGGGTCGACCCATATCGGTATCGCCGTCGAGGATGTGTTGTCGGAGGGCACGGGGGTGTGTCAGGACTTCGCCCATCTGGCGGTGGCTTTGTGCCGGTCGGTCGGGGTGCCGGCCCGGTATGTGTCGGGCTACCTGTTCACGTCGTCGGACCGCACCGGCGAGGACGTGGTGGGCGACATCGTGCATGTGCAGACGCACGCCTGGTTCGAGGCGGCGGTGCCGGGGTGGGGTTGGCTGGCGCTCGACCCGACCAACGGCCACGAGGTCGGGGTGCGCCACGTCAAGATCGGCCACGGCCGCGACTACGACGACGTGCCGCCGCTGCGGGGGTCGATTTCGGGCGGCGCCGAGGCGGAGGCGGGCACGAATGTCGAGATCCGCCGCATGGACCCGACCCAGCAGGCGGCGGTGGTGCAGCCGCCGGTCACGATGTCCCAGTTCGACCACCTTCCGATCCAATCCCAGCAGCAGCAACAGCAGCAGTAGTAGGAGCAGGCGGGGGCTGGTTCAGTCGTCGTATCCGGGGATGCAGCGCTCCATGATGTCGACGTCGAAGTAGTTCTCTCGGGGGCCGGTCAGCCTCAAGACCTCGAAGCGGACGACGTCTGCTTCGGTGAGGCCATCGGTGAAGCAGTCGACGTTCCCGATCCCGTATGCGTTGCCCTGCATCCAGACCTTTTCGACGAGGTCGGCGCAGGTGGCGACCGGATCGACGACGGCGTGTGCGTCCTCGACGCTCATCGGCAGCCAGATGTCGCCGATGAAGTCGATCGTCCCACCGAATCCCATCGCGACCATCATCTCGGTGACGATGCAGAGTGCCTCGTCTTCGCTCAGGTAGGGGCCGTAGACGGGGATTTCCTGGCGGTTCTCGACGAAGCGGTCGGCGAACTCCTTCAGTGCATCGACGGTTTCTGCGCTCAACTCATTGCCGAGTGCCTCGGCGGCAGCCGCTTCGGCCTCGTCCGGCTCGAGCCCCCGGGTCTCGTAGAGGTTGACGAGTTCGTCCTCGATCGCAGCGGCCACGTCGAGCGTGGTGGTGGTCGAGGTGGTGGTCGAAGTGGAGGTCGAAGTGGTGGTCGAAGTGGAGGTCGTGGAAGTGGTCGCGGTCGTGGTCGTGGAAGTGGTGGTTTCGACGGCTCGGTCCTCGGTGCTGGAGCCGCAGGCGGCGGTGCCGGCCAGAAGGGCGAGGGCCAGGCCGAGGGAACGGAAGGTGCTCATCGGAGGACCCACTTCCTGTCGACCTCGGAGAGGGTGCCGACGAGTTCGTGGATGTCGCTACGCGGGATCACGGTCTCTGCGTGTTCGAGGATCGACTTGTGGTCGAGGCCGATGGACTTCGAGTCCTTGAGGCGTTGGCCCTTGCCCTCGGCGTTGCGACTGAACAAGGCGCGTACGGCGACGAAGTCCCGCTCGACCCGGACGACGACCGCCGGCCGGTTCTTGGAATCGACGTCCGGATTGGTCCGGTCTTCGATCCCGTCAAAGGGGATGGTGGCGACGACGACCACGCCGGGTTCGAGGTCGAGCGTTTCGGGCGGGATGTAGGGCTCGCCGTCGATGTAGAGCAGCGCCTCGGGCTCCGGCTCGGGTGGTCCGAGCAGTTCGATCGTGGAGCCCTTTCGACGGACCTGCATCTCGACGGTCTGTGCGTTCACCCAGCCCAGATTGACGAGGTGTTCGGGAACCGGCAGCGTCTCGCCCCCGTCGGCGGGCCGCCAGAACCACTCACCCTTCTTATTGGGGCCGGAGACGACCACCTTCTCGAGCCGGGTGCCCATCAGCGCGACGCTTCTCTCATACCTCCCGAGTCTCCCCCACCTGTGACACCGGGTGTCGGCGGGTCAGTCCTCGAGCACTAACGGTGCGCCCCGCCCCCCCCCCTTCTCCCCCGACGCTCGGTCTCCCCTCTCACCTCTCCTTACGACAACCACTGTGTGATCAATCTCGCCGCCGCGCGACCGCCGTGCCGCGACTGCCTCTTGACCCCCCGGATCCCGCTCC